>DATJUA010000130.1:0-28293 GCA_035502815.1 Solirubrobacteraceae bacterium
AACGGCTTTAAGGACGTCAACGACACGCTCGGACACCATCGCGGTGACCTGGTGCTCCAGGCGGTCGGGCCCCGGCTGCGGGCGTCGTTCCGCAGCGAGGACCTGTTCGCCCGGCTGGGCGGCGACGAGTTCGCCGTGTTCATGCCGGGGGCCGACGCGAGCGCCGCGCAGGCGGCCGTGGCGCGCCTCCAGGACGCTCTGCACACGCCGGTCGACATCGACGGGATCAACATCGAGCTCGACGCCAGCATCGGACTGGCCTGGTATCCCGAGCACGGCGGCGACGTCGACACGCTGCTCCAGCGCGCCGACGTCGCAATGTACCGCGCCAAGGCCAGCCATCACCCGCTGATGATCTATCGGGCCGAGGACGACTACCACAGCCCCGAGCGCCTTGTCCTGGCCGCGGATCTCCGCCGCGCGCTGGCCAGCGATCAGCTGCTACTGCATTACCAGCCGCAGGTCGAGCTGGGGCACGGCCAGCCGGTCGCCGCCGAGGGGTTGGTCAGGTGGAGCCATCCGCAGCGGGGCATGCTCGGCCCGTTCGAGTTCATCGAGGTGGCCGAGCGGACCGGCCTGATCAAGGACCTGACCCACCGCGTACTGGATCTCGGCCTGCGCGACCTTCGCACCTGGAACGAGCAGGGCCGCAAGCTGTCGCTATCGCTGAACGTGTCGGTACGCAGCCTGCTCGACCGTCGCTTCCCCGACGAGGTTCAGCGGCTGCTCTCGAGGCACGGGGTCGACGGGCGCTCGCTGACGCTGGAGCTGACCGAGAGCTCGCTGATGGTCGACCCCGAGGTGGCCAAGCGCACGATGCACGATCTCTCCGAGCTCGGGGTCTCGGTGGCCATCGACGACTTCGGCACCGGCTACTCGTCGCTGGCCTACCTGACCGACCTGCCGATCGGCGAGCTGAAGATCGACAAGTCGTTCGTGCGCGCGATGGGCTCCGACGCCCGCAACGCGATCGTCGTCCGCTCGACGATCGAGCTCGCCCACAACCTGGGCCTGCGCACGGTGGCCGAGGGGATCGAGGACGCTTTCACGTTCGAGCGGCTGCGGGCACTCGGCTGCGAACTGGCCCAGGGCTTTCACATGAGCGAGCCACTTCCCGCCAGCGGTCTGGTCAGCTGGTGGGATCTCCACACGGGCCCGCCAATCCAGGCGCCCGCTGCTCCGTCGAGCGCTGGGCGCGCCGTCGCCAAGCCTCAGCTGAGCGTCGCCTGATGCTGCTCGTGCTCGCAGCGATCGCGCTGCTCGGCACCGTCCCGCTCGCCGGCGGCCGGCTGACTCGTCTGGCCGACATCCAAATCCGCGCCGTGTGGGCCGTGCTCCTCGCGGCCTTTATCCAGGTGGGGATCTCGAACATCGCGCCGGGGGGAAGCCACGCCCTGCACGCCGCGCTCAACGTGTTCTCCTATGTGCTCGACGCTTACTTCATCTTCGCCAACCGGCGCCTGGCCGGCGTCCCGCTGGTGGCGACGGGCGCCGCCCTGAACGTGCTGGCAATCACTTCCAACGGGGGCGTCATGCCGGCCAATCCAGTGGCGCTGCGCGTCGCCGGGATCACCGCCCGCGCGGGGTTCGACAACTCGGCCGCGCTGGGGCATCCGCACCTCGCCTTCCTCGGTGACGTGTTCCCGGTGCCCGGACCGTGGCCGATCGGCAACGTGCTGAGCGCCGGCGACCTCATCATCCTGCTGGGCGCCGTGATCCTCCTGCACGTCACGTGCCGGTCGCGGCTGGTGCCGGGCCGGCGCCTGCGTCCCGCCACCTAGTCTTCGAGGTACCGGTACGCCGGAATCGTCAGGAACTCGATCAGGTCGGTCGACAGCGCGACGCCCTCGAAGATCTCCCGCGTATCCTCCGGGCGCCCGGCGCGCCACACCTCGTCGCCCACTTGCTCGCGAATCTTCCCGGTCTCCTCATCGAGCACCTGGCGGACCAGCTCGCGCGTGACGGTCTGGCCGGTGTCGAGCTCGACCCCGTGGTGGATCCACTGCCAGAGCTGTGAGCGAGAGATCTCGGCCGTCGCCGCGTCCTCCATCATCGAATTGATCGCCGCGGCGCCGCGACCCGTCAGCCAGAACGAGATGTACTGAAAGCCAACGTTGACGTCGGCGCGAAGGCCCTTCTCGGTGATCGCGCCGGGGGTCGAGGCCAAGTCGAGCAGCTGCTCGGCGGTCACGTGGACGTCGTCGAGCTGACGGGACACCTGATTGGGAGCGTCACCAAGGCCGTTCTCGAACACCGCGCGGGCGATCGGAACCAGGTCCGGGTGCGCCACCCAGGTGCCGTCGTAGCCCTGTGATACCTCGCGCTCCTTATCAGCCCGGACTCCGTCGAGCGCCGTGCGGTTGGCCTCCTCGTCGCCCTTCCGGCTCGGAATCAGCGCTGACATCCCGCCCATCGCGTGTGCGCCGCGCCGGTGGCAGGTCGCGGCCAGGAGCTCGGCATAAGCGCGCATGAACGGCACCGTCATTGTCACGTCACCGCGGTCGGGGAGGACCATCTCACGCCGGTCGGGGAAGCACTTGATGGCAGAGAAGATGTAGTCCCAGCGGCCGGCGTTCAGCCCGGCTGAGTGCTCGCGCAGCTCGTACAGGATCTCTTCCATCTCGAACGCGGCCGGAAGCGTCTCGATCAGCACCGTCGCCTTGATCGTGCCGGGAACGATGCCCAGCCACTCCTGAGCGAAGCCGAACACGTCGTTCCACAGCCGCGCCTCCAGATGCGACTCCATCTTGGGTAGGTAGAAGTAGGGCCCGCTGCCGTTGCGCAAGAGCCGCCGCGCGCAATGAAACATGTACAGCCCGAAGTCGAAGAAGGCGCCCGCCACCGGCTCGGAGTCGACGAGCAAGTGGCGCTCGGGCAGGTGCCAGCCGCGCGGGCGCACGAGCAGCGTGGCCACGTTCTCCTCGAGCGCGTATTGCTTGCCGTTGGAGTCGCGGTAGGTAATCGTGCCCGCGATCGCGTCACGCAGGTTCCGCTGCCCCTCGACCATGTTGCGCCACGTCGGCGAGTTGGCGTCCTCGAAGTCGGCCATGAACCCATCGGCGCCCGAGTTCAGCGCGTTGATCACCATCTTGCGGTCCGTCGGCCCGGTGATCTCGACCCAGCGCTGCTCCATGTCTGGCGGCACGGGTGCCACCGTCCAGTCGCCCTCGCGGATCTCGCGCGTGTCGGGCAGGAAGTGGAGCATCTCGCCTGCCCGCCGCCGCTCGCGCCGCCGGGCACGGGCCTCGAGCAGCTCCTGGCGCCGCGAGCCGAAGCGGTGTTGGAGCTCGCCGACGAATTCGAGCGCGTCCGGGGTGAGGATCTCGTCAAACCCAGCGTGCATCGGTCCGTTGAGGTCGAGCCTGGCGTGGGTGGTCATGGATTCATCCTCTCATCCGGCGGTCGTCGAGGGTTTGCCTCACCGCATCTCTGACTACCCGGCGCAGCGGCTACGACTCGGCCGCGCACGGCTGAGGTCGCCGCGGTCAGCCGAGTTGCCTTAGGGTTCTGTCTCGCCATGCGGCTCGGCATGTCCCTCGGTTATCTGATCCCCGGCATCTCGCCCGCCGACCAGCTCGCGGCCGTGCAGGAGGCCGAGCGCCTCGGCTACGACTCGGTGTGGGCGGCGGAGGCGTACGGGTCCGACACGGCGACGGTGCTGGCCTGGCTGGGTGCCGGCACGACCAAGATCAAGTTGGGGTCGGCCATCTTCCAGATGCCCGCTCGCAGCCCGGCAATGACCGCGATGACCGCGGCTACGATCGACGTTCTTTCGGGCGGGCGGATGTTGCTGGGGCTTGGATCGTCCGGGCCGCAGGTGGCCGAGGGTTGGCACGGACAGCGATTCGGGCGCCAGCTCCAGCGCACGCGGGAGTACGTCGCGGTGCTCCGGATGGCGCTGGCCCGCGAGCGCGTTGAGTTCCACGGCGAGACGGTCGAGCTGCCGCTGCCCGACGGGCCGGGCAAGGCGCTGAAGCTGATGATCCCGCCCGTGCAGGACCGTATCCCGATCTACCTCGCGGCAATCGGGCCGAAGAACACGGCGCTGGCCGGCGAGATTGCCGACGGCTGGCTGCCCATCTTCTTTTCGCCCGAGCACGTCGGAGATGTGCGGGACCTGCTCGAGCAGGGCGCGCAGCGCGGCGGACGATCGCTCGAGCACTTCGACATGGCGCCCACCGTCAACACCTTCGTCTCCGATGATCGGCCGGCGGCGCGCGACCGGATGCGCCCGTTCCTCGCTCTGTATATCGGCGGGATGGGATCGCGCAAGCAGAACTTCTACAACCAGCTGGTCCAGCGCTACGGGTTCGAGGACGCAGCGCGCGAGGTGCAGGACCTGTACCTGGAGGGCAAGAAGGAGGAGGCGGCAGCCGTGCTGCCCGACGAGCTGATCGACATGGTCACGCTGTGCGGCCCGCGCGAGGCCGTGCGAGACCGCCTGGCGGCGTTCCGTGAGGCCGGGGTAGGCACGCTGATCGTCGCTCCCACGGCTTGGACCACCGAGGAGCGGATCGAGCAGTTGCGCACGGTGGCCGAGCTCGCGGCGTGAGTCGTTTCTTCCTGGGAGCGTTCGGCGAGCCCGGTCACGCGTTCCCGATGCTCGCACTCGGGGCGCGGCTGGCGGCGCGAGGGCACGAGGTGACGTTCGAGACGTGGTCGCGGTGGCGCGAAGACGTCGAGGCGACGGGGATGCGCTTCGAGCCCGCGCCCGAATACCCGCTCTTCCCCACCCACGGAGAGCCCTTCAAGATGTACGAGACGGTTGTGATGGCCTGCGGCCACACCCGCCAGACCGTGGCCGACCTGCGTCCGGACGTCGTGGTGCACGACATCCTGACGCTCGCGCCGGCGCTGGCCGGCGAGCTCGAAGGCGTGCCGGTGGCGACGCTGGTTCCGCACCTCTACCCGGTCGGAGCCGACGGCTTTCCGCCCTACGCCCTGGGGGCACGCATACCGCGGACGAGACTCGGTCGCGGGCTGTGGCGGACCCTTGAGCGCTCGACGCAGGCCGGGCTCCGGCAGGGGCGCGCGGAGCTCAACGACGCCCGCGCGAAGGTTGGCCTGCCACCGGTGGCGCGCCTACACGGCGGGCTGAGCGAGCGACTGTGCATGGTGGGTACGTTCCCGCAGCTCGAGTACCCGCGACGGTGGCCTCCCCACGTCGAGGTCGTCGGGCCGATCATGTGGGAGCCGGCGTTTCACGCGGTCGAGCCTCCGCCGGGAGAGGCTCCGCTGGTGCTGGTGGCGCCGTCGACCGCCCAGGACCCCGAGCACCGCCTGCTGCGCGCGGCTCTGGCCGGGCTCGGCGATGAGCCGATCCGCGTGCTCGCGACGTGGAACCGGCGGCCCCTGGCCGAGCCCATCGACGTGCCGGCCAACACCCGGCTCGTCGAGTGGGTCTCCTATTCGCAGACGATGCCCTCGTGCGCCGCGGTCATCTGCCACGCCGGCCACGGAACGATGGCGCGGGCGCTGGCATCCGGTTGCCCCGTCGTGGCGGCGCCCCATTGCGGCGACATGGCCGAGAACGCCGCGCGTGTGGACTGGGCCGGCGCCGGCGTCAGGCTACCGTGGCGCTTCGTGGGCCCGGGGCCGCTGCGCTTGGCGGTCCGCCGCGCGTTGTCGGATGCCGCGCTCGCCGCCCGCGCACGCGAGCTGGCGGCGTGGGCTGGCGCGCACGACGGCGCCTCACGCGCCGCCGCACTCGTCGAGGGGCTTGCTGATCAATCGTCGCGGCGCGCGCGCACGAACTCGATCAGCTCGGGAGCGTCTCCCGACACGACGTCCATCGGCTCCCCGGAGCAGCTGCACAATTCGACCACGGCGCGCTCGGCGCTCACCTCGAGTGCTCGCCAGACGGCGCCGTGAAGCTCCCAGTCCTCGAGCTCGGCGATGGTCAGTCCGGCGCGCACCTCGGACCCACGTTTCACTTCCATTGCAGTAACAGCTCCGGGGGTGGGACTCGAACCCACAACATTTCGGTTAACAGCCGAACACTCTGCCGATTGAGTTACCCCGGATTAGGGTGTAACGACCTTCCAGAAGCCAGGTAACTGGCTGGTTCGCCCCAACACTGTACCGGGAAGCGACCCGCCTAATAATCGGCCTTGCCGGGTGAAAATGAAGCCCATCCATAACGTGGGCTCAACGCCACGGTAGGCCGACAGCATGTTCGGCCAACCGCCGGCAATGATGCTGGCCCGCGTTTTACCTGGCCTTGACGCAGGCCGAGGTCTTGATGCTTAGGATCGCCGAGTTGTCTTCTCGACGCCGACGTGAGTGCATGGGGCAATGGTGTTGACCGGCCGGGGCGCCGGTCGCTGGCGCGCACGTCGACGGCTGCGCGGTGGCCGGCTGGCCGCGGGCGCGCTGGCCGCTGCACTGCTGCTCGCCGGGTGTGGCGGCTCCTCGCACCACGGCGCAAGCCAGAGCTCGACGCAGAGCTCCACCACCGCCAATCCGCTCAGCACGACCGAGACCGTCGGCCCCCAGCCGCCGGCTGTGGGCATCCACAAGATCCGCCATGTCGTGATCATCATGCAGGAGAACCGGTCCTTCGACTCGTACTTCGGGACCTATCCCGGAGCCGATGGGATCCCCGGCCTGGCGGGGAATCCGGGCACGGTGCCGTGCCTCCCCGATCCGGCCACCGGCGGCTGCGTTCGCCCGTTCCACGACCGGGAGGACGAGAACCTGGGTGGCCCGCACAGCTTCGACAACGCCGAGGCCGACATCGACGGGGGAAGCATGGATGGGTTCGTCCGCCAGCAGCAGGCCGGAATGGCCGGCTGCGCGCAGACGTTCAACCCGGCCTGTGGAAGCGGGAGCAGCATCGCCGACGTGATGGGCTACCACACCGGCGCCGACATCTCCAACTACTGGACCTACGCGCGCAACTTCGTGCTCCAGGACCACATGTTCGAGTCCAACCTGTCCTGGAGCCTGCCCGCCCACCTGTACATGGTCTCGGAGTGGTCGGCCCGTTGCAGCGTCCAGGGCGACCCGATGAGCTGCCGCAACGCCCTCCAGAACCCCCAGAACCCACCGGACTTCGAGCGCCGACTGGGGAACAAGAGCCCGAGCGATCCCAACTACGCGTGGACCGACCTGACCTACCTACTGCACCGCTACGAGGTGAGCTGGGCGTACTACGTGTTCAAGGGGACCGAGCCGGACTGCGATGACAACGCGGCGATGTCGTGCGCGCCGGTCGGCCAGAGCGCCCAGACCCCCGGGATCTGGAATCCGCTTCCCTACTTCACCGACGTACAGCAGGACGACCAGCTGGCCAACATCCAGTCGCTGTCCAATTTCTTCTCCGCGGCGAAGGCGGGATCGCTGCCCGAGGTGTCGTGGATCGTCCCCAACGGAACCGTGTCGGAGCACCCTCCGGGGCTGATCACCGCCGGCCAGACCTACGTGACCGGTCTGATCAACGCGATCATGAACAGCCCGGACTGGGACAGCACCGCGATCTTCCTCGCCTGGGATGACTGGGGCGGCTTCTACGACCACGTCGACCCGCCGCAAGTGGACCAGAACGGGTACGGACTGCGCGTCCCCGGCCTGGTCATCAGCCCGTATGCGCGCAAGGGCTTCATCGACCATCAGACGCTCAGCTTCGACGCCTACGTGAAGTTCATCGAGGACGACTTCCTGAACGGACAACGGCTCGATCCGCGCACCGACGGCCGTCCCGATCCGCGCCCCGACGTGCGCGAGGACAACCCGATCCTCGGGAATCTGACCGCCGACTTCGACTTCAACCAGGCGCCACGCCCGCCGCTGATCCTCCCCGTGAACCCGACGACCGACCTGATCCCGCCGCCGCAGCTCCCGCAGCGCCAGCGGCGCTCGGCTAGGGTGGCCGGACTCACGCCGACCGAGCTGCGTGCCGCGGCCAGATATCTCGGAATCCGGCCCGCCCAGCTGCGGGCCCGTCTGCGATCCGGCGAGACCGTGCGCGAGATCGCGCGCGCCCACGGCACGACGGTCGCCGCCGTCCAGCGCGCGGTCGCCGCCGCGACGCGTTGACGCGTCGCGCCGGCGGCACCGCGCGGTCCTGTCAGACCGCGCGTTCGAGGCGCGTGGTGACCGCCCGGCGCGCGCCCCGGACCGTCTCCCGCTCGCGCGCGAGCTCCGGGACGCCGGAGCCACCGTCGGCGGTCGCCCGCCGGATGGCGCGGTCGAGCCGGGCCTCGTCGAGCACCAGGCGCGCGTGCTCGAGCTCATCTTCGCTCACCGGGCCACGCCGACCGGCCTCGGCGACAAGCGCGGCGACAGTCCGCGCCAGCGCGTCATCCTCCGCGGGCAGGTCGGCCAGCGGCGAATCCGTCCGGCCCGCGATGTGACGGGCGGCGCGGCGCAGCAGTCCGCTCGTGATCAGCCCATCGATGTCGATCTCGAACAGCTTCCGGGCCCCGGCGCGCGGCACCGCGAGACACAGCGCGAGGAACGTCTGCTCCTGTCGCGCCCCTTGCTCGATTGGCTCCGGAGCACCCGTGCTCGCTGCCGGCGTGGCGCCGGCGCCGTTCTGTCTCGCGGCCCCCTCGATTAGCGTCGCGAGCTGTGCCCCGGTCAACCCCAGGCGGCCGGCGATTCGCCGCAGCAGCTCGCCGCCGAACACGCCGGCGTCCAAGTTCTTGAGCGCTGGCTGGAGCTCGCGGAACGCCCTATCGCGTCCCTCGGCGCTGCTCGTGTCGTTGCGTTCGAGGATCCGCTCGACGTGGAAGGCGACGAACGGGACGGAGGCGGCCACGCGCTCGCGCAGCGCTTCCGGGCCGGCGCGCTCGATCAGGTCCGCCGGGTCGGTGCCCTCCGGAAGCGGCACCACGCGTAGCTGGAGACCCCGCCGGTCGCTCAGCTGAGCGGCGCGGAGCATCGCGTCCTGCCCGGCCCGGTCCGCGTCCAGACACAGCTCGAGCACGTCGGCCACTCGTCGCAGCTGGTCGATCTGCTCGTCGGTCAGTGCCGTGCCCATAATCCCAACGGCGTTCTCGAGCCCCGCTTGGTGGAGCGCCAGCACGTCGGTGTAGCCCTCGACCAGGATCACTCGGCCGGCGCGCGCCGCGGCCGCGCGCGCCCGGTCGATTCCAAACAGCACCCGTCGCTTCTGGTAGATGTCGCCCTCGGCCGTGTTGAGGTACTTCGGTTGCTGGTTGTCCCGCATCGCTCGGGCGCCGAAGCCCAGCACGTTGCCGCGCGCGTCGGTGGACGGGAACATGATCCGCTCGCGGAAGCGATCGTAGATCCGGCCGGGGTTCGTCTTGGAGCGCTGGGCCAAGCCCGTGGCGAGCAGTTCCTCCTCGCCGAATCCGGCTCGGCGCGACGCGGTGAGCATCCGATCCCACGCGCTCGGCGCGTACCCGACCCGGAAGGCGCGGAGCGTCTCCTCACGCAGGCCGCGGCCGAGCAGGTACTCGCGGGCCGGCTGCGCCTCGCGCGCATCCCACAGGTAGCGCTCGTAGTAGGTAGCAGCCCGCCCGAGCAGCGAATGAAGGCGCTCGCGGCGCTGGCGCCTGGCGGCGGCCTGCGGATCCTCGGCCTCGGTCTCGAGCTCCACGCCGAACCGGTCGGCCAGCGCCTGAAGGGCGCCGGGGAAGTCCAGGCCCTCGGTCTCCATCACGAACCTGAACACGTCACCCGAGGCCTGGCAGCCGAAGCAGTGGTAGACCTTCTCCACCGGGTTGACGCCGAATGACGGCGTGCGTTCGTCGTGGAAGGGGCAGCGCCCGACGTACTCGGTGGGCCCGGTCCGGCGCAGCTCGGTGCGCTGTGAGACGACCGCGAGCATGTCGACCGCATCGCGTACGCGGTCGCGCGAGTCGGCGGTGTACCGCGTCACGGCGCGAACGCTACCGGCACGCTCAGGACCTCGAACGTACGGATGCAGAAGCGGTCGGTCATGCCCGCCAGGTAGTCCGTCACCCGCCGCGGCAGCTCCCCCGGCGGGATCGAGGCCGGAATGTCCTCGGGGTGGGCGCAGTAGTGGTCAAACAGCGAGGAGATCACGAGCCTGATCTTGGCGTGCTCGCGCGTCGCCTCGCGCCCGAGGTAGACGCGCTCGAACATGAATGCGCGCAGCTCGGCCATCGCCGCGCCGACCGTCTCGCCCTGGACGATGTCGTCTGCCCGAGCGGAGTGCTCAACCAGGTCGTGCACGAGCATGTCGATCCGCCGCGAGCCGGTGCCGCCGAGGATCTCGATCGGACCCGCCGGCAGATCGTCGGGCGATAGCAGCCCGGCGCGCAGCGCGTCATCAATGTCGTGGTTGATGTAAGCCACGCGATCCATCAAGCGGACGATCTTTCCCTCCAGCGTGCTCGGCTCCCGCGCCCGGCCCGAGTGGCCCACGATCCCGTCCCGCACAGGTTCGGTCAGGTTCAGGCCGAGGCCGTCGCGCTCGAGCGTGTCGACCACCCGCAGCGAGTGCTCGTGATGCATGAATGAGAGGCCGAACCGTTCGCGCAGGCAGCGATCGAGCGCGTCCTCGCCCACGTGCCCGAAGGGCGGATGGCCCAGGTCGTGGCCGAGTCCGATCGCTTCGACCAGGTCCTCGTTGAGGCCGAGCGCGCGGGCCACGGTTCTCGAGATCTGAGTGACCTCGAGCGTATGCGTGAGCCGGGTGCGGTAGTGGTCGCCCGCGGGGGCGACGAACACCTGCGTCTTGTGCTTGAGCCGACGGAACGCCTTGCAGTGGACGATCCGGTCGCGGTCACGCTGGAACGGGGTGCGCAGGCCGCAATCGGGCTCCTCACGCTGCCGGCTCGCGGGGTAGGACCGCGTTGCGCCCAGCGCGAGCTCGCGTTCTTCACGCTGGCGAATCCGGTCGGCGAAGGCGGCCGCGACCGGCCCACCCGGATGCTCGGAGCCCGAGGTGAGGATTTGACCGCTCATGTCATTCGATTCTGACAGCGAGCCGCGCGGATCGAGGCGAGTTGTCACGAAGACGTGACGTTTCCCGGCGCGTGTTGCGGGCGCCGGTGCTCAGCGCCGGCCGACGAGCGGCCGCAGCCGCACGTGCGCGTGGTGTTCGGCGGTCTCGGTGATCGCGCGCTCCGCCTGCGCCAGCGCCAGCTCGGATGCCTCGGGCGCCTGAGCGAGCGGTCGGCCGAGCGCGCCGACCAGGAAGGTGTGGGATTCCTGCCCGAGTGGGAACGCGGCCGCTTCGCAGGAGCTGCACACGACTCCGCCGGCGGCGGCGGAGAAGCCCCGCAGGTGCTCTGACTCGCCGCATCCGGCGCACGACCCGAGCTGGGGGACGATCCCCGCCGCGAGCAGAAGCTTGAGCCGGAAGGCCAGGCCGGTGGCAGCACGCGCGTGGGTAACGTCGAGGTCCAGCAGCGTCAGCTCGTTGGCGAGCAGGCAGAAGACCTCCGGGTGCGGGTCCGGAGTCTCGAACAGCCGCGCCACGGCGTCGCAGGCGCGACCGGCGGCGTCGATCGTCGCGGCATGCTCGCGCAGGCCGGCGTGCGCGGCGACCGTGTCGACACCCGTGACCGTGTGCAGCTCGCTGCGACCCTCGTGCAGGATCGCGCGAATGTGGAAGAACGGCTCGAGCCGGGCGCCGAACCGGCTCCGGGCCCGCCGCGCGCCCTTGGCGATGGCCGACAACCGGCCGTATCCGGGCGTGTACAGGTGCAGGATGCGGTCGGCCTCCCCGTAGCGGATCGAGCGCAGCACAATCGCCTCGGTCCTCAGCGACCTCGGCATGCCTCGCTCGCTATACTTTGTGAAGCTAAGGCGTCGCCGTCAGGCGCCGCCGACAAATTTGTAATCATGCACCGAGTCACGCTCTACACCACCGAAGCCTGTCCGTTCTGCACGAGCGCGAAGGCTCTTCTGGCCAAGCGCGGCATCGCCTACGAGGAGATCAATCTGGCACGGGACCCGGACAGTCGGGCCCGGCTCCAGGAGCGGACCGGCATGTTCACCTTCCCCCAGATCATCATCGGCGACGAGCCGATCGGCGGCTTCACCGAGTTGCTGGCCGCGGATCGGGCTGGACGGCTGAAGGAGCTGTTGGCCGCTTAAGTCGCGGGCGCGGCTGGCAGCGCTCGCACACGTACGTGCCGCGACCGCCGACGGCGATCTTGCGGATCGTGGTCCCGCAGGTCGGGCAGGGCAGGCCGGCCCGGCGGTGAACGAGGAACAGGTCCTGGAAGGAGCCGCGCGCCCCGTCCACGTGCCGGAAGTCGTCGATCGAGGCACCCTTGGCCGCGATGCCGGCACTCAGCGCCTCTTCAATCCCCTGCCGCAGGCGGTCCCAATCGGCTTTGCTCAGGCGCCCGGCCGGACGCAGGGGATGGATCCCGGCCCGGAACAGCGCCTCGTCGGCGTAGATGTTCCCCACGCCCGCGATGTGGCGTTGATCG
This sequence comes from Solirubrobacteraceae bacterium, assembly GCA_035502815.1. Taxonomy (GTDB): domain Bacteria; phylum Actinomycetota; class Thermoleophilia; order Solirubrobacterales; family Solirubrobacteraceae; genus Palsa-465. The sequence goes on from DATJUA010000130.1 coordinate 12,378, forward strand.
AGTACGAATGCCTTGACCGGAGCCGCCCGGCCCTGCCCCTGGGCGCGCAGGTATGCGGTCGTGAACCCGGGGGTGAATGGCTCGGTCCCGAGCCTGGCGCTCAGGTACTCGTCTCGGGCGCTCGCGCCCTGCACAAGATGACCCGTACCGAACCGGCGTGGGTCGACGTACACCACGCGGTGGTCGTCGTCGAGTTCGAGCAGCACCCGGGTATGCGGCGGCGGAGCGGGCGGGTCGTACAGCAGCGTCCCGGTCATGCGCAGGTGCTGGAGCAGGTAGCGATCGTCCGAGAGCGACCACACGAGGTACTTGCCGGCGCGACCTAGGCGCTCTACGACCGCGCCGCGCAGCGCGGCCTCGACCGGGCCGCGCGCGTCGGGCCGGGTCCAGCGCGGGTCCAGGATCCACGCGGCGGCGATCGCCCGGCCCTCAACGTGCGGGGCCAGCTGGCGGCGGATCGTCTCTACTTCGGGCAGCTCGGGCATGGTTCAGTCACTTCGCGGTGCGAACGACTCGCCCGGCAACGCGTCGGCGCCCCGGCCGGCCAGCCACGCCAGCACGCTCGCGCCGACGTCGGCGAGCACGCCGTCGTGCCGGCGCGAGCCGTCCCCCTCGAACGCGGCGAGCAAAGGCGCGTACTCGCGCGTGTGGTCGGTGTGCGAAGCGGTCGGGTCGCATCCGTGATCGGCGGTCAGCACGAGCATGTCGCCGGGACCCAGCAGCTCGAGCCACTGCGCCACGGTCGCATCGATTGCCCGCAACGCGCGGTGAAAGCCCTCGACATCGTGGCGATGGCCGTACACCTGATCGGTCTCGACCAGGTTGGTGAACACGAGCCCGGCGTCCAGCGAGCGCATCAGCGCCGTCGTCTCCTCGAGCGCGCGCGCGTTGGTGGCGCCGGGATGTTCAACGTCGACCCCGACGCCGGCGAACAGCGCCCCAACCTTGCCGACCGTGTGGACGGGCACCCCGGCCTCTCGGAGCTCGTCGAGGTAGCTGCGGCCGGGCGGCGGAACGGAGAAGTCGCGCCGCCCGTCGGTCCGCCGCCAGTCGCCGTCGGCGCCGGCGAACGGACGCGCGATCACCCGCCCGATCGCGTGTTCGGCCGGAAGCGCCTCGCGGACGCCGGCGCAGATCGCGTACAGCTCGGCGGCGTCGAGCACGTCCACATGAGCGGCGATCTGAAGCACGGAGTCCTGGCTCGTGTAGACGATCAGCGCGCCGGTGCAGACGTGCTCGGGTCCGCACCGCTCGATCGCCTCGATCCCGTTGCTGGCCCGGTTGCAGATCACCTCACGGCGGGCGATCCTCGTGACGATCTCGACGATCTCGGGCGGGAATCCGTCGGGGTAGGTGGGGAGCGCCCGCGCGGCGGAGACGCCCATCAGGCCCCAGTGCCCCGCGGTCGAGTCCTTGCCGGGGCCGATCGCTTGCAGCCGGCCGTGCAGGACCGGCGCCTGCGCGGGCGGCACGCCGGGCAGGTCGAGGATCGAGCCGAGCCCGAGCCGCCCGAGCGTGGGCAGGTCGAGCCCTCCGACCGCCTGCGCGAGGTGCCCGAGCGTGTTCGCGGCGCCGTCACCGTAGTCGGCCGCGTCGGGCAGCGCGCCGACGCCACAGGCGTCGAGCACGATCACGAAGGCCCGCCGTCTCAGTCCTCGCCGTCCCAGTAGTCGAGCCGCTCGAGCCGTGCCACCAGGCCGAGCCCCCGGAACGCGATCTTGCCCGACCGCGGGTAGTAGCAGGCGTCGGCGGCGTCGCGCATGCCGTAGGCCAGATACGTGAGGCCGCCATCACCGGCCCGGAACACGTGGGCGACCCCCGTGCCCGCCGGGCGCGCGATCACGTGCCCGGGACCTACCGCCGTCTCCTCCTCGCCCAGCACGAGCACGCCGTCGCCGTGCAGGATCACGAAGATCTCCTCCTCGACGGAGTGGCAGTGTTGCGCCGTCGAGTACTTGCCGGGCGCGACCTCGACGTGCTGGAGGCCCGTGCTGATCGACCCCGCGGCGCGACCCAGGTTGCGTCGCGTGCGTGCCACGCGCGGACGCTCGACGCTCGCCGCCACGACGTCATCTACATTGGCGATCGTTGGTGGCCGTGGCGCGTCGGGGCCCGGGAGCGGGTCAGGTAGTGGCGGCGGGCCGAGCGCGGACTCGCGGGCGAACTGGATCGGGACGCCGTCGCTGAAGAACGGCAGCGACTCGACCGCACGAGAACCCACGAGCGACAAGCCGAGCCGAGGAAAGCCCAGGCTCTCGTCCTCGTGGCGCTCGCCGAAGGCCAGCACGTCGAGCGGCTCGAGCGCATGCAGAGTGTGGGCGCCGCCCCGGGCCAGATACACGATGCAGTCCCCCGCTCGCACCTCGGCGGTCTCGCCGGCCTGCCAGGAGACGCCACGGCCTTCCAACACATAGAAGATCTCCTCTTGGCGGCCGTGCTCGTGGGCGGGCGTGGACCAGCCTCCCACCGGAATCTGGATCCGGCGGACGCCCACCTTGACGCACCCGGCGGCTCCGCCGAGCTGGGTCCACCGGCCACGGATGTGGCCGACATCGCGCTCGCGAGCCGGCGCGTCGTCGAAGTGGGTCATCCCCATCCCGGGGACTGTAGAACGGGCGGCGGCGAGCCCTAGGAGGGCCGCTCGATCTGGGCCCGCGGATGCGCCTCGAAGTACACGTCGCGCAGCCGCTCGGTCGACAGGTGGGTGTAGATCTGCGTCGTGCCGATGTCGGCGTGACCCAGCATCTCCTGTAGGGAGCGCAGGTCGCATCCGCCGGACAGCAGGTGCGTGGCGAACGTGTGGCGCAGTGTATGGGGGCTCATCCGCTGCTCGAGGCCGGCGCTGCGGGCGTGGCGGCGCACGATCTTGTACAGCCCCTGGCGCGAGAGCCCGCCGCCCCGCAGGTTCACGAACACGCGACGCTCGGGCCGGATCCCCACGAGCGCGGGACGGCCGCGTTCGACGTACGCGCTCAGCGCCTCGATCGCCTTGCTTCCGACGGGCACGATCCGTTCCTTGGAGCCCTTCCCGCGGGCGCGCAGGATCCCGTCCTGGAGGTCGAGCTCGGACAGCTCGAGCCCGATCGCCTCGGACGCGCGCAGCCCGCACGCGTACATCGTCTCGAGCAGCGCGCGGTCCCGCAGCGCCGCCGGGCCCCCGCCCTTGGGCTGCTCGAGCAGGCGTGCGACCTCGTCCCGGCTGAGCACCTTGGGCAGCCGCGCACGCGAGCGCGGGGCGCGTAGCTCCGACGCGGGGTCCCGGTCGAGAACCTGCTCGCGTCGCAGATGCCGGTAGAAGGAGCGCAGGCAGGCGATCTTGCGCTGAAGCGTGGCCGGCGCCGCGGCGCGGCGCTCGGGGCTGCCGGAGGCCAGCTCGGATACGAAGGCCGCGAGATCGGTCGTCTGGACCTCGAGCGGGTCGAGGCCCCGGCGCGCGAGGAACTCGCCGAACTGCTGAAGATCCGAGCGGTAGGCCTCGAGCGTGTTGCGCGACAGGCCGCGCTCGAGTTCGAGGTAGCCGAGGAAGTCGAAGGTCAGATCGGCGGTCCGCCGGTGGTCCGAGACGGAGTGGACCGTGGCCATATCCCGGTTATTCGAGGCCCGGGAACCCCCTCCTGCCAGGCGGGCCTAGCGACGCTCGTACACGTAGGCCTCGGTCACGTACTCGAGGCGCAGCGGTGCCGGATGGCGCTCGGCTAGCGCGCGGACTCGCCCGAGTACGGCCTCGCGGTCGGAGTCGGGAAGAGCCGCGATGAAACTCGTCGACCCAACCCGATCGACGACCCCATCGACGTCGACGACCTGCTCGGACGGCACCTCGAGCTCCTCGACCTTCGTGAACAGCTCGCTCGTCTCGACGGGCTCGCGCCAGGCACCATGCAGGTGCCGGGGGGTGTCGCCGTGGTAGGGCTCGATGATCGCGCTGATCTCGCGGTGAAGCGGTTGGTCCATCCGCCGGCGGTTCCAGATCAGCCCAAAACGGCCCGCCGGGGTTGGCCGGAGCACGCGGTGAAACTCGGCCAGGGTTATCGGCACGTCAAACCAGTGAAAAGCCTGCCCCACCGTGACCGCGTCCACCGCTCCGTCGCCGACCGGCAGAGCCTCGGCCGTCCCCTCCATCGCCGTGGCCTCCGGCACGACGCGCTCGAGCACCGCGCGCATGCCAGGCACCGGCTCGACGGCAAGCACGGTGGCGCCGGTGGCGACGAGCTGGCGGGTCAGCTTGCCGGTGCCGGCGCCGACGTCGAGCACGGTGCGCCCCGGAGTCAGGTCGAGCTGGGCGCGCAGCCAGTCGATCGCGTCCTGCGGATACCCGGGCCGGCCGCGCTCGTACGCGTCCGCTCCCAGCTGAAAGCCGCGGCTGGCCGAATCGTGAACGGTCATTTCCGGCCGTTCGCCGCCAGCCAGAGCAGCGCGATCAGCGACTTGGAGTCCTCGCACTGCGCGGTCGCCTCGTCGAGCCGCGCGAGCGGCCACGGCACGATCTCGATCCGCTCGTCCTCGTCACGCTCGTAGCCCGAAGCGTCAGACAGTTCGGTGGCGAGATACAGCCACACTCGCTCGTCGCTGAAGCCGGGGCTGGTGAAGAACGCGAACAGCTCCTCCCACCGCTCCGCGCGCATCGCGATCTCCTCGGCCAGCTCGCGCTTGGCCGTCTCGAGCGGCGGCTCGCCTGGGACGTCGAGCTTGCCGGCGGGGATCTCAAGCGAATCGGGTTCGCCGATCACCTCGCGCGGCTGGCGGGTGAGCCACACGTGCTCGGAGTCGATCGCCAGGATGCCGACCGCCCCGGGGTGCCACACCTTGTCGCGCACGACCTCGGCGCCGTCGTTAAACCGGAAGCGCTCGGTACCGGCGCTGATCACCTTCCCCTCCCACTTGACGTCGGTGCCGATCGGCTCGATCTCGTTGCTCACGAGACGCCTTCTTCCAAGGCGCCGCCATCAGGCGCCGCCGATCTTTTCCCCAGTTCCGGACCGGACTCGTCGACCAGTGCGATCGCCAGCTCGAGCAGGCTCTCCAACGCGTCGACGCTGATCCGCTCGGTCGGCTCGTGGTTGTGCTCGGTGCCGTCGGCCAGGTTGGCGCACGGGAACCCGGCGACGCGAAACGCGTTGGCGTCCGAGGCCCCGCCGGTCAGGATGTGGCTCGGCTCGTAGCCACAGGCGCGCAGCGCCCGCTCGGCGACCGTCACCTCGGTGGCTCGAGGACGGATTCTGTAGCCCTCGATCATCCGCTCCACGGTCACGTCGAGGTCGCATTCGGCGGCGTCCGCGGCATCCTGCATGTGGTCGATCATCTCGGTTGCGATTGCCTCGACGCGCTGCTGGTCGACGCTGCGCACCTCGGCCTCGATCCGGCAGCGCTCAGGGACCACGTTGATCGCCGTTCCACCCGCGATCGTCCCGACGTTGGCGGTCGTCTCGTCGTCGAGGCGCCCGAGGTGCATCGTGGCGATGGCTCGAGCCGCCGCGGCGATCGCGCTCCGTCCCGCCTCGGGGCGGACGCCGGCGTGGGCGGCGCGGCCGTGAAATTCGGCCACGATGCGGTGAAGGGTGGGCGCGGCGGTGACGATCTCCCCGATCGGCGTGGCGTGATCGAACACGTAGCCGAAGCGGCTGTCCAGCCGCCTGGAGTCGAACGCCTGGGCACCGAGGAGCGATATCTCCTCGCACACGGTGAACAGGATCTCGACCCCCACCGGCGTCGGCTCGCGGGTGGTGGTGAGCCGGCGGGCCAGCTCGATGATGACCGCGACCGCGGTCTTGTTGTCGGCGCCCAGGATCCCCTCCCCCGCGTTCGTCCAGCCGCCGTCGATGAGCACCGGCTCTACCGGAGCGGTCAGCGGGACGGTGTCCATGTGCGCGCACAGGAGGATGCTGTCTGGACCCGAGCCGGGGATCCTGGCCAGCAGGTTGCCCGCATCCGAGCCGACGCTCGGCCCGACGTCATCTTCCTCGACCTCGAGCCCCATCTCGCGGAGCTCGCGCGTCACCCACGCCGCGCAGTCGCGCTCACGACCGGAAGGGCTCTCGATTCGGCAGAGCGCGCCGAAGGTCTCGTGGAGCCGCTCGCGCTCGGCCTCGGTCGCGCGCCTCACCTGTGGGCGCCGGCCGGGGCGGCCGGGGCGGCATCCGCTGCGTTCGGTGCCTCGGCGCCAGACCGCTCGGGCGCGCCGCCGGCCCGCTCGGGCGCGGCGCCGGAGTGCTCGGGCGCGGCGCCGGAGTGCTCGAGCGCGGCCCCAACGAACTCGCGGAACAGCGGCGCCGGCCGCTCGGGGCGCGACTTGAACTCCGGGTGGTATTGCGAGGCCACGAAGAAGGGGTGCTGGTCGGCCGCAAGCTCGATCCCCTCGACCAGCCGCTCATCCGGGCTCGTTCCCGAGCAGATCAGTCCCGCCGCCTCCAGGCGCCGGCGCAGATGGTTGTTGACCTCGTAGCGGTGGCGGTGGCGCTCGTACACGACCGGTTCGCCGTACAGGGCACGAATCCGGGTCGAGTCGTGCAGCTTCACCGGGTCGGCGCCGAGCCGCATCGTGCCGCCCATGTCGGCGATCTCTTTCTGCTCGGGCAGCAGGTCAATCACCGGGAACGGCGTCTCGAGGTCGAACTCGGTCGAGTTGGCGCCCTCCATCCCTGCCACGTGGCGCGCGAACTCGCACACCGCGAGCTGCATGCCGAGGCAGATGCCGAGATAGGGGATCTTCTTCTCCCGGGCGATCTGAGCAGCTCGGATCTTGCCCTCGATCCCGCGACCTCCGAACCCGCCGGGGATCAGGATCCCGCTCACCTTCTCCAGGCGGGCCGCGACCGCCGGGTCGCCGACCTCTTCGGAGTCGACCCACTCGATCTCGACCTTGCAGTCGTGGTGGGTGCCGGCGTGGCGGAGGGCTTCCACCACGGACAGGTACGCGTCCTCGAGCCGGACGTACTTGCCGACCAGCGCGATCCGGACCTTGCGGCCGGCTTCCTTGGCCCGGCGGGTGATCGCCTCCCAGCCGCTGAGGTCCGGCTGCGGGGCCTGCACCCCAAAGTGCTCGGACAGGATGAAGTCGTCGACGCGCTCGGTGCGAAACACGAGCGGCACCTGGTAGATGTCGGGCACGTCGTACGCAGACACGACGGCCTCCACCGGCAGGCTCGCGAACAGCGCGATCTTGCGGCGGATGTCGCCGCCCAGCATCGACTCCGACCGGCAGATCACCATGTCCGGGGCGATACCGATGCGCCGCAGCTCGTTGACCGAGTGCTGCGTGGGCTTGGTCTTGAGCTCGCCGGCGTGCCCGATGTACGGCACGAGCGTGAGGTGGATGAACATGCAGCGCCGGCGCCCCACGTCGACCGGGAACTGCCGGATCGCCTCGAGGAACGGCAGCGACTCGATGTCGCCGACCGTCCCGCCGATCTCGGTGATCACGAAGTCAACGTCGGTCGCCTCCGCCATCAGCCTGATCCGCTGCTTGATCTCATCGGTGATGTGGGGAACGACCTGCACGGTGGCGCCCAGGTAGTCGCCCCGGCGCTCGCGCCGGATGACCGTGTTGTAAATGCCGCCGGCGGTGACGTTCGAGGCGCGGTTGGTGTTGGCGTCGGTGAACCGCTCGTAGTGGCCGAGGTCGAGGTCCGTCTCGGCGCCGTCCTCGGTCACGAACACCTCGCCGTGCTGGTAAGGCGACATCGTGCCCGGGTCGACGTTGATGTACGGGTCGAACTTCTGGAGCTGGACGTCCAGCCCGCGGGCGACCAAGAGACGACCGATCGATGCGGCGGCGATTCCCTTGCCGAGCGAGGAGACAACCCCGCCCGTGATGAAGATGAACCTGGTGTCGCCCGAAGCCATTCGCTCGCCGTCCGAGTGTAGTCGCGTTCTCACCATTTGAAGTTAGCGACCCGTCCGGACGCCGCCGCTACGCGGCCTGCAACAGCTGGCGGGCGTGGCGCGTTGCGGCGCGATCGCCTTCGTCGGCGCCCAGCATGCGGACCAGCTCGCCGATCACCCGGGCGCTGTCGAGCGCCGAGACCGTAGTCCGGGCCGGCATGCTGCTCGTGTCCTTGGCGATCGTGAAGTGGCGCGCAGCCATCGCGGCTACCTGGGGCAGGTGCGTGATGCAGAGGATCTGCCGGCCGGCGGCGAGCGCGCGGAGGTGCTCGCCGACGGCTCGGGCGGTGTGCCCTCCGATGCCGGCGTCGATCTCGTCAAACACGAGAAGAGGGCCGCTCTGCGCCGCCCGGGACCCGCCTGCGCCATGTGCGACGCTAAGGATGGCCAGCATCACCCGCGAGAGTTCGCCGCCCGAGGCAATCTCGCGCAGCGGCCCGGCCGGCAGTCCCGGGTTGGCCGCGATCAGGAGCTCGACGGCATCGGCGCCGCGTGGGCCGCAGCCATCCTCCCGGGGCCCGAGCTCGACGCTGAACTCGGCTTCGGGCATGGCCAGCTCGGCCAGCCGCTCGCGCACGGCCTTGGCGAGCCCTGGCGCGGCCTGACGCCGGCGTTCGGACAGCTCGCCGGCGAGCCGATCCAGCTCGGCCTGGGCGCTCGCCAGCTCGCCCTCGACCTCGCCCAGCGCGACCTCCGCCCGCTCGAGCTCTCCTCGGCGCGCCCGGCAGCGCTCGGCGTGGGCAAGCACCTTGGCGACCCCACCACCGTGCTTGCGCTCGAGACGCGCGAACTGGGCCAGGCGCTCCTCTACCTCCTCGAGCCGGCCGGGAGAGGACTCAAGCCCGAACGCATAGGCGCGTAGACCGGCGCCCACGTCCTGGGCCTCGTAGGCGAGCGCGGTCAGGCGTTCGGACAGGGAGGTGAGCTCCGGGTCGATGCCGGCGGCGTGCTCAACCTGCGAGGCGGCCTGGGCGAGCAGCTCCGCCGCCCCCCCAACGCCGTCGTCGGGCGTGATCGCGTCGGCGCCGCCGGCGGCTGCCCCGCGCAGCGTCTCCAGATGCCGCAGGCGCTCGCGCTCGGCGGCCAACTCGGCGGCCTCGGCCTCACTCGGCGCCACGGCCTCGATCTCCGCAAGCTCGAAGGCGAGCAGGTCGAGCTCGCGCTCGCGGCCGGAAGCCAGCTCGCCCAGCTCCGCCATCCGCGCCTCGAGCGCGCGCACCCGCGTGTAGGCGTCCTCCACGCTCGCCCGCAGGGATGCCTGCTTCGGGCCGCAATGAGCGTCGAGAACGTCGAGCTGGACGGTCGAGAGCATTAGCCGGCGGTGCTCGTGCTGGCCGTAGAAGGCCACGAGCGCGCCGCCGAGCTCGCGCAGATCGCCCACGGTCGCCGAGCGACCGCACACGTAGGCTCGGGTCCGCCCGTCGGGCCACACCCGCCGGGCCAGCACGATCTCCTCGGCCCCGGTGGGCAAGATCTCGAGCTCGCGCATCGACGGCGGGATCGCGAACACCCCTTCGACGTAGGCCTCGGGGGCCCCACCCCGCACCACCCCGCTCCCGGCGCGGCCGCCGAGCAGGAGGTCGAGGCCCTGGGCCAGGAGAGTCTTGCCCGCGCCCGTCTCGCCGGTGACGACGTTCAGCCCGGGCGCGAGGCGCAGCTCGGCCCGGTCGATCAGCAGCAGATTCTCGACGCGCAGCTCTTGCAGCATGCCTGCGGTCTACCAGGCGGCCCCGACAGATCGGCTGAGGCACCGCCGTAAGGCGCCGCCGACAGATGCCCAGTCCCAGAAGGTACGGTAAGGCTCGAACACCTAGGAGAGGAGATCGATGGCCATTACCGCGTCCCAGCTCGACCAGCGCCACGTTACGAGCGGTCCCGGTGACGTCGACATCTCGGGCCTCAAGCGCGCGCTCGAGCGGGCGGTATCCGGCGAGGTCCGCTTCGACGCGGGGACGCGCGCGATGTACGCCAACGACTTCTCGATCTACCGCGCCGTACCGATCGGCGTGGTCATCCCGCGCGGACCCGAGGACGTGATCGCCGGCGTGGCCACGTGCCGCGAGTACGGCGCACCGGTCTTGCCGCGCGGAACCGGCACCGCCCCGAGCGGCCAGACGACCAACGTCGCGGTCGTGTTCGACTACTCCAAGTACTACAACCAGATCGTCGAGCTCGATCCGGACTCCAAGCGAGCGATCGTGCAGCCCGGCGTGATCTGCGACCAGCTCCGCAACGCCGCGGAAGAGCACCACCTGACCTACGGCCCGGACCCGGCGACCCACGAGTACTGCACGTTCGGCGGCATGCTCGGAAACAACTCGTGTGGCACGCACTCGCTCATGGCCGGCAAGACGAGCGACAACGTGATCGAGCTAGACGTCGTCCTCTACGACGGCACCCGCCTCACGGTCGGCGCGACCTCGGACGAGGAACTCGAGCGGATCATCGCGGCCGCAGGACGCAAGGGCCAGATCTACGAGCAGCTCCGAGACCTGCGAGACCGCGTGGCCGACCGCGTCCGCTCCGAGTACCCGGACATCCCGCGCCGCGTGTCGGGCTACAACCTCGATCAGCTCCTGCCCGAGAACGGCTTCCACGTTGCCCGCGCGCTGGTCGGCTCGGAGGGCACGTGCGCGAACGTGCTGCACGCGACGGTCCGTCTCGTGCCGAGCCCACAGCACCGCCGCACCGTGCTGCTCGGCTACCCCGACGTGTTCCAGGCGGCGGATCACGTGCCGGTGATCCTTGAGCGTTGTCGACCGATCGGCCTCGAGGGCTTCGACGACCAGCTGATCAAGAACATGGTCGCCAAGAGCCGACTCGCCGCCGAGCGCCAGCTGCTGCCCGATGGGCGCGCGTGGTTGTACATCGAGTTCGGCCAGGACGATCCGGACTCGGCGATGGCCGAGGCCCAACAGGCGCTCGAGGACCTGGCTGACGGCCCCCAGATCGATGCCCGGGTGATCACCGACAAGCTCGACCAGGTGAGCGTCTGGAAGGTGCGCGAGAGCGCAGTCGGCGACAGCCGCGCGCCCGGCTACATGGACGCCGAGGGCAACTGGGAGGACGCCGCCGTCCACCCGGACAAGCTCGGCGCCTACCTGCGCGACTTCCAGAAGATCCTCGACGACCACGGCTACCGCTGCGTCTACTACGGCCACTTCGGTCAGGGCTGCGTGCACACCCGGATGGACTTCGACCTGAAGACCGCCCAGGGCGTCAAGACGTTCCGCTCGTTCATGGAGAAGTGCGCCGACCTCGTCGTCTCCTACGGCGGCTCACTAGCCGGCGAGTACGGCGAGGGCCATGGGCGCGCCGAGCTGCTGCCGAAGATGTTCGGCCCCGAGCTGATGCAGGCGTTCAACGACTTCAAGCGGATCTGGGACCCAGACGGGAAGATGAACCCGAACCGGCTGATCGGCGACGTCAAGCTCGACGAGGGTCTGCGCCTCGGCCCCGACTACCGGCCGCCCGAGCTCAATACCCACTTCGCCTACCCGGACGACGGCGGCTCGTTCGCCACCGCGATCGAGCGCTGCTTCGGCATGGCGAAGTGTCGAAACCTCGGCAGCCTCACGATGTGCCCGAGCTTCCACGCCACGCGCGAGGAGCAGCACTCCACGCGCGGTCGCTCGCGCCTCCTGTTCGAGATGCTCAAGGGCGACGTGGTCACCGAGGGCTGGCGCGACGACGCGGTCAAGGAGTCGCTCGATCTGTGCCTGGCGTGCAAGGGGTGCACCGGCGACTGCCCAGTCCAGGTCGACATCCCCACCTACAAGGCCGAGTTTCTCGCCCACTACTACGGCCGGCGCCGGCGACCGCTCAACCACTATGTGCTCGGCCTCCTGCCGTGGTGGGGCCCGGTGGCCGCGCGGACGCCGCGGCTCGCGAACGCGATCAGCCACGCGCCCGGACTGTCCGGCGCGGGCAAGCGGATGCTCGGGATCGCCGAGGAGCGCGAGGCGCCGCGGTTCGCTCGCCGGACGTTCCGCGACTGGTTCGCGTCGCGGCCCGCCGCCGGGGCCGCGGCGAGTCCCGGCAGCCAACGCGTCGTGCTCTGGCCGGACACGTTCACCGACCTGTTCGAGCCCGACGCCGGCAAGGCGGCCGTCCAGGTGCTCGAGGCCGCCGGGTTCGCGGTCGAGCTCCCGCGGGGGCGCGTGTGCTGCGGGCGGCCCCTTTACGACTTCGGCATGCTCGGCCTCGCCCGCCGTACCCTCCAGAACACGCTCGAGGCGCTGTCGGAGCCGATCACGTCCGGGGTGCCCGTGCTCGTGCTCGAGCCCAGCTGTGCCTCGGTGTTCCGCGATGAGCTGCGCAAGCTGATGCCCCACGACGAGCACGCCCGCCGCCTCGTCACCCAGACGGTCGTGCTCGAGGAACTGCTCGAGCGATACGCGCCCGACTGGGAGCCGCCCCGGGTCGACCGCCGGGCGCTCATCCACGGCCACTGCCACCAGAAGGCAGTGATCGGTGCGGGTCCGGAGCTGCTCAGGCGCGCCGGCGTTGAGGCGGAGATGACGAAGGCGGGCTGCTGCGGGCTGGCCGGCTCATTCGGGTATCACGCCGGCCAGCAGTACGAGGTCTCGATGCGAGTCGGAGAGCAGTTCCTGCTCCCCCAGGTGCGCTCCGCCGGCTCGGACACGCTGCTCGTGGCGGACGGATTCTCATGCCGCAGCCAGATCGCCGCCGGCACGGGACGCCGGGCGATCCACACCGCCGAGGTGCTCGCGCAGGGGCTGCAAGCGATTGCATAACTGAGGTTGTCCCTGGGTAGGAGATCTCCGAACGCGACCTTCCCGGCGCGTCCGGGAGGCAGAGGGAGGTCTCCGTGTATAAGCAGGTACTCGATCCGGTTTCCCATTCGCTGGGACTGACCGCAATCTTCGCCATCCTGCCGCTGCTGGTGCTGTTCATCCTGCTGGGCGGGTTCAGGATGAAGGCTCAGTGGGCCTCTCTGATCGCCCTCGGGGTGTCGATCGTGATCGCCCTGACGGTCTACTCGATGCCCATCGGACAGGCCGGCGACGCGGCGCTCGAAGGCGCGGCGTTCGGCTTCTGGCCGATCATGTGGATCGTCATCAACGCCCTGTGGATCTTCAACATGTCCGACGTCACGGGGTACTTCGCCCTGCTCCGGCGCGCGTTCAGCAGCGTCTCGGACGACCCGCGCGTGCAGGTCGTCGTGATCGCATTCTGCTTCGGGGCGCTGCTCGAGGCGCTTGCCGGGTTCGGGACCCCGGTCGCCATCTGCGGCGTGATGCTCGTCGGGCTCGGGTTCTCCCCGCTGCGGGCGGCGGCGCTCGCGCTCGTCGCCGACACGGCCCCGGTCGCGTTCGGCGCGATCGCGATCCCGATTACCACGCTCGCGCAGGTGTCGGGCCTGCCCGTGCACCACCTGAGCCAGATGGTCGGTCGCCAGACGCCGTTCCTGGCGTTGATCGTCCCGTTCACGCTGGTGTTCATGGCGGACGGCCGCCGCGGCCTGCGCGCCGCCTGGCCGGCCGCATTGACCGCCGGAGTCGTGTTCGCGCTGCTGCAGTTCGTCACCTCGAACTACATCTCCACGCAGCTGACCGACATCGTCGCCTCGCTCGGTTCGGCCGCGGCGGTCGTGCTGCTGGTTCAGGTGTGGTCGCCCGAGGCGCCAGCCGCGACCGCGTCTGCGGTCGGGCGCCGGCCGGCAATCGCCGGCGGGGCGGTTGCCGACGCCTCGTTCGAGCGCCGCAGCGGCGCCGACGGCCCGCCGCCGACCGGCGCGGAGATGCTCAAGGCGTTCGCCCCGTACATCATCATCATCATCGTGCTCGGGGTCACGAGCATCAGCGGGATCAGCAAGGATCTCGACAAGGCCACGAGCGCGTTCAGCTGGCCCGGCCTGCACGTCCTGAGCTCCAAGGGCAAGGCGCCGACGAGCGAGACGTTCAAGCTCAACTATCTGACCGCCGCCGGCACGTGGCTGTTCGTCTCGGGCGTGCTGACGGCGCTCGTGCTGCGCGTCCGGCCGGGGCTCGCCATCCGGACCTACTGGAGCACCGTCGTCCAGCTCCGGTGGGCGATCCTCACCGTCATGGCCGTGCTCGCACTCGCCTACGTCATGAACCTCTCGGGCCAGACGATCACGCTCGGTACGTGGGCGGCCGGCGCCGGCGGATTCTTCGCCTTCCTCTCACCGCTGATCGGCTGGTTCGGCACGGCGGTGACCGGCTCGGACACCTCGACCAACTCGCTGTTCGGCGCGCTTCAGGTCGCGGCCGCGCACAAGGCAGGTCTGTCGCCGACCCTGCTGGCCGGGGCCAACAGCTCGGGCGGCGTGCTGGCCAAGATGGTCTCGCCGCAGAACCTGGCGATCGGCGCCTCCGCGGTCGGACTCGCCGGCAAGGAAGGCGACATCTTCCGCCAGGTGATCGGGTGGAGCATCTTCTTCGTGCTGCTGATGGCCGTGCTCGTGTTGCTCCAGTCCGGCCCACTCTCCTTCATGGTGCCCTGACCGATGCGCCTCGCGAGGCCCGGGCGACCCGTCCGGGCCTCGCGTAGCCGCGCCCCATCGGGCGTGGTCTGGGCCGCGCCGCGTCGGATGATTTGGCGACTTCTACAGGAGGGTTGGTGGCGGGGCGGGACTCGCCGGCTTGCGGCGGCATCGTGCGACCGGCCCCCATGCATTGCGGTGCAAAAACCCCGAAATCGCCACTCCCGCGTCCCACCTTGGGGACATAAGCACGTGGGAGATGCTTATGTCCCCAGGCGAGCGCCAGTACGGGAGGTTTGGGGACTTATGCACGGCGCTGGTCCGCACCACGGCGCTGGTCCGCACCACGGCGCAGGTCCGCACCACGGCGCAGGTCCGCACCACGGCGCTGGTCCGCACCATGGCGCCGTCCGCACGCCGCCCGCACGCCGGCCGCGAGCGGCCGGCGCCGGCTAGCGCATCGACGAGAGACGGCCGAACTTCTCCCGCAGGCGGTGGTAGAAGTTCGCGCCCGCCACCTGCGCCAGGTGCCCCTGGTCGTCGACGAACCGCGCCTCGATCTCCTCGTCCGGTGCGAGTGTGCAGACCGGCCGGCCGTCGACGGTGACGTCGACAGACTCCTCGCGTGAGCGGTTGTGCACGGTCAGCACGTCGGTCGGCGCGACGACCAGGGCCCGCGCGGTCAGCGAGTGCGGGGCGATGAAGGACACCACGAACCCGGCGACGCCCCAGGCCATCACCGGGCCGCCGTTGGCCAGGTTGTACCCGGTTGAGCCGGCGGGGGTGGCGACGGCCAGGCCGTCGCAGCGCACCCGGCCGATCTCATCGTCCCCCACCGCGTAGGCGAGGTCGGCCACGCGGTTGCCGGGCTGCCGGTGCATCGAGACGTCGTTGATGGCCAGCCATTCGCCGCGATCGCCCGACAGCGCGATCCCGGGCAGTGACAGGACCTCGTAGTCGCCCGCGAACGCCTGAGCGAACCCGGCGTCCGCCTCCTCGCGGTCGACCGTGGCCAGGAACCCGATCTCGCCGAAATTGACCGCGAACACGGCTACGCCCGTGCCCGCGTAACGCCGCAGCGCGGTCAGGATCGTTCCGTCGCCTCCGAGCGCGAAACAGATGTCGGCCTCGATCCGACCCTCCACGTCCACCTCCAGACCCTCGGCGTGCTCGAGACGGTGTTTGCGCGTCTCCTCCGGATCGACGTACAGAATCGCCCCGGCGGCTCGCGCGAGCTCGACCAGGGCATCGATGGCGGGCTTCGTCTCCGACGGCCGGCGGTGCGTGAGCACCGTGGCCGTCCGGACCGGGTTCACGCTTCAACCTCCGCGACGGCCGCCTCGAGATCCACCGAGTCCCCGCGTGCAGCCTCGGCCAGCCAGACGAACGTCTCGAGATTCCCCTTCGGCCCCGGAAGGCCGGACGAGGCGTAGCCGAGCACCGACGCCCCCAACTCGACCGCGACCGCGCCGATCTCGACCAGCACCCGCCTGCGCTCCGAGGGATCGCGCACCACGCCGCCCTTCCCGACCTGCCCGCGTCCCACCTCAAACTGCGGCTTGATTAGGG
>DATJUA010000131.1:0-38221 GCA_035502815.1 Solirubrobacteraceae bacterium
TGCGCGGGCAAACGATCGAGCTCGAAGTGCCGTTCCTCCAGGCGCACTTGCGTCGCAACCTGCTCCCAGCCGCGGCGGCCGCGCAGGCCGTCGGAGTGATCCCGGAGGGACGGGTCACGCTCGAGCTCACCGCCGGTCGCGGTCAGCACGTCGTGCTGCCCGGTGGGGTGACCTTGATCGATGGCTGCTACAACGCCAACCCCATGTCGATGCGCGCCGCCCTCGAGGATCTGGCCGACACCGTGGCCCGGGCACCCGGTGCTCGGTCGGTTGCGGTGCTCGGCGACATGCGCGAGCTGGGGCCGGGTGGGCGCGACTATCACCGCGAACTGGGCGAGCACGTGGCCCGGGCCGGCGTCGAGCTGCTCGTCACCGTGGGTTCCCTGGCCACGGCCATCGCGGAGCCGTTCGGGGGCGAGCTGCACTCGGTTGCGGACGCGGCGGCGGCCGCCGAGATCGTGCCGGGGCTGTTGCGCCCGTCGGACGTGGTGCTCGTGAAGGGTTCGCTCGCGGTCGGGCTCGAGCTCGTGTGCCGCGCGATCGGGGCGCGCGCGGCCGTTGCCAACGGGGCTGGGGCCAGCGCCTGATGGGCTCGATCTCCGGCCGGGTGCTGATCGCGGGGACGGCGTCGCTGATGCTGTGCCTGTTCCTCAGTCCCAAGTTCATCGAGTTCCTGCGCCGCCGCGCGTTCGGCCAGAACATCCGCGAGGAGCTGCGGGAGGGCCACAAGACCAAGGCCGGCACCCCGACGATGGGTGGGATCATCATCATGCTCGCGGTCTCGATCCCATTCCTGATCCTGTCCAAGCGGGACTGGGCCTCGGTCGGGGTACTGGGCACGGCGGTGGCGTGCGCGCTGCTCGGCTTCGCCGACGACTACACGAAGATCGTCAAACGCCGCTCGCTCGGCCTGCGAGCGCGGACCAAGCTCGCCGTGACGATCGCGATCTCGCTCGGCCTGTGGTGGGTGGCGACGCGCAAGGCGGGGGTGAGCTCCACGATCGATCTGCGCTTCGTTCACGCCTCCGTTGACCTCGGGCCGCTGTTCCCTGTGTTCATCTACTTGGTGGTGGCCGGCACGACCAGCGCCGTGAACTTGACCGACGGCCTGGATGGCCTGGCCGCCGGATGCGCCGCAATCGTGCTGCTGGCCTACATCGGGATCACGTTCATCACCTACACGCAGTCGGATCTCAGCCTGCTGGCCGCCTGCCTGGTCGGGGCGTGCATCGGCTTTCTCTGGTTCAACAGCTTCCCCGCCAGCGTGTTCATGGGCGACACCGGCTCGCTCGGGATCGGCGGCGCGATCGCCGGTCTGGCCGTGATGACCGATACCGAGGTGCTCCTGATTCTGCTCGGCGGAATCTTCGTGATCGAGGCGCTTTCGGTGCTCATCCAGGTCGTCTCCTTCCAGATGTTCCGCAAGCGGGTGTTCCTGATGGCGCCGATCCACCACCACTTCGAGCTCCAGGCCTGGTCTGAGACCAAGATCATCCTGCGCTTCTGGATCGTGGCCGCGGCCTGCGCGGCGATCGCGTTTACGGTGTATCGCCTCAGCATTCGTGGGTAAGCCACGGCCCCCGCTTCCGGGAGGGCCATATCTCGTCGTCGGACTGGCCCGTTCGGGCGTGGCCGCCGCGCTCGCGCTCAGGGCCCGCGGGGAAGCGGTCACCGGCGTCGACGCCGGCGCAGCCGACCGGCCGGGATTAGCGCAGGCGGCGGGAAGGCTTCGCGAGGCCGGCGTCGAAGTACGGCTTGATGCGTCAGGCGTCGATCTTGCCGCCCGCGCCAGGACGCTCATCAAGAGTCCCGGCGTACCCCAGGACGCGCCCGTGGTCCGGGCGGCGCGAGCCCGCGGAGCCACGGTGCTCGGTGAGCTCGAGCTGGCCTGGCGGCTCATCCCCAACGAGTTCATCGCCGTGACCGGGACGAACGGCAAGACGACCACGACCGAGTGGATCGGCCACGTGCACCGCGAGGCCGGCCTGGCGGTGGCGGTCGCCGGCAACGTGGGAACGGCCGCCACCTCGCTCGTCGACGAGCTTCCCGACGACGTCACGGTGGTGTGCGAGGCGTCGTCGTTCCAGCTCGAGGACACGCTTGCCTTCGCGCCCGAGGCCGCGGTGCTCTTGAACCTCTCGCCGGACCACCTCGATCGCCACGGCACCTACGAGGACTACGTCGCGGCCAAGCTGCGCGTCTTCGCCAACCAGGGCAACTACGACCTGGCCGTCGCGCCGGCTGATCTGGGCGTGGACGATTTGGATCCCACCCTCCCCGGCTGCGCCCGCCGGGTGACCTTCGGCCCGGGTCCGGGTCCGGATCTGTCTCAGCGCGCGGACTACCTGTGGTGGGGGGAGGAGCCGCTCATTCGCGTCGATGAGCTCGCGCTTCCGGGCGCACACAATGTTCAGAACGCGATGGCCACTGCCGCGGTGTGCCTGGCGCGCGGGGTCGACGGCGACGCGGTAGCCACCGGTCTGCGGACGTTCGCCGGGGTCCGCCACCGCCTCGAGCGGATCCCCACCGACGACGGCGTGACCTGGATCAACGACTCCAAGGCCACCAACGTGGCGAGCACGATCGTCGCCCTGAAGGCGCTGCCCGGCGACATCCACCTGATCGCAGGCGGCCGGGGCAAGCAGCAGGACTTCTCGCCGCTCGCCGGGCCAGTATCCGAGCGCTGCCGTGCGGTGTACCTGATCGGCGAGGCGGCCCCGGACCTGGCCGCCGCGCTCGCGCCCGCGGGCGTGGCGCTCCGTCAGGCGGGTGACCTCGAGCACGCGGTGGCGCTCGCGCGGGCTGCCGCCGTCCCCGGCGAGACCGTGCTGCTGTCGCCGGCGTGCGCGAGCTATGACCAGTACCCCGACTTCGAAGCCCGCGGCGAGCACTTCCGGGCGCTCGTGGAGCGCGCCTGATGGCGCGGGCCGCGGCGGTCCGCGAACGTAGTCGCAGCGGCGCTCGCGACTCCACGCGGAACTCGGATCCCACCCGCCCCGAGACGGCAAAGCGCTCTCGCCCGGCGGCGCGCAGGACCCCGCCGCCGCTCGAGCATCGAATGCTGATGACGGCGACGTTGTGCCTGCTCGCCTTCGGTGCGGTGATGGTGTACAGCGCCTCCTCGCCGCTCGGCGTGCTTTCGAGCGGTGGTACCGGGGCCGGCGAGTTCGTGCGCTATCTCCTGTTCGGCGGGCTCGGCCTGGTCGGGATGCACGTGCTCTCGCGGCGAGGCCTCGAGATCATCACCCCGCGCCTGGTCACCGCACTGCTGCTCGGCTCGTTCGCGCTGCTCCTGCTCGTACTCGTGCCCGGCTTCGGTGTCGTGGTCAACGGCGCCCGGCGCTGGTTCTCGGCCGGCCCGATCCAGTTCCAGCCCTCCGAGGTGATGAAGCTCGCGCTCGTCCTCTACGCGGCGCGCTACCTGGCCGATCACCCCAAGCGCATGCGGAGCTTCCGTGCCGCGGTGGCCCCGATCGCGATCGTCACGGGTCCGGCCTGCCTGCTGATCGTCGTCGAGCCCGACCTCGGCACGACGATCGTGGTCGCGTTGACCGTCGCCGCGCTGCTGATCGCGGCCGGTATGCCGCTGCGCTACGTCGCGGCGCTCGCCGGAATCGTCGCGCTGTGCGTGGTGCTGCTCGCCACGGCGCAGCCCTACGAGCGGGCGCGGCTGACCTCGTTCCTGCACCCGTGGGCGTCCGCCACCAAGTCCGGCCCCGGCTACCAGGCCGTTCAGGGTCAGATCGCGCTCGGCTCGGGCGGGCTACTCGGCGTCGGCCTGGGGCGCGGGGTGCAGAAGATCTTCTACCTGCCCGAGGCGCAGACCGACTTCATCCTGGCGGTGATCGGCGAGGAGCTGGGGGTGCTGGGCATCTTCGGGGTCGTCTGCCTGTACGGGATGATCGCCTACGCCGGCCTGCGCACCGCCCGGCGCGCCACCGACCGGTATGCCAAGCTGCTGGCCACCGGTCTGACCTCGCTGATCCTGTGCCAGGGCATCCTCAACCTTTTCGTCGTGCTGGGCATCGCGCCGCTCACCGGCGTGCCTCTGCCCTTCATCTCCTACGCCCCCACCAATCTATGCGTGATGCTGGGCGCCGTCGGCCTGTTGCTGAACATCGCCCGTCCCCGAACACGGTTGCAAGTCGTCCGGAACACGAGAGTTGACAGCGCCGCGGATCGTGATCGGCGCCGGCGGGACCGCCGGGCACGTCGTGCCGGCGCTGGCGGTGGCCGACGCGCTGCGGGCTGAGGGGGCCGAGGTAGCGTTCGTTGGGGGCGATCGCGCCGAGGTCGAGCTGGTGCCGGCCGCGGGCTACGAGCTGCATCGGGTGCGCGTTGCGCCGCTCGAGCGCGGGCATCCCGTCAAGGCACTGCGCGCCGGTCTGATCGCCGCCGGGGCGGCGCGCCAGGCGCGCGCCGTGCTCGCCCGGGCGCGTCCGGTGGCCGTACTCGGAGCCGGCGGCTACGTGGCCGGACCGGTGGGGGTCTCCGCGGTTGTGTCCAGGGTACCCCTCGTCTTGATGGAGGCCGATAGCCATCTCGGCCTGACCAACCGGTGGCTCGCGCCGTTCGCGCGACGAGTCTGCTTGGCCTTCCCGATCGAGGGACGGGACGGCCCGCGCTACCGGCTCACCGGGCGCCCGGTGCCGGCGCCCGCCACCGACTGGCGCGCCGCTCGCGAGCGGTTCGGGATCGGTCTGCGCGAATCCTGCGTGCTCGTGTTCGGCGGCTCCCAGGGCGCGCGGTCGATCAACTACGCGGCGGTCGAGGCGTTCGCCGGCGCTCGCTTCCGAGTGCTGCACGCCGCCGGCGAGCGCGACCTGCCCGACCTGAAGAACCTCCGGCCACCCGGGATGAGCGGGTCGCACTATGACCTGCGCGGATACATCTCACGCTTCGGTGAGGCGCTCTTGGCCTGCGACCTGGTGGTGGCGCGCGCGGGCGGTTCGATCTTCGAGATCGCCGCGCACGGCAAGCCCGCCGTGCTGATCCCCTATCCCCACGCCACCGCCGACCACCAGACGGCCAACGCTCGCTACATGGAGCGCGCCGGCGCGGCCGTGGTGATCCCCGACGACGAGCTGACCCCGGCCCGGCTCGCCGGCGAGGTGGGACGGCTGCTTGCCGACCGGGGACGGCTGGCCGCGATGGCTCGTGCCTCGGCCGCCCTGGCCAGGCCACACGCCGCGCGTGACATCGCCCACGAGCTGCTCGCGGCGGCCCGCCATCGCCCGCAGTGATTCGTGTGCGGGGGCCGGTCGGTTTGTATAGCCTCGCACCTTCACAAAACTTGGAAACGAGGTGGACTGATGCTGTTCGGCCAGGAGCACGTCAGGCGCTATGTACAGACCGACGGCGCCGAGGGACACGACTGGCAGGGCACAAGCGTGCTCATCCTGACGACCACCGGACGGCGCTCCGGTGAGGCGCGCAGCACGCCGTTGATCTACGGCAAGCGGGGTGAGGACCACGTCGTCGTCGCCTCCAAAGGAGGCGCCGAGGAACACCCGGCGTGGTACCTGAACCTGTCCGAGCAGCCCGAGGTGACCGTGCAGGTGCGCGGCGACCGTTTCACGGCCCGCGCCCGGACGGCCACCGACGAGGAAAAGCCGCAGCTGTGGGGGATGATGACCGAGCGCTGGCCCGCCTACGAGGAGTACCAACGCAAGACCCGGCGCGACATTCCGGTGGTCGTGCTCGAGCGCGAGGAGTGACGGCGCCGCGCGGCGAGAGCGCCGCCGGCGAGGACTGGCCGGCTCGCAAGCTGCACTTCGTCGGCATCGGCGGCGCCGGCATGAGCGGGCTCGCGCTACTGGCGCGGGCGCTGGGAGCGTCGGTCACGGGCTCCGACCGGGCCGAGTCCTCCTACATGGCGCGCCTGCGATCGGTCGGGATCGAGCCGGTCATCGGCCACGCCGACGAGAACGTCCCAGACGGGTCGGAAGTGATCTACTCGACCGCGATCCCGCCCGAGAACCCGGAACGCCAGGCGGCCGGCGGGCGCGAGCTGCACCGCTCGGAGCTGCTGGCCCAGATCGCGGCGTCCAAGCGCTGCCTGGCCGTCACCGGCACCCACGGCAAGACCACCACGGCAGCGATGATCGTGCAGATCCTGCGGGCGGGTGGCCTGGATCCGGCCTACGCAGTCGGAGGCGAACTACGCGACACCGGCGCCAACGCCGGGTGGGGGAGCGGCGAATGGATCGTCGTCGAGGCCGACGAATCCGATCGGTCGCTGCTGGCCCTGAGCCCCGAGATCGCGGTGTTGACCAACGCCGAGCTCGACCACCACGCGACGTACAGCTCGCGCCTTGACCTCGAGGACACCCTGCGCGAGTTCATGGCGCGCGCGACGGTCGGAGCCGCGGTCTGGGACCGCCCCGCGCTGCGGGCGCTGTGCCCGCCCGACGCGCTCGCCTACGACGCTGCGGACGTGGTGGTCTCGACGCACGGGTCACGGTTTGCCTGGCGCGGGAGCGAGGTCGCGCTGTCGGTGCCGGGCGTCCACAACGCGATCAACGCGGCCGGGGCGCTCACCGCCGCGGCGCTGGCGGGCGCCGATCCGGCCCGGGGGATCGCCGCCCTGGCCGGGTTCAGAGGCGCTCGACGGCGGTTTGAGCTGCTCGGGTCAACCGAAAAGAACATCCCCATATACGACGACTACGCCCACCATCCCACCGAGGTCGCCGCCACGATCGCCGCCGCGCGCACGCTGGCGCCGGAGCGACTGGTGGCCGTGTTCCAGCCGCACCTCTACTCGCGCACCCGGGCGCTCGCCGGCGCGTTCGGTCGCGCGCTGGCCGGCGCCGACGTGACCGTCGTGCTGCCCGTGTATCCCGCCCGCGAGCGGGCCGAGGATTTCCCCGGCGTCGACGGGCATCTCGTCGCCGCGGCAGCCGCGGACGCCGGATCCGGCGTCCCGGTGGCGTGGATGCCCTCGTTCGACGACGCTCACAGCTTCCTGCTCGGGGCGTTTCGTGAGGGCGATCTGTGCCTGTGCATGGGGGCCGGCGACATCGACGCGCTGGCTCGCTCGCTGGTTAGCTGACCGACCCCGCCGGAGCGCGTTCTAGCCTCCTGGCCATGTCAGAGGTGCCTCGCGGCGTCCAGCGGGATTACCCGCTGGCGCGACTGACCACGATCCGCACCGGCGGGCCCGCCGAGATGTTCGCCCGCCCCGGCTCGGTGCAGGGGCTCGAGCGGCTGCTCGCCTGGGCCCAGGCCGAGGGGCTCGAGGTAGGTGTCGTCGGGTCGGGGTCGAACCTCCTGGTGGCGGATTCAGGCGTCCGCGGACTCGTCTTGAAGCTGGACAAGGAGCTGAGCACGATCGAACTCGACGGAACCCGGATCCGCTGTGGCGGAGGCGCGCGCCTGCCGTCGGTCTCGGCGCGGGCGGCCCAGGCCGGGCTGACCGGAATCGAGTTCGGGGTGAACATCCCCGGAACGGTCGGTGGC
The DNA here is from genome assembly GCA_035502815.1 of Solirubrobacteraceae bacterium. Classification (GTDB taxonomy): domain Bacteria; phylum Actinomycetota; class Thermoleophilia; order Solirubrobacterales; family Solirubrobacteraceae; genus Palsa-465. The sequence continues at coordinate 7,459 of DATJUA010000131.1, forward strand.
GCGGTGCGGATGAACGCCAACGCCTACGGCGGCGAGCTGGCCCGAGTGCTCGAGTGGGTCGACGTGGCGGGTCCGGCGGGAACCGAGCGCCGGACGCCCGATCAGTTGGGGTTCGCCTACCGCCGCTCGGGCCTGGCTTCTGGCGAGGTGGTCGCCCGCGCCTCGTTCGGACTGCACGAGGCGGCGAGCGCGGAGGTCAAGGCGACGCTGGCCGACATGCGGGCCCGGCGCAAGGCCGCCCAGCCTTCGGGGATCAAGACGTTCGGCTCCACGTTCAAGAACCCCGACGACCCGCGGGCCGAGGGGCGCACCGCGGGTCAGCTGCTCGACGAGGCGGGTTGCCGCGGCCTGCGGATCGGGGGCGCGGGCTTCTCGGCCAAGCACGCCAACTTCATCGAGAACCACGGCGAGGCGAGCACTGCCGACGTCGTCGCCGTGATGGCCGAGGGGCGCCGGCGGGTGCTCGAGCGGTTCGATATCGCGCTCGAGCCCGAGGTCCAGACGCTTGGCCCGGTGCAGCTGCCCGCCGAGTGGAGGCGCGCGTGACGGTCAAGCGGGGGGTGGGGCTGCGCGTTCGCGTGGCGATCGTCCTGGCCGTCGTGGTCGCGCTGCTCGCAGGAGGCTGGCTGTGGGTCCGCGAATCCTCGCTGGTTGCCGTCCGGCGCGTGAGCATCGTCGGCGTATACGGCCCGGACGCCGGCCATATCCGCTCGGCACTCCGGCTGGCGGCGCTCAACATGACCACGCTCGACGTCCGCCAAGCTCAGCTACAGAGCGCGGTGGCGCCCTATCCGATCGTGAAGCACGTGGGCGTGAGCACCCAGTTCCCGCACGGGATGCGGATCGACGTCGTCGAGCAGCTTCCGCTCGGGGCACTGGTGGCGGGCAAGCAGGCCGTCGTGGTCAGCGGCGATGGGACGCTGCTACGGGACGTGGCCCCGGGGTCGCTGCCGTCGATTCCGGTGCCTTCGCTCCCGGGCGGCTCGAAGGTCACCAATGGCTCCGCGCTGGATGCGCTCGCGCTGCTCGTGGCCGCGCCGGCGCAGTTCGAGACGCGGATCGCTCAGGTGACGACGAGCTCGGCCAACGGCCTGGTCGCCGAGCTGCGCTCCGGTCCCAGCCTGTACTTCGGCGACGACACCGACCTCGCCGCCAAGTGGGCGTCGGCCACCGAGGTGCTGGCCGATCCGAGTTCCGCCGGTGCGAGTTACGTCGACGTCAGCGACCCGGCACGCCCGGCTGCGGGCGTCAGCGAGCAGGCGGTTGCCGCGGCCGGGCTGGCCACGACCGGATCATCGGACGCGTCCGGCGCGGACGGGGCGTCCGGCGCGGGCGGGGTCGCCACCGGATCCGCCGGCGCGACAGCGTCTTCGGATGGGTCCACCTCGCCATAGGAGAAGACTAACCCTCAAGTACAGCTTTACCGTCCGAAATCGCCAACTCTGCCGCCTCGATCGAGGGTTCCTCGATTTGCAATAGCGCTTGCGTTCCGGCGTTTGGCGTTGACTTCCCGCAAGTCCTGCGCTTAACGTGCGAAACTCCCGCTACGAGCGACTGTTCTCAAAACGCTCAACACTAACTCTAGGGTCGGACGGTCACGAATGGAAAGCGGCAGTTATCTCGCAGTCATCAAAGTCGTCGGCGTCGGTGGCGGCGGTACCAACGCGGTCAACCGGATGGTCGACGCAGGCCTGCGCGGCGTCGAGTTCATCGCGTGCAATACCGACGCCCAGGCGCTCGCGATGTGCGACGCCGACATCAAGCTGAACATCGGCCACGAGCTCACCAAGGGCCTCGGCGCCGGCGCCAACCCGGAGATCGGTCAGGGCGCGGCCGCCGAGTCGCGCGACGAGATCAAGGAGGCCCTGAAGGGCGCCGACATGGTGTTCGTCACGGCCGGTGAAGGCGGCGGCACGGGCACCGGCGCGGCGCCGGTGATCGCCGAGATCGCCAAGAACGAGATCGGTGCCCTGACCGTCGGCTGCGTCACGCGGCCGTTCGCGTTCGAGGGCACGCAGCGGGCCCGGCAGGCTCAGGAGGGGATCCAGAAGCTCCGCGAGCACGTGGACACGCTGATCGTGATCCCCAACGAGAAGCTGCTCGCGATCGTCGAGCGGCGCACGACGATCCTCGACGCGTTCCGCGAGGCCGACAACGTGCTCCGGCAGGGCGTCCAGGGCATCACCGACCTGATCACGATCCCCGGACTGATCAACCTCGACTTCGCCGACGTGCGCACGATCATGCACGACGCCGGCACCGCTCTGATGGGCATCGGACTCGCCGGTGGCGAGAACCGGGCCGCCGAGGCGGCCAAGGCCGCGATCTCCTCACCGCTGCTCGAGGAGTCGGTCGAGGGCGCCACGGGGATCCTGCTCAACATCACCGGCGGCCACGACCTCGGCTTGTTCGAGGTCAACGAGTCGGCGGAGATCGTGCAGAGCGCGGCCGATCAGAACTCGAACATCATCTTCGGCGCGGTGATCGACGACTCGATGGGAGACGAGGTCCGCGTGACCGTCATCGCCACGGGCTTCGACCATCGGTACTCGCGGCCCAGCACGGCGCGCGAGACGACTCGCCGGGCCAGGCGGGACCGCGACGTGACGATGGACGAGGACCAGCGCTCTTCGCTCGAGATCCGCGACGACGAGATCGACATCCCGTCGTTCCTTAAAGATCGCTAACCAAGGGTCCGCAACCCTCGGCCCTCGGGGTTGTTCTAGGGCCGTCAGACGTTACGGCCGACAACCGATCCGGGGGGGATTTAGGGCGCGAGCGGGCCGGCTCGCGCTCGCGTCGCTGCTCGCGGTGATGCTGGGGAGCGCCGGCGTGGCGGCGGCCCAGCCCTCGCCCGGGCCGCCTCAGGTGATCGACGGCCCGAGTGCGGCGATCGACTCGCTCGGCGGCTTCTCCGTGGCGCGTGACGGCACGGGCGGGCTCGTCTACCTGAAGACCGTGGCCGGGCTCCCGCGGGTGTTCGTCTCGCGGCTGGTCGGAGGGCAGTTCCAACCGCCGGTGCAGGTCGACGGCGGACTCGTCGGCGCCTCGTCGCAACCGGTGATCGCGGCCGGCAACAACGGCGTTCTGCTCGTCGGCTTCATCAACGCCGGAGCCCTGTACGTGGCGGATGTGACGAGCAGCTCGGCTGCGTTCGGCGCGCCCCAGGAACTCGCCGCCGGCGCGAGCAACCCATCGCTCCAGATGACCAACTTCGGGAAGGGCTACCTGGCCTTCACCGTCGCCGACGGCGCCGGCTTCGACGTCCGGGCGGCCTACTACAACGTAGGCGGCCCCTGGGCGCTCGAATCTACGCCGCTGAACAACTCGCCGGCCGATGACGCGGGCACGGGCAGCGGCGCCCCGGCGGTCGCCGCGGCCGGCGACGGAGTGGCGATCGTGGCCTGGGGGGAGAACGGCCACATCTACTCCCGGCGGGTGTGGGGGACGGCGCCGAGCGTCGTCGACGAGCAGGCCGACCCATCCTCGGTCGGTGGCTGCAACGAGGTGTCGGCGGGAGAGCCGTCGGTGTCTGCCGGCGGGGACTCCTCCTACGCCGATGTCGCGTTCCAGGAAACGGTCTCGTGCGGCGGCGTCCAGCAGTCCCGGGTGCTCGTCAACCGGCTACAGGCCTCGGAATTCGACGGGTTCACAGCGGCCGACGCGGGCGCCGGGGACGCCGACGAGCCGCATGTCGCGATGACCGAGTACGGGGCGGGGTGGGTGACGGCGGCGCAGGAGAACACGGGCGGCGTGATCGCGATGCAGCTGGGCACCAACGGCACCTACGGCACCCCGGAGCAGATCAACGCCGTCGCGGACGGATCGGCGCCGTACGCGGTTGCGGCCACCGCAGGGCTGTTCTCGAACTTCATCGTCTGGCAGCAGGATCCGGGAAGCACGGGACCGGCCGAGATCCGACTGCGCTACCAGCCGAAATCGTCAGCCCTCGGTCCGGAGATGGTCATCTCCTCGCCCGCTTCGGGGCCGACCGACGCCGCGCGCGGCCTGGCCGCCGCGGGCGACGTGGGCGGCGATGCCGCGGCCGCGTGGGTCCAGGGCACGGGCTCCTCGAGCGAGATCGTCGTCGATCAGCTCTACGAGCCGCCCGGTTCGGTCGCGCCGGCGAAGGGGCTCACCTACGCCCGGAGCCACGAGCCGCTCCTGTCCTGGTCGCCGGCGGCGGGCCGGTGGGGCCCCGACACCTACACGGTCACCGTGGACGGCCGCCTGGTCGGGCAGACGACGTCGACCTCGCTCCGGGTTCCGGTTTCGCTGCGCGACGGCGTGCACAGCTGGCAGGTCACCGCGGTCAACCCGGCCGGCGTTACCGGCAAGTCGGGCGTGGCCAAGGTGTTCATCGACACGGTGAAGCCGACGCTGTCGGTCGCCGTCAGCGGGGCGCGTCGTGCCGGGTCGGGCGTGGCGGTGACGATGCGCTACCGCGACGCGCCGCCGGCCGGGCTGCCGGCCCGCGACGCGTCGGGTGTCGAGAAGCTCACGGTCAGGTGGGGCGACGGCACCGTGACGCACCTGAAGCCGGGCGAGCACCGGGCGGTCCACGCCTACCGCCGGGCGGGCCGCTACAAGATCACGGTCTTCGTCACCGACCGCGCCGGGAACAGCCGGAAGGTCGTCAAGGTCGTGCGGATCGCCGGGGCGTAGGCGGTGAGCGGTGAGCGAGCACCCATGATCAGGCGTGCCCTGCTGCGATCGGTCCTGCTAACGGCCCTGATCTCGCTCGGCGCCGCCGGCGTGGCGCAGGCCCAAGGCCCCGCTTACACCGCGTCGCCGCCGAGCAAGAACGTCTGGTACCAGGACGGTCAGACCGGCCGGTACCTGCTGGGCGGCGAGTGGCTCTATCAGGCCGACCCCGGGAACGTCGGGCTGAGCGAGGGCTGGTGGCGGGACGTCGCCTCGACCGACGGCTGGACGCCGGTGACAGTCCCCAACGCCTATAACGCCGGCAACTTCTCGCAGGCGAGCATGAACGGGTACGTCGGGTGGTACCGGCGGGACTTCACGCTCCCGGCCGGAGCGTTTGACTCCTACGTCCCGAGCTCGGGCCGGCACTGGATCATCCGGTTCGAGTCGGTGAACTACCGCGCCACCGTGTGGCTCAACGGCCACGAGATCGGTAGTCATGCGGGGGCCCAGGTGCCGTTCGAGTTCGACCTCAGCTACTTGCACAAGGGGGTCAACCGCCTGATCGTGCGGGTCGACAACGAGCGCACCGCGGCCGACCTGCCGCCCGGCCCGGGCGGGCAGTGGTTCAACTACGGTGGGATCCTCCGCGAGGTGTACCTGCGGTCGGTGCAGGACGCCGACCTGCAGCGCGTCGTGATCCGCACCCTCCATCCGTGCCCCAAGTGCGCGGCGACGATCCAGGAGCAGGTGCTCGTGCGCAACGTGACGGGCTCGCGTCAGCGCGTCTCGCTGCGGGGCGCCTACGGCCACGCGCCGATCGACTTCGGCTCGGCCACGATCGCGCCGCACGGCACCTGGACGGCCAACGCGTCGACCAAAGTTCCCCACCCGAGCCTGTGGGCGCCGGGTCACCCCAAGCTGTACGCCGCGACGTTGACCCTGTCGGATTCGCACGGCCGGCGCCTCGGCGGCTACTTCACCTACAGCGGTATCCGCACGATCAAGGTGGTCGACGGCCGGTTGCAGCTGAACGGCCGCTTCCTGAACCTGCGCGGCGTCGACCTGCACGAACAGACGCTCCAGACCGGGGCGGCCATGGATCCCGCGCAGATCGCACAGCTGATGAGCTGGGTTCGCGACCTCGGCGCGACTGTGATCCGCGCCCACTACCCGGTCGGGCCCGAGATGGAGGAGCTGGCGGACAAGTACGGGATCCTGATCTGGTCGGAGGTGCCGGTCTACCAGGTCAAGAACGAGTACCTGAGCCAGCCGGCCTGGCTGGCCCAGGCGCACGCGATGCTCGAGGACAACATCCTGTCCAACGAGAACCATCCGTCGATCCTGCTCTGGAGCATCGGCAACGAACTGCCCTCGCCGGCCACGCCAGCCGAGGGGCGCTACATCTCGGGTGCGGTGGCGCTCGCGCACCGGCTCGACCCGACCCGCCCGGTGGGGATGGCGGTGAGCAACTGGCCGGGCCTCGGCTGCCAGCCGGCGTGGAAGGCGCTGGACGTGATCGGCGACAACGAGTACTTCGGCTGGTTCGACGCCGGCGGCGGGCTTGACGATGACCGCGACGCGCTCAGCCCATTTCTGGACACGGTCCGGGCCTGCTACCCCAAGCAGGCGATCATGATCACCGAGTTCGGGTTCGACGCCAACCGCGACGGGCCGGTCGAGGAGCGGGGCACGTACGCGTTCCAGTCCAACTCGGTGGCGTTCCACCTCGGCGTGTTCGCGAGCAAGCCGTGGCTGTCCGGCGCGATGTACTTCGTGCTCCAGGACTACGTGGCGTTCCCGACCTACTCGGGGGGCAACCCGCTTCCCGATCCCCCGTTCAACCAGAAGGGCCTGCTCGACATCAACGGGAACCCCAAGCCGGCGTGGTCGGTGGTGTCGCAGATCTACCACTCCACGCAGCAGATCGCTCCTTAAGGGCCTCGCTGCGCTCGGCGTCCGTGGGGCCGTCCAGCCCGTCCTGTCGGTGGTCGCGCGGCGCCGGGTCAGCGGTCTGCGGGCGCGACCCGCCGCGACCGCCATGCAAAACGTGACAAGGCGCCCGCCCCTCTCCGCCCTTGGCGACATAAGCATGGAGGCAATGCTTATGTGTACGCGGTGGCATGACGGCGATCGGCTTTGGCGAGTTTTACAGGGCCGGCGGGCGGTGGACCCGCGCCGGGCGCCGACCCTGCCATGCCCGGCCGGACGGGGTCGAGTGGCCCCATGGACGCCGAGCGCAGCGAGGCCCATTCTGGCCGGGACGATGCTCGATCCCCACCTGTGGCGCGTGTACTAGCCTGCATGGGCGGTGACATCCACCGCCGAACTGCGCCGCACACCTCTCTATGACCGGCACGCCGCCGCCGGCGCCAAGCTCGTCCCGTTCGCCGGCTGGGAGATGCCGGTCCAGTACGGCGGCATCCGCGAGGAGCACATCGCGGTCCGGACGGGCGCCGGCGTGTTCGACGTCTCGCACATGGGGCAGGTCGAGACCCGCGGGCCCGACGCGGCGCGGTTCCTTCAGCGCGTGCTCTCCAACGACATCCGCCGGCTGCCCGAGGGCGGGGCGCAGTACAGCGTGATGTTGCGCGAGGACGGTGGCGTGCTCGACGACCTGTTCACCTACCGGCTGGCCGACTGCGAATTCCTGACCGTCACCAACGCCGCCAACCACGAGAAGGATCTGGCCTGGCTCCAGGGACATGCGGGCGACTTCGACGTGGACGTGCTCGACGCCCACTCCAAGTTCGCGATGCTCGCCGTCCAGGGCCCCAAGGCGCGCGGGCTCGTGCACGGGCTCACCGACGGGGACCTGCCGTCGCGCTTCCACGTCTGCCAGCGCGCGGTGGCGGGCGCTCCGATGCTCGTGGCCGGCACCGGCTACACGGGCGAGGACGGCGTCGAGCTGCTGCTCGACCCGGATCGTGCCGCCGACGTGTGGGACGCGCTGACCGAGGCCGGCGCCACGCCGGTCGGGCTGGGCGCGCGCGACACGCTGCGCCTGGAGGTGTGCTTCCACCTGTACGGCAACGACCTGAGCGAGGACCGCGGCCCGATCGAGGCGGGGCTCGGCTGGTGCTGCAAGGAGGCGACGGGGTTCATCGGCTCCGAGGCCGTGGCCCGCGCGCGTCGCGAGGGCACGGACGAGAAGCTTGTCCCCTTCGTCGTCGAGGGCCAGGGCATCGCGCGTCAAGGCAACCCGGTGATCGGTGGCGGCGTGGTGACCAGCGGCACGTTCTCGCCCTGCCTGGAGCGGGGCATCGGGATGGCGTACGTTTCCAGCGCGCGGACCGAACCCGGCACGCAGATCGAGATCGACGTGCGTGGCCGGAAGCGGCCCGCGGTCATCCAGCGCAAGCCTCTGTACGAAAAGGGAGCGTAAATCTCAATGGCCGACCCGAGCTATCCGGACGACCTGAAGTACCACGCCGAGCACGACTGGGCGCGGATTGATGGGGACACGAATTCAGCCACGTTCGGGATCACCTGGTATGCCCAGGATGCGCTGGGCGAGGTGGTGTTCTACGACGCGCCGGCGGTCGGAGCGACGGTCAGCAAGGACCAGGCCTACACCGAGGTCGAATCGGTCAAGGCGGTCTCCGACGTGATCGCGCCGCTGTCGGGCGAGGTGGTCGCGATCAACGACTTGCTCGCCGACAAGCCCGAGACGATCAACGAGGATCCCTATGGTGAGGGCTGGCTGATCAAAGTGAAGCTGTCGGATCCATCCGAGGTCGACTCGTTGATGGACTCGACCGAGTACCAGGCGACGCTGGAGTAACGGCCCGCCCACCCCGCCACCGCCATGACGCGTTACACCTCCGCCACCGACGCCGACCGCGAGGAGATGCTCGCGCAAATCGGCGTCGGCTCCGTCGATGAGCTGTTCGGGGACATCCCGGGGAGCCTTCGCCTGGGTCGGGAGCTCGCGCTGGGCGACGGGCTCTCAGAGCAGGAGGTGTTCGAGGAGTTCCGCGCGCTGGCCGAGCGCAACACCTCGGCCGAGGACGAGATCAGCTTCCTCGGCGCCGGTATGTACGACCACTACATGCCGGCGCTGATCGACTCGATCATCTCGCGCTCGGAGTTCCTAACCCCATACACGCCCTATCAGCCCGAGATCTCCCAGGGCGGCCTGCAGGCGATGTTCGAGTACCAGACGGCGATCTCCGAGCTGACAGGCCTCCCCGTGTCCAACGCCTCGGTCTACGAGGGACCGAGCGCGGTGGCCGCGGCGGGGTATGTGGCCAAGGCCACGAACAACCGCCGGCGGTTCGTGATCTCGCGCGGCGTGCACCCGCACGCGCGCGAGACCCTCCGCACGCACGCGCACGCGTGGGGGATGGAGGTCGTCGAGGCGCCGCTGGCCGGCGGCGTCACCGAGCTGCCCGAGCTGGGCGAGGACGTGAGCGCGGTGATCGTCCAGCAGCCGAACTTCCTCGGGGCCGTCGAGGACCTCGCGTCGATCGCGCGGCTCGCACACGATGCCGGGGCGCTGGCGATCGCTTCGTGCGATCCGCTCCCGCTCGCCGTGCTGAAGACGCCGGGAGAGTGCGGCGTGGACATCGCGGTCGGCGAGGGCCAGTCGCTGGGCAACCGCCTGGACTTCGGCGGGCCGTCGTTCGGGTTCTTCGCCGCGAGCGACGCGCTGATGCGCCGGATGCCCGGGCGGATCGCCGGCGAGACCGTCGACGTGGACGGCAAGCGCGGCTTCGTGCTCACGCTCCAGACGCGCGAGCAGCACATCCGCCGGGAGAAGGCGACGTCGAACATCTGCACCGCCCAGGCGCTCAACGCGCTGGCCGGGGTGATCTATCTGAGCTGGCTCGGCCGGCGCGGGGTCGTCGAGCTCGTCGAGCTGATGCTCCAGCGCACCGCGTACGCCCGGGATCGCCTGACCCACCTCGCCGGCGTCACCCCGCTGCACGGGCGGCCGGTGGTGCGCGAGTTCGCGGTCGAGCTCGGCGCGCCCGTGGGGGAAGTGATCGAGCGCTGCCGCGAGCAGGGCGTCAATCCGGGCTACCCGCTGTGGCGCGACTATCCCGAGCACGCAGACGGTCTGCTGATCGCGCTCACCGAGCGCCGCACCAGGGCCGACATCGACCGACTGGCGGACGTGCTGGGCGCGGCGGTGAGCGCGGCGCGGGAGTCGGTGGGGGCCTCGACGTGATCCGCGAAGCCGACGACACGCTGACGATCTTCGAGCGCTCGAAGGAGGGACGGCGAGCGTTCGTCGCTCCCGTGCTCGACGTCCCGCCCCGGTCCATCGATGAGCTCTTGCCGCCCGAGCTCCGGCGGACCGAGCCGGCGCGCTTGCCCGAGGTGGCCGAGCCCGAGATCGTCCGCCACTACAACCGGCTGTCCAAGCGCAACTTCGACCTCGACACGGGCTTCTATCCGCTCGGCTCGTGCACGATGAAGCACAACCCGAAGCTGCACGAGCGGATCGCGGCGCTGCCCGGGCACGCCCGGATGCACCCGCTCCAAGACCCGCGTCGCGCCCAGGGCGCGCTCGAGTTGATGTGGCGCCTGCAGGACGCGCTCGGGGAGATCGCGGGGCTGCCGCACGTCACGCTGCAGCCGTCGGCGGGGTCGCAGGGCGAGCTGGCCGGGGTGCTTTTGACCCGCGCCTTCCACGAGGATCGTGGCGAGCACAGGACGAAGGTGCTGACGCCCGACACGGCACACGGCACCAATCCCGCCACCGTCACGATGGGCGGCTACGAGGTGGTCAAGGTCGTCAGCGATGCGCACGGCAACGTGGACCTCGACGACCTGCGGGCCAAGGCCGACGAGGACGTCGCCTGCCTGATGCTCACCAATCCTTCGACGCTCGGTCTGTTCGAGACCGGGATCGAGGAGATCGAGCGGATCGTGCACGGCGTGGGGGCGACGCTCTACTACGACGGCGCGAACCTCAACGCGATCATGGGCATCAGCCGGCCCGGCGATATGGGCTTCGACATCGTGCACTTCAACCTGCACAAGTCGTTCACCCAGCCGCACGGCGGGGGTGGTCCCGGAGCCGGCCCGGTGGCCGTGTCGGACCGGATCGAGCCCTACCTGCCGCGGCCTCAGGTGGTCCGCCGCGAGGTGACGGGCAACGGTGCCAAGGCGTTCTTTGACCTCGACTACGATCGCCCCAAGTCGATCGGGCGCCTGCGCGGATTCCAGGGCAACTACGGCGTGTTCGTCCGCTCCTACGCGTACATCCGCTCGCTCGGCGCGCCCGGGCTGCGCGATGCATCGGAGACGGCGGTGCTGAACGCCAACTACCTGCTGGCGCGGCTGCGGCGCGAGGGCGTCATGGAGTACCTGCCGGCCGCCTACGACCGGCTGTGCATGCATGAGTTCGTGCTCTCGGGTGAGCCGATGCGCCGCCGGCTCCAGGTCAAGACGCTGGACCTGGCCAAGCGGCTGCTCGACCACGGCGTGCACCCGCCGACCGTCTACTTCCCGCTGATCGTCGAGGAGGCGCTGATGGTCGAGCCGACCGAGACCGAGACCAAGGAGACGCTCGACCACTTCGCCGAGATCGTGGCCGAGATCCTGCGCGAGGCGGCCGAGGACCCGACGGTGGCCCAGAACGCGCCGTACACGACACCCGTGCGGCGCTTGGATGAGGCGGCCGCGGCGCGCCGGCCTGTCGTTCGACAGCCAATGAGCGGGAACTAGACGCCGCCGTATGCGGTTCGTGGTCTTCGGCGCGGGCGCGATCGGCGGTGTCGTCGGCGCGCGCCTGCACCAGTCGGGCCGCGAGGTCGTGCTGATCGCGCGTGGCGCTCATTACGAGGCGATCCGCGAGCACGGGCTGACGCTCGAGACGCCGGCCGAGCGGGTGGTGCAAGAGATTCCGGTGGTCGACTCGCCCGGCGGTCTGCGCTGGAGCGGTGAGGAGGTCGTGCTGCTCGCGGTCAAGAGCCAGGACACAAGCGGAGCGCTCACCGCTCTGCGCGACGCCGCGCCGGTCCACACGCCCGTGGTCTGCCTGCAGAACGCCGTCGAGAACGAGCGGGCCGCGCTGCGTCTGTTCGAGAACGTGTACGGCGCGGTGGTGATGTCGCCGACCTCGCACCTCGAGCCGGGGATCGTGCAGGCGTACGGGACCTGGATGACCGGCGTGATCGACCTGGGGCGTTATCCCTCGGGGATCGACGAACCCAGCGAGGAGATCGCCGAGGCGCTCGAGGCCTCTCACTTCAGCTCGCAGCCGCGGCCCGACGTACTTCGCTTCAAGTACGCCAAGTTGGTCAGCAACCTGCCGAACGCGGTCGATGCGATCGTCGAGCCGGGGCCCGAGGCCGACGAGCTGAGCCGTCTCGCGCAGGAAGAGGGGCGAGCCGTTCTCACCGCGGCCGGCATCGACTTCGTCGCCGACGAGGTCAACGACGTGCTGGGCCGCTGGAAGCGCCTCGACGTCCGGCCGATCGCCGGACGCGAGCGCGCCGGATCCTCGACCCGGCAAAGCGTGACCCGCGGCTTGCCGGTAGAGACGGACTATCTGAACGGGGAGATCGTGCTGGTGGCGCGGCGGTACGGCGTGCCAGCGCCGATCAACCAGGCGCTGTGCGAGCTGTCGGCGCGGCACGTACGCGAAGGCCGGGCTCCGAACTCCGTACCCCCGGGTGAAGTGCTGGATCGGGTGCTGCCTCACGAGCTAGCGCCTCGAGAGGGTTAGGAGTACATGGACGCGTTCGTCGCTGACGCCGCGGCCGAGATCGCGTCCCGGTCAGAACGCGAGCTCGAGGCGCTGGTCGGGGTGTCCTCGCCGTCGGGCGACGTCGACGGGGCGGAGGAGGCGATCGCGCTGTGCGCGGCTTTTCTGCCGCCGCAGGCGTCGATCGAGCGGATCCCGTGCTCGACTCCGGGGAGCGCACCGGACATGCTCGCCCGCATCAAGGGGCGGGGATCGGGTCGTGTGCTCCTGCTCGGGCACGTGGACACGGTCATCGGCCACTCCTCGCACGCCCCGCTCCGGCGAGAGGGCGAGCGGCTATACGGTCCGGGTACGGTCGACATGAAGGGCGGCGACGTGCTGGCGATCGGGGTGGGGCGGGCGCTCGCCGCGCGCCCCGACGCGTTTGATGAGGTCGCGGTGCTGTTCGTGACCGATGAGGAGTGGCGGGTAGAGCCGTTCCGGCACGTCGAGCGCTTTGCTTCCTTCGATGCCTGCCTGTGCTTCGAGGGCGGCCAGCTCGCGGGCGACGGCGAGGAGGGAGTGGTCGTCCAGCGCAAGGCGGCGGGGACGATGCGGGTGACCGCCACCGGGCGCGCGGCCCATTCGGGGAGCGCCCCCGATCAGGGCCGCAACGCGCTGCTGGCGCTGGCGGCGACCGCGATCGAGACGGCCAAACTGCACGACCCGGCCGGCGCCGAGCACCTCAGCGTCGTCCCCACCGTGACGCGCTCGGGGGACGCGTTCAACGTCGTGCCCGCCGCGGGTGAGCTGCTGTTCGACATGCGGGCCGACCGCAGCGAGTCGTTCGAGGCGGTGTGCGCCGCGGTTCCCGCCGAGCTCGACGGCGTCGCCCTCGACGTCGCGATGCAGCGAGTGTGGCCCGGGATGAACTCTCGCGAGGCGACGCGGGGGCTGATCGAGCGGGCCGCCGCGCGGCTTGGGCGGCCGATCGCCGGCGTCTCCCGGGGCGGAGCAAGCGACGCGAGCCATTTCGCGCCCAGCATCCCGCTGACCGTCGACGGGCTGGGGCCCCGCGGTGGCGCCGCCCACAATCCGGGCGAGTTCGTGCTCGCGCCGTCGTTGCGCGAGCGGGCCGAGGTGGCGCTGGCGCTCGCGGCCGAGGTGCTGCGCATTTCTTAGCGCAACCTTCACCGCGTGGGCTGGCCACCTGCGATCCTTTGCGGTTGTGAGCACGACGGCGCCAAGCCCACCTCAGAGTTCGACCCGCAAGCCCAGCCAGCCTCGTAAGGGCCAGCTTCAGCGCGAGGGGGTCACGGTGCTTGTCGGCATGGTCGCGCTGATGTGGGTAATCGAGGCGATCAACACGCTCGATTCAAATCGCCTGGACAACGACGGGATCTGGGCCCGAAACGTCGATCACCTGTGGGGGATCTTCACGGCGCCGTTCATCCACCTGAGCTGGGCGCACCTGATCGCAAACACGATCCCGTTCGCGTTCATGGGGCTGATCATCGCGCTGCACGGAGCCCGGCGGCTGATTCAGGTGACCCTGATCGTGATCGTCGTCGGCGGCCTCGGGACGTGGCTGGTGTCACCCTCAAGCTCGCACGGCATCCCGGTCGTGACCGACGGCGCCAGCGGCGTGGTGTTCGGCTACGCCACCTACCTGTTCGCGCGCGGGTTCTTCAACCGCAGCGCGCTCGAGCTCCTCACCGGGTTGATCGTCGGCGTGATCTGGGGTGGGGCGCTCGTGTCGAGCATCGTGCCCCACACCGGGATCTCGTGGCAGGGACACGTGTGCGGGGCGATCGGTGGCGTGGTGGCGGCCTTTCTGCTCCGGCGCGATCGGCCGGTCAAGACCGGGTCCGGGCCGATGAACCCGCTGGATCGCGCGATCGCGCCCTGACCGCCCGAACCCACCCCGCCGGGGAGGGAGGGCGGGGCGAACCCACCCCGCCGCGGGAGGGCAGGGCGGGGCAATTTCCGCCATTTCAGATTTGGTTCGCGTGAAATTCCGGATTTCTCCTCGCCAACAGTCGAAATCCGTCACCAGCGCGAAGGCGCGCGCGAAATGGCGGAAATTGCCCCTTGGGGGGGACCGGCGACCAGACTGGGGCGGCGGGCCAGCGGCTAGGCTGCAAAACAGTGCGTATTTTCTCCGGCATCCAGCCCACCGGCCGCAAGCATCTGGGCAACTACATCGGCGCGATCGTCCAATGGGTGGCGGGTCAGGACCGCGGGGAGGCGATCTACTGCCTGGTCGATCTGCACGCGATCACGGTCCCGTACGAGCCCGCCGCGCTGCGCGACGCGGTGTACGACACCGCGGCGACGCTGCTCGCCGCCGGCCTCGACCCGGAGCGGTGCATCTTCTTCCGCCAGAGCGATGTGCGGGAGCACAGCGAGCTGTGCTGGCTGCTGTCGGGCGTTACGTCGTTCGGCGAGCTGAATCGGATGACCCAGTTCAAGGACAAGGCTGGTTCCCAGCGTGACCTCGTGTCCGGTGGGCTGTTCTTCTATCCGGTCCTTCAGGCGGCCGACGTGCTCGCGTACCGGGCGAACGAGGTACCCGTCGGCGAGGACCAGCGCCAGCACGTCGAGTTGATGCGCGACGTGGCCGAGCGCTTCAACGGCCGCTTTGGCGAGACGCTCGTCGTCCCCGAGGTCCGCGTCCCCACGGTCGGCGCCCGGATCATGGATCTCCAGGCCCCCGACAGGAAGATGTCCACCACGGGCGGCAGCCCCCAGGGCACCGTGCTGGTACTCGACGAGCCCGATGTGATCATCAAGAAATTCCGCTCGGCGGTGACCGACTCGGGGAGCGAGGTCGCCCGCAGCCCCGACAAGCCGGGAATTTCCAACCTGATCGACATCCTGGCCGCGGTTCGAGGCATCGCGCCCGAACAGATCGAACAGACGTTCGATGGGGCGGGCTACGGGGCGTTCAAGCAGGCGGTCGGCGACGCGGTCGTCGAGTACCTGGCGCCGGTCCGCGAGCATTATCAGGCGCTGCGCGCCGACGAGCCGGCGCTCGAGCGGATCCTGGCCGCCGGCGCCGAGAAGGCCCGCGAAATCGCGGCCGACACGCTGCTAGACGTCCGCGCGGCGATGGGCGTCGGACCGGTCCGGCTCCGGCAAGGCGCCGCCGTCAGGCGCCGCCGACCATCCCAGTAGCCTGCGCGAACCATGCGGATCGCCGATCTGGAGCTGGATCTCGACGTGTTTGCCGGCCCCTTCGACCTGCTCCTGACGCTCATCCTGCGCGAGGAGATTGACCTGCTCGAGGTCGATCTGGCCGAGGTGGTGATCGCCTACATCGACCACCTGGAGAGCCGCGGCGAGCTCGACCTCGAGGCCGCCACGGAGTTCCTTGTCCTGATCGCCGCGCTGCTCGAGCTGAAGTCACGGCTGCTGCTGCCCGGTGAGGAGATCGAGGAGCTGATCGAGCTCGAGCCGGGCGAGGCCGCCGAGGAGCTCCTGGCCCGACTGCTCGACGCCCAGCGCTACCGCGCGGCGTCGGCTCACCTGCGCGAGCGGCTGGCAGCCCAGGAGGGCCACCGCTTCCGGTCCGCGCCATTGCCGTCTTCGCTCAGGCGAGCAGCGCTGCCCGAGGCCGACGCCGTGTACGACCCGACGCAGCTCGCCACAGCCATCGGGTCGCTGCTCGTGATCCCCGAGCCGGTCGACGTGCGCCACATGGTGGGCTCGCGCGTCACCGTGGCCGAGCGACTGGCCCATCTACGCCTGCTGCTGCGACGAGGGAGCTTCAGCTTCGACGACGCGGTCACGCAAGCCGACCGCATCACCGTGGCGGTGACGCTGTACGCCGTGCTCGAGCTCTACAAGCAGGGCGAGCTGACCTGGAGCCAGGATGAGCCGTTCGCCGAGATCACGATCGAGCCACGTGAGGCCGGTCGCCTGAACGGCGCGGCGGCCCCGGAGAGGCTGACCGCGTGAGTCTTGACGGCGTGAGTTCTGACCGCGTCAGTTCTGACGGCGGGAGTACCGGCGGCGCCGGGCTGCCGCTCGAGTCGACGATCGAGGCGCTGCTGTTCCTGAGCGCCGACCCCACCGAGGCGGAGGCGCTGGCCGGCGCGACCGGGGCCGAGCTGCACGAGGTGGTCTCGGCGCTCGAGCGGCTGCGGGAGCACTACGAGTTCGAGCGCCGCGGTCTGATGCTCCGCGAGCTGGCCGGGGGATGGGTGCTCTCCACCCATCCAGAGGCCGAGCCTGCCGCCCGGCGACTGCTGGCCAAGCCCCGCACCCCGGCGCTCACCCCCGCGCAGGCGGAGACGCTTGCCATCGTCGCCTACCTACAGCCCGTCTCACGCCCGGAGATCGCACGGATCCGAGGGGTCAACGCCGAGTCGGCCGCCGCCATCCTGCTCGAGCGGGGCCTGGTCGAGGAATCCGGCCGCTCCCAGTTCGGCGCGGTCCTGTACCGGACGACCGACCTGTTCCTGCGCCTGTTCGGGCTGACCTCGCTCGACGACCTGCCCGAGCTCAGCGAGTTCGATCCATCGCCCGAGCTCGAGGCCGAGCTGCGCGAGCGGCTGCTCCAGGCCGGCGAGGCCCGCGCCGCGGGGTGACCTGAACTGGGCAGCGGCCCGTCTCGATCTAGACGACGTGTAGCGGCGTGCCGAGCTTCAGATGCTCGGCCAGCCAGAAGTCGTCCGATACGGCCAGGCGGATGCAGCCGTGGGAAATCCGGCCCGGGATGCCCTGCGGGTCGTAGTAGGGGCCGTGGATGCCAACCACCCCGCCGCCGGGCCAATCGGTCAGCGTCGAGTAGTCGGTGGTGCCGAACGCGTATGGGTAGTAGCCCGAACTTGGGTTGGCGATCTTGAAGCGCTCGTCGATCCAGAAGTGGCCGGCCGGGGTTGGGGTGCTCGGCTTGCCCACGCCGATAGGCGCGCTCCAGATCTCGCGGCCGCGGTCGTACAGGTACATCCGCAGGCGCTCGCGGTTGACGACGAGCAGCTCGTGGGTGAGGTGAAACGGGCCGAGCGCGCCACGCTGCACCCAGCCCGTCCGCCCGTTCGGGCGTCCCGGGACCCGCAGCTCCACCCACTCCTGACCGGTCGCGTTCCAGGACGCACGCAGGACCAGGTAGATCGAGGAGAAGCCATCCGGCGTGTACCAGGTCAGTCGCCCGATGCGCGTCGACGAGGCGCTCGCCGCCCGATAGATCGAGGCAATCTGGTCCACATAGGCCCAGCGGGTAAACGTGGTCTCGTTCGAGAGCACCTGACTGCGGCCGGCGGAGCCCGCCGAGGCGACCCCGGCAATGTGCGCCGGGTCAAGCGAGCGAATCTCCGTGCCGCCCCACGCTCGCGGGGGACCGTACGTATGCGGCGCTCCCGGCGGCGCTACCGAAGGGGCCCCGGGCGACGCGGCCGCGGTTGCGCCGCCCGCGGCGACCACCGCGCAGACCAGTGCCCCGATCCGCCTGAGGAACATTGCGTAGGGAAAGTCAAGGTTCCACACGTACGTCCGCCACGCAGCGTAGCGCCGTCGCTTACCGCGCCGAGTGTCGCCCGAATGCGCTGCCGACTGTCGCTTCATGCGGCGGTTGCGCAGTTCGTTTGGGTTGCCGCATTGATTGACGTAACGAGCGTTCTGCATCTGGTTGACACGAGGACTCCCGCGTCATACTCTCTCCCTGTTCGGGGTCCGGGGAATGGGGACCGGGCCGAAGGTGGCTGGAAGCCGAACGGAGAGAGAACGTTCATTGGGGAGGCTCCAATGACCAGCGGGTGCTGGGACGGTTCGCGTTGCCGTCATTTCCGGTGGGTCGGGCGACTTGTGTGCGGGCTTGCGGCCGTGACGGCATTGATGGCGGCGGTCCCGGCGGTCGCGTCGGCGGCGCTTTCGATCACCGGTGTCAGTCTGCAGAGAACGAGTGGACCGCCCGGCGCGGTACTCATCGCCGGGATCAATAGCAGCGGGTCGGGCGCCGTTACGAACTCAACCGTGACGGTGGATAGAGGGTCACCTGTCACCACCCTCGGGGGCATTGGATACTCGTACACCCCAACCCCGGCGGTCGGCGGGTCTGGGTGTGTAGCCGTGAGCAATTCGAACGGGACGAAGAACGTCAACCCGGTACTGCCGCGGGCGCCAGGCACGTACACGATCTCCTTCAGGGCGTATTCCAACGGCCCGTCGTCTAGCGGCACGGGCGGGTGCTCAACGAACGGTAGTAGCACGGTCACGCGTACCGTGACGGTGACTTCACCGGCGACCAACCCGACCAGAGAGCTCCGGTGCGGGCTGAGCGTCGCGCTCGTGCTGGATGAGTCGCTCTCGATCAACGCTGAGGATGTCGTGAAAACTAGAGACGCCGCCAAGGCATTCGTGGCAGCGCTGGACGACACGGGTGCTCGCGTGGCGGTTATCGCGTTCGCGCAGCATGCGCGCACGCTGGTCCCATACACGGAGGTCACGGGGACGACGATCGATAGCACCTTCAATCCGGGTCTGAACAGTTACGCGACGATCAGCAGCACGGCGCGCTCTGGTACGAACTGGCAGAGCGCCTTCTCGGCGGTCTCCGACCTGGACGGTGGCATCCCGGAACTCGTTGTGTTCATGACCGACGGTGATCCCAACGGGACGAACTCGACGACCAGCTTCACTACGAGTTTGGACGGAGGAGCCGACGTGATGACGCCCGCCGTGGCCGCGGCGGATGCGGTCAAAGCGGCATCCCGTGTGTTCGCAATCGGTGTGGGGGCTGCCGTGAGCGGCGTGGGAAGCATATCTCGCCTCACGGCGGTCTCCGGGCCGCACGAGGGCACGGACGTCGAGGACTCCGACTACACGACGCTGGCAGACTTCCAGGACTTGGAAAACAAGCTGAAGGCGATCGTCGCCGGGCTTTGCGGTGGCTCACTTACCATCACCAAGTACGAGCTCGCTCCAGACGGGTCGCGCGCGACGGCGGCGGGGTGGACATTCACGGCGACCCTGACGCCGCCGCCAAACCATGAATGGCTGACGCCCAGTGTGGGCACGAGCTCGTCGGCCAGCCTCACCACTGCAACCAATGGTGAGGCCGAATTCCACTGGAAGCTCACGACTGTCGGCGACGCGAGGCTCAGCGTCGTCCGCGAGGATTCCAAGCCGGGCTTCGAGTTGGTGCTGGCCCAGTGCACCGTGGTCGGCCCCAACGGCATGGTCAGCGAAACGCTCGACCGCACGACGGAGCCGATTGCCGAGGGACTGGTCGTGCCGCCCAAGGGCCACGCCACGTGTGTGGTCGAGAACCGGCAGAAGGCGGCGCACCTGACGGTCATCAAGCGCCTGAATCCGGCCAACGACCCGGGCCGTTTCGACCTGCTCGTCAACGGCACCGCCGAGCGGATGGGCGTTGGCAACGGTGGGACAACGGGCAGGCTGACCCTCCCGCTCGGCACGTACGGGGTCAGCGAGAGCGGGGCGGCAGGAACCGACCTCGCCGGCTACGACATCAGCACGATCTGCCTCGATAACGGCCACGAGGTCGCGTCTGGCACGGGACCCGCGCCCGTTTCGGTGAGGCTTGAGAACGAGACCGACGACATCGTCTGCACGATCACGAACACCAGCACGACGCACGGGAATCTGACGGTCGAGAAGCACCTCGTGCCGAGCGACAACCCGGGACGCTTCGATCTTCTCATCGACGGTTCACCCCCAAATCCAGGGTCGGTGGCCGTCGGCGACGGCGGGTCGACGGGCCCGATCCGCCTCCCGTTCGGTACCTACGACGTCAGCGAGAGCGCCGCGGGGGGGACGGACCTGTCCGACTACGACACCAGCATCACCTGCATCGACGAGGCGACGGGCAGGGAGGTCGTCAGCGGCCCGGGCTCGTCGATCTCGGTCACGCTGGATACCGCCGACGTCCTGTGCACGATTGCGAATGTGCACATCCCGCCACCCTTGGTGGCGCGCCTGACGGTGGTCAAGCACCTGTCGCCGAGCGACGATCCCGGACTCTTCAACCTGCTTGTCGATGGCAAAGCGTGGGCTGAAGGCGTCGGGGACGGCGGGTCGACCGGACCTCTCGTATTCGAGCTCGGCACGTACAAGGTCAGCGAGAGCGCCGCAACTGGGACCAACCTCGCCGATTACGACATCAGCACCAGCTGCGTCAACGACGGCAAGCAGGTCGTGACCGGGACGGGGAGCGCGCCGGTCTCGGTAAGGCTGGAGCACGAGACCGACAACATCGTGTGCACGATCACCAATACGCGCAAAGCCTCTCCGACCGAACCAGGGGGCGGTGGCGAGCAGCCCGAGATATGCAATGACGTGGTCAACGGCGTCCCCGAGTGCGGTGACGTGGCCGCTGCGCCGCACCTGTTCGTCGTCAAGCAGATGCCCGCTCACGCGCGCGTTGGGGATCGGGTGCCGATCACGATCACCGTGAAGAACGTCGGAGGCGAGACGGCACATTCGGTGGTCCTGCACGAGACGCCGCCTCCCGGCGGGCGGATCGTCGCCGCCGCGAACCACGGCTCGATCCAGAGCGACGGCACCGTCATCTGGAATCTCGGGGACCTCGTGCCCGGGGCTAGCCGCACGGTCCGTGCCACGTTGCTCATCACCGCGACGGGTTTGCATACCGACACGGCGGTCGCCAGCGCCGGCAACGCCGACCCCGCGTTCGACGTCGCGTCCGTGAGCGCCGCCCCAGCGGTGCGGCCTCCCCCGTTCACGGGTTGAGCTGATCCGACCGCCATCCGCCCGGAACAGGGACACGGGTGGCGGTCGGCAAGCCGGCCGGGATCAGGCTGGCACCGACTCCGAGCGCGCCGCGAGCTGACCGCACGCGGCCTTGATGTCACGTCCCCGGGTCAGCCGGACCGTGGCGCCGACGCCGCGCCGTTCGAGCTCGTCTCGGAAGGCCGCGATCGCCTTGGGACTCGATCCCGCGAAGCCCGAGTCGGTCGGGTTGTACGGGATCAGGTTGACCTTGAACTTGCGCGGGTCGAGGACGGCGGCGAGCTGCGCGGCCTGGGCGAACGAGTCGTTGATACCGGCCAGCATCACGTATTCGACGAACACCATCCGGCGCTTGCGCTCGTAGTACGCCTCGCAGGCTGCGATCACGTCAACCAGCGGATAGCGCTCGTTGACCGGCATCAGCTCGCTACGGAGCGCCGGGTCGGCGGCATGCAACGAGAGCGCGAGCCGGATCGGCATCGGATCGGCGGCCAGCCGCTCGATCCCGGGTATCCACCCGATCGTCGAGATCGCCGTGCGCCGATGGGTGATGCCGAGGTCGGGAAGGCGCCGGCACGCGGCCAGGACGTTGTCGAGGTTCATCATCGGCTCGCCCATCCCCATGAACACGGCGTGGTCGACCTCGCCGAGGCGGCGGAAGTGAAGCGCCTGATCGAGGATCTCGAACGGCGTCAGGTTGCGCGCGAACTTCATCTGCCCGGTGGCGCAGAACGTGCAGGTGAGCGGACAACCCGACTGCGACGAGAGGCAGATCGACCGCCGACCGTCGCGGTACACCATCAACACGGCCTCGACCGGGCGACCGTCGGTGGTGCGGAACAGCGCCTTGACGGTGCCGTCGCAAGCGCGGGCCTCGCGCTCCACGACGAGACTCGAGAACGGGACCTCGCGGTCGAGCGTCTCGCGCAGGCTGAGCGGGAGGTCGGACATGTCGGAGAAGCCCGTGGCGCCGCGCGCTGCCCACTTCCACACCTGGCCGGCGCGGTAGCGAGGCTCGCCGAGACCGGAGAGCGTGCTGTCGAGCAGCTTCAGATCCATGGGAACTATGGTGGCAGCAATATGAGACTCGCCAAATACCTGGCGAACGCGGGCGTCGCGTCTCGACGCGGGTGCGACCCGATCATCCGCGCTGGGCGGGTGAGGGTGAACGACGAGACGGTGAGCGATCCGGCCCGGGACGTGAGCCCGGAAGACAGCGTGGCGGTCGACGGCAAGCCGGTCACGACCACCCACGAGCGGGTCGTCTACGCCCTCAACAAGCCGGCGGGCGTCGTCTCGACCGCGCGCGACCCCCAGGGTCGGCCGACCGTCGTGACGCTCGTGCCACAGACCGAGCGGCTGTACCCGGTGGGGCGGCTCGACATCGACACCACCGGTCTGATCCTGCTCACCAACCAGGGTGAGCTGGCCCACCGGCTCACCCATCCCAGCTTCGAGGTCGAGAAGA
Organism: Solirubrobacteraceae bacterium; assembly: GCA_035502815.1. Taxonomy (GTDB): domain Bacteria; phylum Actinomycetota; class Thermoleophilia; order Solirubrobacterales; family Solirubrobacteraceae; genus Palsa-465. The sequence continues at coordinate 29,925 of DATJUA010000131.1, forward strand.
CCTACCGGGTGCTGGTGGGCGGGCCGGCGGTGGAGAACCGGGCGCTGCGGCGGTTGCGCGAGGGGATCGAGCTGGAGGACGGGCGCACCGCGCCGGCCCGTGTCCGCCGGGTGTCCGCCGACACGCTCGAGATTACGATCCACGAGGGGCGCAAGCGACAGGTCAAGCGGATGTGCGAAGCGGTGGGTCACCCGGCCAAGCGGCTCGAACGCATCCGCTTCGGCCCGCTCGAGCTGGGCGACCTGCCGCGCGGGCGGTGGCGCAAGCTGACCGACGCCGAGATCGACGCGCTGATGGGCGCCAGCGAGGCCGCCAGCGCCAAAGCTAGCGCTGGGTCAGCAGCTCGTCGTTGACGAGGTGCGTGCTCGTCAGCACGCGGGAGATCTCGCTCTGGGTCAGGACGACGGGCTTTGCCGCCACCATGCGCAGGATTGAAAACTGCAGGTCATGACGTAGCGACACGACGTGGAACCCCGGCACGGGATAGCTCGCCTGCATTCGCGACGGCCACAGGTTGCACGCCGATCCCCACCAGCAGAAGCCGGCGCTGACCGGTGAGGTGAACGACACCACGTCGAGCTCGCTCACCCGCTCGGTCTGGTGGCCACGCCAAAACGCGAGGCCCGGCTCATACAGCGACAGGGGAAGCAGGTCCTTGTAGTGCTGGACCAGGAGCACGCGCCCACCCGCCGGCGGATGAGTGCCTAGTGCGCTCGCCACCACGCGCCAGTCCGGGCGTTCCAGGTTGCGGTCAAACGCGACGGCGCCCGCCGTGATCAGGCCCATCACGCACAGGACCACCGCCGCGACCAAGCCGAGCGCGCGCGGACGCGGCACGGCCAGGCCGCCCGCGACGAGCAATGCGCAGGCCGGCCACAGCGCGAGCATGTTGCGCGTCAACAGGTCGTCGAAGCCGACCGCGACGAGCGCGAGGCTGAGGACGAACCCCGCGAGCGCAAGGCCGCCGGCCAGCAGCGCGCCTCGACGCGGTCCCGGGGTGGCGCGGAACAAGACCAGCACGAGCGCGAGGACCACGATCGCGATCGACACCGGCTCGAACACTCCGTGCGCGGGCCCGTCGAAGCCGGCCGCGAACTGGGGGACGATCTGCCCGAGGCGGCGCCAGAAGGGGGAGTTGTGAATCCAGTTGCCCCGCCCGGTGCCATGCTGGCTGATGGCGAGCGGAATGAGTCCCAGCCCACACAGCCCGACCACGGCAAACGCGATCTGGACCGACCGGCGACGCCGGTGAACGACGAGCAGCCAGATCGCCTCGGGCACGACGGCGAGCACGGCGTAGTAGTGGGTGGCCAGCGCCAACGCCGACGCGATCACCCAGGCGACGAGCACGCGCGGTGTCGGGCGGGCACGCGCGTAGGCGAATGCGAGCAACGAGACGGCCGAGAGCAGCGCGAGCATCTGGTACGAACGCGCCTCCTGCGAGTACCAGATGAGCAGGGGGCTGCAGGTGGCAAGTGCAGCGGCGATCAGCCCGGCGCGGCGCGAGACGAGCTTCGCGCCGCTGGCGTACACGACGGGCACGAGCAGGACTCCGCACACCGCCGAGAGCGAGCGCAGCGGCGCCTCGGTATACCCGAACACGCGGACCCAGACCCACGCCACGCAGTAGTAGAGCGGGGGAGTGGACTCGGTCTGTGGGATCAGCCCGAGCATCTTGCCCGGCGAGAAGTGCACGAGCAGGGCGGTGTTGGCCTCGTCAAACCAGAAGCCCTGATGTCCGAGGCGATAGAACCGCAGGACCGCGGCGAGTATCGTCAGCGCCGCCACCGCGGCTACGGTGGGATCGGCCAGCAGCGCCCGGGCGCGTGCGGGCGCACCGGCCGCGGGACCGCGCAGGTCGGGAACCGCAGCGCCGACGCTCACGCGCGGGATCTTAGGCCCAAGTAACTACGCTGCAGTACTTGGTCGGCGGCGAGCGCTTAACAAGATTTCAACCCGTGTCGACGGCGACCATACCCAGCGCAGGGCAGTATTTCTGAGTGATGCGACAGGACTCGAGCCAGATCGAAGCAGCCAAGGCACTCGCGCCGAGCGCGAACGGCGCGGGCATGCTGACCGCGACCGCGGTTGGCGCGGGCCAGGCGGAGGCGACGGTGGCGCTGCGCGGGCTGCCGTCGCTGCCGTTGCCGCGTGGTCTGCACGTGCCCCGGAGTCTGCGCGAGCCGCGGGCCGGACGGATCGCGCTGGCCGCGATTGTCGTCTGCGTGCTGGCGATGGTCGTCTATGCGTCCGGCGCTCCAACCCTGCTCGTGCCGCGCTCGAGTCAGATCTTCGCGTCGTGGGAGGCCGGCCCGCTGTATGGCCTGGTGAAGGGCCTGCAGCCAAGCTCGACGGCGCTTGGCTACGCGCTGAGCACGCTGATCCTGATCATGCTGACCGCGTACGGCGTCGCACTGGTCGCTCTGCGAACGCTCTCGATGCGGATGATCGCGGCGTGCATCGTGGTCGCCCACGTGATCCTGCTGCTGGGCCCGCCGTTCCAGCTCACCGACATGTTCAACTACCTCGGGTACGCGCGCCTGGGTGGGCTGCACGGGCTGAACCCGTACACGCACGTGATCGGCCAGGAGATGCACGACCCGGTCTATCACTACGCGACGTGGTTGAACCTGCACAGTCCGTACGGCGAGCTGTTCACCGCGCTCAGCTATCCGCTCGCCTGGCTGCCGGTGCCGGTCGCCTACTGGATCGTCAAGGTGGTCACGGTGGCGCTCAGCCTCGCGTTCATCGCGCTCGTGTGCGATTGCGCGCGGCGGCTGGGCCGCGATCCGCGCTATGCGGCGGTGCTCGTCGGGCTGAATCCGATCTACCTCGTGTACGCGGTCGGGGGATTCCACAACGACTTCTTCATGCTGGTGCCTTCGACGGCGGCGATCGCGCTGCTGCTCGCGCGGCGTGACCGCTCCGCCGGCGCCGTGCTGATGCTTGCGGTCGCGGTCAAGTTCACGGCCGTGTTGCTTCTGCCCTTCCTGCTCGTGGCCGCGCGCACGTCCCCGCGCAGGCGGGCGATGATCGAGGGAGTGGTGCTCGCGGCGATTCCGCTGATCGCCATGAGCCTTGCGCTGTTCGGACTGTCGCTGCCCAACCTGTCCCAGCAGGGATCGCTGCTCACTCCGTTCAGCTTCCCGAACCTGTTCGGCTACGCGATCGGAATCGGTGGCGGGTCGCCCGCGCTGCTGCGACTGGCCGACGTCGCGCTGGTGGTGGCCGTGGTGTGGCTGGCGCGCCGCCGAGGCGACTGGCTGAGCCATGCCGGCTGGGCGACGCTGGCGCTGATCGCGAGCTTGGCCTGGCTGATGCCCTGGTACGTGATCTGGCTGCTGCCGCTGGCGGCCCTGGGATCGAGCCTGCGCCTGCGGCGTGCGGCACTGGCGCTGACCGTGTTCCTCGTGCTCACGTTCCTGCCGTCGTCGGGCAAGCTGTGGGGACTCATCCACTTCAACCCGCTGAATGGTTCGGCCGGCCAGGCCTCGCAGACCCTTCAGGGCAAGCTATCTTGGTATCCGTGAGGCGTCGTCCGCGCCTCTCACGCCGCGCGAGAACGCGTATCGCTGGAACCTCCACGACGTCCAGCCGTCCGACTCCGAGCTAGCGCACCCCACCCCACCGGGTGGGTTTATGCCGTGATTATTAGCATCCTGTTAGCGTCGCGCGACGATGCGCCTTGAAATCGACCTGATCGACGGTGGCGGCGGTGGCGGCGCGGGTCCCGCGTCGGGCCTTCCGCCGCTCCGGATCGAGCCGCGCCGGCGTCGTCGGATCGACCGCTTCGAGCTCGGCGTGCTCGCCGCGTTCGGTGCGCTGTCGGTGTGGGTGCTGGCAATCGATCTGTGGCGGGTGATCTTCGACGGCGCCGTGTGGACGGGGACGGACGGCGTCTACATCGTCGACCAGATGCAGTACCTCTCGTGGATTCGGGACGCCTCGAACCACTTCCTGGTCTCGAATCTGTTCGTGCTGCGCTCCTCGCCGCACGATTACTTCCAGCCGGCGGTCGTCATCTCTGGCGGGCTGACGGCGCTGGGCGTCCCAGTCTGGCTGTCGCTGCTGCTGTGGAAGCCGGTCGCGGTGTTGAGCTTCTTCTTTGCCGTGCGGGCGTACGCCAGGCGCAGCCTGGCCGGAGTCTGGCAGCGCCGCGTCGTGCTCGTGCTCACGCTGTTCTTCGGCTGCTTCACGTACTTCTACGGGAACTGGACAGTGATCGGAGACCTGTTCCCGGGCTTCCTCACGTGGGGCTACACGTTCGGTGTGATGGCGCTCGCGGCGATGGTGTGGGCGCTCGTCACCTACGACGAGGCGCGCCTGGGCGGGGGACGGTGGTGGCTGCCGGGGCTGCTCGGCGGCGTCGCCACCCTCCTCCATCCGTGGAACGGCGAGCTTCTGATCGGACTTGTGCTCGCGGCCGAGGCGGTGATGCTGCTTGGGCGACACTACCGGCGCGAGTACGTGAGGCTGACCGCGGCCACCGTGATCGGAACGGGCTTGCCCCTCCTCTACTACGCGATCCTCGGCAAGGCCGACATCAACTGGAAGCTCGCCCAGATCGCCAGCAAGCACTCGTTCCCGTTCACCGCGATCCTGATCGCCGTCCTGCCGCTGCTGCTCCCGGCGCTCGTCGCGTACCGGACTCGGCCGGCCACGTTCCTGGCCGCCGCGACCCGCGTCTGGCCGGCCGCCGCGTTCGCGATCTTCCTCCTGTCCGGCACGAGCCTCGGCGCGACGCCGCTGCACTCCTTCCAGGGGATCACCCTCCCACTGAGCGTCCTCGCGGTGGAGGGACTGCAGATGCTCGGTTGGCGCCGGCTTCGTCACCCGATGCTGATCGGGGCGGTCGCGATCGGGCTGTTCACGATCCCGACGACCATCGAGGAGCTGAAGGTCGCGCACGGTCTCGCCGCGCCCACTCCGGGCAATGCGAACTTCATCAAGGGCGATGAGAGTGACGCGCTCAACTATCTGGCAAACGTCAAGACGCCGGGCAGCGTGTTGACGCGAAGCTACCTCGGCGCCGCGGTTCCCGGTCTGACAGGCCGCCAGACGTACGTTGGCGACTGCCTCTGGTCGGAGCCGAATTGCCTGGGGCTGACCGCGAACATGCAGGCCCTGTTCTACGGGAAGCTGTCGGAGTCCGCCGCGCGCCGGTTTGTGCTGTCGAGCGGCGCTCGGTTCGTGCTGGCCGACTGCAGCACCACGGCCGACATGCGTACGCTGCTCGGCCCGATCATCCGCTCGGCGCACACGTTTGGGTGCGCGGCGGTATATGAGGTCGAGTAAGCCGCCTCCGTCAGGCGCCGCCGGCAAGCGGCTCAAGAGCCGCCGGGTCCTCGGCGGGGTGGTCTCAGCCCTGGTCGGCCTGTCCGTGGCCGGCTGCGGGTCGAGCGCGCGACTGGTCACCGTGTTTCCGATCCCCGGCGGCCGCGTCGCGTCGCCACAGACGCAGGTCGTCTTCCGCGGTATCTCGCCGGGAAAGATCGGGCGGGTCGTAGTCACCGGCTCGCGGAGCGGACGTCACACCGGCCGGCTCGAGGCTGACTCGGACGGTCAGGGCGCGAGCTTCTTGCCCACCAAGCCGTTCACGCCCGGTGAGGTGGTCACGGTCAAGACGGGGCTGCGCGTCCGCGGCGTCCGGGCCGGCACATTTCACTTCACGGTGGCCACGCCCGCGGGCGCCGTCCCCTCGATGCCGCTGGCGCCGGCCGCACGCGTCCCGGGCGACGAGCTGACATTCCAGAGCCGTCCGGACCTCACGCCCGCTTCGGTCGAGATCACCAAGCAGTCCGGGCAGACGGCGCCCGGAGACATCTTCGTCACCCCTCAGCAGGGGCCCACGCAGAACGGCGCGATGATCCTCGACCCGAGCGGGAACCTCGTGTGGTTCCACCCGGTGCCGACCGGAGACATGGCGGCTGACCTCCGTGTTCAGAGCTACCAGGGAAAGCCCGTGCTGACCTGGTGGCAGGGTTACTCGGGGGCGGGCATCGGCGATGGGGAGGACGTGATCGACGACTCGTCCTACCGGCAGGTGGCGGTGGTCCACGCCGGCAACGGCCTGTACGCCGACCTGCACGAGTTCCGTCTGACGTCGCAGGGAACCGCGCTCATCACCGCCTACTACCCCGTCTACTGGAACGCCTCCTCGCTGCACGGGTCCAAGCAGCAGATCGTGCTCGATTCCGTCGTGCAGGAGATCGACATCAAGACCGGGCTGGTGCTGTTTCAGTGGGACAGCCTCGACCACGTGCCGCTGTCGGACAGCTACGAGACGATGCCGAAATCCGCGGGATCGCCCTTCGACTACTTTCACGTCAACTCGATCCAGCAGGCGCAGAACGGCGACCTGATCGTCTCCGCGCGCAACACGTGGGCGGCGTACGAGATCGACCCGCGCACCGGTGGGATCGTATGGACGCTGGGCGGCAAGCACTCGACGTTCAAGCTCGGGGCCGGGGTGCAGTTCGCGTTCCAGCACGACGTGGTCGTGCACACAAAGGACCATCTCACGGTGACCCTGTTCGACGACGGCGGCGGCCCGCCGAGGCTGCACGCGCAGTCGCGGGCGATCCGCGTGGCGCTCGACGGCAAGCACAAGACCGCGACCTTGGTCACCCAGGACCTACACGCCCCGGCGCTCACAGCGAGCTTCGAGGGGAACGTCCAAGCGCTTGCCGGCGGCGACGAGTTCGTCGGCTGGGGCCAGCAGCCGTACTTCAGCGAGTTCGACTCCTCGGGCCAGATGGTGTTCGACGCCCGGTTCGTGGGGGACAACTCGAGCTACCGCGCGTACCGTTACGAGTGGACCGGGACGCCGACGGCGCCACCGGATGTCGCGGCCGCGACCAGCGGCGCCATGACGGACGTCTACGCGAGCTGGAACGGCGCCACCCAGGTGAGCGATTGGCGGGTCCTCGCGGGCGCCTCGTCGAACTCGCTGCGCGCCGTCGAGACCGCACCCAAGCAGGGGTTCGAAACCCAGATCGAGATCCCGTCGGAGCCCTACGTGCGCGTCCAGGCCCTAGACCACGCCGGCGGCGTGCTCGGCACCTCCGAGACCGTTCAGGCCAAGTGAGCGAAACCGGGCCTTGCCCGAGCGGCCGCCTCTGGCACACTGCCGCTCCCATGCGGCTATTCGCGCTGCGCGGCGCCAACAGCGTCACCGCCAACGAAGCCGCGGCGATCCTATCCGCCACTGACGAGCTGATGCGCGAGCTGATGCAGCGCAACCGGCTCGAGCCGGAGGCGATGGTGAGCTGCATCTTCACCCTGACCGACGACCTGAACGCGGAGTTTCCCGCCGTCGCCGCGCGCAACCTCGGGTTGAGCCGAGTGCCGCTGCTGTGCTCGCGCGAGGTTCCCGTGCCGGGGTCTCTGCCGCAGGTGATCCGGGTGCTCGTTCACTACTACGCGCCGGAGGACCACGAGCCGCGCCACGTCTACCTGGGGGACGCCCGGGTGCTCCGGGCCGATCTCGAATCGGCTCAGTAAAGCCGCCCGGTTAATCTAGAAGCGCCAATGCCGATCGAGTTCGCCGCCCGCACGCGCCGGATGCCGGTCTACCCGCTCGCCGCGGGCTACGACCTGGGCGCCGACGTGGCCATGCTCGCGTCAAACGAGGCGTGCTTCCCGCCGCTGCCCTCGGTGGTGGAGGCGGCAACGCGGGTTCTGGGCGGGGCCAACCGCTACCCCGATCCGGCCTACGCGCTGTTGCGCCGGGCGCTGGCCGATCGCTACGGGATCCCGCCGCAGCGGATCGCGCTCGGCAACGGATCCTGCGACATCCTGCTCGCCGCCGGGGAGGCCCTGCTCGAGCCGGGGGCGGAGGTCGTCTACGCCTGGCCCGCCTTCAGCGTCTACCCGCACCTGGCCGCTGCCTCGGGCGCCCGCGCGATCGAGGTCCCACTCGACGACCAGGACCGCCACGACCTCGACGCGATCGCCGCTGAGATCACGGTGGCGACCAGGCTCGTGCTGATCTGCAACCCCAACAACCCCACCTCCACCGCACTCGGCATCGAGGAGATCGACGCATTCCTGGGACGGGTTCCCGGGCACGTGTGCGTGATCCTGGACGAGGCCTACTGCGAGTTCTCCCTGACGATCGGCGACACCTACGCTTCGCTCGATTTGCTGCGCAAGCACCCCAACCTGGTGCTGCTGCGGACCTTCTCCAAGGTGTACGGGCTGGCTGCGCTGCGCGTCGGGTACGCCCTGTGCGCGAGCGAGGACTTCCGGATCGCGGTCGATCAGATGCGTCAGCCGTTCTACCTGAACGCGGCGGC
>DATJUA010000132.1:0-29082 GCA_035502815.1 Solirubrobacteraceae bacterium
GCCACCCGCCGGCGGCGCGGCGCCACCGGTCTGGACCGTGGTCGTGGGGGCTGCGTTCTGCTGGGCCGGCGGCTGGGCGTAGAGCGTCGGGTTGTTGTATGCGCCCGGTCCGGTCTGGCCCGCCTTGTTTGGCACGACCGGCTGGCGCGCGGCCGAATGCGGACCCGTGAAGGCGGTCCCGACGAACGGGTCAGTGGGCTGGGGGAAGTCGCCGCAATAGCCGTCGGACGCGGCCAGCATGAAGTCGTGCCAGATCGGCGCCGCCAGCGTCCCGCCGAACCCGTCCGACATCGGGACGTTGCCCTGCGGGTAGCCGACCCAGACCGCGGTCGAGATCTTGGGCGTATACCCGACGAACCACGCGTTGTCGAGGTTCTCCGCCGTGCCGGTCTTGCCCGCGGCCGGGCAGCCGTAATTGGCGGCGGTGCCGGTCCCGCTCTGGATCACGGTCTTCAGCACCTGCGTTCCCTCATAGGCCTCGCCGTCGCTGAACACGCGGGTGTGGGATGGGTTGCCCAGGTTGTCGACCTTTCCGTCGGGGAACACGACGCGGCTGATCACCGTGGGCGGCACGTGGGACCCGCCGTTGGCCAACGTCGCGTACGCGTCGGCCATCTCGAGCATCGTGCAGCAGTCGGCCAGGCCGCCGATCACCTCGGCCGGGTTGCCGGTCAGGTGCGACGTGATCCCCATCGCGTAGGCGGTCTGATCGAGCTTTGACCACCCGAGGTCGGCGGCCAGCTGGGCGTACACGGTGTTGTCCGAGATCGTCGTGGCCTTGGTGACGCTGATCACGCCCTGGTAGGTCTCCTCCGCGGTGTGGACCGACCAGGTCGGATCCTGGGGCAGCCAGCCCGCGGCGAGGAAATGCGAGTCGTAGTAGGTCTGATTCGGGTCGCCGTCGTAGTCGTGGATCAGCGTCATCAGCGCGAACGCCTTGAACGCCGATCCCGTCTGTCGCTCGGCCTGCACCGGATAGTCGAACGTCGTCTGCTGGTAGGTCGACGAGGACGCCAGGGCCAGGATGTTCCCGTTGGACGGATTCACGGCAGCCAGCGCCGCGGCCGGCTGGTCGTCGAGCACCGCTCCGCCCTCGTGGGCGCGGATCGCATCGATGGCCTCCTGCTCGACCTTCGGGTCGATCGTCGAATACACCTTCAGCCCACCGTTCTCGACCGTGTTCACGCCATAGCGCTGGAACAACTGTTGTTCGATGTAGTTGAAGATGTACGGCTCGTTGACCTGGATGAACTGCTGGTTGGGATGGATCTGGAGCGGCTGCTTCTCGACCGCGGTGGCCAGGCCCTGGCTGATGTAGTGCGAGGTGACCATCGCCTGCAGGACGCTGTTGCGGCGGCCCTTCGCGAGTTTGGGGGCGATCGTCGGGTTGTACTGCGAAGGCGATTGGGGCAGGCCGGCCAGCAGTGACATCTGGGCCAGGTTGATCTTCGACACCGGTTTGTTGAAGAACATCTCCGCGGCCGCGCCCACGCCGATTGCCTCCTCGCCGTTCGTCGTGCCGTACGGCACGCTGTTCAGGTACTCGTCGAGGATCCAGTTCTTCGAGTGCTTCTTCTCGAGCTGCTCCGCGAGCTTGGCCTGCACGATCTTGTACTTCAGGTTGTGATGGGCCGAGTAGCTCGTGCCGTTCAGGTACATGTTGTTGACGAGCTGCATCGTCAACGTCGACGCGCCCTGGAGCGAGTTGCTCTGACCGAGCAGGTCCTTGACCCCGGCCCGGACGATGCCCTGGTAGTCGAGCGCGCCGTGCTGGTAGAAGCGCCGGTCCTCGATCGCAATCGTCGCCTCTTCGAGCCGCTTGGGGATCTGATTCGGCGAGACGTACTGGTACAGGTTGTTCGTGTGGACGTAACCGAGCAGGCTTCCGTCCGCCGCGAAGATCTCGGTCGGCGGGTTGGCGTGCTGCGGCGGCAGCTGGCTGAGGTCGGGTGCCGAGTCCGCCACCGCCACGACCCAGCCGACCGCGAGCAGGGCGGCGATCGCGACCGCGCAGATCGAGAGGATCCCCGTGATCAGCAGGACGCGTCCGACGGGGTGTCCGCGGTTGTGGTGGCGGCGGCGCTGTCGTTCGCGTCGGCTCATGTGCGAGGCCTGCGCGGTCTTCTTCGCGTTGCCGGTGCGCAGGGCAGGCGGCCGCGGCACCGAAGAAACCGGGCAGGGAAGTCTAGCTGTCAGGCTGTTTCGGTCTTCCGCTTCGCGCTCCTGCGCCGTGGCACACTCGCGCCCGCGGATGCAAGCTCCGACCCAGCCCTCGGCGATCCTCCTCGACGCGCTCGGGACGCTCGTGGCGCTCGAGCCGCCTGCTCCCCGGCTCCGGAAAGAGCTCGCTGAGCGCTTCGATTTGGACGTGAGCGAGGCGCAGGCCGCGAGCGCGATCGCCGCCGAGATCGTCTACTACCGGTCGCACCTCGACGAAGGGCGCGACGAGACGAGCCTGCGAGCGCTGCGCAGCCGCTGCGCCGAGGTGCTGCGGGCGGCGCTGCCGGGCGCCGACCGGATAGAGCTTGATCGGATGAAGCAGGCGCTGCTCGCGTCGCTGCGCTTCACGCCGTTCGCGGATGTCCGGCCGGCGCTGCTGGCCGCCCGCGCGCGCGGGCAGCGGCTGGTCGTGGTGAGCAACTGGGACGTCTCGCTACACGCCGTATTGCGCGGACTCGGTCTCGAGCCGCTGCTCGACGCGATCCTCACCTCGGCCGAGGTCGGCGTACGCAAACCCGCGCCGGCGATCTTCGAGCGCGCGCTCGAGCTGGTCGGCGCCCGCGCCGCCCAGACGATCCACGTGGGTGACAGCCTCGAGGAGGACGTGGCCGGCGCCCGGGCGGCCGGGATCGAGCCCGTGCTGATCCGGCGGGGCGAGGCCACCCCGGTGGCGGACGTGCGGACGATCTCGAGCCTGTCGGAGTTGGACGACCAGGCGCTCCCGGCGTCCTAAAGTCTGGTGCCCATGCCGAGCGTCCCGCCCCCGCGGCTCACCTCCACCGGGCCGCCCGCTCCACCGCCGCCTGCCCAGCAGCAGCCCGAGCCAGGCCGTCCAGATGACGAGGTCACCTGGCCGATCTGGACCGCGCCCGCCGCGATCGGCGTCGGCCTGGTCGTCGGCGTGTTCGCCAGCCTGCTCGTTGCCGCGGTCGCCGGCGAGGCCGGGTCGACGAACCCCAGCCCGGCCGTGAGCCTGATCAGCGACCTGGTGTTCGACGCGGGGTTTGTCGTGACCGCCCTCTACTTCGCGTCGACGGGCGGTCGGCGTCCGCAGCCGTGGCAGTTCGGCTACCGCCGGATTCCGCTGTCGCTTGGGTTCGGCGCGTTCGCTCTGGGAGCCGTCGGCTACTACGTGGTCACCGCGCTTTACCAATCGGTCGTCAACCTCCACGGCACCGACAAGCTGCCGCAGGACCTGGGCGTCGGCACGAGCACGGCGGCCCTCATCGGCGCCGCCGTCTTCGTCATCGTGATCGCGCCGATCGCCGAGGAGTTCTTCTTCCGCGGCTTCCTGTTCGGCACGCTGCGCCGGTGGCACATCAAGATCGCGGGTCGGGACATAGGCACGTGGGTGGCGGCGATCATCACCGGCATCGTGTTCGGCCTCGCCCACACGGGCTCAGCCGACGCGCAGTACCTGATTCCGCTTGGCTTTCTCGGCTTCGTCCTCTGCCTGATCCGATGGAAGACCGGCTCGCTGTATCCGTGCATGGCGCTGCACTCGGTCAACAACTCGCTCGCGCTCGGCGTCAACCAGCTGCACTGGAACGGCGGGGAGATCGTCGCGTTGATCGCCGGCGGGCTGGCCGTCGTCGGGGCGATCACGCTTCCGCTCGCCAGCCGCTCGCCGGCGCCGGCCTCGTGAGCCGGCCCTCGTGAGCGCTCCGCCGCGCTCCGTGCCCGGCAACAACGCTCGCAGGACCGGGTTGACCCGCATGGTTTACTTCCCGCCATGTCGCGCGTCCTCGCTGGCCGGTTCGCCGCTGTCGCCGCGCTGGCGACGGCGATTGTCGCCGCCATGCTCGCCCCGTCCGCGGCCATGGCCTCGACCGCGTCGGCGCCCACACTCCGGCTCATCGTCCCGGACGCCTTCCTCGTCGGCGGGCACCTGGTGACGGTCCCCGGCCGCGTGCTCGACGTCAAGGGAGTCGTGAGCCCCTACGTCCCGGGCCAGACGGTGGTCGTGCAGGACCTGGTGAGGGGCAAGCAATTCAAGACCGACACCCTGCGCATCAATCCCGGCGCCGGCGGCAACGGTCGCTTCACCGAGACGCTGAAGAGCCCCCGGACCGGCGAGGTGACCGTGCGCGTCACGCACGCCGCCACCCCGACGCTCGGCGCGCTGTCAGGCTCTCGCCATGTCGCCGCGCTCGACGAGCACGTCGGGTTCGGGTCGCGCGGGCCGTTCGTCGAGCTGATCCAGCAGCGGCTGGCGGCACTGCACTTCTACATCCCGCAGACCGGCGTCTACGACACCGGCACCGGCCTGGCCCTGGACGCCTACCACCGGCTGCTTCGCTGGGGCACCTACCAGACCCTCGACGGTCGCACGATCAGCTTCCTGCTCAACGGCTACGGCAGCTTCCCGGTTCGCTTCCCCAGCCACGGCCAGCACGCGGAGGGCAACCTGACGCTCCAGCTGCTCGCGCTGGTCAACGGCTCGCACGTCGTCGCGATCTACCCGATCAGCTCGGGCAAGCCCTCGACGCCGACGATCCTCGGCGATTTCCACGTCTACTCCAAGGTGCCCGGCTACCTGCCCGACGGGATGTACTTCTCGAACTTCTTCATCCGGGGCTACGCCATCCACGGCTACGACCCGGCACCGGACTATCCGGCCAGCCACGGCTGTATGCGCCTGCCGATCGTCGACGCGATCTCGGTCTACAACTGGCTGCAGATCGGCGACTGGGTCGACACGTACTACTGAGCCGACCGCCGGCTCGATTCAAATCAGCCCCGGCTGAGGCCGGATGAGTAGCGCGCCAGGTAACCGAGTCCGAGCCCGTACACGAGCAGGGCCACCAGCGCCGGCAACCCATGCTGGACCCAAGCGTTGCTCGACCGCACGATCGCGTCAAACGGCGAGGTCAGGGTCTTGGCCGCCCGGTTGATGAACCGGCCCGGTTGTCCTTCGGGCTTGCTCGGGGCCACCGGCACCGTGGCCGCATTGTTTCCGCTGGCCAGCTCGGTTTGCTGGTGGACCGACGCCCCGGCCATCTGATCGCGAGCGAACATCGCAAACGACAACACGACGAGCCCGCAGCAGACGAGCGAAATCAGCTTCAGTCCCCGTGAGATCACGCTGCAGGTGTCGGCCGTCGGCGCGACTAGCATGAACCGCGCCGATGGAACTCGACGCACAGACGGCCGCCCGCTCTCGCCTGATCGCGGAGCTGCGCGGGCACGCCCTGGTTATCGGCGAGGTGGTACTGACGAGCGGGCGCACCGCCCAGTACCTAGTCGACGCCAAGCGCGCGATCCTGCGCCCGGACGGCTTCCGGGCACTGGCCGAGCTCGTCGCAGACCAAGCCCGGGAGTGGGACGCCACAGCGGTCGGCGGTATGACGATGGGCGCGGACCCGATCGCTTGCGCCGCGCTGGCCGGCGGGGCCGACGTGAAGGCCTTCTTCGTGCGCAAGGAGGTCAAGACGCACGGGCTGTCCCGCCGGATCGAGGGGCCCCAGCTCGAGCCGGGCGAGCGCTGCATGCTCGTCGAGGACGTCGTCACCACCGGCGGCTCGACCCTGCGCGCGCTCGAGGCGCTACGCGACGAGGGCCACGACGTGTGCGGCGTGCTCGCGATATGCGACCGGCTCGCCGGCGGGGCCGAGGCGATCGCGCAGGCTGCCGGCGCCCCGTTCGTGGCGCTGACCACGATCGACGACGTATACCCCGAGCGCCCCGACCGCTAGGACCGTCCGGGACCCGGGCCGCGGCCAGCCGCGCTGGCTAGCCCGGCAGCGTCGTGCAACCCGGCCGCGTCTGGTGCAGCGCCTGCACAAGCCAGCCGCCGTGCGGATACGGCGTGAACAGCACGATCGGCCGGTGGCTGGCCACCGCCGGCCCGTACTTGTAGCCCACGGTCGCGACGTTGACGCGGAGCGTCCAGGCCAGCATCGTCTGGTACTCCAACCGAGTCAGAGGCTCTCCGCACGGCTTGATCCGAGACGGCCCGCCGAGCGACGCGACCACGGTCGAGAGCTTGCCGATCTCGGCCGTGCGCACGCGCTGGCTGACGATGTCCTTGTGCTCGAACCGGGCCCGATTCAGAGCCGGCGGAAGCAGCGCCACGACGATCACCGCGACCACTCCGATCCACACCCAGCCGGGCAAGCTGAAGTCGCCGAACCGGGGCGGGTCGGCGAGTACGCGCCCCACCCCCGCGCCGGCCAGAGCGACGAGCACCCCGGCCGGCTCGAACATGTACCGCGCGAGCCCCGGCCACCCGTGCAGGGAGAACGCGATCTCGATGACCACCCACGCGCCCACGCCCACGGCCAGCCCCACCGTGACCCAATCGCGCCGCACAAAGGCCCAGACCACCGCCAGTGCCGCCGTCAGCTCGAGCACGCGCGGATTGAGGCCGACGAAGCGGCCGAACGTGCCGACGATCTGGTCCGAGCGCAGCCGGCGCCCGGACCCGAGCGCGTTGGAGGCGGCCACGAACGGCGTGCGCGAGGTCAGCGCCGGGATCCCGAACCAGAGCAAAACCAACGCGACGATCCCCGCCACGACCAGCCAGCGCATCGACGGCAGGCGCAGCCAGGCCCAGATCGAGTAGAGGCCGAGGAACAGCCAGACCTCCGGCCGGCCGAGCGCGGCCAGACACCCGAGCACGAATGCCAGCCGAAACCGTTTGTGCAGGTGGCAGTCGATTGCGCCCAGGCACAGGGCCACGATCATCGGGTCCGACTGCGCGCTGAGCATGTAGTGCCAGTAGTCGCTCAGCCCGAGCAGCGCCAGGCCGGCGAAGGCGGCGGCGATCCAGGCGGCCCAGCGGCGGCCGGAATCCGAACCGGCGCGGGTCAAGAAAAACGCGATCCGTGCCGCGAACACCGACCCGCTCAGCGATACCGCGAGCGAGGTGATCATCCACAGCCAAAGCTGGTAGTGGCCGAGCACCCCGTAGGGGAGCGTGAACAGGTACGGGAGCGGCTTCCACGACGGCGCCGCGTTCGTGTTCAGGTTGCCGGCCCAGGTCTGGTGTCCCCACACGAGCCACCCATACGGGTCGAACCCGGGCCTGGTCCGGGCCCACAAGAGCAGCAGCGTCGACACCACCAGCAGCCCGGCGGCGCTGATCACGGTCACCACCATGGGAGACCGCCAATCGATCCGTGAACCGCCGCGCGAGCGCCAGGTCGGCGCGCCGGGCGGCGCCGGAGCCGGCCGTTCCTCGATCGTCTGAGCCACGCCGCGTGTCCCCGTCGCCTACTGGCGGATCAGCGCGCCGCTGTTCGTGTAGAGGACGTTCAGCCCCCGGCAAGCGGCCACCTGCGCGGGCTGGGTGTGCCAAGCCACGACCTTCCAGCCGCCTCCCGGTTGCACCTCGAACAGCACCTTCGGGATCGCCGGGTCGGCCAGCTCGGCTCCCTCGACGTGCTGCTGGAAGCCTCCGACCGAGCCGACGTCGATGCGGTAGATCCAGGCCACCGTGCTCGCGTACTCGACGTCCGTGACGGGCTGGCCGCAGTCGAGGATGTGATGCGTGCCACCCAACGCATTCGTCACGCTTTGGAGCAGCGCGATCTCGTGCGTGCGGGCGTGCTGTTGGGTCAGATCCAGATGCTCGGCTCGCAGGCGATCGACCGCGCCCGGGATCATCGTCACAACCAGCACGGCTGCCACCGCCGCCCCCGCGTAAGCACCCACTCGCCCGATCCCCAGCGCGTCACGGAGCCGCGGCCCCTCGAGCATCAGCGAACCGATGCCCACGCCAGCCAGAACCGCGACCATCCCCGCCGCCTCGAACATGTAGCGCGGTAGCGCCGGCCACCCGTGGAAGGCGAAGGCGATTTCCACGATCGCCCATACGACCACGGCGGCGCCCAACGCCACGACTATCCACTTGCGCCGGACCGCTCCCAGCACCACGCCCACCGCCGCGGCGATCCACACCGGCAGGTACTCGAGCTCGTGCATGCGACCGAGTGTTCCGAAGACGCGGTTGCTCTTGAGCTCGCGAGGGGACGCCTGCGCGAGCTGCCCGGCGATGTCCGGCCGCCCGTTGGTGATGGTCGGGATCCCGAACCACATGAACGCGATCAACGCTGCGCCGGCCACGAGCATCCACCGCATGCTCGGCCGCCTGAACCACGCCCACAGGCCGAACAGACCCAGGAACGGCCACACCTCGGGCCGGCCGAGTGCGGCGAGCACGCCGAACACGAGCGTCCAGCGGTAGCGGCCGATCAGGCACATGTCGATCGCCGCCAGCGTGAACGTGACGATCATCGGGTCAGACTGCGAGCTGAGGATGTAATGGAAGTAGTCCTCGATCCCGAGCACTCCTGCCGCGGCGATGAACGCGGCGACCCAGGGTGCATAGCGGCGGATCGGCTCCGGGTCGAGGCGCAATTCGTTCCCGCCCACGAGCCGGTAGGCGATCCTGGCCGCGAACACCGGTCCGCCCAGCGCCACCGCCGTCGCGGTGAACATCCACAGCCACAGCTGATAGTGGCCGGCGAGCGCGTACGGCACCGTGAACAGGAACGGCACCGGCTTCCAGGACGGAGCGCCACCGAGGTTGAGGCTCGCGTGGAGCGTCGAGTGACCCCACGTCATCCAGCCGTATGCGTCATAGCTGGGTCGCGTGCGCGCCCATACGGTGAGCACGACGGACACCACGAAGATCACGGCGGAGATCGAGAGCCATGGGTGCTCGCCCACGTACTCGCGCAGCGTCCACGGCGCGGCATCGCGCGGGAACGCCTCGTCCGCCGCAGCCGCCTCTGGGATCGTCGGTGCTTCTAGCGTGCTCTCGGCCACGGAGAAGCGCGGACGGTAGCACGGGGGCCGGTGAGCATCGCGTTATGCCGTGGATGCCCCCGGCAGGAATCGAACCTGCATCCCGCGCTTAGGAGGCGCGTGCTCTATCCATTGAGCTACGAGGGCGCGGCGGACAGAGGGTAGCCCGGTGGCCAAGCGGGCAAAGCCCGAGGGCCAACCGGGCCGATGCGTAGGTTTGCGCTTGGTTAGCGCTGCATGCACGCGGCGCCCGGTTCTGATATCTCCCCAACGGTGGAGGTGCGAAGCGGAATCGCGGCCTGGGTCGAAGCTGAAGGCCCGCGCGGCACAGAATCGCCCCCCCGGCACTGTTTATTCCGTGATATGTTGCGCCAGACGGTAGTAGCCAGAACGCTAGTAGGAGAGATTGACGGACCGGTCCGCCAGCCCCCGTCGCGGCTGGCACCAGCGCCTACTTTGCCTGGGACGTGATGTCTGGATGCTGTCAGTCATGGGGTCTTCTTAGGAGGAGGATTGATGCGAAGGATTAAGCGCAGCACGCTGGCGATAATCGGCGTGGCGCTAGTCGTTTTGTTAGCGGCCGCCTGCGGCTCGAGCAGCAGCAGCAAGTCCGCGAGCAGCAACAGTGGCAGCAGCAGTAGCAGTACCAGCCCGGGAGCCGGTACGACGAATAGCGGCCCGGGGTTGACCCAGCCGACGGCTCCGGCCGGCACGAGGCAGTCCGGTGGGACCGTCTACTTCACGGAGGGCCCGAGCGCGGCGCCCAACTACATCTTTCCCATGACCAGCGCTCAGTTCTGCGGTACCAACAACCTCAACCAGTTGTCGTACATGCTCTACCGCGGCCTGTATTGGTACGGCAACAACTACACGCCGACGGTCGACTACGGCTACTCCGTGGCTAACCCGCCGGCCTGGAACAAGACCGACACGCAGGTCACGATCTCGCTCAAGCCGTGGAAGTGGTCCGACGGCGAGGCGGTCACCTCGCGGGACGTCGAGTTCTGGATCAACCTCTACAAGGCCAGCCCGACGACGAACTACTGCGGCTACGTTCCCGGGTACTTCCCGGACAACGTGACGAGCATGTCGACGCCCAACGCCTCGACGATCGTGTTGCACCTCGACAAGGCCTACAACCCGACGTGGTTCCTTTACAACGAGCTGTCGCAGATCTTCCCGCTCCCGCTGGCCTGGGATCGGACGTCGCTGTCCCAGCCCGCGCCGACGAGCGACAACGGGCATCTGCCCGACTCGACCAAGGCCGGCGCCGAGGCCGTGTACAAGTTCCTCGACACGCAGAGCAAGACGGTCGGGACCTGGGCGACATCGCCGATCTGGAGCGTGGTCGACGGTCCGTACAAGCTCCAGAGCTTCACCAGCTCGGGACAGGTGACCCTCGTTCCCAACGCCGGCTACTCCGGGACGCCGAAGGCGGCGCTGACCCTGGTCGAGTTGCCGTTCACCAGCGACACCGCGGTGTTCAACGAGATCCGGTCGGGCGGCCCCAGCGCGGTCACGATCGGGAGCCTGCCGTCGCAGTACGCGCCGCAGATCTCCTCGCTGAAGTCCGAGGGCTACGACTACAACCCGGCGGCGAGCTACTCGTTCAACTACTTCCCGCTGAACCTCAACAACCCGACGGTCGGGCCTATCTTCAAGCAGCTGTACTTCCGGCAGGCGTTCCAGCACCTGATCGACCAAGATGGGTGGACGAAGGCCTTCCTGAACAACACGGCTAACCCGACCTACAGTCCGATACCTCCCGAGCCGCACAGTCCGCTCGTGGCGTTCAACGCCACGACGAACCCGTACCCGTTCTCCACGTCGGCGGCGGCGGCGCTGCTGAAGGCGCACGGTTGGAAGGTCGTGCCGAACGGAACGACGACGTGCCAGACCCCGAGCCTGTGCGGCGCGGGGGTCAAGGCCGGTCAGGCGATCTCGTTCAACATCGACTACCAGTCGGGCGTGGCCACGCTGGCGTCTGAGATGAACGACCTCCAGGCCCAGGCCAAGAAGGTGGGGATCAACATCAACCTCACCAACCATCCGTTCGACACGGTGATCGGTACCGCGATCGCCTGCACTCCGAACCAGGCCGACTGCAAGTGGACGGCCGAGAACTGGGGTGCCGGTTGGATCTACGGTCCTGACTACCTGCCGACCGGCGAATCGCTGTACCTGCCAGGGGCAGTGGCCAACTACGGCAGCTACAACGATCCCACGGCCAACGCGCTGATCAAGGCGACCGTCTTCGGGCCGGATAGCCAGGAGAAGACGGCGCTGAGCAACTACGCGGCGTATATGGAGAAGTCGCTGCCGGTTGCGTTCGGTCCGACGTCGATCGGGACCTATCAGGGCGACGCGGGCACGCTGGTCAGCGCCAAGCTGGGCGGCTACGCCGCCAACGCGCTGGGCCTGATGAACCCGGAGGACTGGTACCTCGTCAAGTAGGCACTCACACCGGCGGAGCGCGCGCAGGAGGGTGAACCCGTGATTGGGTACATCATCCGTCGCCTGGGACAGGCGGTACTCGTCACCCTCGGGGTGACGGTAATCACCTTCGCCCTCCTGCACGCTCTGCCGGGGAGCCTGGCTCGGGACATCCTCGGAAACCGGGCCACGCCCCAAGAGATCGCGCAGTTCAATCAGCAGAACGCGCTCGACAAACCGCTGTATACGCAGTACTGGTACTTCCTGAAGAAGCTGACCGAGGGGAACCTCGGCTACTCGTACCAGTTCAACCGCAGCACGGATTCGCTGTTGGCGAGCGAGCTGCCCAAGGACCTGTTCCTGGGCGGCGTCTCGCTCATCCTCTCGCTGGTGATCGCGATCCCCGTCGGGGTCGCGCAGGCGGTGAAGCGCAACGGCGTGGTCGACTACGCCGGCACCGGAATTAGCTTCCTGCTGTATTCGATGCCCCAGTACGCGATCGCGCTGCTGCTCATCCAGTTCCTGTCGATCAGCTTCCACGTCTTCCCCTCCGAGGCGCCGCAGGCCACCTCGCTCGGCGGCATGCTCGGGGACCCGTCTGCCCTCGTCTTACCCGTGGCCAGCCTGACGCTGGTCACCTACGCCCAGTTCAGCCGTTACATGCGCTCCTCGGCCATCGACACACTGGCCCAGGACTACATGCGCACGGCGCGGGCGAAGGGCCTGCCCGAACGGCTCGTCCTGTGGCGACATCTGTTACGCAACTCGATGATCACGGTGGTGACCCTCGTCGGCCTGTCGATCCCCTACATCCTGACCGGCACGCTGATCATCGAACAGGTGTTCAACTTCCCGGGCGCCGGCTTGGAGTACTTCAACGCCACCCTGCGCAACGACTATGAGGTCATGCTGGGGATCACGGTGCTGGTCGGGGTAATTACAGTCGTGGGCAACCTCGTCGCCGACATCGGCTACGCGGTCCTCGACCCCCGGATCAGGTATTGACGCCATGACCACCGAGAAGACCGAAGCGCCGCCGGGGACCGCGACCGAAGACCAGGTCGACGTCGAGGTCGTCCCCTCGGGCGGCGAGGTCATCGTCACTGGCAGCCCGTGGCGTCTGATCGGGCGGACGTTCGCCCAGAACCGCTTGGCAATCGTCGGGGTGGTTGTGGTCGTCGTCATCACCTTGTTCAGCTTTATCGGCCCGCTGATCTACAAGACCGACCAGCTGGATCCGAATCTGCTGTCCGTGAACCTGGGTCCTGGCGGCGGCCATCCGCTCGGCACCGACAACAGCGGCTTCGACATCCTCGGCCGGCTGATGCAAGGCGGCAAGAGCTCGATCGAGGTCGGCTTCGCCGTCGGCTTGGTGTCGACCGTCTTCGGACTGATCTACGGCGCGATCAGCGGGTTCTTCGGCAAGGCCCTGGACAGCGTCTTGATGCGCTTCGTCGACATCGGCCTGGCCATCCCGGTGGTGTTCCTGTTCATCTTCATGGCGCAGGTGTACCACCCGAGCCTGGGGCTGCTGATCGTCCTGCTGGCGATCGTCTCGTGGCAGATCCCGGCCCGCCTGGTGCGGGGGGAAACCCTGACCCTGCGCACGCGCGAGTTCGTCCAGGCCGTGCAGGTCATGGGCGGGCGCTCGTGGCGGATCATCTCGCGCCACATCATCCCCAATACGATCGGGACGATCGTCGTGACGGTCACGTTCCAGATCGCCAACGCGATCCTGACGCTGGCCGTGCTCCAGTACCTCGGCTTCGGCCTCCCGCCCTCGACGCCGACCTGGGGATCGATGCTCTCCAACGGCACGACCTACCTCCAGGACGGGTACTGGTGGGAGGTCTACCCGGCGCTTGCCATCATCGTGATCACAGTGGTGGCTTTCAACTTCATCGGTGACGCTCTCCAGGACGCCTTCGACGTGCGGCTCCAGGAGAAGTAGAGCCTTGGCTCGCCTGCTCGAGGTCGACGACCTCAAAACCCAGATCACGCTACGCAGCGGCATCGTGCACGCCGTCGACGGCCTCAGCTTCGAGGTCGAGAAGGGCGAGACCGTCGGGATCGTGGGCGAATCCGGATGCGGCAAGACGATGGCCGCGATGTCGATCATGCGCCTGCTCCCTCACCGCGCCTACATCGCGGGGGGTGAGGTAAGGCTCGACGGTCGCGACCTCGTCAAGCTGAGCAACGACGAGATCCGCAAGGTGCGCGGTAACGACATCGGGATCGTCTTCCAGGACCCGATGACCTCGCTCAACCCGACGATGACGATCGGCCGCCAGATTGCCGAGGGCGTGCTCATCCATCGCGATGTCTCCAAGGCCAAGGCGTTCGATCGCGCCGTCGAGACACTCGAGCTGGTCGGCGTGCCGCGGCCCAAGGAACGGGTCAACGACTATCCCCACCAGCTGTCGGGAGGTCTGCGCCAGCGCGTGATGATCGCCATGGCGCTGGCCAACGAGCCCAAGCTGCTGATCGCCGACGAGCCCACGACGGCGCTCGACGTGACCATCCAGGACCAGATCTTGCGTCTGCTCGACCGGCTGAAGGCCGAGCTCGGCATGGGGATCATTCTGATCACCCACGACATGGGCGTAATCGCGGGGCGCGCCGACCGCGTGGTCGTCATGTACGCGGGAGAGAAGATCGAGTCCGCCCCGACCTCCGAGCTGTTCAACAACGTCCGCCACCCATACACCGAGGCGCTGCTGGCTTCGATCCCGAAGCTGAACCAGGACAAGACACAGGAGCTCTACTCGATCCCCGGCCTCCCACCGGATCTGCGCCGGCCACCGCTGGCCTGCCGGTTCGCCGCGCGCTGCGCGTTCGCCACCGACCAGTGCCGGTCAGAGAAGCCTCCGCTCAAGGACGGCGACCTCCCCAACCATCCGTTCGCCTGCTTCCACCCCCGGCGCTCCTCCGCGGCCGAGCTGACCACGATGGGAGCCGAGCTGATCGCACAAGCCGAGAAGAACGCCGCTCTGCGGGCGCGCTTCGGCAAGGAGCTCGAGTTGCTCAGCATCGGGCTCGAGGAGGGCGACGGCAACGGGAAGGCGGCCGACGTGAAGGAGCCGTCGGACAGCGACCTGGTTCTCGACTTCCAGGAGATCTCCAAGGAGTTCCCCGTAACTGCCGGCGCGGTCCTGCGTCGGAGGATCGGGACGCTGCACGCGATCACGGGCGTCACGCTGGGGATTCGCCGCGGTGAAACGTTCGGCCTGGTTGGCGAGTCGGGCTGCGGAAAGACCACGCTCGGCCGGCTCGGCGTGGGCCTCGAGGAGCCGACCTACGGGAAGGTCGTCTTCAACGGCACCGACCTCAGCACGCTCAAGGGCGCCGAGTTCCGACGCAGGCGCCGGGACCTACAGCTGATGTTCCAGGACCCCTACGCCTCGCTTGACCCGCGTATGCGCGTCAAGGAGATCATCTCCGAGCCGCTCGATGTCGCCAAGCGCGGCACCTCCCAGGAACGCGAGAACCGGGTCCGCGAACTGCTCGACGAGGTCGGTCTGGCTCACGACGCGATGGCCCGCTACCCCCACGAGTTCTCCGGTGGGCAGCGCCAGCGCCTCGGCCTGGCCCGCGCGCTGGCTCTCAACCCGGAGGTGATCGTGGCCGACGAGCCCGTCTCGGCGCTCGATGTCTCGATCCAGTCGCAGATCCTCAATCTGATGAAGCGCCTGCAGCGGGCGCACTCGCTGACCTACATCGTCATCTCCCACGACCTGTCGGTCGTCCGCTACCTGGCCGACCGGATCGGCGTGATGTACCTGGGCAAGCTCGTCGAGATCGGACCCGGAGCCGACATCTACGAGAAGACGGCCCACCCGTACACCGCGGGCCTGCTCGAGGCGATTCCGGTCCCGGACCCCGACTCGGCCAAGGACAAGGACAAGGTGGCGATCCGCGGTGAGCTTCCCTCGCCGCTCAACCCGCCGTCGGGCTGCCGCTTCCGCACCCGCTGCCCGCGGGCTCAGGACCTCTGCGCGCAGGAGCTCCCGCCGCTGCGCCCCTTCGGCCCCGACCACTACGCGGCGTGCCACTTCCCCCTGCAGCCGGCCCTGGACGGTAACGGCGCCGCCCCCGAGCAAGCGCCGGCGCCGCAGCCGGCGAGCGAGCACTCCTAAGGCGCCGCCGCCAGGCGCCGCCGAACTCTCTTACTCCTCGTCCTCGTCGTCGTCGACGTACAGCGATTCGCGCGCGAGTTCGTCGCCGCCGCGATCCCACAGCTTGATCTCGAGGAAGTCGCCCCGGTAGTTGTCGGGAGCGATCAGCGTGAAGCGATCCTCGAGCAGCACGCACTGGTCGACGGCAAGGTTGGCCAGCTCGGCGGTGACGACCGCGCCACCTGGGACCAACGGGACGCCCCACACAAGCGTCATCTCGGCCGCCTTTCCCTCCTCGCCCCGCCAGTTGCCGATCACGTCGTCGTTCAGATCGATCTTCCAGTCGGGGTTCTCCTCGGCCAGCTCGGCGGTGAAGTCGACGCGCGCCTCGAACTCGCTGGGTCCCTGTGAGCCCTCGCTGAACGACACGAACCCGAACAGCTCATAGTTGCCGGACGTCCGCGCCACCGCGGGAATGTACGTGCGGCCTGCGTACGTGCGATCGGGGAACCACGAGATCTCGGTGTCGATCTCGCCGATCTCCTCGCCCTCGGTGTCGATCTCTCCCGCGCCGGCCCGGAAGTGGCCGGCCAGCGTGTCGGCCCAGCGGCCGTAGGGGAGCGGCTCCTGGGGCGGCTCAGCGGCAAACGAGATCACGAACCGATCGGTCGGCGGCATGGCGGGAGAGAGTACCGGGAGCGGGCGTGATCGGTCGGTGGCGCCTGACGGCGGCGCCTCAGAAGGCGCCCCGACGGCTGAGCACTGCCGGAATGGTCTTCAACAGGATCGAGAGGTCGAGCATGATCGACCACCGCTCGAGGTAAAGGAAGTCGAGCCGGACCAGGTCATCGAAGTCGAGGTCGGCTCGGCCCGAGACCTGCCATAGCCCGGTGATGCCCGGAAGCACGAGGTAGCGCTTCTTGTGCCACTCCTCGAGGCGGTCGAAGTCGCGCATCGGAAGCGGCCGCGGCCCGACCAGCGACATCTCGCCCCGTACCACGTTGACGAGCTGGGGCAGCTCGTCAAGCGAGAAGCGACGCAGAAAGCGTCCGACGACGGTCATGCGTGGGTCGTCGCGGATCTTGAACAGCGCCCCCGACAACTCGTTGAGCGGCTCGAGCTCGTCCTGGATCTGCTCCGCGTGCTCGCGCATGGTGCGGAACTTGAGGCAGAAGAACGGCTTGCCGGCCATGCCCGGCCGGACGGAGCTGTAGATCACGGGACCCCGGGAGCTCAGCTTGATCGCCACCGCGATAACCAGGAAGACCGGCGAGAGCAGGATCAGCGAGACCACCGAGAGCACCAGGTCGAACGTCCGCTTTAGCGCGAAGTCGACCCCTTCGAACACCGGCGGGCGCAGCGTGAACAGCGGGACGGTGTGGCCGGGTGAGAACTCCGCCCGGTCGATCAGGATCTCCATCGTCGATGGCGCCACCTGCACGGTCACGCCACGCTGATGGCACAGGTCGACGAGCTCGACCGCCTTGTTCTGGGGGAAGTCCGGATCGGCGATGATCACCTCCTGCGGCCGCTCGCGCTCGAGCACGTCGGCCATCTCGTCGAGGCGGCCCAGCGACCGCAGCCCATTCTGGGGGCGCGGAGTGAGCGACACGTAGCCAAGGATCTGGACCTGGGCACGGGCTCGATCGGCGAGCGCGCGTGCCACCTCCTCGATGTGCTTGCCCGATCCGACCAGCACCGCCCGGCGGCGGTAGCCGGCCTGCTCGAGGATCTTCCCGGTCACGCGCAGGTGCAGGTCGCGCAGGGCGGTGATGTAGATCGTCGCGAAGAACAGCGATCCGTAGAAGATGAAGTAGCTCGAGAAGTGCTGCCCGTCGGCGAGCGCGAACACGAGCGCGATCACCGTCGCCTGGAACAGCGCGGTGCCGATCCGGGTCAGACCGGGCCGGCGATTCCGGTCCGCGTACAGGTCGACCCGCGCGAACAGCAGCACGGTCACGAGATACGCGAACGGGATCCAGTGCTTCGTGTCCTGCCACGCCACCCTGCCATTGAGCTCGTCGTGCACCGCGAGCTTGAGCGCGACCGCCGTGTAGAGGGCGCCGACCACGCCGACGAAGTCGAGCGCGAGCAGCGAGATCACGCGGACGATTCGGCGCAGGGTCTCCAGGCGCAACACGAACGACAGCAGCGGGGGTCGCTTTCGCCTGACATCGCGCTCGGGCAGCGCGCTCAGCACCGGACCGTCCGTTCCGCCGGCGGGATGAGTTTTGCCTACCTCTTTTTGCTCGACCGTCACGTCGTGGTTCGTGCCGTCATCGACCCCCGCCGCTATAACGGTAGCTCGATCTGGAAGTAGCGACGTAGCAGGGAAAGTTTTTGTATGTTGGCCGGGTTAGGGATTTGTCGGCGGCGCCTGACGGCGGCGCCTTAGGGGATTTGTCGGCGGCGCCTTAGGCAGCGCCAACGAGCGCCTCGGTGCCGGCCCGTTCGATCGTGCGCTTGAGCCCCTCGCGCAGATTTATCTCCGGCTCCCAATGCAGGATCTCGCGCGCGAGCGTGATGTCCGGCTGGCGCACCTGCGGGTCGTCGGTCGGCAGAGCTTCATACACGATCTCCGACGACGAGCCAGTCATCTCGATCACGGTCTCGGCCAGCTCGAGCAAGGTGAACTCGTTGGGATTTCCCACGTTGATCGGGTTGTGGTAGCCGGACTCGGCGAGCGCGATCAGGCCGCGAATCTCGTCGTCGACATAGCAGAAGGAGCGCGTCTGAGACCCATCCCCGAACACGGTTATCGGGCGGTTCTGGAGCGCCTGGCGCAGGAAGGTCGGGATCGCCCGGCCGTCGTGCGGTCGCATCCGCGGTCCGTAGGTGTTGAAGATCCTCACGATCGAGGTGTCGACGCCCTGCTGCCGGTGGTAGGCCATCGTCAACGCCTCGGCATAGCGCTTGGCCTCGTCATAGACACCGCGCGGCCCGATCGGGTTGACGTGGCCCCAGTAGGTCTCCCGCTGTGGATGCTCCTGAGGATCCCCATACACCTCGCTGGTGGAGGCGATCAGGAACCGAGCGCGGTGCTCCTTGGCCAGCCCGAGCGTGTGATGGGTCCCGTAGGAGCCCACCTTCAGCGTGTGCAGCGGCAGGCGCAGGTAGTCGATCGGCGAGGCGGGCGAGGCGAGGTGATAAACGAAATTGACCGGCTCGTCGACGAAGTAGGGCTCGATGATGTCGAGGTTGCGATGCTCGAACGCGGCGTCCCGGATGTGCTCGATGTTGGCGAGCGACCCGGTTTCCAGGTTGTCGACGCAGATCACCCGATGGCCGCGGCGCAGCAACTCTTCGCACAGGTGGGATCCGAGGAAGCCTGCTCCCCCGGTGACTAGGCTCGTTGGCATTGGCGGCAATCTACTGACGTCGGCGCAGAAAGTGCTCGTCACCCCGCCGGATGGTCACCTTCTCGGAGTCGAAGTGCTCGAGCAGTGCCTGCGCGAACTTGCGCGAGGTTCCCAGCTCGTCGCGTAGCTGCGCAAGCGTCACCGCGCCGCCGCTTCGCCCGGCCAGCTCCACCAACCGGTCGCGGATCTCGTCCAGCACGTCGGCGTGGTAGTGCAGCGCCTTGGACACGCGAACGGCACGCCCGGCGTCGCGTAGGGCGGCGAGATCGCCGGCGTCGAGCTCCGAGTCGAGCGGCGGTTCGAAGCCGGCGTCCCGGAGCTGCTGCTCGACGGCGAGCGCCGAGCTCGATAACGGCCTTTGGGGCCTCGCTTCGCTCGGCGTCCGTGGGGCCGGTAAGGCGCCGCCGCCAGGCGCCGCCGACAAATCCCCAGTTCCCCGTCCGGACGGTTCCGGCGCTTCTCCACGGGATAGCCTTTCCAGCCGTGCCGTCACCTCGCGGCTCGGGCCGTGACGGCGCGGAGCGGGGTCGAGCACGCGCCCGCCGCCGAGCGTGTCCGGCGGCGCCACGCGCCGTACCACGAGCCGGTCGCCCGCCGTCGGCACGAGCGGCTGCTCGAGGCGGATCTGCCAGAAGCGTCCTCCGAGCCACGCCAGCCGTGCCGGCGCCTCGCGCGTGCCGTGATGGATGTGGACGCGCTCCGAGTTCTCTGGCTCGGAGTCGGGGTCGAACTCGAGCTCCGCGTCGATCCGGTAGGTGGGACGCACGCCGCCGTCACTCGAGACGAGCACGTCACCCCGGCCGATCTGGTCCGTCGCCAGCCCGGTCAGGTTCACGGCCACGCGCTGCCCAGCCGCCGCGCGCTCGACCGCCTCGTCGTGCACCTGTACTCCGCGGACCCGAGCACGCCGGATCTCGGGCAGGACCGTCAGCTCGTCACCGCGCCCGATCGTGCCGGACCACAACGTGCCGGTGACCACGGTGCCGGCGCCCCGGATCGTGAACACGCGGTCGATGTGCAACCGGGCCGCCGAATCTCCGTCCGCGCGTGACCCCACCCGTGCGGCGGCCCGCTCGAGCGCGGCTCGCAGCTCGTCCAGCCCCGCGCCTGTTCGCGCCGACACGGCGACCGCCTCCGCGCCCGGGACGAGCTCGGAGGCCTCGAGCAGCGCGAGCTCGGGATCGGCCAGGTCGCTCTTGGTCACGGCCACCACGCCGGTTCGCACGCCGAGCGCCCGCAGCACCGCCGCGTGCTCGCGCGTCTGGGGCATGATGCCGTCGTCGGCCGCGACCGCCATTAGGAACAGATCGATCCCGGTGGCGCCCGAGACCATCGTCCGCACGAACCGCTCGTGGCCGGGCACATCGACCACCGACAGCTGCCGGCCCGACGGGAGCACCAGCCGCGTGTAGCCGAGCTCGATCGAGATCCCGCGCGCCCGCTCCTCGGGCAGCCGGTCGGTGTCGACGCCCGTGAGCGTTCGGATCAGCGCGGTCTTGCCGTGGTCGATGTGCCCGGCCGTGCCAAGCGTCAGCGGCTTCATCCGAGGACGGCGCGCGCGACGAGCGGAACCTGTTCGTCCGTAAGCGTGCGCGGGTCGAGCAGCAGCTGCCCGTCGTGGATCCGGCCGATTACCGGCGGTTCGTTCGCGCGTAGTGCCCGGGCGAGCGCCTCCGGCTCCCCGTCGAGCGCCACCACTGGCCCCTCGAGCTCGAGCAGTGGGAGCGACCCGCCGCCGACCTTGGCCGCCGCGCGGATCACGTGAGCCCGCTCGCCGATGCCGGCGGCCAGGCGCTCGGCTCGCGCGGCAAGCGTCTCCTCGTCGACCGCGAGCATGGCCAGGACGGGAATCTCCTCGCGGGCGCGTGCCGGATCGCGGTACAGGCGCAGCGTTGCCTCGAGCGCGGCCAGCGACAGCTTGTCGATGCGCATCGCCCGTGCGAGGGGATGGCGCCGTGCGGCCGCCACCGCCTCGCGCCGGCCGACCATCAGGCCCGCCTGCGGTCCGCCGAGCAGCTTGTCGCCCGAGCAGCACACAAGCGCGGCACCGGCTGACACCGAGGCCGCGATAGCCGGCTCGTCCACCCCCGCCCCTCCGACCCAGCCCGAGCCCACGTCGTCTATCACCGGTACCCCAAGCGCGCACAGCCCCTGCACCGGCACCTCTTCCACGAACCCCACCGTCCTGAAGTTCGATTGATGCACGCGCATGATCGCGCCGACATCGTCGTTGGTCCGCAGCGCGCGCTCGTAGTCGGCGACCCGCGTCCGGTTCGTCGTTCCCACCTCGATCAGGCGCGCGCCGGACTGGACGATCACCTCGGGGATCCGGAAGCCACCGCCGATCTCTACCAGCTGCCCGCGTGCCACGACGATCGCCCGTCCCGGGCCGGCCAGCGCGGCCGCGGCGAGGAGTACGGCGGCGGCGCCGTTGTTGACGACGATCGCCGCCTCGGCGCCGGTCAGCTCGCACAGCAGTCGCTCGACGTGGGCGTGGCGGCTGCCGCGCTCCCCCGACTCGAGGTCGAGTTCGAGGTTGCTGTAGCCCTCGGCCGCGCGGGCGACCGCGTCGCGCGCCTGCGCCGCCAGCGGCGCGCGGCCCAGGTTGGTGTGCAGGATCACCCCGGTGGCGTTGATCACGCGGCGCAACGACGGTCGCTCGAGCTCGTCAAGCATTTCGCGCGCCCTCGCCACGAGGTCTCCCGAGCCTGGCTGGCCGGCCAGCCGGGCGGTTCGGTGCTCGTCGATCGCGCGCCGGGCGGCTGCGACGGCCAGAGCGTGGGGCGCCTCGAGGCGAGCGGCCAGCTCGTGGACGGCGGGAAGCGACCTCAGGCCCGCGGCGGCGGCGTCGTCCCCCGTACCCACTCTCCGCCCTCCTTTTTCCAGATCGGTGCTCGTGCCTTGATCTCGTCGATGATCTCCTGGGCGCCGGCGAACGCAGCATCCCGATGCGGGGCCGACACCGCGATCGCCACCGAGGGCTCGGACAGGGGCACCGTGCCCACCCGGTGCTCGGCCGCCGCGGCGCACAGTCCGTGGCGCCCGACCGCTCGGCCGACGATCTCGGCCATCTGGCGCTCGGCCATCTCCGCGTAGGCCTCGTACTCGAGCTCCGGCACCTCCCGCGTCACCCCGGTGAACGTCACGACGGCGCCGGCCCGCGGATCACGCACGAGCTCGACAAGCGGGTCGAGGGCCAACGGTTCGGCGGTGACGCGGGTATGGATCGTGCCGACCGATCCGCCCGACACCGGCGGGATCAGCGCCAGCTCGTCGCCACCGTGCAGCGCGAGACTCGGCTCCGCGTACTCCTGGTTGACGGCCATCACGACGGGGACACCATCGATCAGCGTCCGCATCTGCTCGAGGGCGTCGCCGACCACGGCGCCCTCGGGCAACTCGAGCTCGACCTCGGGCGCTCCTGCGCGTTCCCGGAGACCGGCAAAAAGCCTCACCCGCACTTGCATTTCTCGAGGAAGGGTAACCTCGCGCCATGGCCACCACCGACGAGCACCGCACGATCGCCCCGATCGTCGGCCCCGACGATCCGAGAAAATTCACCGACTCCGGGATCGAGATCAAATCGCTCTACGCCGAGCCGGATCTGCCCCGGGACCTGCCCGAACGGCTGGGCGAGCCGGGCGAGTACCCGTACACCCGGGGCATCCACCCCGACATGTACCGCGGCCAGCTGTGGACGATGCGCCAGTACGCGGGCTACGCGAGCGCCAGGGAGTCAAACGAGCGCTACCGCTACCTGCTCGCGCACGGCTCGACCGGGCTGTCGATGGCGTTCGATCTTCCCACCCAGCTCGGCCTGGACTCTGACGATCCGCGCTGTCTGGGCGAGGTGGGACGTACGGGGGTGGCGATCGATTCGATCGACGACATGCGCACGGCGTTCGACGCGATCCCGCTCGACCAGGTCTCGACGTCGATGACCATCAACGCGCCTGCTTCTGTGCTGCTGCTGCTGTACGAGCTCGTGGGTGATGAGCAGGGCGTGCCGGCCGAGAAGCTCCGCGGCACCACGCAGAACGACATCCTCAAGGAGTACATCGCGCGAGGGAACTTCATATACCCGCCCACCGGTGCGATCCGGCTGACCACCGATCTGTTCTCGTACTGCCGGGAGCGGATCCCGCGCTGGAACACGATCTCGATCAGCGGCTACCACTTCCGCGAGAAGGGCTGCTCCGCCGTGCAGGAGGTCGCGTTCACGCTGTCCAACGGGATCGCCTACGTGCAGGCGGCGCTCGACGCCGGCCTCGAGGTCGACGAGTTCGCGCCGCGGTTGGCCTTCTTCTTCAACGGCCACAACAATGTCTTCCAGGAGGTGGCCAAGTTCCGCGCCGCGCGCCGGATGTGGGCGAAGATCATGCGTGAGCGCTTCGAGGCCAAGGACGAGCGCTCATGGCGGCTGCGCTTCCACACCCAGACCGGCGGGGTCACGCTGACCGCCCAGCAGCCCGAGAACAACATCGTCCGCGTCGCGCTCCAGGGATTCGCCGCGGTGTGCGGCGGGACCCAGTCGCTGCACACCAACGGCTTTGACGAGGCGCTCGCGCTGCCGACCGAGCGTGCGGCCAAGATCGCACTGCGCACCCAGCAGATCCTCGGCTACGAGTCCGGCGCGGCCGACAGCGTCGATCCGTTCGCCGGGTCGTACTTCGTCGAGGCGCTGACCGACGAGATCGAGATGCGCGCGAACGAGTTGATCGACAAGGTCGACAGCCTCGGCGGCTCGGTCAGCGCGATCGACTTCATCAAGAACGAGATCGAGGAGTCCGCCTTCGGCTACCACGAGCGCTACCGCACCGGGCAGGACATCGTCGTCGGCGTCAACAAGTTCGTCGACGAGGGAGAGCCCGAGATCCACGACATCCTGCGCGTGGATCCGCAGTCCGAGCGCGAGCAGGTCGACCGCCTCAAGGCCTTCAAGGGCAGCCGCGATGGTGAATTGGTCCAGCAACGGCTAAAGGAAGTGCGCGAAGCTGCCGATAGGACCGACAACCTCCTTCCCACCCTGCGGCAGGCCCTCAAGGATCGCTGCACACTGGGTGAGGTGTGCGGGGCGATGAAGGACGTATTCGGCGAATACCAGCCGACGTTCTAAGGCGCCGCCGGCAGGCGCCGCCGACCGATTTGGAAGGCCGTTCCGCGGGAGGGGAACAACAAGCCGAAGGGACCCCTCGATTGCGCAGGCAATGGATCGGCGCGTTCGCCATCGCCGCCGCCCTCGCGGTGCTGGGGATCGTGCCCTCAATCGCCCAGGCGGCGCCCACGTCGTCAACGATCAACACCTGGAGCTCGAGCCAGTCGGGCACGCCCCAGAACTCCACGTATCTGATCTCCTACGACAACCAGGGCACCACCTTGACGGTCACCGGCGACACCGCTGGCGGCTCAGGCAACATCGACGTGGTCTGCTACTTCGGGTCCGGGCCGAGCGACGCGGTTCTCGCGGCGAACGTCCCGGTCGTGGGTGGGGCGTTCACGGCAACTGGCTCGCTGCGGCTGATTGCCGGTCACGCCTGCCGCCTGCGCGCAATTCCCACCGGCGGCGAGAGCTCTGACGACAAGTCCCCGTTCCTCGCCCAGCAGGTCGCGGTGTCCGAGGCGGGCCTCCCCTCGGGGGAGGTCGACAACAAGCCGTATGACTTCTACGTCGTGGCCGCCACGCTCACCGGCTCCGCCGCGTGGGACTCGGCCGGAAGCTGCGGGCCCTACGCCGCTCCTTACGACCCTTCGTTCGGCCAAGGCAACTTCGCGATCGACTGCGCGGGCTCGCTGCTGGGCGCCAACCTGCCGCTGGATCCGTCTCGCTCGGAGGTCGTCGTGGATGGCCAGAACGCCTACGACGCGGCCTCGGCGCAGGCCCTCTTGCCCGGCAGCGAGGATCTCGCCGGCTTTCCCTCGCTGACCGCGAATGTGGTTCAGAACCCGACCGACGGGGTCGTGACGTCACAGTCGACCGAGAGCTGGGTGGTATGCCCCAGCATCATCTACCCGCCGATATCGACCAGCTGCTCGAGCTTCGCCCCGGCAGGCGTCCAGCTTCAGCGCACGGTGACGACGAGCGACGGCGGCCTCGTGGTCACGATGACCGATAACTGGTCCTCGACCAACGGCCGGGCCCACTCGCTGGATCTGCTCTATGACGACTACGTCGGCCTGAAGTCGTCGGCCGCGCAGCGCGGCTACGAGTTCCCCGGCCAAAGCGCATTCACCGCCTACCAGGCGGGCGAGACGGTGCCGCAGCCGAGCGCGACGCCGGGCTCGATCCTGGTTCGGACCAACCTCGCGGCACCGGACGGCGACACCTCCGAGGCGGCCGGTGCGATCACCTTCTCCAACCCACCCACCGGGTTCACCTTCGTCAGTAATAGCGAGTTCGAGGAGCACCAAGTGCTCGAGGTTCCCCCGCGGGGGAGCGTAAGCCTGAGCTACATCTACTCGACCGCCTACACGGTCGCCCAGGTGCAGGCGCTCGCGCTCGCGGCGCAGGACCGGCTCGAGGTGCCGGCAATCGCGATCACCTCGCCCACCAATGGCACGACGGTCTCGACTTCGACGGTGAACCTGACCGGCACCGCCGGCGCCGGCTCGGGCATCACCTCGCTCTCGGTTGCCGGACAGGCCGTGCCAGTCGCCCCGGGGGGTGCCTGGAGCGCGCAGGTGCCGCTCAACCCCGGATCCAACACGATCACCGCGCTGGCTACCGACGCCGCCGGCGCGACCGTCCGGGCGCAGGTGACCGTTGTCTACACGCCACCGCCTCCGCCACCCGCCCCGTCTGTCGTCGTCTGCCGGGTTCCCCGCGTGAAGGGCATGAAGCTGCCAACTGCGGAGCGCGCGCTGCGGCAGGCCCACTGCCGGGTCGGCCGGATCAGGCACGAGCCCTCGAAGAAGGTTCGCGACGGCCGCGCCCTCGGCACGAGCCCATCGGCGGGCCGGCGGCTGGCGGCCGGGAGCAAGGTCGAGTTGTTCCTCTCCAGAGGCGCGTAGCGTCACGAGCTTCCGCATCAGGCCACTACTCACGTCACCGTTCGGACAGCCGCGCGGAGCGGGCGCCGCCCCGACCTAGGCTCAGGGCATGCTCCGGCCCCGCCGCCCCGAGGACCTCGAGGCGTGCGTGGCGCTTCTGCGCGACGTGCATGAGGCTGACGGCTACCCATTGGTCTGGCCGGCGGACCCGGCGAGCTGGCTAGCCGGGACCGGCGATCTTGCCACCTGGGTCGCCGAGGAAGACGGCACGATTCTCGGCCACCTCTCGCTCCGCCGCCTCGACGCTGCGCGGTCCGGATCGCCATGGCACGAGGCGCTGCCGGTGCCAGTCGAGCAACGCGCGGTCGTGTCCCGGTTCTTCGTCTCGACCCGGGCACGCCGGCTGGGGATCGGGGACGCGCTGATGACGCGCGCCGAGCAGCATGCCGCCGAGGAAAAGCTTCGCCTCGTGCTCGACGTGGCCGTCGAGAACCGGACCGCGATCGCGTTCTACCAGCGCCGCGGCTGGCGGCGTGTCGGGACGGGTGAGCTGCCGCTCAGCGCCGACCCTTGGGTGCTGAGCGTCGCCGTATTCGTGCTCGACCCGGGAAGTCGGAACTAACGCTCGCTGTCGAGGTCGGCCATCTGGGGCGCCCCGTAGCGGTCGCCGGCCGCCGCGTCGTGCGGGAAGGCCTGCTCGATCCGTTCGAGGTCCTCGGGCGTCAGCTCGAGATCGAGCGCGCTGAGCGCCTCCTCGAG
Organism: Solirubrobacteraceae bacterium; assembly: GCA_035502815.1. GTDB lineage: Bacteria > Actinomycetota > Thermoleophilia > Solirubrobacterales > Solirubrobacteraceae > Palsa-465. The sequence goes on from DATJUA010000132.1 coordinate 26,624, forward strand.
TTGATCGCGGCGACGGGCGCCCACCAGGGGCACGATGTCCTGGCCGTGGGAAAGGACCCAGGCGAACGCGACCTGAGCCACGGTGGCGTCACTCGTCTGCGCGATCGCGCGCAGCTCGTCGACCAGGGCCAGGTTGTGGCGGAGGTTCTCGCCCTGAAAGCGAGGGAAGCGCCCGCGGCTGTCGCCCGCTTGCGCCGGCGCGTCGGCGCGGTAGTGGCCGCTGATCAAACCGCGCGAGAGCACTCCGTAGGCCGTAATGGAGATGTCGAGCTCGCGGCAGGCGGGCAGGATCGACCGCTCGATCCCTCGCGAGATGAGCGAGTACTCGATCTGCAGGTCGCAGATCGCGTGCACCGCGGCGGCGCGCCGGATCGTGTCCACCCCGACCTCGGAGAGCCCGATGTAGCGCACGTATCCGGCCTCGACGAGCTCGGCGATCGCGCCCACGGTCTCCTCGATCGGCACGCTTGCATCCATTCGCGCCGGCCGGTAGATGTCGATGTGGTCGGTGCGCAGGCGCTGGAGCGAGTACGCGCATGCAGTCTTCACCGCCGCCGGGCTCGCGTCGTACCCGAGCCAGCTCCCGTCGGGACCGCGCTGGGCGCCGAACTTGACGCTGATCAGCGCATCGTCGCGGTTGCGCTCGGCGAGTGCATCGGCGATCAGCAGCTCGTTGTGCCCCATGCCGTAGAAGTCGCCCGTGTCGAGCAGGTTGATGCCGGCGTCGAGCGCCGCGTGGATCGTCGCGATCGATTCGTTCCGGTCTGCCCTTCCGTACACGCCGGACATCCCCATGCAGCCGAGCCCGAGTGTCGATACGGCGGGTCCGGCGGCGCCCAACTGTCTTTGCTGCATGGCCGGGACGTTAGAGGAGTCCCGCTTGGGCGGGCGAAACCCGGAGCCATGAGTCAGCACGAGGCAAGCCGTACCCTGGTCAAATCGCCCCCCGAGCTGTGGGCGGAGTGCAGCGACGCGTCTTCTCTGGCGCGCCACCTTGACCGGTTCGGCGAGATCCGGATCACGAAGCTCGAGCCCGAGACCGCCGTCGCCTGGGAGGGCGCGCGGGGAAGCGGCACGGTGAGGCTCGAGCCCTCGGGGTGGGGGACGAAGGTGGTGCTCACCGCGGTGTTGGAGGAGCAGCAGCCCCCCGAGCCGGTCGTTGCCCCAGAGCCCGTCGCGGAGCCGCTTGATCTGCCGGAGCCGGTACCCCTCACCCAAGCAGCGCGCCGGCGCCGGTTTGCCCGCCTCAGGGCGTTCTTCCGGGGTCCGGAGCCGGCCGAATCCCCGCCCGTCACGGTCACGGCTGAGCCGGAGCTGCCGCCGGCGGCTGACCCGGCGCCCGAGCCCGTCCCCGGGCGCGCCCTCGACCCCGTCCCCGAGCCCGCCCCCGACCCCGTCCCCGAGCCCTCACGGGTGATCGCAGATGGAGCCGAGGCGCTCACCGCCGCGCTCGACAGTCTCGGGCAGGCACACCACCGGCCCTTCTCGCGCGCCTAACCCAGGCGTCGGCGCCCCAACCGTCGGCGGCGCCTGACGGCGATGGATGCAGCTGCGCTGCCGCCCGTGCTCGGGTGCCCGGCGGGCTGGGGGTTGCCGGGCACCCGAGGCGCTGCAGCGGAGGCGTAGGGGGCAATGCCTCCGCTGAGCGTGTGGGCGACACTTTCGCTCGCCGTCGCGACGAGGGCGAGGGCGAGGTGCTTCGGCTGCCAGAGCAGGCGGGTCGGCTCGCCCCGGCGGGAAAGCGATCGCTCGAGCGATCGGCGCCACGGCTGAGGGCCGGCCAGGTCACGTGCTGTGTCCAATAACGCGCCGCCGCCACGCGCAGCCGACTGCGTCATCCAACTCCTCCTTCTCACGGAGCCTGCGGAGTTAGCTGACGGGCTCGCGCAATGCGCTACGCCGCAGACTGCGGCGATTCGCCCCGACGGCCCCGAGGGGTCGCAATTGGGTCCTCCGTTCGCCGGCCACGGATGGTCCGGCGATTCGGCTTCTATGTCATCCGTCAACGGCGCCGAGACGCCGCTTCCTGCGAACGTGGCGAAGTTGTATCGCATCTTGCGGCTCGGGGAAACCCCTAAACTCGCCGCCCCGATGCGCGACAAGGCTCCCGAGACCTACGACGAGAAGCTCGGCCAGCTCGAGGAGCTGCGCTATGAGGCGATCCACGCCGGCTCCGAGCAGGCGGTCGCCAAGCAGCACGAACGCGGCAAGTACACCGCCCGCGAGCGGGTCGAGAAGCTGCTCGACCCGGGCTCCTTCCAGGAGCTCGACGTGTTCGTGCGTCACCGCACCCACGACTTCGACATGCAGAAGAACCGCCCCTACGGCGACGCGGTGGTCACCGGCCACGGGACGATCGACGGACGGCGAGTGTGCGTGTTCAGCCAGGACTTCACCGTCTTCGGCGGCTCGCTTGGCGAGGTGATGGGCGAGAAGATGTGCAAGATCATGGACCTGGC
>DATJUA010000133.1:0-7870 GCA_035502815.1 Solirubrobacteraceae bacterium
CCCGAGGCGGTCGCGGTGGCGCTGCTGCACTCCTACCGCCACCCCGAGCACGAGCAGGCGATCGCTCGTGCGCTCGCGGACCGGCTCGGGGAGGACGTGCACGTCTCGCTCTCGCACGACGTCGTCGGAACCTTTCGCGAGTTCGAGCGGGCCGCGACCACCGAGATCGACGCCGCGCTGACGCCGCTGCTGGCGCGCTATCTGCGCCGCCTGGCCGAGCGTTCGGAGCAGGCGGGGCTCCCGGCGCCGGCGATCATGCAATCAAACGGTGGGCTGATCGATCTCGAGGCGGCGGCTTCGCATGCGTCGTGGACGGTCCTGTCCGGTCCGGCCGGCGGCGCGGCGGGCGCCGCCTTCGTCGCCCGGCAGTCCGGCGTCGAGGATGCGCTGTGCCTGGACATGGGCGGCACGTCGTGCGACGTGTGCGTCGTCGACGCCGGCGCGGTCCAGGAGCGATCGAGCGGCGAGATCGCCGGGCGACCGCTCGCGCTGCCGATGCTCGCAGTCCACACCGTGGGCGCCGGCGGAGGCTCGGTCGCGTGGCGGGACGCGGGCGGCGCGCTGCGCGTCGGGCCGCGCTCGGCCGGCGCCGATCCGGGACCGGCTTGCTACGGGCGCGGCGGAACCGAGCCAACGGTGACCGATGCCAACCTCGTGCTCGGCTACCTGTCGGCCGACGCGCCGCTCGGGGGAGGCGTCGAGCTCGACCGCCAGGCGGCGGCCGACGCGGTCGGCGAGCTGGCCAAGCAACTTGGCCTCGAGCCCGAGGCGTGCGCCGAGGGGATCCGGCGCGTCGCCGGTGCCGAGATGATCCGCGCCCTGCGCGTCGTCACCGTGCAGCGCGGGATCGATCCGCGCCGCTACGCGCTGATGGCGTTCGGCGGCGCCGGCGGGCTGCACGCCGCCCAGATCGCCGACGAGCTCGAGATCGACGCCGTGCTGTGCCCCCGCGCCTCGGGGGTGCTGGCCGCGCTCGGCCTGGTCGTGTCGCCGCGACGGCGCGACGTGCAGCGAAGCGTGCTGTGGAGCGGGCGGGAACTGAGCGCCGAGGCGATCGCCGAGACGGTCTCCGAACTCGGCGACCGTGCTCGCGCGGCCATGCACGAGCCCGAGGCGGAGCTGCGCGTGGTCCATGAGCTGCGCTACCGCGGCCAGTCCTTCGAGCTGCCGATCGCCGCGGACGAACACGCTACGCCGGAGCAGCTGCGCGACGCGTTCGAACGCGAGCACGAGGAGCGCTACGGCTACAGCGACGCCGAGCAACAGCTCCAGCTGGTCACGATCCGGGTGACCGCGACCGCCGAGGGAGCCGACGTCGAGCTGGCGGCCGCCGACGAGGAATCTGATCTGGAACGTTCGACACGCGAGGCCACGTTGAATGGCGAGGCGGTCGAACTCGACGTGCTGCGCGGAATCCCCGCGCCCGGGACGCACATCGAAGGCGCCGCCGTCGTCGAGCTGCCCGAATCGACCCTGTTGATCCCGCCGGGCTGGAGCGCCGAGGTCGACGACACGGGCACGATCCAGATGAGCCGATCGGCATGAGCATCGACCCGGTCGAGCTCCAGGTCCTGACCGGCGCGCTGCGCGCGGTGTGCGAGGAGATGGGCGCGGTGCTGATCCGCTCCGCGCACTCGGCCAACATCAAGGAGCGCCGCGACGCCTCGACGGCGCTGTTCGATCCGACCGGCCAGATGGTCATGCAGGCCGAGCACATCCCGGTGCATCTCGGCGCGATGCCGGCGGCGGTGGCCGCCGTGCTCGATGAGGAGCACGCGCCCGATCGGTCGTGGATCCTCAACGATCCGTACGCCGGGGGCACGCACCTCCCGGACATCACTGTGATCACCCCGCTGTTTGCCGGGGAGGAACTGATCGCGTTCGCGGCCACCCGCGCGCACCACGCCGACGTGGGCGGGCCGACCCCGGGGTCAATGCCGGCGGACAGCCGCACGCTCTCCGACGAGGGCGTCGTGATCTCGCCGCGGGTGCTCGACGAGGACGCGATCGCCGAACTGTCCGAGCAGATGCGCCAACCCGACCAGCGCCGGGCCGACCTGCGAGCGCAGCTGGCCGCCGGCCGGGTGGGCGGACGCCGGCTGCTCGAGCTGCACGAGCGGTACGGCGCGGGCAAGCTCAAGGAGGCCTTTGCCGAGGTGCTGGACTACGCCGAACGCCGGACCCGGGCCTGCCTCGAGGAGCTGGACGGCGGCTCATACGAGGCACGGGACGTGCTCGAGGCGCGCGAGGGCGACCTCGAGATCGTCCTGACCGCCACGGTCGAAGGCGACCGCCTGACGCTCGACTTCACGGGCACCGCCAATCAGCACGAGGGCAACCTGAACTGCCCGCTCGCGGTCACGCGCTCGGCCTGCTACTTCGCGATCCGCGTCCTGACCGATCCCGACATCCCGCCCAGCGCGGGCGCGTACCGGCCGGTCGACGTGATCGCGCCCGAGGGCTGCCTGCTCAACGCCCGCTCACCCGCGGCCGTCGTCGGCGGCAACGTCGAGACGTCCTCGCGTGTCGCTGACGTGGTCCTGCGCGCGTTCGGGCGCGCGGTCGGCCAGGGCACGATGAACAATGTGACACTGGGCACAGAGGACGTCGTGTATTACGAGACGATCGGCGGCGGCCAGGGCGCGTGCCCCGATGCCGACGGCCCGAGCGGCATCCACGTCGCGATGAGCAACACGCTCAACACCCCGATCGAGGCGCTCGAGCTCGAGTTCCCGATGCGGATGACCGAGTACTCGCTGCGGCCAGCCTCCGGCGGCGCCGGCGGGTTCCATGGCGGCGACGGCGTGGTCCGCGAGTTCGAGGCGCTCGAGCCGCTGCGCTACTCGCTGATCACCGAGCGCCGGCGTCACCGCCCGCCGGGCGCCGAGGGCGGCGAGGACGGAGCCGCCGGACGGAACCTGCTCGACGGCGAGGAGCTTCCGGCCAAGGCAATCGGCGAGCTTGCGCCCGGTCAGCGCCTGCGGATCGAGACACCCGGCGGGGGCGGGTATGGGCGCGCCTCCTGACCCAGTTTGTTCGCAATGGGGACATTTGTTCGAGATACGGTTTCAGACCGCGACGAACCGGATAAGGTCCGCGGGATGCTCGCGTGCGCGGATTCGCCCACGAATCGTGTGTTTTGCCACGAAACGGTAAAACCGACGATCCGCAGTGAAATTTGGCGATTTGCGATCTCTCGCGTACAATCGCTGACTCCCGCGCTGCAGTCCCATTGCGTGGCCCGCGCGGGACATCAGTCTCATTCAATCCCCCGTTTCCTCTAATTACTACATGCCGATTGCTTTTAAAGAATGGGCCGTGACTGTGCGGGCCCTTGCCGAAGGGGAGCAGCTTCTGACTCTCCGCAAGGGCGGCATTCGCGAGCCCGACAAGCACTTCAAGCTCGACTACGAGCGGTTCTTTCTGTACCCGACGTTCGACCATCAGTGTGCGGACCTGGTGCGTGAGTCGCATCAGCCCGAGCTTTCTCGCGCCCTCGAGGAGGGCGTTTGGAGCGACGGCGAGCCACCTCCGCACGCGCTACGGCGTGGCAACGAGATCCCCCAGCCCGACCGCGTACGCATCCGGGCCTGGGCGGAGGTCGCCGCCCACTTCACGATCACCGATCGACGCACGGTGGACGCGCTCTCGCCGTTCTACGTGTGGACGACCGACTACGCGGAGAAGCGCCTGGCGTGGAAGCGCCGCCACCCCCTGCACGTGATCCTGCTGCGGACCTATCGGATCCCGCGGCCGGTGACCGTCAAGGTGCGCGACGACTACGGCGGCTGCCGGTCGTGGCTCGAGCTCACCCGTGATCTTCCGTTTGAGGGCACGCCCGTGCTCTCCGACGAGGAGTTCGATCGAGCGTCCGAGGAGATCGCGTCGATCGCCTCGGATCGTGTGCCGGTCCTGGCCTGACGTCCGAGGGCGTCAGACCTAGAGAACGTCAGTGGCATGGGTCGAGTCGGCGTCGTCGTCCTTCCGGGCGCGGCACGCCTCGACCCATGCCGATGACGCTGACCGCGTGTTGCACTCGCTCGAGCGCACCCGCGAGTATCTGGGCCAGTACTTCCCGCGCACCGTCGACGGAATCGCGGTCGTGTTCCACCCGAGCGTGATCTCGCTCTCACTCGCCCGGCCGCTCATGCCCGTCGCCTGGATCGCGGCGGCACCCGCGGCACGCCGGTACGTCGCCGGCTGGTGCGGCCCGCACGAACTCCACGTGCTACTGCCCGACGCACTCGAGGCGCGCGCGTCGACGGTGGCCGGGTCGCGTCAGATGCTCGCCCGGGCCGTGCCCGCGCTCTACGCGCGGCGGGTGATCGTCGAGAACAACCCGGACCTCCCCCGCAGCATCAGTCCGCGCCGGCTCGGCACCGAGCTGCGCTGGGCGTGGCTGCTCGAGGGCGCCGCGCGCTGGTTCGGCGGCCAGACCGCACACGCCCGGCCGGCCATTGCCCGCCGCCTGCGCGAGGGGCGACGCCCGGCCTTCCCGCCCACCGTCCGCGACGCGGCGCTGCTCGGAGGGACGGTGATCGACCTGCTCGTCGCCGAGCGCGGCGAGGGGGCCGCGGCCCGCCTCGCCTCCCGTCTGCATCCCCACGGTCCGCGCGGCGCCCTGCGGGAGGCGTTCCCCGAGCGCTCGCCGGCGCAGGCCGAGCAGGACTGGCGCGAGCACCTGGACCGCCTCAGTCAGGCCTGACTGAGAGCCCAGACGAGGAGCGCGCCGATCGCGAGCGCGACCAGCAATCCGATCAGCAGGTGGCCCGGCGCGACCACCCGTCCGGCCGGCTCGTCGGAGATGAGCTCGCCCTGGAGCAGCACCTCGCGTGCCGCTGCGCGTGCCGCCTCGGGCACCATCACGTCCCGCGGGCCGGCGGCGAGGAAGTCGGGCACGTCGAAGCCGGCGGTCCGCCGCAGCATGCTCGGGATACCCTCCTCGAGCAGCAGCCCCTGGATGAACTCGGCCTCGGCCTGGTTGCGGGCGCCTGCGACCCGCACCAGCGGACCTTCGGTGAACTGTGGCTTGACCTTGCGGGCGCGCTCGTGGCGCTCTGACACCTCGTCGAGCTCACCTCCGTCGGCGCGGACGAGCGGCAGCTTGCATTCAGGGCAGAAGCGCTCGTCTTCTGGATAGGCGCTGCCGCACGCGGGACAGCGAAGCTGGATCACTCCACGACCAGCTCGGCGTCCGACACGCGGCCGTCGTCGATGCGCCAGGTCCGCACGTCGGGCTCCCCACCCGCCAGCCCGACGATGATCCAGAGCACGCCCGGCCACTCTTTCGCGAAGTTGATATCGGTCTGGGACGGCCTCGGCTCGGTCCGCGTGTGTGAGTGGTAGATCGCGCCGAGATCCAGGCCCGCGCCCTCGATCTTCGTATAGAGCTCGTACTGCTCCATCGGATCTATCCGAAATCGCAACGGGCTCGCCTCGGCGTTTACCGCCCGGTGAACCGCCACGAGCGAACCATCTTGCGAGGCGACCACTCCGCAGCATTCGTTGGGCGCCTCCTCGCGGGCGTGAGCGATCATGTCCTCATACAGGTCGCGCGCGATCTTCATCGTCGGTTCGAGGCTAGCTCAGCTCGATCCGGTTACGAACGGCCAGGGCACCGACTTCACGTAGATGCCGGGGTTGCGCAGCCCGCTGATCACCGTCCAGTGCTGAGCCTCGCACGCCATCGCCTGGGCGCTCAGACGCACGAGGTCGGCGTGCCCGAGCGTCTTCAGCGCGGTGAAGTAGGCGCCCTCGCCGACCGACTCGAGGTTGACCAGCAGCCTCAGGCAGTCGGCGGGTGAGTGCAGTTCGGTCAGGCTGCCGGGCACGTGATACTTGGCGAGCAGCGCGCTTGCGTCCTTCACGTCGAGGGGCGCCGTGTCGGGCGTCGCCCCGAGGCCTGACAGCCGCTCCGCAAGCGTCGAGACGTGCTCGAGCTCCTGGGCCAGGAACGGCTCGAGCACCGCAGCATCGCCCGACGCGAGCGCCCCGGAGGCGAGCACCTGCCGGTAGCCCAGCACGATCAGGCGCTCGGCCTCGAGGACCTTGGTGAGCGTGTCGCTGTCGCTCGGGACCGTCGCGTCCGCCAGCGCCGTACCCGAGTCGATCACGAATCCGCCGGCCGCAGCCGACAGCGCTCCCGCGACCAGCTGGCGCCGAGTCGGCCGCGGTTGCACTCCCTCGACCCTCACTCCCGGCCGGTGACGAATGCGGAGGGAACCGCCGGCTGATGCAGTGCGGCCCGCACGACGGCGAGGTGCTGCGCGTCGTTGGAAAGGATCGAGGCCACCTGCTGCTTGACCGTCCCGGGGCGCAAGCGGGGGATGGCATCCAGATAGGCGGTGACGAGCGCCTGCTCGACGGTGTGCAGAACGCCGAGGACCTCATCTGTGTTGCGCGGCTGGTTCCCGAGTGGATAGCTCGGTCGCGGCTTGATCGGCTTGCCGCCGGCCGCTCTGACCATCCCGGCCAGGTCGCCGGCGTGGGAGAGCTCGTCATTTAGGAACAGCTTTCCGGCCTTCACCGTGGCCGAGGGAAGCAGCGGCGTCGCGGCCGTGTACGCGGCGATCGCCCAATGCTCGAGGTCGAGCAGATGGTTGAGCAGCGCGACGTCGGACTGCAGAACGGGCTGCGCATTGTGCACCTGCGCCTTGAGCGACTTGTGGCCGCACCCGGCGAGCAGCACGGCGCCCAGGCCGGCGCCGGCCACGCACAACAGACCCCTCCGGGAGGAGGAGTCCCCCGCCGATGCCTCGTTCACCACCAGACGGTGGAATCCAGGTTCTCGATCTCCTCGAGCGGGCGCGTGTAGATGCCCGAGGAGAGGTACTTCCAGCCGTCGTCGGCGACGAGGAACACCACGTTGCCCTCGTCCAGCTCGCCCGCGATCCGCACCGCCACCCGCGCGATCGCGCCCGACGAGACGCCGACGAACAACCCCTCTTCGTCGAGGAGCCGGCGCGTGAACACGATCGCGTCGGTGTTGGTGACGAAGATCTTGCGGTCGAGCAGCGACAGATCGATGATCGGTGGGATGAAGCCGTCCTCGAGCGAGCGCAGGCCCTGCACCGGCTCGCCCTGCATCGGCTCGGCGGCGACGATCTTGACCTGATCCCCCAGCTCTTCCTTGAGCCGCCGGCCGTTGCCCATCAGCGTGCCGCCCGTCCCCAGTCCGGCAACGAAGGCCGAGATCTCGTCGAGCTCCTCGAGGATCTCGAGCGCGGTCCCGTTGTAGTGGGCGAGTGGGTTGGCCTGGTTACCGTACTGGTAGGGCATGTAGTACGAGGCGTCCTTCCCGGCCATGTCGAGGGCGAGCTCGACCGCGCCGTTGGATCCCTTGGCGCCCTCGGAGTAGACGATGTCCGCGCCGTACATGCGCAGCAGCTCGGTGCGCTCACGGGTGACGTTCTCGGGCATGACAACCGTGAGGGGATAGCCCTTGCGGCTACAGATCATCGCCAGCGAAATGCCCGTGTTTCCCGATGTCGGCTCGAGGATCGTCTGGCCGGGCCGGATCAGGCCCCTGTCCTCGGCGTCCTCGATCATCGCGCGGGCGACCCGGTCCTTGACCGAGCCGGTCGGATTGCGCGACTCGAGCTTGGCCCACAGGCGCACGCCTGGCTTGGGGCTCAGACGCTTGAGCTCGACCAGCGGCGTATGACCGATGGCCTGAACGATGTCGCCGTAACGGCCCCCGCAGGGCTTGTTCTCGAGGCGCTCCGCGGCCATTGCTTCACAAAGCATAGCGAGGCAGGGGCCCAGCGTTGGGCCCCTGCCTCGACTCTCAAGGCACCGCGACGTGCCAGGTTCCACCGAAGCCGACGATGCCCTCACCGGTGGCGTCGTCCCGCTTGCTGTCCGGGGCGAA
>DATJUA010000134.1:0-5225 GCA_035502815.1 Solirubrobacteraceae bacterium
CGGTCGCCATTCAGCACGTCCGTCCGCATGAACTTCGGCGGCTCTACCTTCACGTGGAGTGAGTGCAGGCCGCTTGCTTCGACCTTCCAGTTACCGCCGTAGTGATAGATCATTGGGTGCCATAGCAGGGGCTGCTCGCGGGTCCCGACCGCATCTCCAGCCGGGTCGATCAGCGCGACGATCACGCGCAGGCCGGGAACGAACCGGCCGTCGCCGGCGTCGCGGACCGTGATCGCGACGTGCAGATTTTCTACCCCCGGCTCGCGCCACGCGAGCTCGGCCGTGGTCCACTCGTACACGCCCATCGCGGGACCGACGGCATAGCCGATCCAGTAGTCACCGCAATACTCCTCTCCGCTGTCCGTCGCGCCCGTCGCTCTGAGCTGCGCGAACGCGTCGCCGTACGCGTCCCCTTGTGCTCGGGCGACGTGCAACTGGCGCTGGGTCATCTCCTCGCGATCGCGCTGTGAGGAGGGCAGGGGTCGATCCGGACCGGCGCGTTCCTCGTTCGGCGCCTGTTCAGCCAAGACCGTTCCTCCCGTTTACTGTCTCTCCGGGCAGCGGGAGCACGAGAAGACGCTCGAAGCAATTCTGGTCGTTGCCTTTCAGAGCAGTCCCAAAACTACTCCAACCGCCTGCCTGGTTCGAGCATCGGAGACGCCAGCTCAAAGGTGGTGGCCGCAGAATGTCATCGTCCGAACATTTCCGGGCCACGCCACGGCTGCCTAGAACCGGGTGCTCTGGCCGAGCCCGACGGGCTGGACGTGCTCGGATTCGGCACTTGCTCACAGCTCGGGAGCTTCTCTTGGACGGTCGCCGGGCATCCTCCTGATCGCCACCCCTGGCAGGTGTGTTACTTCCTTCGCATGCAACGGGCAAGAGGATGTCGTTCCGGAGCTTACATCGGTCTTCGCGCCTAGTTTCAACCGACCCATGAGTGAGCAAGTGATCGAACACAGCCTTAACGAATCCGCGAGAACAGGAGACACCATGACCGCGGTTAGCCACCAGACCATCAAGCTCGGCCGGGGTAAGCACTCCTCGCCGCAGGAGGGTGCGTGCGTGATGGAGCTGGCGTCGATGCTCGCGAGCGAGCCGTTCAGCGACCACCCCTATTCCGTCTGTCCGGTAATCGCCTCGTTCCTCCGCACTTACAACGACTCGATCGACGACGAGCCCCGTCAGGATCTGTATGCCTACGCTTCGATTGTGGTCGGGACTCGATCCGATGCGGCGGTCGAACGCGCACGCGCCGCCCGACTCCTGGCCTGGGCCGATGAGTTGCGTGATCGCCGCCGCTTCAGGGTCCTGCCGCCCTCGCGAATCATGCGGATTCTTCTTGCCCCGGTGAGCGCCGTCGATGCCGGCGGCATCTACGCCGCGGGGACTCAAGCGGTTCGAGCAATCCGTCAGCACTCTTCTGAAACGCATGCCCAAGCACTCACTCTGATCGAAGAGCTAGCGACGATCGGCAGCGGACGGGAGCAGCCGCGCTGCCGGTACACCGATCACGAGGCACAGCGCGCAAGCGACGAGCAGCGCCTCGTGAACGGCCGCCGCCGTCGCACCGCCCGCCAGGGCAAGTCCGGCTAGTCCCGCTCCAGCCGCCGCCCCGAGCAGGCGCCCGCCTGACAGGATGGCCGAGGTTCGGCCGTGGGCTGAGGGGGCAGTGGCGTTCAGCGCGGCGCGCGAGACCGGGACGAACAACATTCCCAGTCCGAGCCCCACGACGAACAAGGGGGCAATCGTCACCGCGCTGCGCAGCGACACGCCAGGTAGGCCGAGCACCAGCAAACCTGTCCCCGTGGCGAGAAATCCCGCCATGGCGGGGAACCGTTCGCCCCGGCGATCTGCCAGCCGTCCGGCCATCGGTGCCGCCATGCCGACGAACAGGGCTACCAGTACCAGCACGCTCGAGGCTCCCAGCGGGGAATACCGCGCGGTGCGCTGTAGGTATTGCTCGGCGAGGTAGAAGGATCCGATCATCACGGCGAACGTCACTCCCGCCAGGAACCCCGCGGTCAGCACGATCGGGCTCGCCACCGGTCCTGCATCTGTAGCCGGCTGGGTGGACCCGATCCGGGGTACCTGGGCGACGATCGCCGTAGCGGCAAGGAGAGCCAATGGAACCAGAGCCCACCAATCCGCGCGCCAGCCGAGGGAAACCGTCAACAGTCCTCCCGCCAGGGGACCGATCAGGTTTGAGACGCCCGCGCTCGCCCCCCAGATGCCGAGCGCACCCCCCCGCCGCTCGGGTGGAAAGCCGCTCACCGCCCCGGCGAGGGCGGCCGGGCTGACCAGTCCCGCGCCCGCTCCCTGCACCACCCTGGTCGCGGCGAGGGCATCGAGGCTGGAGCAAACGGCGCCGGCCGCAGCGCCGGCCGCGAACAGCGCCAGACCAAGCAAAGCCACGCGCCGCGGGCCAAAACGGTCGACGACCGCCCCACCGGCCGGCAACATCAGGGCATAGGAGGCGAAGTACGCGCTGAGCACGAGCGACGTCGACGCAGCGCTTACTTTCAGGCTGTGCGCGAGCGTCGGTAACGCGACCGTGATCAGGGTACCGTCGAGTTGCAGCAACGCCGCTGCGGCGGTGCAGGCACCAAGCCGTTTCCAAGCCTCGCGCGACGGCGCCGTGACCATCCGATCGTCGGGAGCGCGTCCTCGGCGAGTCATGAACCGCTGCTCCGCGCCGCCAGGCCGGACCAGCCGGGTCTCCGGGACACCGGAGGTGTCGAGCGAACGCGCCCGCGACATCACGCAATCGCGGGCTGGCGAGACTCTTCCGCCCCGCCGGCGAGAATATTCCGGTAACAATCCGGACGCAGCAGCCATCCGACCCCGAGCGAACAGAGGCCCACCGGTGCCTCCAGCAACCAGCAGGTCAAGGATCTCCGCGGCACCCATGGATCATGGCGAACTGGCCTCGCCTCATCCAATCGTTCGGTAAGTGCGATGACAGTCCGTCGAACGAGCAGACAGTTCCCTACCTACCACATCGTGTAGCGGTAGGCAGGCCCCGGTGTCGCCCCTTCCGCATCCTGCGAGCACCGCCGTCAGGACCTGAATCGGTCGCCGACGCGTCTGCCCCGGGAAAGCGCGAAGCCTCCTGCCAAGACGGCCGATGCAGCCGCGGCGAGAGCTCCGTGCGACCCTCCATTTTTCACATCCTTAGGCGGGTGTGCATACAGGCGCTCGGGGTGATCGGCCGAGGGCCCGTTGGGTCCCTCGCGCAGCGCCATGTTCACGAGCTGGGCGAGGTGCAGCGCACCGCGGTCGCTGCCATGGCTAATCTGCGAGCGACAGCTGAAGCCGTCGGTGAGCAGCAGTGTGTGCGGCGAGGCTTTCCGGGCCGCCGGCAGGAGAACGCGCTCTGCAGCCTTGATCGAAACCTCGTAATGCTCACCGCGCTCGTAGCCGAACGATCCGGCCAGCCCGCAGCAGCCGTCTTCCAGAACATCGTAGTCCAGCCCCATGCCGTCCAGAACCGCACGGTCGGCGTCGATGTCACTCGTGGCCCGCTGGTGACAGTGAAAGTGCACCAGGGCGTGGCGCTCCAGACGCGGCATCTTCCAATGATCGGCATGATTGCGCAGGAACTCCCCAAACGTCGCCGTCTGCCGGGCCAGGCGCTTGGCGTCCTCGTCGTCGGGCAGCATGTTGAGCAACTCGTTGCGAAACACCGCGCCGCAGCTGGGCTCGAGGGTCACGACCGGCGTACCCGCGCGAATGTGATCGCGGATCCCGTCGAGTACATCCTCGAGAAGTCTCCTCGCCAACGTCAGCATGCCGTAGTCGTAGAGCGGGCGACCGCAGCACAGCGATCGTTTCGGCACGATCACCTCGAACCCGGCAGCTTCCAGGACCTCGGTCGCGGCAATCGCGACCTCGGGATGAAAGTGATCGTTGAACGTGTCCGGCCACAGCAGCACCCGCCGTTTGGATGACCCATGGGCCGGGTCGCCGCGGCCGCTCGGGCCGCTCCCAGCCGCGTCGCGTTCGCGGAACCACCGCCTGAACGTGACCGGAGCAAACGCGGGCATCGTCCGATCGGGCGCGATGCCGGCCAGGCGCTTGCCGATCATTGCGAACGGCTCGTGCTGGGTGAGCGCGTTGGCCAGTCGCGGAGCTCTGGCGGCAAGCTGCGCCTCCCAGCGGATCAATCCGAGTGCGTACGCCTGGCGCGGCCGGAGTCGCCGCGCATAGTAGTGCGACAGGAACTCGGCCTTGTAGGTGGCCATGTCGACTCGCACCGGGCACTCGTGGAGGCAGCCCTTGCAGGCAAGGCACAGGTCGAGCGCTTCGCGGACCTCCTTGTTGCGCCATCCGTCACGGACGGGTGAGTCCTCGCGCATCATCTCGAATAGCAACCTTGCTCGCCCGCGGGTCGAGTGCTTCTCCTCGAGCGTCACCTGATAGCTCGGACACATGACCGAGTTCTGATCGCGACAGGCTCCCACCCCGAAGCACCGCTCAGCCGCGGCGGCGAAGCTCCCACCGTCGTCGGCATAGCGGAACTCGGTGCGGACCGTGTGCGTGTGGTACGAGGGGTCCATCCTGAGGTTGGTGTCGAGCGGATACGGGTCGACGACCTTGCCCGGGTTCATCCGCCAGTCGGGATCCCAGATCTGCTTGAACTCCCGGAACGCCTGAACGAGCTCTGCGCCGAACATCTTCGGCAGGAGCTCGGCTCGCGCCTGTCCGTCACCGTGCTCGCCCGACAGCGAACCGCCGTAGTCGGCGACGAGATCGCCCGCGTCCTCCATGAAGGCCCGGTAGTTGCGTACCCCGGCGTCCGTCAGGAAATCCCAATCGATCCGGGTGTGCACGCATCCGTGGCCTATGTGTCCGTAGTAGCAGGCGATCCTCCGCCCATGCTTGTCGCACAGGCGCTCCAGGTCACGCAGGTAGTCACCGGTTCGCTCCGGAGGAACCGCGGCGTCTTCCCAGGACGGCCAGCCGGGATGCTCGCCAGGGATCTTGCTGTGGCCGACGCCGCCCTCGCGCATCTCCCACACTTGCTTGATCTTTTCTGGATCCGCGTATACCCGCACGTCACGATGGTCACCGGCCGCACCACGCCCAACGGCATCCGCGAAACGCTCGGCTTGCTCCTGGGCTTCGGCCTCGCAATCCCCGCCGAACTCTACGAGCAGCCAGCCACCGCCTTCCGGTAACAAGTCTGGATGACGTTTGAAACCCTTCCGCAGCTCGTTGGCGACTAA
>DATJUA010000135.1:0-6560 GCA_035502815.1 Solirubrobacteraceae bacterium
TCGGGCGAGATCGATCGTCGCTCGGATCCATCGATGCCGCCCGTAGCGATCGCATTCTCGATGGTCAACGCGACTTGGACCTTCATCACCGAGGCCGGCGTGACCAGGTTGTCCTCGTGAAAGCCGACTCCGTCGCCGCCCGCGACTGGGACGGCAAAGGCCGCCCCGTCGAGATCAAGCTCCGTGAGGATCCTCGGCGGATCCACGCCCACGAGTATCGAGCGCGCCACGATCGAAGTAGCCGGCAGTCTGCCGGCGGTGCCTTATTCGGCGGTGCCGCCGGCCAGGCCGGGACGCGGCAGCGGACGCGGACCCTCGCGCCGTTCGCCGGCCGGTGTGCCGGGGATCGGAACCTCGGGCGGCGGCGGCGCCTCGGCACCGAATACATCGGCCTCGGTCCCGCCCTCGAGGAGCGCCTCGAACTGCTCCTTCTCAATCGTCTCGCGCTTGATCAGGATCTCGGACAGCTTCTGGAGATTGTCGCGATGCGAGCTCAGGATGTCCTTGGCCTGCACGTGGGCCTGCTCGACGATCCGGCGGATCTCGTCGTCGATCTCGCGCGCGATCTCGTCGCTGTAGTCGGGCTCGGCACTGAACTCGCGGCCCAGGAAGGGCTGGCCGTGGTCGTGCCCGAACACGCGCGGCCCGAGCTTTTCGGACATCCCGAAGCGCATGACCATCTGCTTGGCGGTGGCGGTGACCTTCTCCAGGTCGTTAGAGGCGCCGGTCGTGACCTCGCCGAAGACGATCTCTTCGGCGGCGCGGCCGCCCAGCGTCATCGCCATCGTGTCCTGGAGTTCGGCGCGCGTGGTCAGGAACTTGTCCTCGGACGGTAGGGAGATCGTGTAGCCCAGGGCCTGTCCGCGGGAGATGACCGAGATCTTGTGGACCGGGTCGGCGTTGGGCAGGTAGTGGCCGACCATGGCGTGGCCCATCTCGTGGTAGGCGGTGATCCGCCGCTCCTTGTCGGACATCACGCGGGTCTTCTTCTCGGGACCCGCGATCACGCGCATGATCCCTTCCTCGAGCTCGACCTGGGTGATCTCGCGCTTGCCGTTGCGCGCAGCGAGCAGCGCGGCCTCGTTGACCAGGTTGCTCAGGTCGGCGCCGGTGAAGCCGGGCGTCTGACCGGCCAGGGCGTCGACGTCGATTTCGCGCGCGAGCGGCTTGCCACGCGTGTGGACGTCCAGGATCTTCTTGCGCCCGTTGCGGTCGGGGCGGTCGACGACGATCTGACGGTCGAACCGGCCGGGACGCAGGAGCGCGGGGTCGAGGATGTCGGGGCGGTTGGTGGCGGCGATCAAGATGATGTTGTCCTTCATCTCGAACCCGTCCATCTCGACCAGCAGCTGGTTCAGGGTCTGCTCGCGCTCGTCGTGGCCGCCGCCCAGACCGGCGCCGCGATGGCGCCCGACGGCGTCGATCTCGTCCATGAAGATGATGCAGGGCGAGTTCTGCTTCGCCTGCTCGAACAGGTCGCGCACGCGCGAGGCGCCGACACCGACAAACATCTCCACGAAGTCGGACCCTGATATCGAGAAGAACGGGACTCCCGCCTCGCCGGCCACCGCCCGCGCGAGCAGCGTCTTACCGGTACCCGGTGGGCCGTAGAGGAGGACGCCCTTGGGGATTCGCGCCCCAAGGGCTTGGAATTTCTTGGGGTTCTCTAAGAACTCCTTGATCTCGTGGAGTTCCTCAACGGCCTCGTCGACCCCCGCGACGTCCCGGAAGGTGATCTTGGGCGAGTCCACCGACATGCGCTTGGCTCGCGACTTGCCGAACGACATGACCTTCGACCCTCCGCCCTGGACCTGGTTCATCAGGAAGATCCAGAACCCGATGAAGATCACGAACGGAAGGACGTAGGTCAGCAGCGAGAGCCAGCCGTTGGTGGTCTTGGGCTGGATGTCGAACGCCCCGGGCTGGAGGTCGTTCTTCGCCATGCCGATCAGCTGGGAGACGTACCCGTCGGGGTAGCCAACCGTGTACTTGGTGCCGTCGCGCAGCGTGACGTTCGCGGTGTTGTCCTTCTCGTGCAACGACAGGCTCTGGACCTGATTGTTCTGCAGCTGGTAGATCAGGTTGCCGAACGTCTGCTTCGGCGAATGGCTCGAGCTCCCGATCAGCTTCTGAGCGAAGAACGCGAGGACGACCACGATCAGGATCGGGAATGCAGCGCTCTTGAAAAACCTGCTCATGAAGAAAAAAAGCGGCGCACATGGCGCCTGGACGCGGAGTCTTGGGCTGTCAAGCGTAGCATCTGGGTTGGGCCCGTCCAGACGGTTCGCAAGCGTCCGTTCATAGCCCGTTCACTTCTTTCAACGCCGCCACATAGGGCAAGTTGCGGTAGCGCTCGGCGTAGTCCAGCCCGTAGCCGACGACGAACCGGTTGGGAATCTCGAACCCCACATACTTCGCCCTTAGATCGACCTTTTGCCGGTCGGGCTTGATCAGAAGTGCGCAGACCTCCAGTGATCGGGGGTTTCGCCCGGCCAAGTTGCGCAATAGGTACTGCAGCGTGAGGCCCGAATCGACGATGTCCTCGACGATCAGGACATCCCGGCCCTCGATCACCGTGTCGAGGTCCTTGAGGATCCGGACCACGCCGGAGGATTTGGTCGCCGATCCGTACGAGGCGACCGCCATGAAGTCGACCTCGCACGGGACGTCGAGGTGGCGCATGAGGTCCGAGAGGAAGAACACGGCACCTTTCAATACGCCGACGAGGACGAGATCCTTGCCGAGGTAATCGCGCGAAACGTCGTCCGCGAGCTTTCGCACGCGCAGCCGCAGATCCTCGGCGGGCACGAGGATCTCCCCGATCGCGTCGTCGCCTTCCACTGCGGGTGATTCTATGGGGCGCGCTGCCGCGCGCCTTGTCTCGCTCTCGATGGGCTACCGGGACCGCCATCGAGCGGGGGCGGTCACGGGGGGAGCCGGGGCGCGCTGGATCAGCGTGAGTCGCTGTCGGATGCTCAGCCTCGGCAGCTGAGCCGCACGGCCTTGGTCGTCGCCGCGGTCACCTTGAACCGCTCGGAGGTGGCAAGCCCCGCGACCCACACGATCTCCCCGCCCGACTCGACGACGGGCACCGATGCCCGCTCCAGGCGCGGGACGCGGCGTGCCGTGAACAGGTCCTGCAACGACTTGGTCCCTTTGAGCCCAACCGGGGCGATGCGGTCGCCCGGGCGCCACGAGCGCACGAGCAGCTCCGAGGATCCGAGCGCAGCCCGGTCGAGCACGCCGGGCTCGAGCGCAGGCTCGACGAGCTCGCAGCGGACCTCGACCCCGCCGAAGGAGGCGCTGCCCGGGATCGCGAGCGCCACCGAAGGCGGCGCGTCCGTCCTCGCGTGGGCGCCGAGCGGCTCGATCCGCAGCCGTCCGTACTCCGCCACCGCGCGAAGTCCCGAGCCGATGTCGAGCATCGCGGTGCCCCGGTCGCTCAGCGCCGCCACCTCGTCGGCGCGCGTCCCCACACCGGGGGCGAACCCTTCGGCCGCATCGTCGGCCAGCCGCTGCACGACGAGCCGCCGAAGCGCCTCCGGCAGGCCCCGCAGCGCATCGAGCGAGACGCCCCGCTCGAGCACCTCGTCCACCAGCCCGTCGAGGACCTCGGCCTCGTCGCGCAGGATCCCCGCCACCGCGAGCACGTTCTGCTCGGCGGCCGGGTGGATCGACCGCATCGCGGGCACCAGCTCGTTGCGGATGCGGTTGCGGGCGTAGGCGTCCGATGCGTTGCTCGCGTCCTCACGCCAGCTCAGCCCGCGCGCCCGGCAGTACGCGGCCGTCTCCTCGCGCGTGGAGGTCAAGAGCGGACGGATCACCGACCCCACGCGAGCCTGCATCCCGATCAGGGCGCGTCGGCTCGGGGACGATGCCAGCCGGTAGAGGACCGTCTCGACCTGGTCGGTCGCGGTGTGCCCGGTGGCGATGTCGGCGCCAGCCGCCAGCGCGCGCGCCTCGCGATAGCGGATCTCGCGCGCCCAGGCCTGCACGTTCCCGTCGGGCTGGCTCCCGGCTCGCCGCACCTCGAGCGCCACCCTCAAGCGCGTGCACAGCTCCGCGCAATGGCGCTCGTCCTCATCCGACGCCGCGCCGCGCCGCCCATAATTCACGTGCAGGGCATGGACGGCGCCCGCCCCCGAGACGCGCAGGGCCAGATCGAGCAGGCAGGTCGAGTCCTGCCCGCCGGAGAGGAGCACCAGCACCGGCCGCCCGGGGGCCAGCAGCGCCTCCTCGCGCGCGCGCGCGACCAGGTGATCTCTCTCCCTCATCCCCCGACCGTCGCGCTTGCTCATCCCTCGTCTCGGGCGCGGGCGATGAACACCTCAGTCGATTCGGTGAAGCCCTTCAGCCGCACCTCGGCGATCCGATCGAAGTGGAGGTTGCCCCGAGCCCGCTCGACCACCGGCCGGGTCACGAGCACCTCGCCGCCGGACGCGCGCGCGGCCACGCGCGAGGCGATGTTGATGTCGCGGCCGTAGTAGTCGCCGTCGCGGTACAGCGCATTGCCGTAGTGAATCGCGATCCGGGGCAGCATTCGGCCGGGGTCCTGGAGCTGGAAGGCGACCGCCCACTCGGTCAGCGCCGCGGGATCGGACCCGACGATCATCGCCTCGTCGCCGATCGTCTTGATCACCCGGGCATCGTCGGGCAGCGAGATCTCGATCGCGTCCACGAACCGCTCCACGGCATCGACCGCTTCGAGCTCGCCCTCCTCCTCGGTCAGACGCGTGTAGCCGGCCAGGTCGGCGAAGGCGATCGCCACCCGCATGCGGCCAAGGTCGATGCTGTCGCCCTCGAGGTCGGACTCCATGTGGCCGACCACGTCCTGCTCGACGAAGTGCTGGAGGTAGCGCTGATGGACCTGCTCCATGACGGGCGCCGCCAGTGGGAGCAGCTGCCGGGTGAGCTCGGACATCTCATCCGCGGTCTCCACGCCGGTGGCGCCGGATCGCATCAGCGGCTCGTGCACGTAGAGGTGGAACAACCTGACCTCGGCGTCCGCCACCCTTGCCATTGCCTGCCCGTACACGCGCACGAGCTGGAGCATCGCCACGAGCGGAAGTCCCGCCTCGAGCACGCTCGCCACCACGCACAGCAGCTGTACGTCGGCCGCCGAGAGGCGCGCGGCCTGCGCCGGCGGCGTGCCGATGGCCGCGATCACCCGGGTGATCAGCGCCGGCTCGAGCCCGGTCTCGCGCGAGGCCTGTTCGAGTGTGTAGACCTCCTCGCCGGTATCGAGCAGCTCCTCGACGTAGCCGAAGGCGAGCCGGCCCTCATCGCTCGCCTGACGGATCTCCCTCAGTGAGTGGCCGCGCTCGCGCAGGCGGGCCACGATCTTGGCGTGGCTAACCGCCGAGGGAGGCCAGCCGCCGTCGTAGCGCGGGATCAGCCCCTCCCGGGCCCAGCGCCGCAGGGTGCTGGGAGCGACGCCCACGCGCTCGGCCGCCGCCTGAAGGGAAAGGCCCTGGGACTGAGCGCGGTCGGGACCGCGCCCGTCGACGGTCGGCCTCGCCTTACGTGACCGTCTTATGCGTTTTGTCATCACCGCACCGGACATGGCTGACACAACCTCTTACCCAGTGCCCACCCCGGAGTTGCGTGCTGACCGTCATAGTCGGCGGCGGGGCCTCGACGAGCACGAAGCCCCGCCGCCCGCGGGACTGACGGCCCGCTGCGTCGGCCGTTGGCGCTCGTCACGTTTCCGGCGGCGCCTCGCGAACACGCTCCCCAGCTGGCCTGGGCTAGCGCATCACGCTCCGGCCTGTTGCCTGTTTCGGGGTGGGTTAGGTCTACTCGTCCTGGCCCAATCTGTCAATGGCAATGACGGAAATTGGAGCCGGTCCACGCATAAATCACAATAGGTCACATGGCCGCTCCGATCGGACTCCAGCCGACCGCCGAGCTCGCCGAGCGCGTCCTGCTCCCCGGCGATCCCGGTCGAGCGCTGCTGCTTGCCGAGTCCCTGCTTAAGGGGGCGAGGATGTTCAACCACCACCGGGGCCTGTGGGGGTACACCGGGCGCGCGCCCGACGGGGCACCCCTGACGATCCAGAGCTCCGGGATGGGAGGCCCCAGCGCAGCGATCGTGATCCACGAGCTGATCGAGATGGGCGCCCGCCGCCTGCTGCGGATCGGGACCTGCGGCGCGCTGGAGCCCGCCCTGCGCCTGGGTGATCTGGTGGTGGCCACCGAGGCGATCGGCGCCGATGGCGCGAGCCGCGCGCTCGGCGGGGGCGAGCGGTGCCCGGCCACCGAGGATCTGCTGGCGGCGGTCAGCGCCGGGGCCGGTCCCGGCGCTGAGATGCACGGGGTGCACCACGGGCCGGTCGTCTCGACCGACCTGTTCTACGACGGCCGCGGCCTCGAGCGTGACTGGCACGCGGCGGGCGCCCTGGCGATCGAGATGGAGGCCGCGACGCTGTTCGCGCTGGCCGCCCGGCACCGGGTCCAGGCGGCCGCGCTGCTGGTGGTATCCGATCTCGTACTGCCCGACCGGGTCCGGATCGGCGCCGAGGAGCTGCAGGTCGCCGAGCGGCGGATGGGCGAGGCGGCCC
>DATJUA010000136.1:0-4378 GCA_035502815.1 Solirubrobacteraceae bacterium
GTACTCGGCATCGGATCGCTTCAGCTCTCGGTGATCGATCCGACTGCCTCTGACGGTCTCAAGGTCCGCGAGCAGGACGCGGTCGATTTCCATCTGGCGCGCCTTCTCGGCCGCAGAGAGGCGGTCGCGCTCGACCCCGGTCATCAGATCGTTCACACGCGTCTTCAGGGAGGCATCGGCCTCGCCCTGGGCAAGCACGCTATCGGCGCGCTTCGCCGCCGCGAGCGCTGCCAACCAGCGGCCCGTGTCGCTCGTGGGCGCCGAGAGCGCCTCGCCGCGGAGCCGCGATGCGTCGGCCAGGGCCTCCTCGACGGCCAGGGCGGTCTTCGCCAACCGATCGGCCCTCTGCCGATGATTCCAGACGTATCCGCCGCCGCCGAGCAGGCCGAGCAGGATCAGGCTTGCCGCGACGACCGTCGTCAGCCGGCGCCGGGCCCGCTCCTCGACGCGCTCCAGCTCGGCTCGTCGCAATCGGTCCTGGACGCCCACCAAGTAGGCCGTCACGCGGTCGGACACCACGCCCGCCGTGGCGGGGCGGTTCTGCGCCTCGCGCGCCAGGCAGTCCTTCGCCAGAGAGATCAGGTCGACATCGGCCCCGCAGGCGTCGAGCCGCGCAAGGGCGCCGGCTGTGTCGCCGAGCGCGGCGGTGCGCTGGATCTCGCCCGAGTTGCCGCCGACGAACGCTGGCTCATCGGTCAGGACTTCACAGAGGATCGACCCGAGCGCGAAGACGTCGGCCCGCTCGTCGATGTGCTCGATCTCGCCCCGGGCCTGCTCGGGGGCCATGTAGCTCGGAGTGCCCAGGACCGACCCGGCGCGTGACAGATCGGAATCGGCCGAGCCGCTCCTGCCTGTGGCGATGACCGTCTCTTCACTCCGGACCTTGCCGGCCTCGGCATCGTCGGCGGCACCGCCGCGGGCGAGGACCTTGGCCAGGCCCCAGTCCATCACCTGGACCTCGCCGAAGGCGCCGACCATGACGTTCGACGGCTTCAAATCGCGGGGGCTCACCCCGCGCGCGGGGGCGTAGGCGACGGTCTGCGCGACCGCCTCGAAGATCGTCAGCAGCCGGGGCAGGCCGTCGTGGGGATCCTTGCGGGCGGCCAGGAGCCGGGCGAGCGTGTCCCCTTTCACCAGCTTCATGCTGAAGAACGGCCGGCGATCGCCCAGGGTGCCCATCTCGTAGATCGGCACGACGCCGGGGTGCTGGAGCTGGCCGCCGATCTGCGCCTCCTCGACGAACCGGCGGACCATGTCGGCATCGTCGCGGAAGTCCTCGCGGAGGACCTTCAGCGCGACGTCGCGCCCGATGTCGGGGTCGCGCCCCTTGAGCACGGTGCCCATGCCGCCGCGCGCGATCTCGCCGTCGATCCGGTAGCGCGTGCCCTGGTTGGGGTCGCCGACGCCCGGGCGGTGGAGCGGCGGCTCGGGCCCGCCGTCGGTGTCGCGGAGCAGCACGTGCGGGACGTTGCCGACGCTCGCCGCGAGGGTCTCCAGGACCCCCGGGACGGGAGGCCGGTGGTCGGCCGTGTCGCCTGCGCGATCGTCCCAGGGCTGGAGGCCCCCGCGTCGCCGTCGCCACTCGAGCTCGATGGCGACCAGCTCGGCCTCGAGGGCGGCCCGGAACGGCCCGTCGCCGGCGGGCAGGTAGTCCTCGAACCGGGGCCGCTCGCCCGATCGCCACGCCGCCTCGAAGCGGTCGCAGAGCCGGTCGATCTCCTCGGCCTCGCCGACCGAGAGCGTCGGCGGCCCCTCTCCCCGCCCGTTGTCCGACCCGATGCGAGGTTCGCTCATGAGTCCCCCTCGGCGAGCCAGCGCTTGCGGATGAGGGCCAGCTTCCGCTCGACGGTCCGCAGCCCGCAGTCGAGTGCCGCGGCGATCTCGTCGTTGCTGTAGCCCTCCAGCCTGAGCCGAACGACCTGCCGGAGCGAGTCGTCGGAGAGGGTCTCGAAGAGCCGGCGCGACTCGTCGGCCACGAGCGCCGCGAACTCGGGCGACGGCTCGGCGCCGGCGACCTCGGCCAGGGCCCTCGCGTCGTCGAACTCGGCGAGTCCGCCCCGCTTGTGGCGTAACCCGTCCCGCGCGGCGTTGCTGGCCTTGCGCGACGCGATCGTGACGAGGATCCGCCACAGTTCATCGCGGCTATCCAGGCGATCAAACCGGCCCGCGGCGGCACCCCGGAAGAAGCTGTCGAAGACGCTGAGCGCGACGTCTTCACCATCGGCCGGCCCGCGCGAAGCACCCCGCAGTCGCCCGTGAGCCAGCCGCGCGATCTTCGCGAAATAGCGGTCCCAGAGGAGCTTCGAGACTTCCTCGTGCCTCGACGTGCCGAGGCCCCTGATCCAGCCGGTGACCGAGTCGGTGTCGTCGGTTCTCAAGGGAGCGTCCCTCGCTGATCCCAGCGGACGTCGACCGGGAAGACTATCCTAGCAGTCCCGACTCAGAATCGCACGAGCCTTTCTCCAGGAGCTCGAACGACTTGCGGCCAGGACGCCGGGCCCCTCATGGTTGATCCCCGTTTGTGCGTCCGACCCGCCACGCCGGCCAACGTTTTCTCGCTCCGGGGGTGCGGCGGGCAAGGAATCCTCCTCGACCGTGGCGGGTCGCCGGCCGGGGCGGTGATCGAATTAGAGCGCCTCACAGTTGCATAGCGTACGCCGCTCGGTCCTGAAACCATCCGGCGATATCCTCGGGAGTCACGTCATGCAGGGCCGAAACGAACGCGGCATAGACCGTCTCCTTGGTCCGCGCCGCCGCCGACCTCATCGCCCCCTTGACCTTCGAGATCATCTCCTCGATCGGCGTCAGGTCCGGGCTGTACGGCGGCAGCGGCGCCACCTGCGCCCCGGCCGCCTCCACCGCCTCGACCGCCTCCTCCGATTGGTGCGGCTTGACATTGTCCCAGATCACCACATCGCCGGGCCTCAACTCCGGCACCAGCACGTCCGCCACGTAGTGCTCGAACGTGTCGCTGTTGGTCGCGCCCGGGAAGGCCAGGGCCGCCGTCACGCCGGAGAGGCGCAACCCGCAGGTCAGCGTGATCGACTCCCATCGGCCGGGGGTGTTCGCGTAGACCCGCTCTCCCGCGGGAGCCCGGCCGTGAGTCCGGGTCATCGCCGTGTTGGCCCCGCACTCGTCCACGAAGACCAGCCGCTGCGGGTCCAGGCCGGCGATCTCCGCGCAGAATTCCCGCCGTCGCTCCTGGACCTCCGGGCTGTCCTGCTCCTGGGCGCGCGGGACCTTCTTCTTGCGCGGCAGGCCCAACTGGCTCAAGGCACGCGAGATGGTCATGAGGCTGCAATCGACGCCGAGCCGCTGGCGGCATTCTTCGAGCGTGGCATCGGGCTGCTGGCGGATCAACTCGCGGAGCCGCTCCAAGTCCTCCGGCGTGAGTACGGCCGGGTTGCCGCCGCCATGGGGCTTGGGTTCGAGCGAGCCGGTGCTGCGGTGGGTTCGCAACAGCCGCGTGACGAAGGAGACGCTGACGAGGAACCGACGAGCGATCCGGCGCAACGAGCCCTCACCGCGCTGGACCGTATCGAGGATCCGCTGTCGGAGATCTTGAGAATAGGCGGTCATGGGTCACCTCCTCACCGAGATCTCCTTTCAAATCGTGCGCCATCCAACTGTTCGGCGCTCTAGTGGAGGAAAAGCTCGGCGACGGTGCCCTCTTTGCCCGTCGGCTTACGCTCTCCAATCAGGCACCACGAGGGGCCCGGCTGCGTTCCAGGGCGGGAGAAACCATAGGCGCCGATGATCGCTTCAAAAAGATTCGGCGACGCGCGTTCGGTTTCAAGGTCTCGGGTTCCTATGGGGACGACGAGCAGACAGTTGGGGTGGACACAGCACGAAGCGACAGGTGTCCGACCTCCGGAAAGTTGCGTCGACAGTTCTCGATTCGCGCTGTGTCCCCCTTTTCTCTTCGGTCTGAGTGAGCTGACCGCCCCACACATGGAGCAATTCGATGAAACGGCACAAATTATTCGCTTTGACGGTCCTGATGGTTGGAGCCATCTCCTCCTCGCGCGTGCAGGCTGGTTCCACCTACAATGCCGCGAGCGATTTCTCCACCTCATCCAATCCCAACGGCGTCTGGTCCTACGGCCAAGAGGCCACTCTATCGGGACCGTTGACGCTCTTCACCACCCTCCAAACCTTCACTGGCAATCCATCGGGGCCGGGGACTATCGATGTCCTCACGGTGTCCGGTTACGATCAACTTGCGGCCCTCTTTTATAACGGCTCGAGCGCGACCTACGAGGGGGGCGATCCCGGGACTGGGATAGCCCCCGGGGTCTTGGCCCTCGAGGCGGGCAACCCCGATTACGGCGTGACGCGGTTCACCGCGCCGTCGGCTGGCGTGTACAATATTGATACA
>DATJUA010000137.1:0-9946 GCA_035502815.1 Solirubrobacteraceae bacterium
TCACGTTCACGCCGAGCGCAACCATTCAGAGCCCCAGGATCCGGTCACGACCGAGATCCTCGAGGCCGCGGCCCGGTATTTCGGGGGGAGCCCACCCCAGCCGAGCGCGCGCGAGGTCGCCGATTACTACCGCGAGCGGAACATGCTCGCGGTCATGTTCAACGTCGACGACGAGGCCGGGATGGGCCGCAAGCACCTCGGGAACGCCGAGGTCCTGGAGACTGCCCGCGCGAACCCCGACGTGGTGATCCCGTTCGGAAGCGTTGACCCGCACAAAGGCAAGCTCGCCGTGCGCCACGCGCGCGAGCTGATCGACGCCGGCGTGCGCGGGTTCAAGTTCCACCCCAACACGCAAGCCTTCTGGCCCAACGACCGCGCGTTCTACCCCCTGTACGAGGTGATCGCCGAGGCCCGCCTGATCGCCCTGTTCCACTCGGGGACCACGGGCATCGGCGCCGGCATGCCCGGTGGGGGCGGCGTGCGACTGAAGTACTCGAACCCGATGTGCATCGACGACGTGGCCGCCGACTTCCCCGAACTGGACATCATCCTCGCGCACCCATCGTTCCCGTGGCAGGACGAGGCGCTCGCGATTGCGGTCCACAAGCCCAACGTGTACATCGATCTGTCGGGCTGGTCGCCCAAGTACTTCCCGGAGATCCTGATCCAGTACACGAACACGCGCTTGAAGAACAAGATGCTGTTCGGCTCCGACTTCCCGCTGATCGCCCCGGACCGCTGGCTCGCCGACTTCGAAAAGCTCCCGATCAAGGACGACGTCCGGCCCCTCGTGCTCAAACAGAACGCGGCGAAGCTGCTTGGGTTGACATAGATTTCTGCCGCCTCAGGACCCGCTTCTATCCGTAAAGCGGTGCTTTTGTCGCACCGGGCTGTGCAAGTTCAGCGCACGGCGGTTTGATGAGCTTCGCGCAGGGTATTGCGCCGTCAGCCGGTGTGGCCATGTCGCTCCCAGGAGCGAACGGGACCCGGGGCCGCACTTGCCTCTCCTCTCCTCCCTCACCTGGCGGCAGTCCATTCGAGGACTGTCGTCAGGTGTTGTTTGCAGCGGGCTCGAACGCTTGGACGGCCGCTTGGCGGCGCAGGGCCTCGAGCCGCGCTCGCTGCGAGCGCGCCCGCTCGATCAGCGGCTCCAGCTCGCTCATCGGGATGTCGGCTTGCGCCAGCGCATGCCAAAGCATCTGCTTTCCGGTCACCCCGAGCTCGAGGATTCCCAGCTCCTCCAGCCGGCTGAGCTGCGAATAGCCGGTCAGTTGGCGGTTGCTGCCCACGACGCGCCGCGCAAGCTCGACCCCCGCGGTCGAGCCCGCCATGTGGTCATTGAGGTAGATGGCGAGCCGGCGGCGATTCATCGCCACCACAGTACGACGTAGCCAAGCAGGACATGCGAATACCCTCCGGCCCCATGAGCAACCACATCCATGTCGCAGTGCTGGGCGCCGGTAGCACGATGGGGCTGCCGATGGCCCGCAATATCGCCCGCTCGGGTATCCCGGTGCGGGGCTGGAACCGAACCACCGAGAAGGCCAAGGCGCTCGACGACGACGGAGCCCAGGTGTTCGAAACGCCGGCCGAGGCCGCGGAGGGCGCGAACGTGATCCTGACCATGCTCGCCGACGCCGATGCCGCGATCGGCGCAGTCGAACAGGCGGTCAAGCGGGCGACCGACGACGTCGTCTGGCTCCAGATGAGCACGATCGGCGAGGCCGGAACCGACCGCTGTCTCGAGCTGGCCCAGGACCGCTCGCTGACGCTGATCGACGCGCCCGTGCTCGGAACCAGGCAGCCCGCCGAGCAGGGCAAGCTCGTGGTCCTGGCCTCTGGCCCCGACGACGCGCTCGAGCGAGTCCAACCGATCTTCGACGCGGTCGGCCAGAAGACGATTCGCGTCGGGGAGGCCGGCGCCGGTACCCGACTGAAGATGGTGGCCAACAGCTGGGTGCTGACCGTCACCGAGGGCACCGCCGAGACGATCGCGCTCGCCGAGGGGCTGGGGCTCGATCCCCAGCTGTTCCTCGACGCAATCGAGGGCGGGACGCTCGACTTGCCCTACCTGCGCATCAAGGCCAAGGCGATCATGGAGCGCAACTTCGAGCCCGCCTTCCGGCTCACCCTCGCGGCCAAGGACGCCCGCCTGATCGAGGAGTCCGCCCACCGCCACGAGATCGATGTGCCGCTGTTCTCGACCATCCGCCGCCGGCTCGCCGAGGGCGCCAAGGACCACGGCGACGAGGACTTCTGCGCGACGTACTGGACGAGCACGCCGAGGCCGGGCGGCAGCAGCTAGCTATCGCGCTTTGCGTGCTAGCGTTGTCGCAAGCTCACTGCTCCGTGGGGCAGGTGGGACGCGTCTTAGCTGGTAACGACGCGCGAACCGAGAGTCCGGGTCGCCGTCGGGGCCATGCAACTCCCATCGAAACGGACAAATGCAGAGCGATTTCCTGGTAGACAGCCAAACTACGGGCCGGGCGGTCATACTTGCCCTGAGCGGCGAGCTGGATCTCGTCTCGAGCCCGATCCTCGAGGAGGCCTTCGAGCGGGCCTACGAGTCCGACGCCGAGTTGATCGTGGTCGACCTCCGCCGCCTCGAGTTCATGGATTCGACCGGGCTGCATCGCCTCGTCGCGGCTCAGCAGCGCGCGGTCCAGTCAGGACGCCGGTTTGGCCTCGTCAAGGGCACCGAGCAGGTGCAGCGGTTATTCGACCTGACCGGCATGGCCGACCTGCTGCCGCTCGTCGACTCCCCCGACGAGCTGCTCGAGGTCGACCAGACGCCGCTCGACCAGACGCCGCCCTAATAAGGCGCCGGCGCCGGGCGCCGCCGGCGTCATCTAGCGCAGCGGGTCGCGCATCGAGACGCGGAGCGTCTCGTAGCCGTCGATTGCGCTTACCCCGATCTCCTCGCTCAGCGCGGCGAGGGTGCCCGCGGCCGCATCGGGAGCACCATCCCGCAGGCGCCCACTCGCGCCGATGCGCAGCGGCGACACCGCGAATTCCAACCGGCGGTCCCGGGCGCCCAGGGCCACGCTGATCGCGCCCTCCTCCGCGGCCCACTCGGCGTGGGCCGCGAGCACGTCGGTGAGGAGATAGACGTCGTAGCAGCGCGCGAGCGAGAAGCCCGCGCTTGGCGCGAGCGTGCGGCCCAGACGCCCGAGCACAGGACCCAGGAGCGTCACCGGCGAGACGGTCAGCACCACGTCTCCCGGGAGGTCGACTCGCCGAGACCCCGACCGGCCGTGACCGTTGGCTGTGGCGAGGGCGCTCGTGATCTTCGGCGGTCGGAGGGGCGCAGGGTGCTGGAAGGAAAGCCGGACCTCAGTGCCTCCGTCCGGTGGGCTGATGAACTCGGCGCGATCGGCCAGTGCGCTCATCAACGCGAGCCCGACCTTCAGGCGATCGTGCTCGGGAACGGCCTGGCGAATGCCGCATCCGTAGTCGCGGATACGGACCTCCACCATGTCCGCAGGCCCGCCGAGCTCGACCCACAGGGGCCCGGGCTCCTCGGTATAGGCATGGAGGATCACGTTGTTGCATGCCTCGGCGACGGCCGTGTTGACGTCGCTGAGCAACTCCGGATCGAAGCCGAGCGCTTCGCCGGCAGCGCTCGACATGCTGCGGACGAGCCTGGCCGCCTCCGGCCTGCTCGTCAGCTCGAGCCGAACTCGCGGTGCATCGATCTCTCCACTCATAGCGCGCCTGCCGTTAGAAGTGGTACCCAAAGCTGCAGACTGCAAGCGTCTATTCCTGGTCTGGAATCCCGTTCCCGGCGTGCGTGCCGCTCAACCCGTCCCGACCTCGGCCCCAAGCCGGATCATCGAGCGACGCAGCAGACGCGAGACGTGCATCTGCGAGCACCCGATGCGCTGGCTGATCTCGCGCTGGGTGAGCTCCTGTACCAGGCGCAGGCCGAGTACCTCGCGCTCCACGTCACTCAGCGCCGCCCAGCTGTGGGCCAGCTCCTCGCGATGTTCGGCCAGCTCGAACCCGATGTCCTCGTCGCCCAGGGTCTCGGCGAGGGGGGCGTGTTCCTCGCCGTCGGTCGTGATCGGTGCATCGAGCGACGCCGGGTGATAGTTGTGAGCCGCGTCGATCGCCTCCATCACCTGCTCGAGCGAGCAATCCAGCGCCTGCGCCAGCTCGTCGAGGGTCGGCGACCGTCCCAGCAGTGCCGACAGCCGCTCGGTCTGTCGGCTGGCCGCGAGCGCCCGTTCCTGGAGGTCTCGCGGTACGTGGACGGTCCACCCCTTGTCGCGGAAGTGGCGCTTGAGCTCGCCCACGATCGTCGGTGCGGCGAAGCTCGTGAACTTCTTGCCCCGCCCGGGCTCGAACCGTTCGATCGCGTTCAGGAGACCCACCGAGGCGACCTGGACGAGATCGTCGAGCGGCTCCCGGCTGTGGACGTACCGCAGCGCGAGCTTACGAGCAAAGGGAAGGAATCGGCTGACGAGCTCTTCGCGGGCGGCGGGATCGCGATCCTCGTGGTAGGCGAGGAGCAGTTCATCGTCGGGTAGGCGTGCGAATTCGCGCGCCGAGATGCTGGTAACGGCCATTTGACCTCCGTTGTGGCGTATGCAACGCGAGGTCCGTACGAAGGCCACTGCCAGTGCGACCCGCTGTCCGTCCCGGGCTTATGCTGGCCGGCCACGCTCCTAGTTTCAGGCAACGCCTACCGGCTCACAGTGAGTCTGTCCCCGCGGGAGCGGCTCGAAACGTAATCCCGATAAATGTCACCCGTCTTGAGGGAAATGCCCCGCCGCGGCAGTCAGTCAGGATTGCGGTAGGGCAACCAGGGCGCTGCCCCGGAGGTCGTCCTCGATCGCCGTCGCGGCCCGTAACGCGAGCGGCAGGAACTCCCGGCGCAGGACTGCCATCGACGCGCGGCTCGCGTGCACCGAAAGGTTGAGCGCTGCGACAACGGCGCCCGAGGCGGTGTGGATCGGCACCGCAAGCGAGCGCAGGCCCTCCTCGAGCTCCTGGTCGGTGGCTGCGTAGCCCTGGCGTCGGACCGACGCCAGAATGGCCTCCAGGGCAGCCTTGTCCTTCACCGTGCGCGAGGTCAGCGGCACGATCTCGACCCGCTCCAGACGCTCCTCGAGCTCCTCCTCCGTCAGGCCGGCGAGCAGCACCCGGCCCATCGAGGTGACGAACGCCGGCAGTCGGGTCCCGACCGCGAGTGTGATGCTCATGATCCGCCGCGTTGGGACGCGTGCGACATAGACGACGTCGGTGTCGTCGAGCACCGAGATCGAGCACGACTCGTTGACCTGGGCCACGAGCGCCTCCATGTGCGGTTGGGCGACCTCGGGCAGGCTCAGGCTCGACAGGTACGCGTAGCCCAGCTCGAGCACGCGCGGGCGCAGCGAGAAGCGTCCCTGGGAGTAGTTCACGTAGCCCAACCTCACCAGCGTGAGCAGGAACCGGCGCGCCGCCGCTCGAGTCAGCCCGGTGCTACGCGCCACCTCGCTCAAGGCGAGCTCGCGATGGTCGGCGTCGAAGGCTCGGATCACCGCCAGACCCCGTTCCAGGGACTGGACGTAATCCGAGCTCTGGGTCGGCTTGTCGCTCACCTGGTTGAGAACACCCTGAGATCCACGCCCGTCCGTTCGGTATGCGAACAGTACCGAATGGTTCTTGCCAGAAGACGGCGAGTAGGATCAGCCCGGATGACCGAGACGACTCCGGTCCAGGTCGCCCGCCCGGATGGCGATGGCGCGCTGCATCAAGCGCCCGCGCCCACCGTTCGCGACGCCGCGCTAGAGGTGATGCGGCGGCACGGGTTGACGACGATCTTCGGCAATCCCGGCTCGACCGAAATCCCGTTCCTGACCGATCTGCCGCCGGACATCCGGTTCGTGCTTGCCCTGCACGAGGGCTCGGTGGTCGGTCTGGCCGCCGGCTACGCGCTCGCGCGCGGCGAGGCCGCGTTCGTCAACCTGCACACGGCTGCCGGCCTCGGCAACGCGGTCAACGCGATCGCCAACGCCCGCGACTGTCGGGCCCCCCTGGTCATCGTGGTGGGTCAGCAGGACCGTCGCCAGATCGCCTTCGAGCCATTCCTGACCGGCCGAGCGCTCGAGCGGCTGGCCGGCGAATATCCGGTCTGGCGCCAGCTGCCGGCTCGCCCCCAGGACCTTCCCGGCGCGATCGCACGCGCTTACCACGAGGCGATGGCCGCGCGCGGCCCCGCCCTCGTCGTGGCGCCGATGGGGGACTGGCTCGAGCCGGCCGACGAGCTCGCCGCCGCCGCGCCGGCGCGGATCCTGCGCCCGCACGCGGTGAACGCCGAGCACGTCGCCGAGCTGGCCGACATGCTCGCTGGCGCGCAGTCTCCCGCGCTCGTCGTCGGGGCGCCCGGCGGTGACGAAGAGACCTGGGAGGCCATCGTCGCGCTCGCCGAGCGCCTGCGCTGCCCGGTATGGCAGGAGCCGTTCAGTCGCGCGGTCGGTTTCCCACAGGACCACCCGCAGTTCGCGGGTCACCTGGCCTGGCATCGTCGGCTGATGCGCGACACGATGGCGCGCTACGACCTTGTCCTCACCGTCGGGACCAACGCCTTCCGTGCCTACCTGTTCGACGAGCCGGTCGCGCTCGTCGGCCCCGGCACCCGGGTGGCGGTGCTGACCGCCGACCCGTCCGAGGCCCACCGCAGCCGCTGCGAGCTCGCGGTTCTCGCGCCCGTGGCCGCGGCGTGCAGTGCCCTGGTCGCGCAGCTCCCTGAGCGCGACGGACAGCTGCCCGCGCCGATGCGCCGGCCGGCGCCGCTGCCCCCGCCGCCGGACGGCGAGCCCCTGCGCCCGGGCCACGTGCTCGATGCGCTCGCCGAGCGGCTCCCGCGCGACGCGCTGCTCGTCGAGGAATCCCCCTCGAGCCAGCCCGAGCTGTACGAGCGGATCCCCGTGCGCGTCCCGTTCGGCTTCCTCAGCACCGCGAACGGCTGTCTTGGGTTCGGCCTCGCGGGCTCGATCGGGCTGCGCATGGGGTTGCCCGATCGGCCGGTGGTCGCGGTGCTCGGCGACGGCTCGGCCACCTACGCGATCCAGGCCCTGTGGAGCGCGGCGCGCTACGACGTCGGCGTGCTGCTCATCGTGATGGCCAACGGCCGCTACGCGGTCATGGACGCGCTCGCGCGCCGGGCCGGTGGCGCCGCCGCGTGGCCGGGGTTCGAATCGGTCGACATCGGTGCCATGGCCCGCGCGCTCGGCTGCCCCTCGGTTCGCGTGCGCACGCACGACGATCTGGAGCGCGTGCTCGACGAGGTGCTGCCCCACCTGGCGTCGCGGCGCGAGCCGCTCCTGCTCGAAGCCGTGGTGGCGGACCAGTGACCACCACGCCCCCGACGAGGACCACGTCCCCGACGAGGACCACGCCCCCGACGAGGACCACGCCGGCCGACATCACGGCTGCCGCGGCGGCCAGCTTCGATGACTGCGCCGACCCGCGCCTGCGCGAGCTCATGCAAACCCTCGTGCGCCACCTGCACGGCTTCGCCACCGAGGTGTCGCTGACCGAGGACGAGTGGCGGACGATGATCGGCGTCCTGACCGACACCGGCCGCATCACGGACGCTCGCCGGCAGGAGTTCATCCTGTGGTCGGACGCGCTCGGTCTCTCGATGCTCGTCGACGCGCTCGCCCACGAGCTGCCGTCCGGCGCCACCGAGTCGACGGTGATCGGCCCCTTCTACGTGCCCGGCTCCCCGGCGCGCGAGTACGGCGAGAGCATGGTGCAGGAGGACGGGGCGGGCGTTCCGGCGTGGGTGTACGGCCGCGTGCTGGACACCAGCGGCGCCCCGATCGCCGGCGCCGAGCTCGACGTATGGCAGAACGGCGCCGACATGCTCTACGCGGTGCAGCGGCCCGAGGCCGAAGAGGATCACCTTCGCGGCCGTTACCTGACGCGCGAGGACGGCACCTACGCGTTCGTCGCCGTGCGCCCGGTCCCGTACCCGATTCCCCACGATGGACCCGTGGGCCGGATGCTCGACGCCGTCGGGCGCCATCCCTGGCGACCGGCCCACATCCACATCATCGTCCGCGCCCCCGGCCACAAGACCGTGACCACGCATGTGTTCGACGCCACCAGCGACTACCTCGACTCCGACACCGTGTTCGCGGTCAAGCCGTCGCTGCTGCGCACATTCGTCGAGCGCTCGGCCGACGACCCCGAGCGCCCACCCGCAATCGCCGGCGAGTGGGTCTCACTCGAGAACGACATCGTGCTCGCGCCCGGTGGGGACGGTGGCGCCGTCGTCGATCCCGGCCGCACGGGTTAGCCCCATTTCAGCCCTTCGGGAGTGCGCGAGTCGCCCGTCGCGCGATACTCTCCGGACGTGGTTGACGAGATTGTTGACAATCCTTTAACGGAACAGCCCGCCGACGAGCCGGGCCGCCCCGAGGACCGGCTGCGCGAGGCGATCGTGACTGGCCGCTTCCAGCCCTCCGAGCGCTTGGTCGAGGCCGACGTCGCCCGCGAGCTGGGCGTGGGGCGCTCGGCCGTGCGCACGGCGCTGGCCCGCCTCGAGCACGAGGGGCTGGTCGAGCACGAGCGCCATCGCGGCGCCCGCGTCCGGCTGGTCGGGGCCCAGGAAGCGGTCGAGATCCTCGAGACGCGGGCCGTCCTCGAGGGTCTGGTCGCCCGCCACGCCGCGGTCAACGCCACGCCGGCGGACGTCGAGGGGCTGACCACGATCCTCGAGGACATGCGCCGGCGTCTGAACGATGGCGACCTGCTCGGCGCCTCGGATCAGAACGCGGTGCTCCACGGGCGCATCCTCGACATCTCCGGTCACAGCACCGCCGGCCGGCTGATCGCGACGCTCAAGTCCCAGATGGTCCGCTTCCAGTACCGCACGATCCTTTTGCCCGGACGGAGTGAGCGCTCGTTCGGCGAGCACTCGTCGATCGTCCAGGCGATCGCCGAGTGCGACCCCGACGCCGCCGAGCTCGCGATGCGCGCGCACCTCTCGCACGTGGCCGAGGCGCTGAGAGGAGAACAGGCGTGAACGACGTCCGGCCGTCCGACCGCGCCCGCGAGCTTCTGCGCGGCGCCTACGACACCCACATGCACATCTCCCCCGACGTCGTCGAGCGGATCGTCGATGACATCACGCTGGCCCGGCGCTTCCAGGAGCTCGGCATGGCCGGCTTCGTGCTCAAGTCGCACTACGGCTCGACCGCCGAGCGCGCCGCGGTCGTCCGCGCGGCGGTTCCCGGCGTCGACGTGCTCGGCGCGATCGCGCTCAACCGCGCGGTCGGCGGCATCAACCCCCTCGCGGTCGAGATCGCCGCCCGCGAGGGCGCCCGCACCGTATGGCTGCCCACT
Organism: Solirubrobacteraceae bacterium; assembly: GCA_035502815.1. GTDB lineage: Bacteria > Actinomycetota > Thermoleophilia > Solirubrobacterales > Solirubrobacteraceae > Palsa-465. Next base: position 9,340 of record DATJUA010000137.1, read on the forward strand.
GTCGACTCGGTCAACGAGTCGCACGAGCGCGAGGCGCCCGCCGGGGCGAAGGTCCCGGTCTGGGTCAAGCTTCAGCTCGAGCTGCGCGAGCAGGGGATCGAGATCCCTCCGGTCCCGGTGGTCAACGAGTCGAACGGGACCGTGCTCCCCGAGGTGCGCGAGGTGCTCGACATGATCGCCCGGCATGGCATGGTGCTCGCGACGGGGCACCTGAGCCGGGATGAGATCTTCGCCGTCGTCGAAGCCGCGCTTGAATCGGGGATCGAGAACATCGTCGTCACGCACCCGGAGTTCCCCTCCCAGGACCTGAGCGTCGAGGACCAGATCTCGCTGGCCGGGCAGGGCGCCCTGCTCGAGCGCTGCTTCACGACGCCGCACACGGGCAAGGTCACGTGGGAGCGGTGGATCGAGAACATCCGCCTCACCGGTCCTGAGAACTCGGTGCTCTCGACCGACCTCGGGCAGGTATTCAACCCGCCGGTGCAGGACGGGATGGCGTTGATGGTCGACCGGTTGCTGGATGCGGGCTTCGAGGAACAGGAGGTGTACGTGATGGCGGTCGTGAACACGCGTCTGGTGGCGGGGGCGGAGGCACTGTGAGCGCGCG
>DATJUA010000138.1:0-7628 GCA_035502815.1 Solirubrobacteraceae bacterium
CTAGTCGGTTTTGGGAGCCGTTTTGGGAGCGGGCGGCAGGGCCCGGGCGCGGCGGTTCATGCCCGCCCAGGGGTCTCCGTCCTCGAGCCTTGAGGCGATGTTCTTGACCGTCCAGCGGTCGGGACGAAGCGAGCGGTCGGAAAGCTCGTCCCAGTGCAGCGGTGTGGCCACCGGGGCGTTGGGGCGGGGTCGCACCGAGTAGGGCGCGACGGCGTGCTGGGCGTAGCCGATCCGGTTCACGTCCACATAGATCCGCGTGCCGCGATCGGCCTTGTGCCACTCGAGCGTCAGGTGAGTGGGGTCGTCGGCGACCATCTGTTCCGCCAGTGCGTGGGCGAAGGCATGCACTTTGGGGAAGTCCGGCCCCCGGCGCAGCGGGCATACGACGTGGACGCCTCTCGACCCGGTCGTCATCGCGTACGGAGCGAGGCCGAGGTCGTGCAGACGGTCGCCGGCCGCGCGGGCGGCGGCGCGCACCTCGGCGAAGCCCCCGCCCGAAGGATCGAAGTCGAACGTGACCCGGTCGGGTTGGAACGGCTTGTCCGCGCGCGCGAGCCAGGTGTGGAACGTGACCACGTTCTGGCCGACCAGGTACACGAGCGTCGCCACGTCCTGCGGGAGCGCGTACGTGGTCGTGCCGCCCTTCTTGGGGAGCGCGATGCGCTTGATCCAGTCCGGGAAGTAATCGGGCACCGCCTTCAAGAAGAAGCCCTTCTCATCGATCCCCGCCGGGTAGGCCTGGAGCGCCAGCGGCCGGTCTCGCACGTAGGGCAGCATCAGCCGGGAAACCCGTTCGTAGTGGTGCGCGAGGTCGAGCTTGGTGAGCTTTGCCTCGGGGAACACGAGGCGGTCCGCGTGGGTGATGCGCACCTCGCGGCGGCCGAACTTGATCGTCTCGGTCGGGCTCACTACTCGCGGACGACCTCGGTCGCGGCCTTGTCGTCGCGCAGTCCCTGGAAGCGGGGGTGGCGCAGCCGGCCGTCGCGTGTCCACTCGGTGAAGCCGACCTCGGCGACGAGCTTGGGCTCGACCCACGTCACGTTGCGCTCCTTGATCGACTGCGGATCGGCGAACGGCGGGTCGCTTCGTTCCAGCGCACGCATCTGGGCTCCAAGCTCGTGGAGCGTGTAGGTGTCGAATCCGGTCCCAACCTTGCCGGCGTACTCGAACTGGCCGTCCCGGTAGTAGCCGAGCAGCAGCGCGCCGAACTCGACGCGCGAGCCGCGCGGGTCGGTGTAGCCGCCGATCACCAGCTCCTGTCCATGCTCGCACTTGAACTTCAGCCAGTCGCGCGAGCGTGTCGGTACGTACGGGCTGTCCGCCCGCTTGGCCATCAGGCCCTCCCAGCCCTTGCCACATGCCTCCTTGAAGAACGCCTCGCCGTTGCGGTCTCGGTGCGGGGTCCAACGGACCGGGCCGTGGAACTTGAGAGCGGCCTTGAGCAGACGCTTGCGCGTGCGCAGCGGAAGGGCGCGGACGTCGTGACCCTCGAGCCAGAGGATGTCGAACACGTAGTAGAAGACCGGCACCCAGTGCTGGTGGCGCTCCACGAGCAGGGCAAAGCTTGTCTCCGAGCCCTTGAACGCGACGACCTCGCCGTCGAGGACGAATTGCTGGCACGCCTCCTGTCCGAGCGCCTCGACCAGCTCGGGGTAGCGATCGTTCTGGAGCACGTCGTTACGCGACAGGAGCCGGACGCTTTTCCCGTCGCGGATCGCGATCACGCGGATCCCGTCGAGCTTGCGCTCGAAGATCCAGTTCGGGTCCGAGAACCGCGCGTCGGTCAGCGTCGCCTTCATCGCGTCGGCGGCCTGTGGTGCAGGGGCCGCCGGGGCGAGGCCTCGCTCCTGTCCGGTCAGCGAGTCGAGGATCTGCACGATGCAATCCAATCAGACGGGGGTTGCCGCCCGCGATCGGCGTTTTCACGAATCATTAACTGCCTGACATGCCGCTGTCCGCGTTGTTATTAGCTCTGGGCGCCGCCGTCGTCCACGCGACCTGGAACCTGCTGCTGTCCGATAGCGAGGACACCCACAGCGCGAGCGCGGTGGCGCTTGTGGTCGGGGCCCTGGTGTTCGCGCCGGTGGCTTTGATCGGCTGGCGCTTCGAGGCGGCGGCCTGGCCGTACGTCGTTTCTTCCAGCGCGCTCGAGTTGCTCTACATCGTGCTGCTCGCCACGGCCTACTCGGTGGCGGCGATGAGCTTCGTGTATCCGATCGCTCGCGGCTCAGCCCCGGTGCTGGTGCTGGTCGCCGGCGCGGTTGTGACTGGTGCCACCGTGTCGGTGCCCGCCGGGGTGGGCGTCGTGCTCGTTGCGATCGGAATCGTGCTCGTGCGCGGCGTCCGGGGCGGCGGCGGCCCGCGCGATCTGGCGCTGGCCCTGTCGGTGGGCGCGTGCATCGCCGGCTACACGCTGATCGACAAGCACGGGGTCACCCTTGCCGGCCCAATCGTGTATCTGGAGGTGGTGCTTGGCCTGACCGCGCTCGCGTATCTGGCTGGTGCCTGGCGCTTGCGCGGCGGGGCCGCCCTTCGCGCTGCGGTGACCTGGAAAACCGTGCTCTCGGGCGTCGGCTTCTTCGGTGCCTACGCCCTCGCGCTGCTCGCCCTGCGTCTCGCGCCCGCCGCGTCCGTGGCCGCGGTACGCGAATCGAGCGTGGTGATCGCTACCGGCGTGCTCGCGATCGGGGGACGGGAGCAGATCGGCGCGGCTCGGCTCGTCGGCGCGGTGGCGGTGGTGGCGGGGATCGCGCTCATCTCGCTGGGTTGACGCGGTGGCGCTCTGAGAGGAGGCTAGGACGATGGTCGAGATCGGTCCGGGCGGGCTGACGATCGCGCCGCTACGGCGTCGTCTCGCGGCCGGGGTGATCGACACCGTGGTTGTCGGGGTTCCGACTCTCGCCGTCACGGGAGGGGCGACTGCGGTCTACCTGTGGTTGGGCCGGCGGCGCGGACGCGATCTCGATTCGCTGGGCCCGTTGAAGGTTTCGCCTCGATGGAACCCGGTCATCAGGGCCGTCGCCGCAGGGGCCGCAGTGCCGAGCAGGAACTGGCGCAGTCCCGGATACCGCAGGCTCGGCTTGCGGCGCGTCGATGTGCGCACGGGTGGCCCTTTGTCCGTTCGTAACGCACTCGTCCGAGATCTCGTCATTGGCGCATCGGCCCAGTTGCGCTCAGCGCTGATCAAGCCCTGGCGAGCCCGCTACGAAGGCCGCGTGGAGGCATTGCAATCCGAAATGGAGCGGGTCCGGCGTACGCACCCCAACGATCCGGCGGCGCAGCAAGAGGCAATGCGGGAGGCCGTCGAGCGCCATGACGTGAGTCCGGCTCGGTCATGCGCGCCGGCGCTGGTCGGGGTGGCTCTCATGCAGGCGCCGGCCCTGTGGTCGCCGCTGAACCAGACCCTCGCCGAACGCCTGGCCGGGATCGTCGTGGTTCAGCAGTAGCGACGATTTGCGCCTGCGCGCCGTCCGCCGGCCCGCCCTCATCGCAAGATCCGGGCCGAGTGATGGGCCGGCGGTGCGGCCGCCATCAAATGCAGCGCGATCACGGCCGCGAGGACGATCACGACGACCCACATCAGCCCCCGGAACATTCCGTTGACCGATGACCAGTTCACGAACAGGAGAGGACGCATCGGTTCCTTTCGTCCTCGACGGCGTGGCCGGCCGGCGAGGGCACATTGCGAAATAGGGTAAGCGGCTTGAGTAATGAGCTTCCGCGGGATGAGTGCGGGCTCATTTGCGAGAACCTGCGGGGTTTGTCTACCCGCTCCGACGGTCCGTGACGCTCATCAGGCCCCGCTCTCCGGGCCGGTGCAACCCCCAGCGATCGGGCACGCCGAACTCGTGCATCGCCGGGTGAAGGTTCGACGCGACCGTGCGGACCGCCAGGGCCAGTCTCCGCGGCGCCCGGCGTCAGGCGTCAGGCGTTACGCGCGGCGACTTCGGGCGGCATGTCCGAGAGGTGATCGAGCACGCTCGCATTCCTCGTCCGCGTACCTAGAATCCTCTTGCAGCGCCCCCATGGTCTAGCGGTTAGGACGCCTGCCTTTCACGCAGGAGATCGCCGGTTCGAATCCGGCTGGGGGTACTCGAGATTGGGCTGCAAATCGAGCGATTCCGCTCGGCCGGATTGCGGCGGCTGTTGCTCATCTCTCGATTCCGCGGACAATCGCGGACAAATCCGCGCCCCGAAACGACTTGATTGGCTCACCTGTGCGCTGCGCCTCGCGGTGGTCGTGATTGATTGCTCGCACCTCTGAGGGCACGCCCAAGAGGTCGCGGAGCTCAGCCTTGAGCTGGTCGCGGTCGGCTCTACGCATTACCTGCGCGTAGATCGCGAGGGTGACGGCGGGATCGGCGTGACCGACCTGCGCCTGGACGTAGGGCAGGTCGTAGCCGGCGGCGATCATGTACGTGATGTAGGTGCGCCGGAAGGTGTGTGGGGTGACGTGGGCGCGGATCGGCGGCTGGTCTCGTCCGGCTCTGATCTCGTTCGCTCGAGTCACCACGGGAGCGATCACTCGTAGTCGGACGTTGTCCTTGTTCCGCCGATTCCCGGTCCGCGTGGGGAAGGCCGGCGCGTTACCGGGCGCCGGCGGTCGGTACGCGGCGTATGCGGTCAACTCTTCGAGGAGCCGAGGGTGGATGTCCACCTCTCGGATGCCTGCCGAAGTCTTGGCGTCGTTGACGTAGAACCTCGCCTTCGTGAGGTCGAGGTCATCGACGTTGAGCTGACATAGCTCGGTCACGCGCGGGCCGGCGAGGGCGAGTGCGGCGATTACCGGTCGGCGGGCTCCCCAGATAGGTCCCGTCCGATCGTCGACGCACGCGTAGAGGTAGAAGGCCGTTGATCGAGCGAGGCCGAGCTGCTTGGCGATCACCGCCCATTCAAGCCTCGCTTCGTCGCGAAGCATCCTGACGTCGGCGGCGCGGGCGAGGGTGTTGGGCCGATGTCGCTCGCGGTCGAGCTGGATTGCGGCATCGAGCAGTGAGAGGAACTCGTCGACCTCGACGATGCCGCGGGGCCGACGGCGCTCGAGCGGCTCTCGTGTGCGGCGGCCTCGCGCCACGTTCCGAGTCACGAAGCCGACGTCCTCGGCCTCGTCGAGTACCGACGCCAGCGTACGCAGGGTCTTGTTGATGGACTCGTTCGAGAGTGTGCGCAGGGGCCGGCCTGTTCGTGGATCGCGGAGGGGTGCCCCACCCTCGGCGGCGGCTCTGATCTTTGTGTTCTCGGCGTGGATGTGACGGCGGTATCGCTTGACCTTCTCGGGTGTGATCTGCGACGGCCGCAGCTCGCCAAAGAAGGGGGCGAGGTATCGACGCAACTGCCACTCGTTCAGTTCGGCTGTTCGGGACCCGATCGCCGGGTTCTGCTTGCGTGCCTGGAGCCAGTCCGTGGCGAGCTCTCGGAACGTCGGCTCCTTGTCGTAGCTCGCGGCAATTCCACCCGCTCGAGGACTCCAGAGACCAAGTTCCATCTTGGCAACCTGCTGTCGGCGGGCGACCTCTGCGCGCGTCTCGTCCCAGCCTTCGGCTGTGTTGCCGAGCGGCACTCTCTCGTCGGTACCGTCGACGCGCACCCGCAGCCCGTAGGTGATGCTGCCGTCTGTCCGGCGGTCACGTGTGATGGTGACGTGCGCGGGAGGTGCCATTCGCTATCCGAGCTCCTCGATCGAGTGATCGAATCGGGGCGCATCCGCGATCAGGTCGCGGCGCCGTCGCCGGCGCGTCGGCCGTTTAGGCAATGCCGACTCGTCCGGCTCGTCGGCGGCGGGGCGCGTCGGAAGACGATCTCCCTCAAAACGAATCGGAGCTTTGGCGCGATCGCCAAGCTTGTACCCACCCCACTCCCGCCAGTGGGCGTAGACGGTTGAGCGTGCGACTCCGAATCGCTCGGCCACTTCACCGACCGTCAGAGGATGGGAGCTGTTCTCGGCGAGCAGACTCATCGCGATGGCTTCTAGCTCCTCCCGGAGTGCCGCGACCACTCGCTCGGTGATCAGAGCGATGGTTTGATCGTCGATGGCCCGAGCCTGGGTCATGTCGTCGCCTTGCAACGGGCAAGAACGGTGACTGGTCGTCCGTCAAGCCGAGCGTTGTCCGCGACGACGACCTCAAAGCTGGCTCGGCCGCATTCCAGCGCTTGGCCGGGCGAGTCCCAGACAGCGGCGCGGTCAAGCTCGTCTCTGAAGAAGTGGCGCTGGACCGGACCCGTCGAGGTGGCGGTGCGCTCAACGCGACGGAGCATGAGCGACGTCACGATGACCTCCCCCGGCTCGCCGAGATACTCGCCGGCTCTCTTGCGCTCGTCGATTTGTCTGCGCACATGCTGGTGGTAGGCGTAGACGCCGGCGGCCGCGGTTGGCAGCTCCCGAAGCGTCAAGCGGTCTTGATCGAGGACCTTGACTAGACGGCGCTCAAAGTCGTCGAGGCTCGGGCGTGCTTCGAGCTCATCGCGCGTCCATTCAAGGGTCTGCTGCCCGCGGCGGCGAGCGCGGGCGCTCGGTGAACGAGCGACGTCAAGCGTTGCGAGCGCCCGAGACCAGGTGGCTGGCCTGCTCCTGGTCGCGGCGGCGCCAGACACGAAGCCGCCGTCGAAGACAGCTTGTGCCACATGGGCGAGATATGCGCGGGTCTCGATGTAGTCGCTCGTCGTCCGGTGCTGTTCCGAGTGTCCAAGCGGCTGATGTGGAGATCGGAGATGCCCGCTTGGCCGCAGAACGCGCACCGGTTCCGGATCCCCGATGAAGTCCGCGAGGCACGTCGACCCGATCTGCGCGAGCAGCCCGTTCCGGCGCCTGAGGAGGTAGGTGGTCCGCCGGGTACGGCGCGTTCGGCAGTGTTCGCACCAGCCTTCGCTGCGGGTCCACGCGTCGATGTCAATGCGCGCCGCCCCCGGTGCGAGATCCACCGACGTCGGCTGGCCAGGACGGTGCCGGAGGGTCGCGATCAGAGACCACTCACTTGCCGCCGCTGGATCATGAGTCCTCGGCACGGAGCTCCTCCCGCGCTCGGGCGATCTGTTCGATCGGGATCCGAAAATGGGCCGCGAGCGACTCGTTGGACTCAGCCGACCGGACGTCTAACTGCTCGTAATCGATCAATGCCGACCGCGCGAAGAGTTCGGCATCTCGATCGCTGTAATCGCCCATGTCGCCGGAGAGCACCAGCTGCGCGTAGTAGGCCATGTACGCGACGACTCGGACCACCGGATGGCCAGGTGGCAGATGTCCGACGTCACCCAGGAAGCTGAAGCGCCGGACGCCGACTAGCGCCGCCGGCGTGCCCTCGTAGGTCACGAGGATTGTGGTCATCTCTCCATTCCCCTCGCCTCGGGACGCCGTGGCGCCGCGTGCTCGCGTTCGAGGCGGGCCAGAGATGGCGGACCCAGCGAGCTGTGCGCGCGACCGAGCAGTGCGTCAGTGAGGTCATAGCCATCCTGGCGCGCCGGATCGAGGTCAAGCACCCTGACGTCGCTTGACGATGAGAGGTCTGACGCGATGCGGCTTGCGGCTTCGCGTCCCGGACGGTCGCAGTCCATGACTACGGTCACGCGCCGCCCAGCGAACAGAGACGCCCATTCGGCGCGCCAGGCGTATGTGCCTGACACGGCGATGGCGG
>DATJUA010000139.1:0-55530 GCA_035502815.1 Solirubrobacteraceae bacterium
GTCCGCTCGCCGAGGTGGACCCCGAGATCGCGGCGGCGCTGCGCGGCGAGCTCGAGCGCCAGCAGTCGACGCTCGAGATGATCGCCTCGGAGAACTTCGTGCCGCAGGCGGTGCTCGAATGCCAGGGGTCGGTGCTCACCAACAAGTACGCCGAGGGTTACCCCGGCAAGCGCTACTACGGCGGCTGCGAGCACATCGACGTGGCCGAGCGGCTCGCGATCCAGCGGGCGGTGGAGTTGTTTGGAGCCGAGCACGCCAACGTGCAGCCGCACTCGGGCGCGCAGGCGAACATCGCCGTCTACCACGCGCTGCTGGAGCCGGGCGACACGGTGATGGGCCTCGAGCTCTCACACGGTGGGCATCTCACGCACGGCATGCGGATCAACGTTTCGGGCCGGCTGTATGACATCGCGCCGTATCACGTCAGTCGCGAGACGGGCCGGATTGACATGGACGAGGTCGAGCGGATCGCGCTCGAGCGCCGGCCGAAGATGATCCTCGCCGGGTGGTCTGCCTATCCGCGTTTCCTGGATTTCGAGCGCTTCCGCGCGATCGCCGATTCGGTCGGGGCGTACCTGGTCGTCGACATGGCCCACTTCGCCGGCCTGGTCGCGGCGGGGCTGCACCCTTCGCCGATCCCGTACGCGGATGTGGTGACCACGACGATTCACAAGACGATCGGCGGCGGGCGCGGCGGGCTGATCCTGTCCACCGAGGAGCTCGCCAAGCGGATCGACTCCGCGGTGTTCCCCGGCCAGCAGGGCGGGCCGCTCGAGCACATCATCGCCGGCAAGGCGGTGGCGCTGCGGATTGCTCAGTCCGAGGCATTCCGGGAGCGCCAGGAGCGCACCGTGGTCGGCGCCCGCGCGGTCGCGACCGAGCTGTTGCGCGCCGGCGGTGGCGTGAGCGTGCTCACCGGCGGAACCGACGTCCATCTGGTTTTGTGCGATCTTCGCGAGTCCGAGCTGGATGGGCGACAGGCCGAGGACCGGCTGCACTCGATCGGGATCACGGTCAACCGCAATGCGGTGCCGTTCGACCCGCGGCCGCCGGCGGTTTCTTCTGGTTTGCGGATCGGGACGCCGGCGCTGGCCACCCGGGGCCTGCAGCTGGAGGACTTCGTCGAGGTCGGGATGATCCTCGCCGAGGCGCTCGGCCAGGACGGGTTCGAGGACCGGCGGGCCGAGCTGGCGGAGCGGGCGGCGGCGATCGCCGAGCGCTATCCGCTGTACGCGCGGCTGGGCGCGGCCGCGATCGTCTGACAACTCTGTAACGCGGCTGTTCCAATTCGGGCGCGGTTGGCCGTGGGGCGGCTGCGCGGGGTGATACTCGGTGGCGTGAGGCGGTGGATCACGTGCAAAACATGCCAACGGGGGCATGAAGCCGTAGCCGTGGCATCTGGTGCACGTGGGGCGTGCAGGACATGCCACGGCTGGCGGTGGCGCGATCGGGTGGCAACTTATGCATGAGGTGGAGCGGGCGGTGGCGCGGATCGCCGGCGATCAGGACAACGTGATCAGCCGAGAGCAGCTGCTCGGCGCCGGGTTGGGCCGTGGAGCGATCGCGCACCGCGTCAAGGCGGGGATGATGCAGCGGCTGCACTGGACGGTGTACCTGCTTGGCGCGGCGCCACCAACCCCGATGGGACGCGCGCGGGCAGCGGTCCTGTCGTGCGGACCCGACGCGTTCGTCAGCCATCGCTCAGCCGCGGAGTTATTCGGGTTGCTCCCCGAGAGCGATGGCGAGGTCGACGTGACCGTGGTGGGCCGCAACTTCGGCCCGCGGGCGGGAGTCCGGCGCCACCGCGTCGCAGTTCTGCCCGAAGCCGACGTCACGACCATGTGTGGCATCCCGGTCACCTCGGTGGCGCGGACGATCTGCGACCTGGCCGCCACCGAGTCCGCCAGCGAGCTTGAACGCGCCTTCCAGGAAGCGCTCTATCGTCGCCTGGTCACCCCACGCGCGCTCGCCGCCGTGCTCGCGCGCGAGCCGACCCGCCGGGGGGCGGCGGCGATCCGCGCGCTGATTCGCGACCCGCGCCTGACCCGTTCCCAGCGCGAACGGCTGCTCCTGAGACTGATCGATCAGGCGCAGCTGCCCCGGCCGGTGACCAACGTGCGCACGCACGGTCAGCTCGTCGATGTGCTCTGGCCCAACGAACGCCTGATCGTCGAGTTCGACGGATGGGGCGCGCACGGCCACCGGCACGCGTTCGAGAACGACCGCAAGCGCGACCAGATCCTCGTGGCGGCCGGATACCGGGTGGTGCGCATCACGGACCGCCAGTTGCTCGATGAGCCGGTGGCGGTCGTGGCGCGGATCGCCCAGGCGCTCCGCGGCTGAATTGCGGCGCGGCTCTCCCGCGCCGAGCTACTCGAACGCGGCCACGGTGGCGATGATCACGAACGACGCCACCAGCGCCGCGCCCTCGAACGCGGTCGCCTCGCCGTCTCCGGTGATCTGCCACACGATCACCGCGGTGCCAAGCAGCGCGCCGATATAGACCGGCGCGAGCGAGAAGCTCAGCGAGCTGGCGGTGAGGAGCGAGACGAGCACGAGCAGCGGATACAGGAAGGCGGCGATCTGCGCCACCGAGTTCTTGACCACCGAGATGGCCAGATCGGATTGGCCTTTGGCGGCGAGAACGATCCCGGCCACGTTCTCGACCGCATTGCCGGCGATGGCCACGATGACCAGGCCGGCGAAGGCTTGGGAGATGTGCAAGGTGTGGATGGTCGGTTGCAGGGCGTTCACGAACCAGTCCGAGACGAAAGCCGAGGCGGTGCCGGCAACGATCAGCAGCACAGCGCCCGTGAGGATGCTCACCCGCGGCCCTTCGGCCGCAGCGCTCCTGCCAGTGTCGGGCGAGGTGAGGTACTGGCGCAGCCAGGTCGCGTATACGGCGAGGATCGCCACGGCACCGACTATCGAGATCGTCTTCGCGTGGCGGCTGGCGGGATCGCCGGCGCCGTGGGTCAGCCCGATCAGGACGATGATGAACGAGGAGACCAGCAGGAGCGTGGCCGTGTCATTGGGAAGCCGGGGGCTGAAGCGCATGATCCCGTCGCGCTCGCGCTCGCGCCACGCCCCGGCGATGATCACGAGTCCGAGCACGAGCAGGGCGTTGACCAGGATTGAGCCGAGGATCGCGGTCTCGGCGACCACTTGCTCGCCCGCGTTCAGCGCGAACAGCACGACGAAGAACTCGGGCAAGTTGCCGACGGTCGACTGCAGCACGCCGGTGGGGGCGGGGCCGAGCCGCTCGCCGACCTGTTCGGTGGCGAGCGCGACGATCCAGGCCAGCCCGGCGAGCGACAGGGTGGCCAGCACGAACGCGATGATGCGCGAGATGCCATGGGCGTAGCGCGTGATGCCGGCCAGCACGGTGAGTGCCGCGACCACGCCGAGGAGCGCCTTCTCGACGCGGGTGAGACCGCTCATAGAGCCCTAACCGACCCGCTCGAACTCGCCGGTCTCGACCTCGCGCTGCACGCGCTCGTCGATCTCGTGCTCGCTGGTCGACGGGTCGGCGGTGCGCAGCTCCCGGGCGCGCCAGTTCTTGAACTTGAGAATCTCCAGGACGTAAATCAGGTAGATGCTGGCCGCGAACGCAAGCACGCAGATCGCCGCCATCACCAGCAGCCAGCCCAGGTGGTAGGTGCCGTGGTGGTTCGAATATGGCACGAATCTGAGCGCCACCGCGACACCGGCGAGCATCAGCGTCCAGCTGTACATGAAGGCGACGGTACGGCGCTGACTGAACCCCATTCGCGCCATCCGGTGGTGGAAGTGGTTGGCGTCCGCCGACCACGGCTTGCGCCGGTATTTCAGCCGCTTGGCCACGACGAAGCCGGTGTCGAGGAACGGCACCGCGAGGACGATCAGGGGCACGATCAGGGCGACGACTGCGCCGGTCTTGATTGATCCGACTACCGCGACCACGCCGAGCAGGTAACCGAGCAGGTTCGCGCCCGAGTCGCCCATGAATGACGAAGCCGGCGGGAAGTTGTGGAACAGGAATCCGAGCGCAGCGCCGGCGGTGAGCGCGGCGAGCACGCCGGCGCCGCCGATGTGCAGGTCGAAGGCAATGATCGCGAAGGCGATCCCGTCGATCGTGCACAGCCCTGCCGCCAATCCGTCGACCCCGTCGGACAGGTTGACGACGTTCATCATCCCGACCAGCCAGATCACGGTCAGCGTCCCGCCGGTGTTCGGGAGCTGCAGCGTGTGGAGGAACGGGATCTTGACGTCGGTGACCACGGCGTGGCCGGCCGCGACCACGACCACCGCGGCGGCAATCTGTCCGACCAGCTTGACGGCCGGCACCAACGGACGGATGTCGTCGATCGCGCCGACCAACGTGATCAGACATGCGCCGGCGACGATCGCCCACGTATGCACGGTGCCGCCGGAGCCGGGGGCGGTACCTGCCGTATGGCGCAGGCTGATCGTTCCCGGGAGCCAGAACAGCGACGCGACGAGGATGCCGGCGAGAATCGCCAGCCCGCCCAGGGCGGGGGTCGGTCGCTCGGCCAATCCGCGCTCCGAGGGCATCACAACGGCGCCGACGCGGTGTGCGAACCGCGCGGCGAGCGGGGTCAGCAGTGCGGCGACAGCCGTCGCCACCAGGAATGCGAAGAAGGCGTCCCAGTACCGCATGCCGTGGGGAAAGCATTGCAGCAGCGCAGGACTTCTGTTTCGCCCGGGGCTCAAGGACCCAGTGGATCCTGCCGATCTGCTATCTTACGTTTACGTAAAAAAGAGATTCGGAGGGTCATGCCAACATTGCGTACGAATGCCGGCCGCCATGCCACGCGAGGCGATGGCGCCAGCGGCGCCCGGCGGATCGGCGTCCACGCCGGGCACGACTCCTACAAGTGGTGGGCGCTGTCATGCACCAGCCTCGGAATGCTGCTGGCGACGATCAACTCGGGCACGCTGATCATCGCGCTGCCCGACCTGGAGCGGAGCCTCAACACCAGCCTGCTCGAGCTCGTCTGGGTGATCCTCGTGTACATGATCGCCTCGACCGTGCTGGTGCTGAGCGCCGGCCGGCTGTCTGACCAGTTCGGGCGAAAGCAGGCGTACATCGGCGGTTTCATCCTGTTCGCGTTCGCGTCGCTGGGCGCCGGCTTCGCCGGTAATGGCACGCAGCTGATCCTGTGGCGGATCGTCCAGGGCATCGGCGGCTCGTTCCTGTTCGCCAACGCCGCGGCGATCGTCACCGACGCCTTCCCGCGCGAGCAACTCGGGCTGGCGATGGGCACGAACACGATGGTGGCGGCGGTTGGCCTCGTGATCGGCCCGGTGCTCGGTGGCGCCCTGGTGGCGATCTCGTGGCACTGGGTGTTCTGGTTCAACGTCCCGTTCGGCCTCGCGGGCAGCGCGTGGGCCTGGTTGATCCTGCACGAAGTCACCGGCCGGTCGGAGGACACGCGGTTCGATGCGCTCGGAACGATCACGTTCCTGATCGGGCTGACCGGGCTCGTATACGGCATCTCGAAGGGTGGGCTCTCCGGTTGGGGCAGCCCCGGCGTGATCGGCGGCCTGATCGCCGCGGTCGTGCTGCTCCCGGCGTTCGTGTTCATCGAGCAGCACCAGCGCTCGCCGATGCTCGACCTGTCGATCTTCAAGAACCGGCTGTTCTCAGCGGCGTCGGCGGCGGCGTTCACCAACGGACTGGCGCGCTTCGCGCTGATGTTCGTGTTCGTCTTCTACTTCCAGGGAGTCCAGGGCGACTCACCGATCGTGGCCGGCATCAAGCTCGCGCCGCTCGCCGTGGGGATGCTGATCGCCTCACCCCTGGCGGGAATCTGGGCCGACCGGCGCGGGTCGCGTGGCCTGGCCGTGCTCGGGATGCTCGTGCAGGCCGTCGGGCTCGCGCTGATGACCACGCTCGAACGCGACACGGCGTACGTGGCCAGCGGTGCCTACATGCTGATCGTCGGGATCGGCTCGGGCATGTTCAACTCGCCCAACACCGCGGCGATGATGGGTACCGTTCCCGCCCACCGGCGCGGGATCGCGGCCGGGGCCCGGGTCCTGGTCCAGAACACCGGCGCGGTGATCTCGATCGCGTTCGTACTCGCGGTGGTCACGTCGAGCGTGCCCAAGTCGGTTCTGTTCGCCGTATTCAGCGGCCTGGCCCACCACATCACCAACGCCCAGCTCGTCCCGTTCATGGCCAACATGCACACCGCCCTGTGGTGCCTGGCCGCGATCTCGCTGGTCGGGGCGGCGATCTCGGCGGCCCGGCCTGCGCATGTGAAGAGCGAAGCCGGCGCGGCCGAGCTGCCAAGCAGTCAGCACGAGCGCGTGGCGGCATGAGCGCGACGGAGACCAAGCCCCTGCGCATCGGCGAGGTTGCCGAGCTGACCGGGACCACGCCGCGCACGATCCGCTACTACGAGGAGATCGGTCTCCTGCCCGGCGCCGCCGATCGCGCGCAGGGGAAGCATCGCGTCTACAGCGAGAGCGACGTCGAGCGGGTTCACGAGATCATCCGCCTGCGCGATCTGCTCGGCCTCTCGCTCGACCAGCTGGCCGTCCTGCTCGAAGCCGAGACGGCGCGGGCTGAGCTCAGGCGCGAGCTCCAGCACACCGAGGATCCGGCCGAGATCAAGGGGCTGCTCGAACAGGCACTCGGACACATCGTCACCCAGCTCGAGCTGGTCCGGGGTCGCCGGCAGGCGCTCGAGCAGCTCGAGGCCGAGCTGGTCGCGAAGCGACGCAAGGTCAACAAGCGCCTGGCGGAGCTCGCTGACTGAATGTCACGATGCTCGCGGCTCGCGGGCATGGTGACGATCGCCACAAGGCGCGGGCAGGATCGCACCTGGCGACGGCGTAACAAACCGTCACCCAGGGGATAATTGCTCCTGGGAGGCGCGCGTCTGCGGCGCCCATCAAGTTTGCCCTGATCCCAGCCGTTATCGAGTGTGATGAGCCTTTCGCTACAAGGTGTGAAGCGCCGTCTGCCCGCCTACGCCGCGGTGGCTGCCGCGCTGGTTGGGGCGATCAACATCGCCTCGGCGCTGACGCCGAACATCCGGTGGCGAGGGCACCTGCTGCTCGAGTTCGAACCGGTCGAGGCGATGCGCCTGTTCCACGCGCTCGCGTTCCCGGCCGGGGTGGCCCTGTTGCTGGTAGCGCCCTACCTGGCCAAGCGCCGGCGCCGGGCGTTCCAGTCAGCCGTCGCGCTGATGATCGCCCTGGGCGTGTTCGACCTCCTCAAGGGCCTCGACTTCGAGGAGACGATCATCACCTGGATCGTCGCGACCGTTCTGCTCGCCGGGAGGGACTCCTTCCGCGTGCGCCACGACCCGATCACCTTGCGATCAGCGATCTGGCGGGTCCCCGCGCTCGGTGCGAGCGGCGTGCTCGCCGCGGCCGTGGCCACCTGGGCGACGCAGGGCCATCCCTCGGTGCGCACGATCGCGCTCGAGACGGGCCACCTGCTCAGCTGGCAGCAGGGGCCGATCCGCCACTACCAGCACCACCTCGCGTGGCTCCCGCTGGCGGTTCACCTGTTCGAGCTGCCGATGCTGTTCGCGATCGCCTACGTGATCTTCCGGCCGTTGACCGCTCCGCGCGCCCTCCCGAGCCCGGCGGCACGCCAGGTCGCCTCCGAGCTGGTCCGCGCCCACGGAGCCGACACGCTGGCCTTCTTCAAGCTGCGGGCCGATGAGCACTACCTGTTCGATGAGGCCGGGCAGGCGTTCGTCGGCTACCGGATCGAGAACGGGGTGCTGCTCCTCTCCGGTGACCCCGTCGGACCGCGGGACGCGTTCCCGGCGCTCTTGGGCCAGGTGCGCGAGTTCGCCGACGCCCGCGGGCTCAAGCTGGGCGCGCTGGGCGCGAGCGCGGCGATCTGCCCGCTGTACGAGCACCTCGGGCTCAAGACGATCTACCTGGGCGACGAGGCCGTCGTCGACCTCGGGCGCTTCTCACTGGAGGGGCGGCCGATCCGCAAGGTGCGCCAGTCAGTCACGAGACTGGACAAGGCCGGCTTCAGCGCCGAGCTCAGCGAACTACGCGCGCTCGACGTGGCGACGCTCCAAGACGTCGAGGCGGTGCTCGAGCGCGGCCGGCAGGGCGCGCCCGAACGAGGGTTCTCGATGGCGATGGACTCGCTCCAGGGCGAGCACGACCACGACACACTGGTGGTCGTCGCTCGCGACGGCGACGGAGAGGTCCGCGGCGTGCTCCATTTCGTTCCGTGCTACGGCCGCCCGGCGGTGTCGCTGTCGTTCATGCGCCGCGATCCCAGCACCCCCAATGGGCTGACCGAGTTCCTGGTGGTGCGGGCGATCGAGCTGTTGCGCGAGCGGGGCCTGCAGGAGCTGTCGCTGAACTTCGCGGCCTTTGCCAAGTGGATGCACAGCCCGGAGAAGCGCTTCGAGCGGCTGCTCGGCAAGCTGATCGCGCTTGGCAACCCTTTCTTCCAGATCGAGAGCCTGTACCGGTTCAACGCCAAGTTCTTCCCCCGCTGGGAGCCGCGCTACCTCGTGTACGAGGGTGCGCTCGGGCTGCCGCGGGCGGGGATCGCTGCGCTGTGGGCCGAGGGGCAGCTGCCCAAGCCCTCCCTCCGGCGCTAGACGACTAATAGAAATGGTCGGCGGCGCCCTGCGGCGCGCCTTGGCCAGAACGGTCGGCGGTGCCTTAGCGAGAATTGTCTCCCGGCGCGTTCGGCGGCGCGCTAAGTTCGCGCCTACCACGCTACCCTTCGGAGCCCATCCTCGGGATGGACGGCAATGGTCCGCGGGTTAGTGCCCGTTGACACTTGACTGTCCCGTGGCGCCGCTCGGCTGGCGTCCCACCGACATCTGGCCCTCAGCTTGCAGAGCTCCCATCGTCACAGAGACGGACAACCGATCCCCGCTTTCCGAAATCTTTCCCCCATGTCACTGAGCGCACCCGCTCCTTCCGAGGCTCCAGCCCCCGTCCTGGCTTACCTGGACGTGGTCGTGCTGGCCGTGGCCACCCCGATCATGCTCCTCATCGGCGTGTCCGCCGTCGGCTACCTGGTCGGCGCCGGCGCGTGGATTGCGCTGCGGGTGGCCGGCGTCGGCCTCGACCGTGCCGTTGGCGTGGTGAAGGACCCCCGGAGCGAGATCACGCTGCGGCTGGCCTATCTGCTCGGCCGGCTGTTCCTGCTGGCGATCGCCGTGATCCTGGTCCGGAACGGGTCGGGACGCGACGCCGGGCTGACGGCGCTGCTCGTGATCGTGTTCGCCTTCACCACGCAGTTGCTCCTGTCGTTCCTGAACCGGCCGAGGTCGCGGTGAGCAAGACCCGCAAATGGCTGCTGATCGGGACCGGCATCTACCTGGGCATCTTCGTCCTGCTGCTCCTGGTCTACGGCTTCACGCAGCACAAGAACAACGAGTTCCAGATCCAGAACGAGTTCAAGCTCACCAACTGGGTGCACCTCGGGGTGTTCAGCATCAACCGGGCGGTGATCTACCTGTTCCTCGCGACGATCCTGACGATCGGGACGATGCTCTGGATCTCCCGGCGGATGCAGACCCGGCCGAACAAGGTCCAAACCGCCGTCGAGGTCATCTTCTCGCTCATGCGGGACAACATCACCCGGGGCAATCTTTCGGACTCGATGGCGGCCAAGTGGTTTCCGTTCCTTGGCACGCTGTTCCTGTTCATCTGGTACTGCAATCTCGTCGGGTATCTGCCGCTGCCCACGAACTCGCAGGAAAAGTTCACCCTGTTCGGCGCTCACATCCCCGACTTCGCGCTTTACGCGGCGACGGCCAACATCTCCATCCCGCTGGTGCTCGCCGTCGTCGTGTTCATCGCCTTCAACTGGGTTGGCGTGCGCGCGCAGGGCCCGATCGGATACCTGAAGAGCCTGATTCCGGCCGGCGTGCACGGCCCGATGCTGCTGTTGATCTTTCCGATCGAGGTGATCTCCACGCTGATGCGTCTGCTGTCGCTGACCATCCGGCTCTGGGCCAATATCTTCGCCGGACACATCATCCTGCTGTTCCTGGCCGGTGGGCTGGCGGTGCTGCTTGGCCTCCAGGCGCTGGGGTGGTTTGCGATCCCGTTCGCGGTCCTCATCTACATCTTCGAGCTGGGCCTGGTGGCCACGCTCCAGGCGTTCATCTTCGCGACCTTGGCCGCCATCTACCTGGGTGGCGCGGTCACTCACCACTAATACGACAAGGAGCCCTGATGCTTGCTGTTTTCCACATAATTCCGATCGCCGCCTCCGGGATCACGGCCGGCTTCGGGATCGCCGTGGGTGGCGGTCTCGGCGCGGTCGGTGCGGGCGTCGGCATCGGCATCATCTTCGGGAAGGTGATCGAGGCGGTCACTCGTCAGCCCGAGATGCGCGACGAGATCACCAGCATCCAATGGCTCGGCTTCGCGTTGACCGAAGCCGTGTTCTTCTACGGCCTGGTCGCGGGCCTGCTCTCTTACGTGCTCAAGTAGATGGCTGCCGTCTCTCATCTCCCGGTCGCGTCTTCGAGCGGCTCGTTCCTGATCACGCCCAATGTCGGGCTGATGATCTGGACCCTGGTGCTGTTCGGGCTCTCGATGTGGATCCTGTGGAAGCTCGCGTTCCCCCGGATCTCCGAGGCGCTGGACCGCCGCCAGCACGCGATCGAGGAGTCAATCGACCACGCCGACCAGGTCCGCAAGCAAGCCGACGACCTGCTCGTCGAGTACCAGGAGCGGCTGCGCGAGGCGCGCCAGCAGGCCGAGCAGATCCTCGAGCGCTCGCGCAAGACGGCAGAGGCGCGCGAGCGCGAGATCCAGCAGGAGGCCCAGGGCCGGCGCGACCAGATGATGGAGCAGACGCGTCGCGACATCGAGGCCGAGACGCGTCGCGCGATCCAGGAGATCCGCCGCGAGGTGGCCGACCTGACCGTGCTCGCGACCGAGAAGGTCACCCGCAAGGTGCTCGACGAGGACGACCAGCGCCGGCTGGTGCAGGATGCGCTGTCCGAGATCGACTTCAGCGCACTCGCGCCAGACGGCGGAGACCGTAACTAGTGGAAGAGATCGCTCAGGTCTGGGCGCGGGCTCTGTTCGGAGCCGCGAAGGACAGCGACGTGCTCGACCAGGTCCACGAGCAGCTCGGGCAGTTCGTCGACGCGCTCAACCAGGACCGGGGCCTCAGCGTGTTCTTCTTCTCGCCCTCCTTCTCGACCGACGAGAAAAAGGACGGTCTGAAGCGATCTGTGACCGGCGCGGAGCCGGTATTCATGAACTTCCTCGAGGCGCTGATCGAGCGCGGCCGCATGCCGGTCATCTTCCGGATCAAGGCGCGCTACGAGGAGCTGTGGGAGGACGAACGCGACCTGCTGCCGGTGGAGGTCACGAGCGCGATCGAGCTCGACAAGTCCACCGTCTCGAGCATCGGGGACCGGATCGGTGAGCAGACCAAGCGGACAGTCGAGCTCTCGACCAGGGTCGATCCCGACATCCTCGGAGGGATCGTCGTGCGCGTGGGCAACGTGATCCTCGACGCGTCTATCCGGAACCGACTGGAACAACTTCGTAAGCAAGTCGCGCAGGCGTAGCTAGTCTGGCCTGCTCAAGGAGTCACGAATGCAGATCAAGCCTGACGAAATCACCTCAATCCTGAAAAGCCGGATCGAAGGCCTGGACGCCTCGAGCGCCGACCTGACCGAAGTCGGAACGGTTCTATCGGTGGCCGACGGCATCTGCCGTATCCACGGGCTCGACAACTGCATGTCGTTCGAGATGCTCGAACTGCCCCACGGCGTCACGGGCCTGGCCCTGAACCTGGAGTCCGACAACGTCGGGGCCGTGCTGTTCGGCGAGTGGGACAAGATCGTCGAGGGCGACACGGTCAAGCGAACCAAGCACCTGCTCGATATCCCGGTGGGAGATGAGCTGCTCGGGCGGATCGTCGATCCGCTCGGTAATCCGCTCGACGGCAAGGGCGACATCACCACGTCGGCGACCAGGCCGTCCGAGTTCAAGGCGCCGGGTGTAGTCCAGCGCCAGCCGGTCAAGGAGCCGATGCTGACCGGGCTGAAGGCGATCGACTCGATGATCCCGATCGGCCGCGGGCAGCGAGAGCTGATCATCGGCGACCGTCAAACGGGCAAGACCGCGATCGCCATCGACGCGATCATCAACAACAAGGATCGCGATCTGCGCTGCATCTACGTGGCGATCGGGCAGCGCAAGGCGACCGTGGTGGCGCTGGCCAAGACGCTCGAGGACGCCGGTGCGCTCGACAACACGATCATCGTGATGGCGGCGGCCGACGAGGCCGCCCCGATCAAGTTCCTCGCGCCGTACGCCGGCTGCGCGATGGGGGAGCACTTCCTGTACAACGGCCAGGCCGCGCTCGTCGTCTACGACGACCTGTCAAAGCACGCGGTGGCGTACCGCCAGATGTCGCTGCTGCTGCGCCGGCCGCCGGGTCGCGAGGCCTATCCGGGTGATGTCTTCTACCTGCACTCGCGGCTGCTGGAGCGCGCAGTCAAGCTCAACGACGACCTCGGGGCCGGGTCGCTCACCGCGCTGCCGGTGATCGAGACCCAGGCCGGAGACGTGTCGGCGTATGTCCCCACGAACGTGATCTCGATCACCGACGGCCAGATCTACCTCGAGCCCGGGCTGTTCAACTCGGGCGTTCGCCCGGCCATCAACGTCGGCATCTCTGTGTCCCGCGTGGGCGGGAACGCCCAGATCACGCCGATGCGACGCGTCGCCGGCCGGCTGAAGCTCGAGCTCTCCCAGTACCGCGAGCTCGAGGCGTTCTCGCAGTTCGGCTCGGAGCTCGACCCGGCCACCCAGCGGACGCTGGCCCGAGGCGAGCGGCTGGTCAAGACGCTGAACCAGTCCGAGCGCAATCCGATGCCGGTTGAGGACCAGGTGATCCAGGTGTACGCCGCCACCAACGGGTACCTCGATCGCATCGTGGTCGACAAGGTCGACCGGTTCCTCGCCGATCTCACCGAGTACACGCGCGCCAACGAGGCCGAGCTGCTGAAAAAGATCGCGGGCGGTGACTGGAGCGACGAGACCCAGCAGGCGGTCGAGCAGGCCGTCTCGACGTTCGCCGAGGACTTCGGCTTCGATCTCGACGAGGAGGGCCATCCGCTCGAGGAGGACCGGGCCAAGGCGGCGTGAGCCGCTGAGCCCGGAGTCGACGGATGCCGTCCCAGCGCGACGTCAAGAACCGCATCGGCGCGGTCAAGAACATCCAGAAGATCGCCCGTGCCCTTGAGCTCGTCGCCGCCGCGCGGCTGCGGCGGGCCGAGCAGCGGATCGAGGCGCTGCGGCCATACGCCGACGCCATCCGCCGGATGACCCGCCAGGCCGCCGACGCGTCGGGCACCCTGCCCCGGCTCCCGATCCTGCGGGAGCACGATCAGGTCAGCCGGGTCGGCCTGCTGCTGATCGCGGGAGACCGGGGTCTTGCCGGGGCGTTCAACTCGAACATCGTGCGGGCGGGCGTGGCCGCGGGCCGCGCGTACGACGCCGACGGCGTGAAGCCCGTGTTCTTCGCCTCGGGTCGGAGGCCGGCGACTTCCTTGACCTTCCGCGGTCTCGAGCCGGCCGAGAGCTTCACCGGCTTCACCGACCGTCCCGCTTACGCCGACGCGCGGCGGATCGCCGACCGGCTCATGGCCGCGTACATCGACGATGAGGTCGATCGGGTCGAGATCTTCTACAACGGCTACATCTCACCGGTCTCCCAGGAGGTCCGCCGGGAGACGCTGCTCCCCCTCCAGCAGGCCACCATCCTGGAGGAAGGCTCGGGCAATGGCGAGAGCGAGGCCCGCGATGACCGGAAATCTCATCCTCAGGCGCTCGTCGACTACGAGCCCGATCCGGAGGAGATCCTCAAGCGGCTCGTGCCCGATTACGTCGAGGTGTCGATCTTCCGGGCCCTGCTCGAGTCCACGGCGTCCGAGCATGGCGCGCGTATGACCGCGATGCACAGCGCCTCGGACAACGCCGCGGAGTTGATCCAGAATCTGACCCTCGAGATGAACCGGGCGCGCCAGGCGGAGATCACCCAGGAAATCTTGGAAGTCGTGGCGGGAGCAGAAGGCCTGTCCGGGTAGACCTACACTGGAGAAGCAATGTCAGTCGCAGAAGAACAGCGCAGCGAGGCCGCACCGAACGAGCCTGAGAAGCCGAACACCGGCCGGATCGAGGAGGTCCAGGGCGTCGTCGTCGAGGCAGTGTTCCCTGACAAGCTGCCCGAGATCTACCACGCGATCAAGGTCCGCCGCCCCGAAGCAGCCAGGGAGGAGGAGGCGGTCGCCGCCGAGGCCTCGCCCGCCGAGGCCGAGGACTGGCTAGTGCTCGAGGTGCAGCAGCTCCTGGGCGACGATCGGGTGCGCGCGGTCGCGATGGACACGACCGACGGGCTCGCTCGCGGGCTCGAGGTGATCGACACGGGTGCCCCGATCACGGTGCCGGTCGGTGACATCACGCTCGGCCGGATCTTCAACCTGCTCGGCGAGCCAATCGACATGGGTGACGAGCTGCCCGCCGACACGCCGCGCCGGCCCATTCACCGCGACGCACCGAGCGTCGAGGACCTGACGCCCACGGCCGAGATGTTCGAGACCGGCATCAAAGTGATCGACCTGCTCGCCCCGTACGCCAAGGGCGGCAAGGTCGGCCTGTTCGGTGGCGCGGGCGTGGGCAAGACCGTGATCATCCAGGAGCTGATCCGCAACCTGGCCGAGGAGCACCAGGGCCTGTCCGCCTTCTGCGGCGTGGGCGAGCGCTCGCGCGAGGGCAACGACCTGTGGCTCGAGATGAAGGAATCCGGCGTGCTCTCGAAGACGATGCTCGTGTTCGGCCAGATGAACGAGCCGCCCGGGGCCCGCATGCGCGTCGCGCTGTCCGGCCTGACCATGGCGGAGTACTTCCGCGATCAGGAGCACCAGGACGTCCTCTTGTTCATCGACAACATCTTCCGGTTCGTCCAGGCCGGCTCCGAGGTGTCGGCGCTGCTCGGGCGGATGCCCTCCCAGGTCGGCTACCAGCCGACGCTCGACTCCGAGATGGGCGAGCTCCAGGAGCGCATCACCTCGACCAAGGAGGGCTCGGTCACCTCGATCCAGGCCATCTACGTGCCGGCCGACGACCTCACCGACCCGGCGCCGGCGTCCGTGTTCGCGCACCTGAACGCGACCACCACGCTGTCGCGTTCGATCGCCGAGAAGGGCATCTACCCGGCGGTCGACCCGCTCGACTCGACCTCGACGATCCTCAAGCCCGAGATCGTGGGCGACGAGCACTTCCAGGTGGCCAACCAGGTCAAGCAGGTGCTCCAGCGCTACCGCGAGCTCCAGGACATCATCGCGATCCTAGGTATCGACGAGCTCTCCGACGAGGACCGGCTGACCGTGAACCGAGCGCGCAAGATCGAGCGCTTCCTGTCCCAGCCGTTCTTCGTGGCCGAGCAGTTCACCGGTACCCCGGGCGTCTACGTGCCGATCGCCGAGTCGATCCGTGGCTTCAAGGAGATCCTCGAGGGCAAGCACGACGACCTCCCCGAGCGGGCGTTCTTCTTGAAGGGGACGATCGACGACGTCGTCGCCGATGCCCGCGGCGAGGAGCAGGCCGACGAGGAGCGCGAGGAGGAGTCCAAGACCGAGGACGAGGCCGCCCGCGGGCCCGAGGCCTCCGGCGAGGATTCCGGTGACGGTTCCGGGGACGGCTCCGGGGACGGCGAAGGCGAGCAGGAGTAGCGCCCGATGGCGCACGAGAAGTTCCGGGTCGAGGTCCTCACCCCGGAGGGTGAGGTGTTCAACGACGAGGTCGAGATGGTCTCGACCAAGACCGCCGTCGGGTCGATCGGCGTGCTCGCCCATCACGAGCCGGTGCTGGCCATGCTCGACCCGACCGAGCTGCGCCTGTACCGGACCGAATCGGAGGTCGTGCGGTTCGCCCAGGCCGAGGGCTACATGCAGGTGGGCGAGAATCGGGCGCTGATCCTGGTGGAGGAGGCGCACGCGCCGGGGGATCTCGACGCCGCGAGCCTGCGCGATCGGCTCCAGGAGGCCGAGCGCGCGGTCGAGGCGGCCGGCGACGACACCGAGAAGCGACGGGTGGCCGAGCGCGACAAGGAGCGCCTCCAGACGTTTCTCACGATTGCGGAGAGCGGCACGTAGGAAATTGACTGACGAACTGACGCTTGCCGAGCGGCTCGTCTCGTACGACACCTCGCGGCCCGAGGAGATCGTGGCGGCAGCAGGATTCGTCAAGGGATGGCTCGAATCCCGCGACATCGAGGTGCGCCACCACGACCACAACGGCCTGCCTGTCCTGGTGGCGGAGGTTGGAGGACCGTCCGACGGCTCCGGCGACGACAAGGAAACTCCCTGCGTCGTGTTTCACGGGCATCTGGACGTGG
Organism: Solirubrobacteraceae bacterium; assembly: GCA_035502815.1. GTDB lineage: Bacteria > Actinomycetota > Thermoleophilia > Solirubrobacterales > Solirubrobacteraceae > Palsa-465. The sequence goes on from DATJUA010000139.1 coordinate 16,382, forward strand.
TGCCCGCCGAGCCCGAGCAGTTCTACCCGCGCTTGGAGGGCGATCGGCTGATCGGCCGCGGCGCCTACGACATGAAGGGCGGCCTGGCGGCGATGATGTGCGCGGTCAAGGACCTCGAGCGCCAGTCCGCGGTCAGGGTCAGGCTCATCTGCGTGCCGGACGAGGAGTCCGAGGAGATCGACGACCGCTCGAGCGATGCGGTCGTCCGTCGCGGGCTCGGCGGCGACTTCGCGATCACGGGCGAGCCGACCAACCTGCACATTGGCGTGGAGGCCAAGGGGGTGCTCGCGATGCTGATCGAGGTCCGTGGGCGGGCGGCGCACAGCTCGACGCCGTGGTTGGGCGATAACGCGGTGCTCAAGGCCGTCGACGTCTTCCGGGCGATCGAATCGCTCCCGTTCTCGCGCCAGTCCTCCGAGACGTTCGACCGACCCTCGATCAACCTGGGGCGGATCGAGGGGGGAGACGCGTTGAACAAGGTTCCGGATCGGTGCCGGATGGCGGTCGACATCCGTTTCCTGCCCGGACAGAACCCGGACGACATCCGGAGCCAGATCGCCCGGATTCCTGAGTGCGAGGTGACGAAGTCGTTCGTCTTCCCGCCCGTCAGCGTGCCGCGCGGCAACCCTTACGTCCGGGCCCTGCGCGACGCCGTCGCGCGCTCGGTTCCCGACCAGGAGGTCCTGAGCGTCGGGCGGGACGGCGCCTCGGACGCCGTGTCGTTCATGGCGGCCGGCATCCCCGCGGTCGAGTTCGGCCCCGACGGCGCCGGCCACCACGGCCCCGAGGAGTGGGTGTCGGTGTCCTCGCTGGCCCGCTACCGGCGCTCGCTGGTCAGCTTCGTGCGCATGCTGCCGATGTGGCTCGAGCGCCCGGCCGGGACGGAGGCGACCACGCAGGACGGGCAGCCCGGCTCCGGTGAGGAAGACGGCCGCGGTGGACTGACGGCGATCGAGGGGGGGCGAGCGTGAAGCTGATCCCCCGCTCGCGCGCCGGCATGCTGCTGCGCTTCGCGATGGCCGCGGTGATCGTGATCGGGGCGGCGAGCGCCACCACCGCGGTCGGCGGGTTGCTCCAGTTCAAGCAGATCGCCACCTACCTGTCGGTGACGCCCGCGCTCCCGCACGCACGGGTCACGATCCCCAACCCGGGCGCCCCGCAGACAATCCTGCTGATCGGCTCCGACCATCGCGCCGGCGAGCCGTTCGCCGACGCCAACACGGACACGATGATGCTCGTGCGGATGGACCCGAGCTCCTCGACGATCAACCTGCTGTCCGTGCCCCGCGACCTCGAGGTCCAGGTTCCCGAGGGCGGGGGCATACAGACCGACAAGCTGAACGCCGCCTACTCGATCGGCGGCGACAACCTGCTGGTCAAGATCCTTCAGTCGCAGGTGTTCCCTGGTCTCCAGGTTAACCACATCATCGACGTCAACTTCAGCGGCTTCGAGGACCTGGTGAACGCGATCGGGTGCGTCTACACCGACGTCGACCACCGCTACTACAACAACACGGCGGTCACCGACTACTCGAGCATCGACATCCAGCCCGGTTATCAGAAGCTGTGCGGGTCCGACGCGCTGGCGTTCGTGCGCTTCCGGCACACCGACGACGACCTCGTTCGCAACGCCCGCCAGCAGGACTTCCTGCGCTGGGCGAAGGACCAGTTCAGTCAGGACCAGATCATCCAGGATCGCAATTCGCTGCTGAAGATCTTCGGCGCCCACGCCCAGACCGACCAGAACCTCCACACCACCGACGGCCTGATCAACCTGTTCAACCTGGTGGCGTTCTCGGCCGGGCACACGATCAAGCAGATCCAGTTCCCGGCCATCCTCCAGCCTTGCGCGCCGGCTCCGGCCAACGCGAACAGCGCGACCCAGCAGACGCCGTGCTATGTGACCGCGCAGTCGAGTGCCGAGCAGGCGGTCTATCGCCAGTTCATGACCCCGACCAAGGGTCAGGCCGCCCCGAACGCCGGCGGCTCGTCGGGGAGCGCGGCGAGCGCCGCGGGCGGCAAGGGGAAGGGCGGCGGCGCCGGCGCTCCCGGCCTCAGCGCGGACGTGGGCGACGGTGTGTCCCAGGCCAAAGCGCTGGGACCGATCGGGATCCCGATCTACTACCCGAAGCTGATCGTGAACGGTGCGCAGTACTGCACGCCCAACAACGGAAACTGCCCGATGGGCGATGGGAACGCCGCCGCGCAGGATGGCATCGTCGCGGGCTATCCCCGGGCGTACCTGCTCCACGACCGCACGGGCGTCGCCCATTACTCCTATTACATGACGATTGAGATCAACTCGCTGCTCGGCGAGTACTACGGCGTGCAGGGCACCACGTGGCAGAACCCGCCGATCCTGAACGATCCGACCGAGACCAAGACCGTGAACGGCAAGCAGTTGGAGCTCTACGCCAACGGCGGCAAGCTGAGCCTGGTGGCCTGGCACACGGCCCAGGGCGTCTACTGGATCTCGAACACGCTGACCGACAGCATCGGGAACCGGCAGATGGTCGCGATGGCCGCCTCGCTGACCCGCGCGGGCGGAAGTTGATTGGGATGGTCGGCGGCGCCTGACGGCGGCGCCTATTCAAATGGTCGGCGGCGCCTGACGGCGGCGCCTATTCAAATGGTCGGCGGCGCCTGACGGCGGCGCCTATTCAAATGGTCGGCGGCGCCTGACGGCGGCGCCTTAGTCGCTACCCTGACCGTCCGATGAGCTCAGCGAGACAACCGATCGCGGTGATCGGCACCGGTTACGTAGGCCTGGTCACCGCCGCCGGGTTCGCCGAGCTCGGCAGCGAGGTCTGGTGCGTGGACATCGACGCCGACAAGATCGCGAGGCTCGAGCGCGGCGAGATCCCGATTTACGAGCCGGGCCTGGCCGAATGCGTCCTGGCCAACCGCGAGCGCCTGCATTTCTCGACCGAGCTCGCGCCGGCACTCGAGCACGCCCAGCTGCTGTTCGTGGCGGTCGGCACGCCGCCCACGTACTCCGGTGACGCCGATCTGTCCGCCGTGAACGCCGTCGTCGACGCGATGCCCACATCGGACCACCACGCGCTGGTCATGAAGTCGACCGTCCCGGTCGGCACGGGCGCCGCGATCAAGCGCAGCTTCGCCCAGCGCGGCAAGGAGGGCTTCGCCTACGTTTCCTGCCCCGAGTTTCTGAAGGAGGGATCCGCGCTCGAGGATTTCCTGCACCCCGACCGGGTTGTCGTCGGCGACGACGGCGACTGGGCCGGCGACGCGGTGATCGAGCTGTACGCGCCGCTTGACGCGCCGCTCGTGCGCACCGACGTCGCGAGCGCGGAGATGATCAAGCTGGCCGCCAACGCCTTTCTGGCCACGAAGATCTCGTTTATCAACGAGATCGCCAACGTGTGCGAGGAGACGGGGGCGGACGTGCTCGAGGTCGCGCGCGGGATGGGCCTTGATCGGCGAATCGGGACGCATTTCCTCAAGCCGGGCATTGGCTTCGGCGGATCCTGCTTTCCCAAGGACGTCTCGGCTCTCAAGCAGCTGGCGGGCAACTCGGGCTACCACTTCCAGCTGCTGACCTCCGTGATCGAGGTCAACGAGCTGCAGAAGCGGCGCGTCGTCGGCAAGCTCCAGAAGCACCTGGGGTCGCTCGTGGGCAAGGAGATCGCGCTGCTCGGCCTCGCCTTCAAGTCGAACACCGACGACATGCGCGAGGCCTCCTCGCTCGTGCTCTCGGCCCGCCTCCAGGCCGATGGCGCCAAGGTGCGCGCGTATGACCCCGTCGCGGAAGAGCAGGCGCGCTCGCTGATGGGAGGCGTCGAGTTCGCCCCGGGGGCCCTGGACGCCCTGGATGGCGCCGACGCGGCCGTGCTCGTGACCGAGTGGCCCGAGTTCGCCGAGCTCGACTGGTCGCAGGCGGCGCAGCGGATGTCCGGCCGGCTCGTCATCGACGGGCGCAACTTCATCGATCCGGAGACGGTGAAGGCGGCCGGGTTCATCTACGAGGGGATCGGCCGATAGCGGCCCGCGCTGGGGTGTCACCCACTTGCAAGCCCTGATCCTGGCCGGCGGGGAGGGTACCCGCCTGCGCCCGCTGACCTCGACGATCCCCAAGCCGGTCGTGCCGCTGGTGGATCGGCCCTTCATCTCGTACATGATCGAGTGGCTGCGCGGGCACGGGATCGATGACGTCATCTTGGGGTGCGGATTCATGGCCGAAGGCGTCCGCGCGGTGCTAGGCGACGGCTCCGGGCTGGGTGTGCGCCTGCGGTATCTCGAGGAGCCGAAGCCACTGGGTACCGGCGGGGCGCTCAAGTTCGCCGAGGATCTGCTCGATTCGCGCTTCCTGATGCTCAACGGCGACGTCCTCACCGACATCGATCTCACCGCGCAGCTGGCGGCTCACGAGCGCAACGGCGCGCGCGCCACGCTGGCCTTGGTTCCGGTCGAAGACCCGTCCGCGTATGGGCTGGTGCGGTTGGATCCCGGCGACGCCGTAAGCGAGTTCGTCGAGAAGCCGGGGCCCGACCAGACGGATACCAACCTGATCAATGCCGGGGCGTACATCCTGGAACGGAACGTGCTGGCCGGCATGCCGCCTGCCGGGACCAACGTGTCGATCGAACGGCAGGTCTTTCCGCGGCTGGTGGGCGACGGCCTCTTCGGCTGCGTCGCCAGCGGCTACTGGCTCGACATCGGGACCCCGGACCGGTACCTGAAGGGGACCTACGACATTCTCGAGGGCAAGGTGGCGACCGACGTCGGCCGGCGGCTCGGCGAGCATGGCATGGCGCTCGTCGAGGGAGCGTCGGTCGAGGGACGGGTGGTTGCTCCCGTGCTGCTCGCGTCCGGCTGCACGGTCGGGTCGGGGGGGCTGGTGGGCGATCGGAGCGTGCTCGGCGAGGGCGTGACCGTGTCGGAGCGCGCCCGGATCGAGGCCTCGGTCCTGCTCGAGGGGGTCAGCGTCGGGGCTGACACAACCATCAGCTCCTCGATCGTGGGCCGCGGGGTAACGATCGGCGAGCACTGCCACATCGAAGGCGGCGTCGTCATTGGTGAGGGGGTCAGGATCGGGTCAGGGAACATGCTGGCGGCCGGCGCGCGTATCTTCCCCGGCGTGGAGCTTCCGGATGGAGCGATCAGGTTCTGAGCACCCGCGGAACGGAGCCGTGAGGATTTGAGCACGACCTTGGACCTAACCCGGGACGCGATCGTGGCGGTCGACTCGTCGCGTCAGATCGACGACATCCTCGCCATGCCGGACCAGCTCCGCGACGCGTTGTGGCGGGTCGAGTCGGCCAACCTCGAGCCCCGCGACGCCCCCGGGGGCCTGATCGTGGCCGGTATGGGCGGCTCGGCGATCGGTGGGGCGCTCGCCCGCGCTGCGCTCGGCGATCGGGCCTCGCGATCGATCGTGATCGCGCGCGGCTACGCGCTTCCGCCTTGGACCACGCCCGACTCGATGGTGCTGTGCGCGAGCTACTCGGGCAACACCGAGGAGACGCTCGCGGTGTACGAGGCGGCCGGCGCGGTAGGCGCCCAGCGGATCGTCGCGACGACCGGCGGCAAGCTGGCCGACGCGGCGCGCGCCGACGGCGTCCCGGTGATCCCGCTGCCGGGTGGCTTTCAGCCCCGCGCCGCGGTGGCCTACTCGCTGGTGGTGGCCCTCGAAGTGGCATGGCTGTGCGGCGCCGGCGAGCGGCTCCACGCGGAAATCGACGTGGCCGCGGCGCACGTCGAGCAGATCGTCGAGATGTGGGGCCCCGATGCTCCCGGAGACTGTCTCTCCAAGGAGCTGGCGCGCGGGCTGCACGGGACGATCCCGCAGATCGCCGGATCCGGGCTGACCTCGCCGATCTCGTATCGCTGGAAGACGCAGATCAACGAGAACGCGAAGATGCCGTGCTTCGCCCACGAGCTTCCCGAGCTCGACCACAACGAGATCGTGGGCTGGCAGGGCGCCAGCCAGCTCGGCCGTTTCAGCGCCGTGTTCCTCGACGACTGCGACCTTCATCCCCGCATTCGCCAGCGGATTGAGCTGACGCGCGGCCTGATCGAGGCTGAGGCGGCCGGCACCTACCGCGTCGAAAGCATCGGCCAGAACCGGACCGAGCGGCTCATCTCGCTGGTGCTTCTGGGCGATCTGGTGTCGCTCTACCTCGCGGTGCTGCGCGAGATCGACCCCACGCCCGTCGCGGCTATCGAGCGGCTGAAGAGCGCGCTGGCCCGCGGCTGAAGCCCGCCTCTAGATCGCGGGACGGAAATGCACCGCCCGGGCGCCCCCGCCGCTACGGCGAGGGCCCCGAACGATGGCTCAACCCCCGAGCCCCCTGCTTCCCCAGCCCAATTACCTCAAGGCGATACCGCGCTGCTCGTACAGGCGGCGGTCGGCCACCCCGAGCAGGTCCTCAAGCGTCGTGCCGTCGTCAGGGAAGCCGGCGATTCCGATCGTCAGCTCCCACGGCACGTCAATCTCCATCGCCGCGCGCCGCTCCTCGACCCGCGCGCGGATGCGGCGGACCACCGGCTCGGCGCTCTCGGCGGTCTGCTCGCCGAGCAGCAGGGCGAACTCGTCGCCGCCGATGCGCCCGACCACGTCGTCCGCGCGAGCCGATTCCTTCATCAGGCCGGCGACCGTCTTGATCAGTTCATCGCCCATCAGGTGGCCCTCGGTGTCGTTGACCGCCTTCAGGCCACGCACATCGACGTAGGCGAGGACGAACGGGCGGTTGTAGCGGCTGGCGCGGGCGAGCTCGCGCTCGGCGGCGTCCATGAACCCTCGGCGGTTGAGAATGCCGGTCAGCGGATCGGTCTGGGCGGCGGCCGAGATCGCGACGAACTCGTGCTCGCGCCGGCGGGCGCGGCGGCTGGAGCGCAGCGCGACCGCGGCGCAGGCCAGGGCGAGGCCGAACGCGGCGCCGAGGGCGATCCACAGCCCGGTCGGGATCACCTTGACGACCTGGTCGATCACTTTGACGGCCGGCGTGAATGGCGCCGTCAGGCCGGAGCCGCCGCTGTTCTGGTGGCGCACATGGTGAACGCTCCTGGCATCGGTCGGCTTGGCGCCGTGGGTGGTCCCGGTGGTCGTGCCCGCGCCGGCGGTCGCACCCGGGGTCGCCGCCGTCGTGTGCCCACCGAGCGCTGCCGCGCCGCCGGTGCCGCCGCTCGCAAGCGTGGTGGTGTGGGACTGGTCGGTCGTCGCACCCTTGGTCACCTTCCGCAACGCCGAGCTAGAGGCGAAGCTCGGGATGCTGTTCAGACTCACCGATGGAGAGCCGGCGGTCGAGCCCGACGTGGACGAAGGCGCGTTGAGCAAGGTGGTCGAGGCGTCCGTCGGCACGTTCGTCGCCGCCGAGCTCGCCGAGCTGCTCGAGCTGCTCGAGCTGGCCGCGGTCGAGGAGACGCCGAGATTGAAGTCGCCGGTGGTCGACGGCGAGGTCGTCGTCGAAGGCACCGCGCTGGGCACCACGCCGGCGGTCTGGCTCTGACCCGTGCCCGAGCAACGACCGTGGCACTCGGGGCTCGTCGAGGCCGCGCTGCCCGTTCCGCCGTTCCCCGTGGTGCTGGCGGTGTTCCCGTCGTTGTTGCCGGACCCGTTGCCGGTGCCGTTGCCATGGCCGTAGCCGTTGCCGTAGCCGTAGTTGCCGGTGGGGTTGCCGGTGTTGGGATAACCGTTCCCGCCGATACCCGCGGCGTTGTCTGGCGGGGTGGTCGCTCCGGGCGTCGTGGACGTGTTGGCGTCGGTAGTCGTCTGGCCGTTCGCGGTCGTCCCGTTGCTCGCGCCCTGGTCGTTAGTGGGCGACGTCGGGTTTGGCGTCGTGGTGGTGGGAGTGGTGGTCGTCGGGGTGGTCGTGGTCGAGGTGGTCGACGTGGTCGTGGTCGCGGCCGGGGTGGTCGTGGTCACGGCTGGGGTGGTCGTGGTCACGGCCGGGGTGGTCGATGCGGCGTCGGTCTTCGGCGTCACGGCGAGGACGAGCTGCGAAGGCGTGCGGTGAGCGAGGTCGGCGCCGGCGAGCCGCGCCTCGAGGCGGGCCTCGCGCAGGTGGCTGGCATACGTGCTATCGCCCGCAGCAGCTCCGCCCACGCCAAAGATCGCGCAGCCAACGGTGATGCTGAGCGCGACCGCGCAGGCTGCCTTGCTGCGCTTGGTGACTCGCGTCCTTCCTGGCGAATTCACGGCGGCGCCTGACGGCGGCGCCTCAGGAAAACGCTCCATGCCCGACCTCCGGCTTCCTGGTTCGAGGTTGGTCCGCATGCTAGGCGTGACTCCAGCTCACGGGTTGTATTTCGACAAATGTCCGAGCGAACTTGAGGGCCTGGAGCAAAAAAGTCTCGGGGCGGGATGAACCTTGACAACATCGTGGTAAGGTTGTGAGCGATGGAAGGACTGACCATCAACGAGGCGGCGCGAACGACCGGCTGGTCGGCGCGGATGCTGCGATACGTCGAGCAGGCGGGGTTGGTGTCGCCGGCCCGGTCGGCTTCCGGCTACCGCCTGTACGGACCTGGCCAGCTGCAAAGGCTGCGCACGCTCAAGGAGCTCCTGGCGCGCTTCGATGTCGGGCTTTCGGACGTTGCATTTGCCGCTCGGATGGCGGCCAACCCGGATCTGAGCGATGCGGTCAAGGTCTGGCTCGAGGCCGAGGCGCGCAGGCCCGAGGACGTCGGGCCGGAGGACTGGCTGCGGTTCGAGCAGGAGAAACACGAGAGACTGCTGGCCGCTGCCTGAGCGCGGCCGCCTGATTACCCCGACCGTGGAGGCATGATGAGCACGACCGCTGCCAAGGCAGACTTCAAGGTGGCCGATCTTGGATTGGCCGAGTTCGGCCGCAAGGAGATCCGGCTGGCCGAGCACGAGATGCCGGGTCTGATGGCGACACGGCGGGAGTTCGCGGACAGCCAGCCGCTCGCCGGCGCCCGCATCACCGGATCGCTGCACATGACGATCCAGACGGCGGTTCTGATCGAGACGCTGGTGGCGCTTGGCGCGGAGGTGCGTTGGGCCTCCTGCAACATCTTCTCGACCCAGGATCACGCCGCTGCGGCAGTCGTCGTCGGCCCCGAGGGAACTGCGGAGGACCCCCGCGGGGTGCCGGTGTACGCGTGGAAAGGCGAGACGCTCGAGGAGTACTGGTGGTGCACCCAGCAGGCCCTGGCCTGGCCCGGAGAAGACGGCGTCCCCACCGGCCCAAACATGATTCTGGATGACGGCGGTGACGCGACGCTGCTGGTCCACAAGGGAGCCGAGTTCGAGCGGGCGGGGGCGGTGCCCGACCCGTCGACCGCTGACTCCGAGGAATTCGCGATCGTGCTCGGCCTGCTCCAGCGTTCCCTCGAGGAGGACCCGCAGCGATTCACGAAGGTCGCGGCGGAGATCAAGGGCGTCACCGAGGAAACGACGACCGGCGTCCATCGGCTCTACCAGTTCGCCGAGCAGGGGCACCTGCTGTTCCCGGCCATCAACGTCAACGACTCGGTGACCAAGAGCAAGTTCGACAACAAGTACGGCTGTCGACACTCTCTGATCGACGGAATCAACCGCGGGACGGACGTGATGATCGGTGGCAAGCTGGCCGTCGTGTGCGGCTACGGCGACGTCGGCAAGGGCTGCGCGGAGTCGCTGCGCGGCCAGCGAGCGCGTGTGGTGATCACCGAGATCGACCCGATCTGCGCGCTTCAGGCGGCGATGGACGGCTACCAGGTGCTCACACTCGAAGACGTCCTGGCGAGCGCCGACATCTTCGTCACCGCGACGGGGAATCGCGACGTGATCACGGCGGAGCACATGGCGCGGATGAAGCATCAGGCGATCGTCGGAAACATCGGCCACTTCGACAACGAGATCGACATGGCCGGTCTGTCGAGGGTTCCGGGCATCAACAGGATCGGCATCAAGCCGCAAGTTGATGAGTGGGTGTTCCCGGACGGGCACTCGGTCATCCTCCTGTCCGAGGGTCGGCTGCTGAACCTGGGCAACGCCACCGGGCACCCGAGCTTCGTCATGTCGAACTCGTTCACCAATCAGGTGATCGCGCAGATCGAGCTGTTCGTACACACCGACCGCTACGAGCGGCAGGTCTACACGCTCCCCAAGCACCTGGATGAAAAGGTGGCGCGGCTCCATCTGCCGGCGCTCGGCGTGAAGCTCACCGAGCTGAGTGCGGGCCAGGCTGCCTATCTCGGGATCCCGGTCGAGGGGCCGTACAAGTCGGACCACTACCGGTACTGAGCGCGCCGGCGCATCTGCGGCGAGGTCCCTCTCACTGGGCGATGAGGTAAGCAGGATCGCGATGGCGAGGACGCGCCTTCCGCCCCACGACGTCGCCGACCTGTCGCTCGCCCCGGTCGGGATGTCGCGGATCGCGTGGGCCGGCGCGCAGATGCCGGTGCTCGCGCGCATCCGGGAGCGTTTCGCGTCTGAACGTCCGCTCGAAGGGATCCGGCTGGGCGCCTGCCTGCACGTCACCGCGGAGACGGCGAATCTCGTGCTCACCCTGGCCGAGGGCGGCGCCAAGGTGGCGCTGTGCTCGGCCAATCCGCTCTCGGCCCAGGATGACGCGGCGGCCGCGCTCGTCTACGAGCACGGCATCGAGGTGCGCGCCCTGCGCGGCGAGGATGTCGACAGCTACGTGCGCCACGTGCGCGCGGTCCTGGACGGCCGCCCGCAGATCACGGTCGACGACGGTGCCGACCTCGTGATGACCGCGCACGCGCGAGGCGGCGATGCGCTGGCCGAGCTGATCGGAGGAACCGAGGAGACCACCACCGGGCTCGTCCGGCTACGCCGGCTCGAGGCCGAGGGGGGCCTGTCGTGCGCGGTCCTCGCCGTCAACGAGGCACGGACCGAGCGTGCCTTGAACGATCGCCACGGGACCGGACAGTCGGCGCTCGACGGGATCGTGCGGGCCAGTGACGTGCTGCTGGCCGGTCACACGCTGGTCGTCGTCGGCTATGGCTGGGCCGGGCAGGGAATTGCCGAGCGGGCTCGCGGCGCCGGCGCGGCGGTGGTCGTGTGCGAGGTAGATCCGCTGCGCGCGCTCGAGGCGCGAATGGCCGGCTACGAGGTCATGCCGGCGCTCGAGGCGGCGCAGCGCGGCGACGTGTTCGTGACCGTGACCGGCTCGCGCCGGGTGCTGCGCGGAGAGCACTTCGCGCGGATGAAGGACGGAGCGGTGCTCGCCAACGCCGGCCACTTCGACGTCGAGCTCGATCTCGACGAGTTGCGCGCGCTCGCGGTCGAGGTGCGCGATGTGCGACCGCTGATCGAGCAGTACGTCCTCGAAGACGGGCGCCGGCTCAACCTGCTCGCACGGGGGCGGGTGGTCAATCTGGCCGCCGGCGAGGGCCATCCGGCGGCGGTCATGGACGTGTCGTTCGCGCTCCAGGCGCTTTGTGTCGAGCACCTGGTGAGGGGCCCGGACGACGCTACGGCCGGCGTTCAACCCGTGCCCGAGTCGATCGATCAGGAGGTGGCCACGCTCAAGCTGGCCGCGCTCGGGGTGACGATCGACCAGCCGACCGAGGATCAGCGGCACTACCGCGAATCGTGGACGTAAGCCGGGTCTGGGTGAACGAATGCTGCCGAGCGATGCTGGCGCATCGCTCGGGTTAACATCCGGCTCATGGAGGCGGTCAGCAAGCCCTCTCTGCGCGGAGGGATCGACCTCGGCGGGACCAAGATCGAGACGATCGTCGTCGACTCGGGCAACACCGTGCTCGGATCGTCACGGCATCCGACGCCGGCCTCCGGGGGGCCGCCGGCCGTCGCAGCAGAGATGATCGCCGCGATGAAGGCCGCCTGCCACGCCGCGGGGGTCGAGTCCAATCAGCTAATGGGCGTCGGCGTCGGCTCGCCTGGAGTCGTCGACGACGCGACCGGAGCGGTCTCCTCGGCGCGGAACCTGCCCGACTGGGACGGCAGTTTCCAGCTCGGGGAGACGCTGAGCCGTGAGCTCGGCACCCCGGTGTTCGTCGGCAACGACGTCCAAGTGGCGACCGACGCCGAGTTCGCGCTGGGCGCCGGCCGACCCTACGACTCCCTGCTGGGCGTGATGTGGGGGACCGGCGTCGGCGGCGGGATCATCCTCAACCGCGAGCCGTGGCTCGGGCGCGGTGGCGCGGGCGAGATCGGCCACATGGTGGTCAAGATCAACGGCCGGCGCTGCCCGTGCGGGCGGCGTGGCTGCATGGAGGCCTATTCGGGACGCGCCGCGATGGAAGCGCGGGCGCGCAAGCAAGATGCCAAGGGCAAACAGACGGACCTGTTCAAGCTGATGAAGGAGCGGGGGCGGACCAAGCTGACGAGCTCTGTCTGGGCTCGCGCGCTCGAGCAGAAGGACGAGCTCGCCACCAAGCTGATCGACGAGGCCGTCGAGGCGCTCGGTGTCGGTGTCGCCTCGGCCCAGAACTTGCTCGACGTCGAAGCGATCATCATCGGTGGCGGCCTCGGCGTCCGTCTCGGCGAGCCGTACGTCGAGCGGATCCGCAAGGCGATGGCCCCGCACCTGTTCAACGACGTGCACCCGGACATCCTGCTCGCCGCGCTCGGCGACCTCGGTGGTGCGCTCGGGGCGGCGCTGCTGGTCACCCGGGGTACGCAGGCCGGCGGCGGGTCTGGTGCGGCGGAGGGCGAGGCGGGTGGTGCGGCGGCTGGCGCGGCGGATGGTGCGGCGCCAGCGGGCCCCGTCGCGGTGGCGGACGCATCCGGGTCTGAGACGCCGGCGAGCTGAAGCGCCGGGCGGCCCGGCGCCCAGGGTGCAAAACTCGCCAAACCTGCCAGTAGCGCAACCACTTTGCGCACATAAGCGTCGTCACGGTGCTTATGTGCGCAAAGTTGCTGCGGGACGAGGCGCTTTGGCGGGTTATGCATGGTCCGACCGCCCGATAAGCGAGCGCCGCTGGGCTCTGAGGCTCGCCCGGATGTGGGTGGCGCTTAACACCGGCTGAACATCCTCTGAACATGTCGACATAGCGGCGGATCGCCGACTTTGGCAGGATGAACGCGCCGCTGGACGAACTGTGCGGCAGTAGGGGAGAGAGGTCCCAGCGATGCTTTACGCGATAACAGCACGGATGCTGATGCGCTCATGATCGCGCGCGTCGCCGCGGTCGCCTCGTTGCTGACCGCGATTGTCGTGGTCGTCGTGGTGGTGCTCAGCGGCGGCTCGTCGTACACGCTGAAGGCGGACTTCGAGGACGCCGGCGGGCTCGTGACGGGCAATCAGGTGCTGATGGGCCCGGCCACGGTCGGGTCGGTGCAGTCGATCTCGCTGACGCCCAACGGGCAGGCGCAGATCACGATGTCGATCGACTCGAGCGCCGCGCCGCTGCACGAGGGCACGGTCGCGCGGATCTACGAGAACTCGCTGTCGGGGATCGCCGACAAGTACGTGGTGCTCGAGCCCGCCCCGAGCCAGGCGCCACCGATACCGAGTGGCGGCACGATCTCCGAACAGGACACGTACTCGTTCGTCAGCCTGGATCAGGTCTTCGACGCGTTCGATCCGCTCACGCGGGCCGGACTGCGAAACGTGATCAAGGGCGAGGCGACGAGCATCAACGGGCGGCCGGCCGAAGCATCCAAGACGCTCGAATACCTCGCTCCCGGCCTGGCCAGCACGAGCAACCTGACCGCCGAGCTCGATCGCAACGAGCCCGCGTTCGACGGCCTCCTCGTGGAGGGGGCTCAGGCGATGCAGGCGCTCGCCTCCCGGACATCGCAGCTGGCCGATCTGATCACCCAGGCCAGCACCGCGACGGGGGCGATCGCGCGCCAGAGCCAGTCGCTCGAGCAGGCGCTTGCGCTGTTCCCGAACACGCTCACCCGCGCCACGAACACGTTCGCCGGCCTGCGCACGACGCTCAATGCGCTCGATCCGCTCGTGGCGCAGTCCAAGATCGCCTCCCGGCGTCTGGAGCCGTTTGCCGCCAGCCTCAAAGACTTCACCCAGGCGGCGATCCCCACCGTCACCGCGCTCAGCGCCCTGATCCACAACCCGGCCGGGACTGGGGATCTGACCAGCCTGCTGAACGACACGCCGCAACTCGCGCGTCTGGCGAGCACCGCGTTCCCCGACCTTGTAAGCGCGATGAACAGCTCGCAAACCCAGCTCGACACGCTGCGCGAGTACACGCCGGACGTGGTCGCGGCGTTGGCCAACGTCGGCCAGGCCAGCGCCTACTACGACGCGAACGGCCACTACGTTCGCGTCCAGCCGACGTTCTTCGCCTTCGGGACCGACAGCCAGGGGGAGCTCACGACGCGGCCGCCGTCCGAGCGCTACGAGGGGCTGCAGGTGGTGCAGAACCGCTGCCCCGGTGGCGCGGTTCAGCCCTCGCCCGACGGCTCCTCGCCAGAAGCGGTGAATGGCTGCGACACGAGTTCGACCCCTCCCGGCCCATGAGGCGACTCGCGCTGATAGCCGTCGTCGCCGTCGTGGTGATCGGAGCCGTGGTGATCGGCACCGGGGCGTCGGGTGGCGGTGGGGTCGGCGGGGATCCCTATTCCGTGCGCGCGATCTTCGACGACGCATCGTTTGCCGTTCAGGGCGAGCAGGTCAGGGTCGCCGGCGCGCCGGTCGGGTCGATCGCCTCGCTGGGCGTCACCGCGAACAACCAGGCGGCGGTCACGCTCGAGATCGACGACTCACGGTTCGCGCCTTTCCACGCCAACGCCACGTGCGCGATCCGCCCGCAGTCGCTGATCGGCGAGATGTACGTCGACTGCAACCCGGGCACAGCGGCGACACCGGCCCTGCACCGGATCGCCAGCGGCCCCGGTGCCGGCACCTACTACCTGCCGGTCACGCAGACGAGCTCGCCGGTGGACTTCGACATCGTCCAGGACATCTACCAGGAGCCGATCACTCAGCGCCTGGCGATCATCCTCGACGAGCTCGGCACCGGGCTGGCCGCGCGAGGTTCCGACCTGAACGCGGTGATCCACCGCGCCGATCCGGCGCTCGGCGACACCGACCAGGTGCTGAAGATCCTGGCCGATCAGAACCACGCGCTGGCCAAACTCGCGTCCGACTCCGCGGCGGTGCTCGGCCCGCTGGCCCAGCAGCGCAAGGCGCTGGCCGACTTCATCGTCCAGGCGAACACCACGGCCACCGCGAGCGCGGCGCGCGCGAGAGACATCTCCCGCTCGATCCAGCTGCTCCCGAGCTTCCTAAGGCAACTCAAACCGCTGATGGCCGACCTCGGCACGCTGGCCGACCAGGGCACGCCGCTGGCCTCGGAGCTGAAAACGAGCGCGTCGGCGCTGGGCCGCGAGTTCACCGAGCTCACGCCGTTCGCGGACGCGGCGCGAACCTCGCTCACCGAGCTGGGCAAAGCCGCAGCCGAGTCGCAGGCACCGCTGGTCGGGACCATCCCGCTCGCGAAACAGCTCAACGGCCTCGGCACCCAGGCCGCGCCGGCGGCCACCTCGCTCGACCGCCTCACCGCGAGCCTGAGCAAGACCGGAGCGATCGGGCAGCTGATGGCGCTGCTGTTCTACGGCACGACCGCCACCAACGGCTTCGACAGCCTCGGGCACTACGTACGCGACGAGCTGCTGGTGAGCGATTGCACCGGATACGCCACGACTCCGGTCCCCGGTTGCTCGGCCAACTTCACGAAGGGGACGTCCGCCGCCGTCGACGGGCAGGCCGCGAGCGCCGACGACGCACAGGCCGCGAGCGCCTCGCACAAAGCAGCCGGCGGCGTCGCCACCGCCGGCGCGCCGCTGGAGCGGCTGCTCGACTACCTGATCGGGCCCGGCGGATGAACCCTCGCCGCAAGCCCGGCGGCCTGGCCAACCCGGTCCTGATCGGCGCGATCACCGTGCTCGCGGTGATCGTCGCCGTGTTCCTCGCCTACAACGCCAACAACGGCCTCCCGTTCGTCCCGAGCTACGACCTCCACGTCCAGGTGCCCGACGCCAACGAGCTGACGCACGGGGCGGAGGTGCACATGGGCGGCGCGCTCGTCGGGTTCGTGACCGACGTCCGGGCGGTCCGCACGCCGTCGGGCGACCCGATCGCCGTTCTCGACCTCAAGCTCGACAAGAGCATTGGCCGGCTCCCGGTCGACTCGACCTTCACGATCGCGCTCAAGGGCGCGATCGGGCAGAAGTACCTGGCGATCGGGCTCGGGCACTCCAAGCGCACGTACCCGAGCGGGGCGACAGTGCCGATGAGCCAGACGAGCGCCACGGTCGACCTCGACCAGGTGCTGGACATGTTCAGCCCGCCAACCCGGACCGGCGTGGTCGCATCGACCACAGGATTCAGCGACGGGCTGGCCGGCCGGGGCATCAGCGTCAACGACGCGATCGGGGCGTTCGTGCCGCTGCTCGGCGACCTCGCGCCGGTGGCGCGCAACCTCGCCTCACCGCACACCGACCTGGCCGGCTTCCTGCGCGGGCTCGAGTCGTTCACCGGCGCGCTGGCCCCGGTGGCGAACACGCAGGCCCAGCTGTTCGTCGCGCTCGACGGCACGTTCCGCGCGCTCGCCAGCGTGTCCACTCCCTCCCTCCAGGAGTTCATCTCCGACACGCCGCCGGCGTTCGACGCGGTGATCGACGACAACCCGACGACACGGCCGTTCCTGACCGACTCAGCCACGCTGTTCTCCGAGCTCCGTCCCGGCATCGCGACGCTGCCGACCAGTGCGCCCGTGCTGGCCGACGCGTTTGCCGCCGGCGCGCGCAACCTGCCCGGCACGTCCGCGCTCGACGACCGTCTGGTCAGCCTGGCGCAGCACCTTCAAACCTACGGCCAGACGCCTGCGGTGCAGCAAGGCCTCGCGCGCCTGACGCTCACGGCGTCAAGCCTCCGGTCGCCGCTCGCGTTCCTGACCCCGGTCCAGGCGTCGTGTAACTACGTCACGCTGTTCTTGCGCAACCTGGCGAACGTGCTTTCCGAAAGCACCACGTCCGGCACCTCGCTGCGGTTCTCGCTGGTGGCGATCGACGACGTGCTGGGCGGCGAGTCGAACCCGTCGAGCCAGCCGTACACGACGCCGGTGACCGACCCGACCGCCGAGCACGGGCCGCTCCACGTCGATCCCTATCCGAACACCGACTCGCCCGGCGAGCTGGCCGAGTGCGCGGCGGGCAACGAGCCCTATTCGGGTGCGGCCGCGGCGATCGGTAACCCCGCGGGCAACGTCGGCCTGAAGACCGAGTCCACAACGACCGCGACGAGCGGGACCGGGAGCAAGAAGTGAGGCGCCACCGGGGGGGCGGGCCCCAAATCTCGAACTTCGTTGCCGGCGTCCTCGCCGCGCTGGCGATCGCCGCGGTGGTGTACCTGGTGTTCGGCGGCCCCACGCCTTTCTCGGCCTCGCCGTTCGTGCTCAAGGCGGTGTTCACGAGCGAGACCGAGCTGCACATCCCATCGCCCGTGCGGATCGCCGGTGTGGACGTGGGGCAGGTCACATCGGTCAAATCGCTCGGCAACAACACCCAAGACGGCGTGATCACGATGGACATCAACGCCAATGGGCTGCCGATCCACGCCGACGCGACGGCCCAGATCCTGACCCGGACGTTCCTCGAGGGGAACTTCTACGTCGATCTGCACCCGGGGTCGCCGGAGGCTCCGACGCTCGCGTCCGGCGCGACGCTGCCCGCCGCCAACACGGCGGGACCGGTCCAGCTCGACCGGGTCCTGTCGGCGCTCAATTCAAACACGCGGGCCAACCTCCAGACACTCGTGCAGGGACTCGGCGCGTCGCTCAATCAGCCGCCCACGGCGGCGCAGGACGCCGCCCAGGACCAGGATCCGAGCGTCCGGGGCCTGACCGGCGCCCAGGCTCTCAACAAGTCGCTCAAATACTCCGCCGGCGCGTTCGAGGCCTCGGCGATCGTCAATCAGGCGCTGCTGGGCACCCAGCCGCATGACCTCTCCGAGGCGGTGCAAGGCAACGAGGAGGTGTTCCGGGCGCTCGCATCGCGCCAGACGCAGCTGGCGAGCCTCGTGACGACCTTCGACGCGACGATGTCGGCGCTCGCGTCTCGCCAGCAGGACCTGAGCGACACGATCGCGGCGCTCCCGTCGCTGCTACGCACCACGAACGGAGCGCTCACGTCGCTGGACGCGTCGTTCGGCCCGACACAGGAGTTCGCCAAGACGATCCTGCCCGGGGTCGAGCAGCTCGATCCGACGATCGGCCAGGCGCTGCCGTGGCTCGCCCAGGCGACGGCGCTCGTCGAGCCCAGCGAGCTGGGCGGCCTGGTCAAGGACCTCACGCCGGCGGTCCAGGAGACCGCAAGCACGATCAAATCGACCACTTCGCTGCTGAACGTCAGCGACGCGCTCGCGCGCTGCGTGACGCACAACCTCGTCCCGACCGGCGACGAGGTGATCCAGGACCCGCCCCAGACGAGCACCACGCCGGTGTACCAGCAGCTGTTCGAGTCGGCGGTCGGAATCGCCGGCGCGGGCCAGAACTTCGACGGCAACGGTCGTTACCTGCGCTCCTCGCCGGCGGGCGGCTCGATCCAGGTGCAGACCGGAAACCTCGGCACGCAGGGACCGCTGTTCGGCAACGCGGTGCTCGAGCCCCTCGGGACCCGACCGGCCTGGCCGGGGCACGCCCCGCCGGTCACCGGCGCCAAGCCGTGCGATGAGAACGCGGCGCCGAACCTCAACGACGTGAGTACGGGGGCCGGACCGTGAGGCGCGCGCTGAGAGCCCATCGAAGGGACTTCGTCGCGATCCTCGGGCTGGTCGTGATCGCGCTGGTGATCGCCGGCTACATCCTCGAGCACCAGCCCGCCTTCAACTTCGACCAGAGCTACTACACCGTGCGCGCCGAGTTCGCCTCGAGCGCCGCAGTGACTCCCGGTCAGGGACAGGCCGTGACGATCGCGGGAGTCCAGATCGGTCAGGTCGGTGGCGTCGAACTTCAGAACGGCCGCGCCGTCGTGACCATGAACATCTACAAGCAGTACGCGCCGATCTACGAGAACGCCACCGTTCTCCTGCGCCCGCGCACGCCGCTCAAGGACATGTACCTGGCGCTCGATCCGGGCACCAAGCAGGCCGGCGCGGTGCCCGACGGCGCGCTGCTGCCCGTCTCGGCGACCTCCCCCGACATCGACCTCGACCAGATCCTCGCCTCACTCGACGCCGACAGCCGCAGCTACCTGCTGCTGCTGTTGTCCGGCGGCGCGCAGGCGTTCCGCGACCCCTCCACAACGCCTGACCCGGCGCCCGACTCATCGGGCGGCGACGCCTCGAGCGCGGCGCCGAGCGCGGCGGCGGTGTCCGACCTGCGCGGGACGTTCAAGCGCTTCGAGCCGCTCGACCGCGACACGCAGACGTTCTCCACGTTGCTCGCGCAACGCAGCGCCAACCTTCGAGCGGCCATCCACAACCTCCAGCGGGTGGCCACCGCGCTCGGCGGCGTGGACGGGGAGCTGGCGTCGCTGATCGTCTCCTCGAACACCGACTTCGCCGCGATCTCCTCGCAGGACGCCAACCTCCAGGCCGGCCTGTCGCTGCTGCCCGGCACGCTCGATCAGACCAACACGACGCTCGGCAAGGTCCAGGCGTTCACGGCCCAGCTCGGTCCGGCGCTCCACGAGCTGGTTCCGTTTGCCCACGCGCTCGCGCCGGCCTTGAAGGCGTCGCGCCCGCTGTTCCACGACACCACGCCGGTGATCCAGACAGAGCTGCGCCCATTCTCGACCGCCGTGGCGCCGCTGGCCCGCGCGCTGCGCCCGGCGGCCACCAAGCTGGCGAAGGCGACGCCGCCGCTGACGCGCTCGGTCAAGGTCGTCAACACGCTGTTCAACACGCTCGCCTACCAGCCCTCCGGTGGCGAGCAGGGGTACCTGTTCTGGGGCTCGTGGCTGGCCCACATCGCCTCGAGCCTGACCGACGTTCAGGACGCACAAGGACCGACCGTGCGCGGGATCTTCATGGCGACCTGCCAGCAGCTCAACCTGCTCGAGACGACGATTCAGGCGGGCAGCCCCTCGATCGGACCACTGCTCGACCTGCTCAACGCACCCGACTGGAGCCAGATCAACTCGTCCTATTGCCCCTCCTCGCTTGGCGCGTTGAGCCGGCGCGAGCCCGAAGCAACGGGGGCGAGGAGATGAACAAGCAGGCGCCGAGCGCAGGTCGGATCCTGACCCTGGTCGCGTTCACGGCGTCGTGCATCGGTCTGCTGCTGTACCTGTGGATCTCGTTCGGCGGCACGACCTCGCTCGGCCCGCGCGGTTACGAGATCAGCGCCGAGTTCAACCAGGCGACCGAGCTGGGTAGCCAGGCCGACGTGCGGATCTCGGGGGTCGACGTCGGCAAGGTGATCAGCGTCGGGCTCGACCGCCGGACCGGCCTGACTCGCGCGGTGATGGAGATCGACCCGCAATTCGCGCCGCGACCGGCGGACACCCGCGCGATCCTGCGCCAGAAGACCCTGCTCGGCGAGACCTACATCGAGCTCTCGCCCGGATCGGCCACGGCGCGCAAGCTCCCCGACGGGGCGATGCTCCCGCGCGGTCAGGTCGCACCGACCGTGCAGCTCGACCAGATCCTCTCGACCTTCGATCCCGCCACGCGCCAGGCATTCGAGACGTGGATGCAGCAGGACGGCATCGCCCTCACGAACCGCGGGGAGGACCTGAACGAGGCGCTGGCCGAGCTGTATCCGTTCGCGACCAACCTCGACTCGGTGCTGGCCGTGCTCAACCGCGACAGCGCCGCGACGAGCACGCTGCTGAACGACTCCGGGCAGGTCTTCTCCGCCATCGCCCATTCGCCGGCGGCGCTCCGGCAGCTGATCGTCAACGCCGACGGCGCGTTCTCGGCCACGGCCGCGCAGAGCACCGCGCTGGCCCAGACGATCAAGGCGTTCCCGCCCTTCCTGGTCGCGACCAAGACGACGGTCGACCGAGTGGCGCGCTTCGCGCAGACTACGAAGCCGCTGGTCGACGAGCTGCGGCCGGCCGCGGTGCAGTTGTCACCAGCGCTCGAGTCGCTCGCCGTGCTCGCGCCGCAGCTGAAGAGCCTGCTGGTCAACGTCGGGCCGCTGACGCATGCCTCCAAGGCGGGCGTGCCCGCGCTCGAGACGTTCCTGAACGACAGCGTGCCGCTGCTCACGCGCGCCACTCCGTACCTCGCTGGGGTGATCCCGGTGATCGACTACATAAACGACTACCGGCGTGAGATCGCCGGCTTCTTCGCCAACGGGACGGCCGCCTCGCAGGCGACCTTGCCCGCGGCGAGCGGTCATGGGCTCGTGCACTACGTCCGGGTCTCGAGCCCGATCAACCCCGAGACGCTGACCGACTATTCGAACCGCGTGTCGAGCAATCGCGGCAATCCATATCTGGTTCCGAACGGCTATCAGCTGCTCGACGGGCTGCCCGTTTTCGGCAGCTATCTGTGCACGAGCAACCCTCAGCCGACGATCGGCCCTACTATTCCCGCCTCGCTGGCTGCTGTGCTGAGTGCCGACTACTACACGTCGGACCCCGGCGGCCCGCCATGTAAGGCGCAGCCGCCGCTCGGCGAAGCAACCACCGGACAACTCAAGTCATTCCCCCAACTACAACCAACCCCATAGAGCATGGCCGGCTCTGCTTGCAACAAAACAAAAGGAGGAGTCTGTTGCGACGACTAGTCGTAATAGCCACGGCGCTTGCCGTGCTCGTTGCCGCCGCGTCCGCGTTTGCGGCCACCGGCGGTCTCAACACCTACACCGCCACGGTGAAGTTCTCGCCCAACAAGGCGGGTACCAGCAAGGCACCCTCGGCCATCGGGTTCACCGAGAACTACGTCGCCGGCGGCACCAATGGCAATCGCACGGCGCCGCTGACCGACATCAAGACCACGGTCTATGGCGCGGTGTCGAACGGGAAGAGCTTCCCGACGTGTAGCTTCGGCAAGATCTCCGGGGCAAAGAGTGACGCGGGCTGCCCGAAGGGCGCGCTGATCGCGACTGGCTCGATCACTGCCATCCTCGGCCCGGTTCTCGATCCCAGCGCATCGGATCCAAACCAGATTCCGTGCGACCCGCTACTGCACGTCTGGAATGCCGGCCAGGGCAAGGTCGTGTACTTCTTTGACGAGACCTCGACCCACACCTGTGGGCCGATCCAGACGGGCGATGTTTCGCCGTTCGCCGGGACGGCCAAGACGGTCGGCAAGAACCTCGTGTTGAACACGCCCATTCCAAACGGCGTGTCCTTCCCCATCACCGGGGTCGAGGGCTCGCTGACAAGCCTGACGCTTCACTACCTGAAGCTGACTAAGGCAGTCAAGGGCAAGGCCGCCATCTACCAGGCGTCGACCGCCTGCAAGAGCGGCAAGCGCCCGTACAGCGTGGCGTTCACGGCGGAGTCTGCGCCTGGCGCAACTCCGGTCACCCAGACGGTGACGGGCACCCAGAAGTGCAGCTGAGCTAGCTCAGCCCTCGGGTCCGTTGGGGCCGTGCGATCCCGGTCAGGATGGGGTTGCATGGCCCCACGGACGCCGAGCGAAGCGAGGCCCAAAAGATTGATCTCGGCGGCGCCTGACGGCGGCGCCTTAGGCGGCGCCTTAGGCGATCTCGAACCGCTCGGCGCGCTGGGCGGCGCGCTCGGACTCGTTGAGCATCTGCACGAACAGCCACACGAGCGCGACCCCCATCACGAGCGACTGCTCGAGCGCCATCACGAGCCCGGCCATCATCTGATCCTCGAGCGGACTGAGCCCCCAGTAGTGCGGCTGGTGGGCGTAGAACGGATAGATCACGCTCGGGACGAACGCGAGCGCGATCCCGAGCAGCCCGACCAGCAGCTTTCCGCCGGCCATGTAGCCGACCTGGCCCAGGCCGGTCAGCCGCGTACGGCTGCGGATCGGGGACAGGACGTGCCACCAGTAAAGCGAGCCGGCGGTGAAGAAACACAGGTGCTCGAGGGCGTGCAGCACGCTGTTGCCCTGGGCCTTGTCGTACAGCGCCGGCACGTGCCACAGCCACAGAATCCCGGCGTAGAAGATCACCGCGAACACCGGATGAGCGAAGAACCCGGCGCGGCGCTCGACCGTCTGCACGCGCCGGGTCACCGGACGCAGCAGCGTCTTGGTCAGACCGAGAATGAGCAGGATCGGCGCGACGTCTAGCAGCAGCATGTGCTGGACCATGTGCATCACCATCAGCTGATCGCCGAGGACGTCGAGCGGGGAGATCAGCGCGATCAGGATGGTCACGATCCCGCTCGCGTACAGGAGCGCTCGCCACACGCTGGGCGGGTGAGGTTCGCCTCGCCGGCGCGCCCGGCGCCACCCGGCCGCGTACAGCAGCACCAGCACGAGCACTCCCACGAGGACGGGCGGATCGAACGACCACGAGATGTGCGGAGACACGAGCAGTGATTATGCGCCGCAGAGCGGCCAGGCGCAGCCGTAATTGATCGACAAACGTCCGGCGGAGGGCTAGGCTAACCGGTTCACAACGTCGCCAAGGCGCCGGCGGAGCCGCCGCCGGAAAAGCCTGAGATCCATCCTTCCAGCGAGGAGGTAGGTCGGGATGCGAATCGAGGTCAAGGGCCGCAATTTGCCCGTCTCCGAAGACCTGCGTGAGCACGTCGCCAAGCGATTTCGCAAGGTTGAGCGGCAGGTCTCGGAGCTGGCCGAACTCGAGGTGGAGGTGTTCGAGGAGCGCAACCCCGCGATCCCCGACAGCCAGGTGGCCGAGGCCACGCTCCACCTGAAGGGGGTGACGCTGCGGGCTCGGGATGCCTCGCCGGACATCTTCTATTCGATCAACCTGTGCGCCGACGAGCTGCACGTGCAGGTCAAGCGTCATCGCGACAAGCGGCGCAAGCGGCGTGAGGCGCGTGCCGCGGCGGCTCAAAACGCGGGTGCGGGACCGACCGTCGAGGCGGTCGAAGAGGCCGGTCTGGAGGGTGATTCCGGGGATCAGGCGGGGGTCAGTTCTGCCGCCTAAGGCGCCGCCGTCAGGCGCCGCCGACCCCATCAATTACGGGCGGACGGCCGGGACCCCACTGCTACGCTAGCCATATGACCATCCTGGACCGCGCCCTCCGCATGGGCGAGGGCAAGAAGTTCAAGGTCTATGAGCAAAGGGTCGGTCGGATCAATGCGTTCGAGCCCGAGCTCGAGCATTACACCGACGCCGAGCTGAAGGAGTCGGCCGACGAGCTGCGCGAGCGCGCGGGGAACGGCGAGAGCCTCGACGACCTGCAATACGAGTGCTTCGCGCTCGTGCGCGAGGCGGGCAAGCGCACGATGGGGATGCGCCACTTCGACGTGCAGCTGATCGGCGGCATGGTGCTGCACGACGGGGCTATCGCCGAGATGCGCACCGGCGAGGGCAAGACGCTCACCGCCACCCTGGCCGTGGTCCTGAACTCACTCGCCGGGCGCGGCGTGCACGTCGTCACGGTCAACGATTACCTGGCCCGCCGCGACGCGATGTGGATGACGCCCATCTACGACATGCTCGGCGTCTCGGTCGGCGTGCTCCAGAACATGCAGCCCTACGAGGACAAGCGCGCGGCCTACGCCGCGGATGTCACGTACGGCACCAACTCCGAGTTCGGCTTCGACTACCTGCGCGACAACATGGCGACGTCGCTCGACGAGAAGGTCCAGCACGGTGGGCGGCCCAAGCCCGACGAGGGCAAGTCCTACTACCACACGTTCGCGATCGTGGACGAGGTGGACAACATCCTGATCGACGAAGCGCGCACGCCGCTGATCATCTCGGGCGCGCCCGAGCAGGCCGCCGACCTCTACATGAGGTTCGCCCAGCTCGCCCCGCGCCTGACGCCCGGCAAGACGCCGGAGGGAATGGATCCGCGGATGAAGAAGGAGTTCGTCGCCGACTTCGACTACGAGTTCGAGGAGAAGCACAAGACGATCGCGGTCACCGAGCAGGGCGTGGCCAAGGCCGAGCGCTTCCTCGGGATCGACCACCTGTACCGGGCCGAGAACGGCCACCTGGTCAACCACCTGATCCAGGCTCTGAAGGCGGAGTCGCTCTACAAGCGCGACGTCGACTACGCGGTGATCGACGGTGAGGTCAAGATCATCGACGAGTTCACGGGCCGCATCCTCGAGGGCCGGCGCTGGTCCGAAGGCCTGCACCAGGCCGTCGAGGCCAAGGAGGGCGTCCGCGTCCAGGAGGAGAACCAGACACTCGCCACGATCACCCTCCAGAACTACTTCCGCATGTACGACAAGCTGGCGGGCATGACCGGTACCGCGCTGACCGAGGCAACCGAGTTCATGAAGATCTACGAGCTGCCCGTCGTCGAGGTCCCGACCAACCGGCCGATGGTCCGGGCCGATCGCAACGACCAGGTCTACAAGACCAAGGACGGCAAGTGGAGCGCGGTGATCCGGGAGATCGAGCAGCGCCACGAGGCGGGACAGCCGGTGCTGGTCGGAACCATTTCGGTCGAGGTCTCGGAGCTGTTGTCTGAGGGTTTGCGGCGCAAGGGGATTCAGCACACCGTGCTGAACGCCAAGCCGGAGCACGCCGAGCGCGAGGGCGAGACGATCGCCGAGGCCGGCGCTCCGGGCGCGGTCACGATCGCCACCAACATGGCCGGTCGCGGCGTCGACATCAAGCTCGGCGGCAACGCCGAGCATCTCGCCCGGCTCGAGGTGGCCAAGCTCGGCCTGCAGCCGGGTATGCCCGACTACGACGAGCACTACCAGAAGGTGCTCCCGTCGATCGAGGAGCGCGTGGACGGTCTGCGCGACGAGGTCCTCGAGGCGGGTGGCCTGTTCATTCTCGGCACCGAGCGCCACGAGTCGCGCCGGATCGACAACCAGCTGCGCGGCCGCTCGGGCCGGCAGGGCGATCAGGGCGAGTCGCGCTTTTTCCTGTCCGCCCAGGACGACCTCGTTCGGCTGTTCGCCGGCGAGCGGATCTACAAGATCCTCGACCGCCTGGGGAGCACCGACGAGGAAGGCAACGAGGAGCCGATCGAGCACGGGATGCTGTCCAAGCAGATCGAGAAGGCCCAGCGCAAGGTCGAGGAGCAGCACTTCCTCCAGCGCAAGCACACGCTCGAGTACGACGACGTACTCAACCAGCAGCGCGAGGTGGTCTACACCTATCGCGACGAGATCCTCGAGGGACGCGACATGAGCGACGCCGCGCGTCAGGAGATCGGGGCGATGATCGAGCGCTTGGTCGAGGAGTACACGGCGGGCGACTTCGTCGAGGAATGGGACGTCGAGGGTCTGCTCCGCCGTATGGCCGAGATCTTTCCGCCGAACGTCCCACTGCCGGACGTCGACCCCGACCGGGTGGATCGTGAGGAGCTGAAAGACGCGTTCAGCGAGATGGTCGCCGAGTCCTACGACGCCCGCGAGGAGGAGTTCGGTCCCGAGCTGATGCGCGACGTCGAGCGCTTCCTGCTCCTCCAGATCATCGACCAGCGCTGGCGCGAGCACCTGTACGACATGGACTACCTGCGCGAGGGCATCCACCTGCGCGGGTTCGCCCAGATCGAGCCGCTCGTCGCCTACAAGAACGAGGCCTTCGACCTGTTCCGCGACCTGATGAACAGCGTGTGGGACGACTTCGCCCGGCTCATCTTCCACGTCCAGGTGACGCCGGTGGACGGTGCCGGGAACGGCGGAGCGCCGCCGGCACCGCCGTCTCGGCGCAGCCCTTCCAGTGCGGCGAGCTCGGCCACCGGTGGCGCGGGTCGCGTGACGTATTCGGGTGGCGGCGGGCCCCAGGGGGCGTTGGCGATCGCGGCCGCGGCCGGTGGCGCGGGCGTCGGCGCCTCGCCGGGCGGCGTCGCGGGCGAGGTTGAGGAGCCGATGCCTGTCCAGGTCGAGCAGCGGCGCGTCGCGCCGGACGAGCAGATTGGGCGCAACGACCCGTGCTGGTGCGGGTCGGGCAAGAAGTTCAAGAAGTGCCACGGCGCCTGACGGCGGGTTAGCGGCGAGGCGGGGCGGCCAGGAGGGCGTGGGCGCGCGTGCTGCCGGGGCGCGTCTGCTGGCGGGGCGCGTGTGCGAGGGGCGGGGCGTCCGCGGATTCCGGGTAACGGCACACTCGTCGTGGGCCGGCGGACGAGTGTGCCGTTGACCGTGGCATAGCCGGGTGAACCGGCGTTCACCTGGATCGCGGCCGCGAGTGTGAAGTTATCCGGCCCCGGAAAGAGGTGCGTCGGGCGAAAGAAAGAGGTTGAGAGGGAAGGGGTGCATCCGGGCGAAAGAAAGAGGTTGCATCGGGGAGGGAGAAAGAGGTGCATCGCGTGGAGAGGGAATGCGCGCGCGGTACCCTCACCCGGATGGCCGACGATCCGCAGCTGCGCGCCTCCGACGAGCAGCGCGAGCGCGCGGCCGAGGACATCCGGGAGCACTTCGCCGCCGGGCGGCTGGACGAGGACGAGCTGAGTGATCGGGTCCAGGCCGCCTATGCTGCCCGCACGCAGGGTGAGTTGAGCGCCCTGCTGGCCGATCTGCCCAAGCTGCCGGCGACGGCGGCCCAGCAGAAGGCCGAGCTGATGCAGCGCCGGCGCCATCTTCAACGCCGGCTGCTTCAGGAGTCTGGCGGCGGGCTGTGCCTGTTCGCGATCGTCAGCGCCATCTGGGTGGCCAACGGGGCGAGCGGGCACTTCTGGCCCGCGGTGGTGCTGCTGTTCGTGGTGATCCCGCTGCTGCGCAACGGTTGGCGGCTGTACGGCCCGGCGCCGGAGTTCGACCGGATTGAGCGCGAGCTCGATGCCAAACGGCAGCGCGACGAGTTCAAGCGCCACCACCGCAACCAGGTGCGCTCCGAGGCCCGGGACGAGCGCCGCGCCACCCGGTACGAGCGGCGGCGCGATCGCTGGAACTAGAGAGCCTGACGGCGGCTTAGCCCTGCTTCTGGTGCCGGATGTGATCCGGCTGGATGAGGAACTTCACCCGCACCTCGCCGGGCCGGCGGAACGGATACTCGTCCTGGCCGATGTACTTCTTGGCCAGGCCGTTGATGTGCTCGTCGGCCCCATCGACCTCCTGGGCGGTCCCGCGGAGCTCGACGAAGTTGTATCCGTTGCCCGACTCGGACACGACGACCGAGACGCGCGGATCGCGCTCGAGGTTGGTCGGCCAGACGCGGCCCTTGGCGCTGTTGACCGCGGGCACGCCATCCTGCACGTCGATCCACGCCACCGTGGAATGGATCGACCCGTCTTTGTTATAGGTGGACACGACTGCGAAGTTGGGTTCGGTCAGGAGCTTCTGAACTTCCGGATCATTGAGGGTTGCCATGCGCGGGACGTTACCGCGGCAGGCGTTGCTAACTTAGAAAGCGCATGGCTACCGCTCCTTCAGAGCCGCTTTCCCAGCGACTCGCGGCGATCCGCGAGCAGCTCAAGCTGCTAGCGGACTACCTTTGACCCCGCTGAGCTGAGCGAGCGCGTCAGCGCGCTCGAAGGAGAGATGGGCGCGCCCGGCTTCTGGGAGGACCAGGAGCGAGCGGCGAAAGTGAGCGCCGAGCACGCGCGCACGAGCCGGCGCCTCGCGGCATACCGGGACCTCGAGCGCGACGTCGAGGACCTCGAGCCGCTGGCCGAGCTCGCCGAGGAGGACCCCGAGATGGCGCAGGAGCTCGAGGAGCAGATTCTCAGCGTGCAGGCCCGGCTCGACCGCCTCGAGGAGGAGCGCCTGTTCTCGGGCCGGTATGACTCGGGCGACGCGCTGGTCACGATCAACGCCGGCGCCGGCGGCACCGATGCGCAGGACTGGGCCGAGATGGTTCTACGGATGGAGATGCGCTGGGCTGAGCGGCGCGGGTGGGAGGTGGAGTTACTCGAGGCGTCCCCCGGAGAGGAGGCCGGCATCAAGTCGGCCACGTTCCTGGTCAAAGGGGAAAACGCGTACGGCGTGTTCGCCAGCGAGAAGGGTGTCCACCGGCTCGTGCGCCTGTCGCCGTTCGACGCGGCGCACCGGCGCCAGACGAGCTTCGCGGGCGTGGAGGTCTCGCCCGTCGTGCCCGACATCGAGGAGTTCGCGATCGACGACGACGACCTGCAGATCGACACCTACCGGGCCAGCGGCGCCGGCGGCCAGCACGTCAACAAGACTGACTCCGCCGTGCGGATCACCCACAAGCCGACCGGGATCGTCGTGCAGTGCCAGAACGAGCGCTCGCAGTCCTCCAACAAGGCCGAGGCGATGACCATGCTGCGCTCCAAGCTGCTCGAACTCGAGGAGCGCAAGCGCCGCGAGGAGATCGCGCGCGAGCGCGGCGAGGCCCAGGACGTCAACTTCGGCTCGCAGATCCGCTCCTACGTGCTGCACCCGTATTCGTTGGTCAAGGACCACCGCACCGATCACGAGATGGGGGACACCGCGCGGGTGCTCGATGGTGACCTGGATGGCTTCGCGCGCTCGTACCTGCTGAGATCTGCCAAGTGACCGACGTTGTTCGGGAGCCGGCCGCCCAGCCGACTGCGCCTTACCTAGAAGCGATCACCGCCTACGGCTTTCGCGGGTCGCTGCGGTTTCACGTGCCCGGGCACAAGGGCGGCGAGGGCGCCGATCCCGGGCTGCGCACCGCGCTCGGCGTGCGCGCGCTGTTGCTGGACGTCCCGCAGGACATCGAGGGCATCGACGTGGGTCCATCGCCGACGCCGTATGAGCGGGCCGAGCAGCTCGCCGCCGAGGCCTACGGGGCCGAGCGCGCGTGGTTCCTCACCAACGGCGCGACGCAGGGCAACCACGCGCTGTGCCTCGCGCTGGCGCCGCCCGACCGGCGCGTGATTCTCCAGCGCAACTCGCACGCCAGCCTGATCGACGGGCTCGTGCTCAGTGGCGGGACGGCGCGGTTCGTGGCGCCCGAGTACGACGTCGAGCTCGGGATGGCCCACGGCGTGACGCCCGAGGGGCTGGCCGCGGCGTTCGAGCAGGTTCCAGATGCGCCCGCCGCGTTCATCGTCTCACCCACCTATTACGGGATGACGGCCGACGTCGAGGGGTGCGCCGAGGTGGCGCACGCCGCCGGCGCCGCGCTGATCGTCGACGGCGCGTGGGGGTCGCACTTCGGCTTCCACGCGCGACTTCCGGCGTGTCCGCTGGACCTGGGAGCCGACGCGATGCTCGCCTCGACCCACAAGATCGTCGGCAGCCTGACCCAGTCCGCGATGCTGCTGGTCGCCGGCACCGGGCGAGTCGACCCGGCGGGGGTCGACCGCGCCGTGCGACTGATTCGCTCGACCAGCCCCAGCTCGCTGTTGATGGCCTCGCTCGACGCGGCGCGCCGCCAACTCGCGGTGCATGGCGAGGCGTTGCTCGACCGCACGATTCGCGCCGCGCAGCGCGCCCGCGAGTCGATCGACGCGGTGCCCGGGTGCGCCGTGCTCGACGAGGAGTTCGTGGGGCGCCCCGGGATCGCCGGATGGGATCCGCTGCGAATCGTGATCGACGTGCGTGGCACGGGCTGCACGGGCTACGAGGTCGCGGCGGCGCTCCGAAACGCCTACGACATCTACGTCGAGCTGGCCACGCACGCGACCCTCGTGCTCGTGCTCGGGATCGGGCAGCCGGTCGACGCGCTCGAGCGTCTCGCGCACGACTTCGCCGAGACGGTTCGCCAGATCGCCGTCCCCGGCGTGCGCCACGCGGTCAGCCGGCCTCCGTCGGCCTTCTCCCACGAGACGGTCGTCTCGCCCCGCGACGCGTTCCTTGGACGGGGCGAGACGGTGTCCGTGGACGAGGCGGTGGGGAGGATCTCGTGCGAATCGATCGCCGGCTACCCGCCCGGCGTGCCGTCCCTGCTCCCAGGCGAGCGGATCACAGACGAGGTCGTGGCCTACCTGCGCGAGCTGACGGCCGAGGGCGCCCGGTTGCACGGGGCCTCAGACCCGGCCTTCCGTACCGTGCGCGTGCTGATCGAATAGCCGATCAGCTCGAGCGCTCGGCGGCGGTCGGCCACCGGTCGCGTACCTCGCCTCGGGGCAGCCAGTCGGGCAGCTCGAGCGCGAGGTGGCGGGAGATCGCGATCGCGTACGGCTCGTAGCTCGAGCGCAGCTCGTCCAGGCGGTTGGCGGCGCCCTCGGCGTCGGCCTCGGAGTGAAGCCCGCTGCCCTCCAGGCGCGACCTCAGCTCCTCCTGCTCCTGGCGGCTCAGGCGCTCGCGTGAGCGCGGCTCGGGATCGCGCTCGAGCCGCCGCGTGCTGAACGTGTGAGCCAGGTCCCCGAGCGCGTGCCGCCCGATCCTGAAGGTCAGCTCGGCCGCCTCGGTCGAGCCGTCGGGACCGTACGCGAGCGCATAGGCGGACGCGTCGACGACCGCGGTCAGCGCCGCGAGCCAGTTCTGGTTGATGTGCTGGGAGCGGAAGTAGCCGAGGATCGGATAGGAGAGGTGGGTTTCCATCAGGTCGGCCGTCCACGTCTCCCACTCGAGCAGGTACTCGTCGAGGTCGGCCCAGCCGCCGCGCTGTCCGGAGCGCTCGAGCAGCCGGCCGGGGCTGGGGGGCGACCCGGCGCGCGGGTCGAGTCGGGCGACTGCCGTCTCGCGCCGCGAGAAGGCCTGAAACAGCGCCGGCAGGTAGCCGATCGCGATGGCCAGGAAGCCCAACCCCGTCGCGGCCTCGAAGATCTGGAGCGTCTTGCCGGCGCCGCCGGTCGGGGTGGCGGGATTGGTCGCGCTGACGAACGCGCCCGCGCTGAAGTAGAGGTCGCTCCCGAAATCGGCGCGGTGGGGGCTGCCGAGCTTGGTAGATAGCGCCCAATGCAGGCCGGCGAACGACAGCATCGTCCCGGCGCTGAGGATTAGGAGGATCGCGATCAGCCCGAGCGGCCCGAAGATGCCGAGCATCGTGTCCGCCGAGGCGCGGGGCAGGAAGCCGGCGCCGGCCCGCCACGGAATCCAAAGCGTGCGGAGGATCCCGCGGGCGATCGCCGGGTCACGGTTGACCCGCCGCGGCAGCAGGAAGACGATGAAGAACTCGGCCAGCATGAAGGCGAGCAGCACCGCCGAGAGCAGTCCGACCAAGAGGCGCATAGATGCCTTCTACCCGCGGATCCCTATCCTCCGCGGCCATGGCCGATGCGGCGTTCACCGAGTTTGTCGCGCGCGCCCTGGCCGAGGACATCGGCGAGGGCGACGTGACCACGGCCGCCACGGTGCCCGAGCGGACGATCGCCCACGCGGTGATCACCCAGAAGGCGCCCGGGGTCATATTCGGGCTGGACGTCGCCGCGGAAGTGTTTCGCCTGGTCGATCCGGAGCTGGCCGTTCAGCCGCTGACGCGAGAGGGTGTGTGGCGCGAGCACGGCCCCGTGCTCGAGCTCGAAGGGAGGGCGCGTTCGATCCTGACCGCCGAGCGCACGGCTTTGAATTTCCTAGCGCGGTTGTCGGGCGTCGCGACGATGGCGGCGCGATATGTCCGTGAGATCGAAGGCACGGGCGCCAAGATCCTCGACACGCGCAAGACCACGCCGGGCTGGCGAGCGCTCGAGAAGGCGGCGGTCGCGGCCGGCGGCGCCACGAACCACCGCTTCGGGCTGTTCGACGCGATCCTGATCAAGGAGAACCACGCCGAGGCGGCCGGCGGCGTGGGGGAGGCGGTGCGCAAGGCCCGTTCGTACGCTCCCGGGCTGACGCTCGAGGTCGAATGCCGGACGCTCGTCGAGGTCAGCGAGGCGCTCGAAGCGCAGGCGCCCTGGATATTGCTGGACAACATGTCGGTCGACGAGCTCGCCGAGGCGGTCGGCCTCGTGGGAGGGCGAGCCAAGCTCGAAGCCAGCGGCGGCGTGACGCTGGAGACGGTCCGGGCCATCGCAAGCACCGGAGTAGACTTTGTGTCAGTGGGGGCGCTTACCCACAGCGCCCCGGCGCTAGACCTGTCCCTCCTCCTCGAGTCCGAGCCAAAACCATGAACCTGCCGATGCTCGGTGCGTCTGACGCACCCCTGCTACTCGAGAACATCCCCGCCCTCCAGCACGAGGTGCGCGCGCTGGCCCAGGAGCGCGGCGCGGTGATCCTCGCCCACAACTACCAACTTCCCGAGGTCCAGGACGTGGCCGACTACGTCGGCGACTCACTCGGCCTCTCCCAGCAGGCGGCCGCAGCCGACGCCGACACGATCGTGTTCTGCGGCGTCCACTTCATGGCCGAGACCGCCTCAGTCCTGTGCCCTGACAAGCGCGTGCTGATCCCCGACCTCGACGCCGGCTGCTCGCTGGCCGACTCGATCACGGCTTCCCAGCTCCGCGACTGGAAGGCTCATCATCCGAGCGCGGTCGTCGTGATGTATGTCAACACCACGGCCGAGGTCAAGGCGCTGACCGACTACTGCTGCACCTCGGCCAACGCCGTCAAGGTCGTCGAGCACATCTACGCCGAGCACGGTTCCGATACCGAAATACTGTTCGGCCCTGACATGTTCCTGGGGGCGTACGTCGAGAAGTCGCTCGGGCGCCCAATGCACGTCTGGGACGGCGAGTGCCACGTCCACGCCGGAATCAAGCCCGACGACATCGCCTCCGTGCGCGCCGCACACCCCGGGGCCGACTTCCTGATCCACCCCGAGTGCGGGTGCTCGACGAGCGTGATGGAGTACGTCGCCGCCGGTGACGTCTCCGGTGAAGGCGTCCACATGCTCTCGACGGGCGGGATGCTCGGTTACGCGCGCTCGCACGCCGGCGGGACCGCGATCGTCGCCACGGAGACCGGCATGCTCCACCCGCTGCGCCAAGCTGCCCCCGACACCGAGTTCATCGCCGCCAACGAGGCCGCCCACTGCCGCTTCATGAAGATGATCACGCTGCCCAAGCTGCGCGACGCCCTGCGCGACGACGTGCACGAGGTGAAGGTCCCGCCCGAGGTGGCCGAGCGCGCGCGGCTGCCGATCGAGCGGATGGTGGCAATCAGCTGATTTCTGGGCCGGCTTCGCCGGCGTCCCTGGGGCCGGTTACGCCGGGCATCCATGCCCGGCGGGGGATGCCGCGCCCGGCCGCCGCGACCCGGCCGCCGCCGCGCCCTCCCGCCGCAGGCGGCCCAAGCTAGACCGGCTCGGCGAGCAGGTCGATCCCGGACTCGACCGCCCGGATCACGCGTGGCAGCGACACCCGCTTGCGCTCGAACTCGTCAGGCGTGTAGCAGTGGACGTCGGCGGGCGCGCCCATCTCGAGCGCGTCCCACAGCGATGCGGCGTGGTAGACGCGCTCGAGCCACGGCATCCCTTCGAAGGCCGGCGAGACGAGCACCATGACGAACTCGGGCCCGCGCTCGCGCTGGGGCGGCGCGCCTCGCTCATCGGCCACGCGGGCGCCACCCAGCACGGCCCGGTCGATCTGCCAGCGATCGTCGACGCGCGCCAGGTACCGCTGCAACTCGCGCCTGTTCACGGCGGCGGTCACCTCCACGGCGCCGATTGTGGCGACGTTCGGCCCGCTTATCAATACTTAGCGACCGCGGCTACCACTTGACTCAGCATCGGATAAGCGTCCCAGTTGGCCGGTCCGTCGATCATCACCGCGAACGCCAGCCTGTGATGGTCGCGCGCGGTGCAGTAGCCAGCGAGGTTCGTGACGTTGTTCAGCGTGCCCGTCTTGGCGATGCACTTACCCTGCGCCGCGGTTCCGGTCCCGATGCTCTGGACCGTGCCGTTGACGCCGACGGTCGGCAGCGCGGCCGCGAGCTCGTTGCCGATCCGCGTGTGCCACACGGCCCGGAGGAGACCGACGACCTCGCCCGGCGAGGAGCTGTCAGACCGAGACAGGCCCGAGCCGTCGACGATCGCCGGGTGAAGGTCGTACGCGGTGGCCATCACGTGCGAGATCACCTGCGCGCCGTCGGTGATGCTCCCGCCGGCGCCGAAGCGCACGCCGAGCTGCTTGGCGAACAGGTCGGCGAACAGGTCATCCGACGGGACGTCCATCAGTCTCAGGAGGACAGACATCTTGGGTGAGGAAACGGAGGCGAGCAGCTGAGCTCCCGAGGGCGCCGGCAGGGTGCGGTTGAGCGGCCGGGCGCCGATGCCGGCGTCGTTCATCGTTAGCACGAGCTCCTTGGCCGCGAACGCGCCGGGATTGAGCTTCTTGTAGGTCGACCCGTGGTCGTAGGTGAGCGCGGACAGCTGACCGCCGTAATCGGGTATGTCGGGCGCGTAGCCGGTGGCCGGGCCTCCTCTGAGGTCATCGAACAGCGTGGCGTCGCCGATCACCCACCCGGTGACCTTGTGGATCCCGTCGTGCTGGAGCTGGCCGACGATCTCGTTCGCGGTCGGGCCGTAGCCGTTCTCCCACTCCTGGTTGAAGGCGCCGTCGCCGAAGGTGGGATCGCCGCCACCGACCAGGTACAGGTTCCCGTGCCACACCCCGCCGGGGCCGAGGTGGCCCTGCCCGACGACGGTGGTCTTCAGACGCGCGTTCGGGCCCATCTGCTTGAGCACCGCGGTCGTCGTGTAGAGCTTCTCCACCGACGCCGGGGGCCTTCCGATATTGGCCCGAAATGCGAACAGCGGCTCGCCCGCGGTCAGGTCGTACACCATCGCGCCGGTCTGCGGACCGGCCCGGTTCAGGGTGGCGGTGATCGCGTTGCCCAGGCCGGCCATCGCCGGCGTCACGGGTGGCGGAGGCTTCGGCGCCGGGGCCGTCTCCGTCGCCGTCCGTGTGGTCGTGGTCTTCTGCGCGATCGGCGCACCGACCGACGCCACCGAGTTCGGCTTCGCGACGTGACCCCCTCCGCCGCATCCAGCAACTGCCGCCGTGGCGAGCGCCCCCAGGGTCCAGCGTTTCAGGCTGACTCGAGCTCCTCCACAGTGTGCGGTCCAACGCATGCGATCGACAACTGGTCGGCTACGCGCGCTGCCACTTCTCTCACCTGGTCGAAGGTCACCTCGTCGAGCAGCGCGATGGTGCGATCCGGATCGACGTCCTCACCGTACACGATCGTCTGCTGGGCGGCATGACGCGCGATCGCCCCGGTGTTCTCGAACGCGATCGCGCGGGCGCCGGCGGCG
Organism: Solirubrobacteraceae bacterium; assembly: GCA_035502815.1. Taxonomy (GTDB): domain Bacteria; phylum Actinomycetota; class Thermoleophilia; order Solirubrobacterales; family Solirubrobacteraceae; genus Palsa-465. The sequence continues at coordinate 52,286 of DATJUA010000139.1, forward strand.
TAGGCACGGGCGCGCTCCACCTCCGTCTCGGTCGGACCGGCCTCACGCAGCTCGGTGACGATGTCGCGCATGCGGCGGTAGGCCTCGAGCATCTTGTCCGATTCCAAACCAGCCGAGAGCTGGAGCACCGGCACGTCGGAGTACGAATGCGCGATCGAGTGGACCGAGTAGGCCAGGCCGCGCTGCTCGCGGATCTCGTCGAACAGACGCGAGCCCATCGAGCCGCCCAAAAGGGTGGAGTAGATCGACAGCGCGGCACGGTCCTTGGCGTGTGAGATCTCGATCTCGGGCCGGTAGGACATCCGCAGGTGCGACTGGTTGGAGTCGCGCTCGCGCACGAGCACGCGCGGATGGACGGGCGGCGCCGGCTCGTATGGGGGTGGCGCCGGGCGCTCCGGAAAGCGGGTGAACAGCTCCTCGATCGCGCCATCGTCGGGCAGCCCCTCGAGGTTGCCGACCAGGAAGGCCCCGCCTCGGCTGGGCGACCAGCGCCGGTCGCGGAAGGTGATGATCCCGTCGCGGGTGAACGTGTCGCGGATGTGCTCGGCGGGCCCGAGGATGGGTCGCCCGAGCGGGTGATCGCCGAACGCCGCCTCGTCGATGAGGTGCTCGGCCATCACCGAGGGCTGATCGTTGGCCCGGGCAATCTCCTGCACGACTACGCCGCGCTCGCGGTTAAGCTCCTCGCCGTCGATCCTTGGCCGGCCGACGAAGTCGGTCAGGAGGTCGGCCGCTTCGAGCGCCTTGCTCGAGCGCGCGGTGATATGGAAGGCGACCAGGTCGTGGCTCGTGTACGCGTTGAGGACCGCTCCGATCCGCTCGGCGGCCTCGTTGACGTCCCGATACGTGGGGTACTTCTCGCCCCCCTTGAACACCAGGTGCTCGAGGAAGTGGGCCATCCCGTTCTCGTCCTCGCGCTCGGTGCGGGCCCCGGCGTCGAACGACACGAGGATCGTCGCCGAACGCGCCCCCTCGACCGCGATCCGATACAGCGGCAAACCGTTGGAAAGCAACCTACGCGTGATCGTCGGCACGCGGCTAACGGTAGCGACAGGTGCAAATCCCGTTGCACGGGGAGGGTTGGGACGCCGTTCGCGGACGGCGCCCGGTAGGCTGCCCCGGAGCTTATGGCCAGCATCCAGTCACAAAACCGAATCAGTCGCCGGCGCCGGGACGCCTCATCAGCCGTCCCCGCCCCGAGCGAAGTCCGGCCGGCGGGAGCCGATCAACCGGGTACACCGGTAATCGAGTTCCGCGGCGTTTCCAAGCGATACTCCGGCGGCGACGTCGGCCTCGACGAGGTCAGTTTCTCGATCGGGCGCGGCGAGTTTGTCTTCTTGGTCGGCGCGACCGGCTCGGGCAAGTCGACCGTGATGCGCCTGCTCATCAAGGAGCTCGACCCGACCGGCGGGACCATCCGGGTGGCTGGACGCTCGCTGGACGAGATCACGCGCAGGCGGATTGCCTACTACCGCCGGAACCTCGGCGTCGTCTTCCAGGACTTCAAGCTGCTGCCGGGACGGACCGTCTACGACAACGTCGCCTACGCGCTTCAGGTCACCGGCGGCTCGCGCCGCGACATCCGCGACAAGGTGCCGGACATCCTGCGCCTGACCGGGCTCTCGACCAAGCTCCACAACTACCCCGACCAGCTCTCGGGCGGGGAGCAACAGCGCGTATCGATCGCCCGCGCGTTCGTCAACCATCCGCCGCTGCTGCTGGCCGACGAGCCGACCGGGAACCTCGATCCTGAGACCAGCGTGGACATCATGCGGCTGCTCTACCGGATCAATCGGACCGGCACCACCGTGCTCGTCGCCACCCACGATCAGGCGATGGTCGACAAGATGCGCCGGCGCGTGCTCGAGCTCTCTCAGGGTCGGATCGTCCGCGACGAGGCGACCGGCCTGTACACCCGCGACGAGACCACGCGTGAGTTCGCGCGGCGCATGCGCGCCCCGGCGACGCGTCCGCCCGGGCTGACGTAGACGATGCGCTTCGGTTTCTTCCTCCGCGAGGCCATCCGGTCGATGCGACGCAGCGCGGCGCCCAGCTTCGCCGCGCTCGCCACCGTGGTGGTCACGATGGTCGTGCTCGGCGTGTTCATCCCGATCGTCCAGGCCACCAACGGTGCGGCGGACAGCGTCCGGGGCCGGGTCGAGGTCGACGTGTACATGAACACGAACGCGACGTCCGCCGACGACGCTCGAGTGCAAAGCGAGCTCCGGGGATTGCCTCACGTCAAGTCGGTTCAGTTCGTCTCCAAGCAGCAGGCCTACGACGAGCAGAAGGCGGCCGACCCGCAGGCCTATGCGCTGCTGGGTTCAAACCCGCTGCCCGACACCTTCCACGTGGTCCCCACGAACCCGAGCGACGTGCTGACCGTGCACACCGAGATCGCGAGTTCGGGTCCGGGCGGGGGGCTGATCGACTCGTCGATCCAAAGCGTGTCGAACAAGCAGACCGACACGAAGAAGATCCTCGAGGTCACCAACCTGGTCACGATCACGGCGGCGGTGCTGACCGTCCTGCTCGTGCTGGCCTCGATCGGGCTGATTGCCAACACGATTCGGCTGTCGCTCTACGCGCGGCGGCGCGAGGTCGAGGTGATGAAGCTGGTCGGCGCCACCGACTGGTTCATCCGCTGGCCGTTCGTGATCGAGGGCGTGGTGGTCGGCGCCGCCGGCGCTCTGCTGGCGCTGGCGGTGCTCGGCGTGACCAAGGTGGCGCTGCTGGATCCGCTGGCCAACAACTGGACGCTGATCGCGGCGCCGCGGACGATCCCGTTCAGCGGGCTGGTGGCGGTCCTGCTGGGCGCGGGCGTGCTCGTGTCCGCGCTCGGATCCGGGCTCTCGCTGCGCCGCTTCCTGCGGGTGTAGCGACCGCGCCGGGGTGGCGGCCGGCGCTGGCGGTGCGACCGCCGGCCTCGCCGGCGCGGCCCGTCGCCGGCGCCGGGCTGGTGGCCTGAGCGGGCGACCTGCCCAGCTACCCTGAGTCCCGCACATGTACCCGCGGCGCAGACAACGCTCTCCCTGGCCGGCGCGCATCCTGGTCGGACTCGTCGTGCTGATCGTCGGCCTGTGGTTCGGCGGGCACCCCAGCTGGCTGCCCTCGCCGCTGCGCAGCGCCTTCGTCGCGCAGAGCAGCAACGACAAGCTGATCAACCAGGTGCTGGGCCTGATCGAGAACGACTACTACCGCAAGGTGCCGCGCTCCCAGCTGGTCAACAAGGGTCTGGCGGCGGC
>DATJUA010000140.1:0-16674 GCA_035502815.1 Solirubrobacteraceae bacterium
GTGCAGATGGCGGACCAGCCCGTGCTGTTCGAGCATCTCGAGGTTGCGATAGACCGAGGACTCATCCAGCGCCAGGGCACGAACCAGGAACGCCGCGGACACCGGTCCGTCCGCGTCGAAGAGCGCGTGGATGATGAGCCGGCGCGGGGTGGAGATCCTGAGGCCCGACTCGCGCAGCTCCCGGACCGCCTGCGCGGGATCATCGACGAAAAGCGGCGGCACGTCCGGAGCGAGGGTCATCTCCAGCCCATTGTCCCGCGTCCTGCGGACTCGCGTGACCGGCCGCAGTCTGCGCGACGCAGTCCGGCGCTCAGCCGCTCACTCGCCGCCGCCGATCACGACCCGATCTCCCGGCATCTTCTCGCCCACCGCCAGTCGGGCGGTCCACTTCTCCTCGACGTGGCCGTACTTCCATAGCAGTAGCGCCGCGGACCAGCAGACGATGAACATGCCGACGATCACGAAACCGGCCTTGTTGATGTCGAACGCCGCCATCCAGTTCCAGAAGCCGCCGTTGAGCCCGCTGATCTCGGTGGGGAGCAGGCCGAGGACCTCGATCGTGCCGATGAAGAAGCAGATCGAGACCGACAGGCCGGTGATCGCCAGGTTGTAATAGACCTTGCGGACCGGGTTGAAGAACGCCCAGCTGTAGGCGAAGTTCATGAAGATCCCGTCGAGGGTGTCCATCAGGCTCATCCCGGCGGTGAACAGGATCGGTAGGCAAAGGATCGCGTAAAAGGGCAGGTGCTGGGTGGCCAGCAGCGCGGTTGTCGCCAGCAGCGCGACCTCGGTGGCGGTGTCGAAGCCCATTCCGAACACGACGCCGACGGGGTACATCTGCCATTCGTGATTGATCGCCTTCATCCACTTGCCGAAGAAGCGGTACATCAACCCGCGGTTCTGGAGCTGGCGCTCCAACTCGGCCTCGTCGTAGTTGCCCCGCCACATCGAGCGGAACACTCGCACGATCGCGGCCAGGATCACGAGGTTCAGGAACCCGATCAGGTAGAGAAAACTCGCCGAGACGATCGTCCCGAACACGCCGCCAAACTGCTCGAGATTGGAATGGTTGTTCGAGACCGCGCCGTAGACGGACTTCTCGGCAACGACGATCCCCACGCCGATCGCGATCACGATCGTCGAGTGGCCCAGCGAGAAGAAGTAGCCGATGCTCAGCGGGCGCTTGTCCTCGTTCATCAGCTTGCGCGTCGTGTTGTCGATCGCCGAGATGTGATCGGCGTCGAACGCATGACGCAACCCGAGCGAGTACGCCAGGCCCGCGACACCGATCCCGAGCCCCTTGTAATGCGACGGGACCACAAACAGGATGAACACCGCGAACCCGAGCACGTGCAAAGCCAGGATCGTCAGGAACATCAGCGCGGCGCGCACTCGTTCCTTCGGGGTGAGCGCCTTCGCCACCGCCACCAGGTAGCCGATGATCCCGAACCGGCCGTGGATCGCCGGCGCGTCGGTCGTCGCGCTCATCCGAACCTCCCTCACCGCTCGACGTCAAGTGGACAACAACGCTCAGAGAGCCAACGCTATGCGCTAGCCCCCACCTAATGCAAGTCGGATGTAATTCTAATCACCTTGCATAAGGCTCGGGCGTCATATATGAGCAGTGGGCGAGAATGCTCGTAGTGGAGAGCTTCGCCGACATCCCAGCCGAGGTCCAACGGCGCGTCGGCGCTGGCGAGCGGGTCATTCTGATCCTGCTGGACGCATTCGGGCTGGAATTCCTCCAACGCCATCGCGATCATCCGTTGATCCAGCGTCTGAACGTCACCCCGGTGATGTCGCAGTTCCCGTCCACGACGACCGCGCACGTGTCCTCGGTGCATTTCGGCATGCCCGTGCACGAGCATGGTCTCTACGAATGGAACATTCTCGAGCCGGCGCTCGGCGAGATCATCTGCCCGCTTCGCTTCAACGCGAGTGGTGCCGAGGAGGAGGGGACGCTGGTTGGCCGGCTTGAGCCGTCCGTGCTGGCGCCCGGCCCGACGTTCTATGAGTCGATGGCCGTTCCCTGTGTCGTCGCGCAGCCGTTCCGGCTGGCGGGGTCGTTCAGCGCGGTCGCGACTCGCGGCGCCCGGGTGATTGGCTTTCGGCGGCTGCGCGAGGGTGTGCATGCGCTCGGGGTGGCGTTCGCGGCAGCGGGAAGTGATCATCGCTACGCGTTTCTGTACTGGGATCTGATCGACCGGGCGGGGCACGACCACGGCCCCGGTTCGCCGGAGTTTGCGGATGCGTGCAGACGCTCGCTGGATGAGCTGTGGGACGCCGTGGAGGCTTTGCGCGGGGTGACGGTGCTGATCACGGCCGACCACGGTCAGGTCGACGTCGGGCCCGACCGCGTCGATTATCTCGACGATCTCTGGCCTGAGTTGTCGACGCTGCTGTCACAGCCGCGGCCGGCGGGATCCTCGCGCGACGTCTTCTTGCACGTGCACGCCGAGCACGTCCTCACAGTCATCCACGAGCTGTCGGTAAGGCTTGAAGGGCGCGCCGAGGTACGAGCCGCGGGCGAACTGTTTGACCGGATCGGTCCCCGGCTGAAGGCTCGTCTAGGTGACGTGGCGGTGCTGCCCGCCGCGGGCCGCCAGGCCTGGCTTCGCTCAGCGGCGGCCAACGAGCAGCGGTTTCGCGGCCAGCACGGCGGCCTGCACGAGGCCGAAACGAGCACCTATCTGGCGACGCTGATGGATTGATGCGCCGGGTTCGTCCTGACGCGGCTCCCCGTTCGCCCGGCGCCCGTTGAGGCAGAGCGTCCGCGCCGCGGTGTCAGTGGATCGTGTTCTAGCTGCGAATGTTCAGCGTCGATGGCACCATGCTCGATCGGATTGTCAGGCCCGAGACTATGTTTGGAAAACCACGCCGCGACCTGGGCCTCGAGCACGCAGCGAACGGTCAGCGGTGACATATGCGTGCCGTCCTGATGACGGCTGTGGGCGGCCCCGAGGTACTCCAGGTCGCCGACGTTCCCGAACCGGAGGTGCTCGACGCGCATGATGTTCGGGTGCGCCTGCGGGCGGCGGGCATCAACCCCATCGACTACAAGCTGCGATCGAGTGGCACGATCGGAGGGACCCTGCCCGTCGTGCTCGGGTGGGATGGGGCCGGCGTCGTTGACCAAGTCGGGGCGTCGGTAACCAGGTTCCGGCCCGGAGATGAGGTCTACTTCTGCGACGGGGGGTTCGGGCCGACGCCGGGGACGTATCAGGAGGTCAAGGTTCTAGATGAGGCGTTTGTCGCCCGCAAGCCGCGCCGGTTGTCGTTTGTCGAGGCAGCCGGCGCGCCGCTGGTCACGATCACGGCATGGGAGGCGCTGATGGAGCGGGCACGCGTCGCCGACGCTCACCGCGTGCTCGTCCAGGCCGGCGCCGGCGGCGTTGGTCACATGTCGGTGCAGATCGCGCGCATCGCGGGCGCGCGGGTCGCGACGACGGTCTCCGGACAGGAGAAGTCGGCACTGGCGGCGTCACTGGGCGCCGAGCTGCTGATCGATTACCTCCACGAGGACGTCGCAGAGAAGCTACGCGCGTGGACCGGGAAAGACGGGGCGGACGTGGTGCACGATACGGTCGGGGGGAAGACCTTCACCGCCTGTTTCTCCCTCGTCGTGCCCTACGGGGATCTGGTGTCCAACGTCGAGAGCCCTTGGGAGGACGAGGCGATCAAAGCAATGCATGACCGTAATCTGCGCGTGTCCTTCACGTGGATGCCCGCCCCATCCGTGTTCGGCTGGCGCGAGGCACGGGAGCGTCAGCGAACGATTCTCGAACGCGCCGGCGAGCACTTCGATTCCGGCGACCTGCGCGTCCAGATCGGGGCGACGTTCCCACTCGACCGGGCGGCCGATGCCCACCGAGCCGTCGAGGCGGGCAAGGTGATCGGCAAAGCGGTCCTGACGATGTAGCCGGGATCGCATACACGTTGCATCCGTAGCGCTGAATCGAACACGCGTTCGCTACAATATGTATATGCGCAAAGACGACGTTATGCGAGCTACCGACATCGGCATGGTGCCTCTCGGCTACGGGCGATTCGTGCGGGCGGACGACATTGTTGCCGTGCTGCCGATCGAGGACGGGCGGGGCAGCGGACGGCGAACACACGTTCATGTCGCGGGCCTCGCAGTGCCGATCGTGGCCTCGCGCACCGAGGACGCGATCCTTGCGGATATGAAGGCCGCGAGCGGCGCGAGCCGACGCGGAGAGGGCTCGGATGAGAGTCGCTCGCTCCGAGCCCAGCGAGACGTCGGCGCCGCATCTCATCGCCGAAGTCGCCTCGGCTTCGGCGCGCGCCGGGCCTGAACGCGCTGCTGGCCGCATCGGCCGCGAGATCTTGTGGCTGTGGTCCTCCGGGTTGGCGAGGAGTTGACCGACCCGGTTTCGTTACGGCGAAGGCGGGAAGGGAAAAGGGATCATGGCAGCGGCGGGCGCGTCTGAGCGCACAGGATTGGAGCTGACCCGGGGCACGATCGTCGCCGCGTGCTTGGCCGCATGTGTCGGTCAGATCGGGTTTGCCACGCCGGCCGTGCTGAACGGCCTGTTTCAACAGGACCTCGGGACGACCGCGTCGCAACTGAACTGGATCTCGGCGGCGATCGTGATCCCGTTGACGCTGTTCGAGCTGACGTTCGGCGTCATCGGCGACATGTTCGGGCGCAAGCGGCTGCTCGTCGGTGGCGCGCTGCTGATGACGATCGGCGAGCTGATCGCCGCCGTGCTTACGCCGAGCGCGAGCACGCATAACGCCGTCGTGGTCGTGTGGATCGGCATGGCGATCGCAGGCGTTGGGGGTGCCGCGCTGTTCCCGACCTCGCTCGCGATGATCGCCGCCAAGACGAGGACGGCCAAGGCGCGCGGAAGGATGATCCCCATTTACGCCGCGGCGTTGTCATCAGGTGGGTTCCTCGCGCCCGTGCTCGCGGGCCTGTTGACGAAACTGACGTGGGGCGGAGATCCGAAGGCCAGCTGGCGCTGGGCATTGCTCGCCGTCATGGCGACCGCGCTGCTGAGCGCTGTCGTCTCATATTTCGCGGCGACCGATTCCAGATCGCGTGAAGGTCGCACGCTCGACTGGCCAGGCCAGATCACGTTCGCCATAGGTCTGTTCGCACTGTTGTTCGCGGTCGTTCAGGCGTCCTCGTTCGGCTGGACAGGCGCACAGAGCCTGATTGGCTACATCGTCTGCCTCGTGTTCATGGCCTGGTTCGTGCGTATCGAACTGCGAACGCGCGAGCCGCTGCTGAGGTTGAACCTGTTCGCCAGTCGCAACTTCTCCTTGAACTCGGTTGTGACCGTACTCGGCATGTTCGCGTTTCTCGGATGCGCGGCGGCCACCAGCATCCGTTTGACCGCCGTGCAGGGCTTCAGCCCGCTCGAGGCATCGCTTGGGTTCGTCGCGCTGCAAGGATTCGCGTTGTTCCTGCTGCCGGTGATCGTGTGGATGATGCCCCGGGTGAACCCGCGCTGGATGCTCGGGGGCGGCTTCCTGCTCCAGGCGGTGGGCGCCGCCTGGGCGGCCACGGTCTCGATCGACCACGTTTCGGTCGGGGCGATCCTGCCCCCGCTTGCAGTGGTCGGCATCGGCTTTGGCTTCTCGGTCGCGTCCGTGACCGCCGTGGCGGTCAACACGGTCCGGATTCAGTTCGCCGGCATGGCCAGCGCCACCACGAGTCTGTTGCGCGACTTCGGTTTCGCGTTGGGGCCGACGGTCGTGATCGCCATCGGTACCAGCCGCGCCGCCGGCAAGATCAGCGACGCCGTTGCCCGCAGCCAGACTCTGCAGCATCAGCTGGCGACTTTCTATCACTCGGTCGCGACCGCCCCGCCAGCCGCCAAGGCTGCGGCGGCAGCCGCCGTGGGGGCCGTCAAGTCCGGACCGCTCGGTGCGGTCGCCGTACCGGCGACGACGCACGTCAACGGCCACACGGTGCCACTTAACCCGTTGCATGACACCGCCTTCCACGCGCTCGGCAGCGCCTACCAACTCGTGTTCGCGATCTGTGCTGTCTGTGCCCTCGTGGCCGCCGTGCTGGTCTTGGCGGTGCTGCGCGCCGACGCGCATCACGACGCAGATGAGCTGGCGCTCGTAGAGTCGGGGCAGACCATCGACGATCTCACGGGCGAGCCGGTGGAGGCCGGGGCGCCGTGACCCGCGGCAGCGCCGCCACGGGGAATACGAGCAGTGCCGTGACTCCTCTCGTGGCTGAGGAAAAGACCGCCGAGCTCGGCGAAGCGTTCCTGAGCGCCTGAGATCAGACGGGGACCGTCTCAGTGCTGCGGTTGGGCAGTGCGTTCGCGAGCTCGCGGCGGGAGCGGATCGCAAGCTTGGTGAACACGTGGCGCAGGTGCCACTCCACGGTGCGTGGGCTAAGGAACAGTCGCGCGCCAATCTCGGGGTTCGAGAGCCCGTCGCGGGCCAGCTCGGCGATCTGCCGCTCCTGCGCGGTCAGATCATCACGCGTCTCGACCGTGTGCGCGCGCACGTGCTCACCGGTTGCCTGCAGCTCAGTCAGCGCGCGCTCGGCGAACGCCTGCATCCCGATGTTGATGAACAAGTTGTGCGCGATGCGCAGTTGCTCGCGGGCGTCGAGCCGGCGGTTCTCGCGGCGCAGCCACTCGCCGTAGAGCAGGCGCGCCCGGGCGAGCTCGGGTGCAAGCCGGGTGCGGCTCAACCGCTCGACCGCCTCGCGATAGGACTCGTCGGCCGCCTCGCCTTCGCTCAGCAGCGCCCGCGAACGCGCCAGGACGCCCAACCCCCAGTCGCTGTCGCCAACGCTCGCCGCTTCGACCAGCCGCTCCAGCGCCTCGCCGGCAAGCCGGGTCTTGCCCGTCCTCGCTGCCGCCTCGATCAACTCGGGAAGCGCCCATCCGGAGACCCAAAGCTCCGGCGCCTCGTCGCTGGCTCGCCGGGCTGCCGCCAGCGCCGCCTCGTAGCGGCCGAGAGAGTTGTAGAGGATCCCGGATACCCACTGGCAATATTGGATCCCGAGGCCCCGGCCGGCAGCTGACGCCTTTGCCACTTCGTCCTGGGCTAGCCCCGTGGCCTTGGCTTCGTTTCCCCGCAAGCCGGCGAGAACTAGAGCCGCGTGGTGCGGGAAGCGAGTCCCGGTCGCCCCCGCGATCGCATCGGTTTCCGCGATCAGCGAATCCGCCGCAGCGAAATCCCCACAACGGGCCGAGAAAATTGCCATCGCCTGGAGGTAAATCGGAAGGTGGACAAGCAAACCCGCGTCGCGGACGGAGTTGAGCTGCCGGTCACAGATCGCGTACCAGTTCTCCTCGTCCCAAAGCATGACCGCGGCCACCTGAGCCAGCCATCCCCAGCGCGATCCGTCCGCCACGGTCATCCTCCCCTTGGCAAATATGCTCGCTGCCGGGCCCAGCTTGGATGCCGCGGGACCGCGCCCTCTTGCCACCAGAACAGAGAAAGCATCAAGCAGCAGATCGACCGGGCGGGGAGCCGAGACGGGTTGGGGGGCTGCGAGAGCGGCCCGGGAGACCTCGAGGACGTTCCCGGCAAGCGCGGCCTGTCCGGCGAACACTGCGGCGGCCCACGCATCCAGGTATGTCTCGCGCGCGAGCGGGATATCCAGCGGCTCGATCCGCTTTGCCGCCTTCAGGAGCAGCGCCGGAGCCTCGCTGCTGGCGCTCGACGCGAACTCAATCTGGCCACGCAACAGCTCAACCCGAACCCGCCCTAACTCATCCAGCGACCCAACGTCCGCAACTGCCAACAGCCTCAGAGCCTCGTCGAACGAACCGGCCTGCAGATGCGCGTGCGCGGCCTCCAACGCACGCGCGGCTCGCCGCGCGGGATCGAGCGTGAGCGCGACCGATCGCTTCAGGAACGCCGCCGCAGCAGCCACGCCTCCACGGGCCTGTGCCCGTCCGGCCGAACGCCCGAGCTCCGCGGCAACCTCCTCATCAGGGCCCGCTGTCGCCGCGGCCAAATGCCATGCCCGACGATCCGGATCGACCTCCCGATCGGTCACCTCGGCCAACGCCAAATGCACCGCCCTACGGTCCTGCACCGACGAAGACCTGTATACCGCCGAGCGCACCAGCGGATGACGGAATATCACCCGCTCCCCGATCGCCAACAACCCCGCGCTCTCAGCTTGATCGGCGGCCCCAGGCTCGATCGCGAGTTGCTCCGCCGCACGCCACACGAGCACCGGGTCGCCAATCGGCTCGGCCGCGGCCAGTAGCAGTAAACGCCTGGCGTCCTCGGAAAGCGCCTCCAGGCGGCGGATGAAGCTCTCCTCGATTCGCCCGGGAAGCGCCTGCGCATCCACCAACCCAAAGCCAAGCTCCAGCTGTGTCGCGGTCAACCCGCGCGGCAGCTCGAGTAACGCCAACGGATTCCCACGCGTCTCGGCGATGATCCGCTCCCGGACCTGCTCATCCAAGCTGAAGCGCACGGCCGTCGCCAACAGCGCACGGGCGTCCCCGTTACGCAGCCCATGTACCTCGAGCCCCGAGACGTGTCGCAGCTCCTCGCCGGGCTCACGCGCCCCGAACACGATTCCGACCGGGTCCGCCAACAGGCGCCGAGCCACAAACGCGAGTGTCAAAGCCGACGCCTGATCCAACCACTGCGCATCATCCACGACACACAAGAGCGGATGCTCCGCGGCCGCCTCGGACAATAAGGTGAGCACGCCCAGTCCCACCAGGAACCGATCCGGCGGCACCCCACCCCTGACGCCGAACACGACGCGAAGCGCATCGCGCTGGGGAGCGGGGAGCCCCTCGAGCCGGTCCAGCAGCGGCGCGCACAGCTGATGCAGGCTCGCGTACGCCAGCTCCATCTCCGATTCCACCCCCGCCGCCTGCAGCACCGTCATCCCTGACGCCAACCCGATCAGGTATTGCAATAGCGCCGTCTTCCCGATTCCTGCCTCGCCGCGGAGTACCAAGGACCTGCTCTCGCCCCGGCGGACATCCGCCATGAAGCCATCCAGCAAGCCGCACTCGCTCGCCCGCCCGCGCAAGGGCGCCCCGCGCCCGGCTGCGGCAAGACGAGTCTCCATAAGCCCACGCCGATCCTATAGAACCCGCGACGCGAGCAGGCACTGCCGCCAGGCGCCACGGGCCGGGGCGGGGCTCCGTTCGGTGCCATCCAGCTTGGCGCACGACAGCGGACCGCCGTCGCCAACGAAGCGATCCTCATTCCGGCGGGTGTCCCCGCGTCACAACTGGAATGACGGCGACAGCGACGAGATCCCTATCGAGGTCACCCGGTGCGTCAGGACGGCTCAGGCATGTTGAGCACGACCCCGCGCACTTTCGCTCGACGCTCGTGATCACGCATCGGAAGGCTCGCTGATCCGATTCGGACAACCCCCAGACCCAACTCGTTTACGATCGGTCCGCGGTCATGGAGACGGGTGCTGCCGTAACTGGAGCGCACACCGCCCTGCGCGGGCGGGCAGACGAGTGCGGCCTGCTGGATGCGTTTTTGGCCGACGTTTGTCGTGGCACTGGTCGGTCATTGGTGTTGCGCGGTGAGGCCGGTATGGGAAAGACGGCGCTGCTGCAGTATCTGATCGAGGCGGCGTCGAATATGACCATCCTGCGCGCGGTCGGGGTGGAGTCGGAGATGGAGCTGGCATACGCGAGCCTGCACCAGCTATGCGGGCCGATCCTGGATCGGCTCGCGACACTTCCGCAGCCGCAGCGTGAGGCATTGGAGATCGTGTTTGGGTCGAGCGCGGGCCCGGCTCCGGACCGCTTCCTCGTAGGCGTCGGGGTACTCGGTCTACTGTCCGAGGTGGCCGAGCGGCATCCGGTGCTGTGCGTGGTCGACGACGCGCAGTGGCTTGATCAGGCTTCGGCGGCGACGCTGGCGTTTGTGGCTCGCCGTCTTTTGGCGGAGCCGGTCGGCATCGTGTTCGCTGCGCGCGAGCCGGGCGAAGAGCTACGGCGCCTCTCCGGGCTGGAGGTAATTGGCCCTTCGCAACGGCGACGCCCGGGCGCTTCTGGGGACGGCCGTGCGATTCATCCTGGACGAGCGCGTGCGCGAGCGGATCATCGCCGAGACCCGTGGGAATCCGTTGGCGTTGCTCGAGCTACCGCGCGGGTTGACGGCCACGCAGTTGGCAGTCGGGTTTGGGCTGCTGGACCCGCAGGGGCTGGCCGGGCGGATTGAGGAGAGCTTCGTGCGCCGCCTGGAGGCGCTTTCAGAGGGCGACAGGCGGTTAATGCTGCTAGCGGCGGCGGAGCCGGTCGGGGATCCGCTGCTGTTGTGGCGCGCCGCGGAGCAACTCGGGATCGACCCGGGGGCGGCCGGCCGTGGGGAGAGCGAGGGGTTGCTGGCGATCGGGGAGCGGGTCATCTTCCGTCACCCGCTGGTGCGCTCGGCGGTGTATGGGTCCGCGGCGGTGGAAGATCGCCGGTCGGTGCATTTGGCGTTGGCGGAGGTGACTGATCGGGAGGCCGATCCGGATCGCCGGGCGTGGCACCTGGCCGCGGCAGCGATGGGCCCGGATGAGGAGGTCGCCGCTGAGCTCGAGAGAGCGGCGAGCCGCGCCCAGGCGCGCGGCGGCGTAGCCGCAGGAGCGGCGTTTCTGAAGCGGTCGGTCGCGCTCACGCTCGATCCCGCCCGACGAGCCGAACGGGCGCTGGCCGCCGCGCAGGCGCATCTGCAGGCCGGCGCGTTCGACGAGGCTCTGCGGCTGCTCGCGACCACGGAAGATGGGTCTCTGGATGAATTTGGGCGCGCGCGGGTTGAGTTGTTGCGCGGCTAGATCGCGTTCGCCTCAGCCGGCGGCGGCGAAGAGTCCGCGCTGATGCTCTTCAAGGCAGCCAGACGGCTCGAATCACTGGATCTCGCACTCGCGCGCGAGACCTATTTGGACGCTTGGGCCGCAGCGATGCTCGCCGGCCAAACAGCGCCCGCCGGAGCTCTAGACGAAGTTTCCCGCGCAGCCACCACCGCCCCCCAACCAACCTATGCTCCCCGGCCAGCGGACGTCCTGTTGGACGGCCTCTCCGCTCTGGTCACCGAAGGAAGGGCGGCGGCGCCGAAGCTAAGCCGAGCGGTGACCGTTTTCGCGGAGGGCGCCGTCGCCACGGCGGACGGGTTGCGATGGGGATGGCATGCTGGGGTGGCCGCCAGCACGCTGTGGGACGAGGCCACCTGGCATCTGGTTGTCGAACGGCAGGTGCGCTCCGCCCGCCAGGCCGGCGTGCTTTCCGATCTGCCGTTCTATCTTCAGCAGCTCGCACTGACGACGACGTGGCGTGGCGACTTTGCAGCCGCCGCCTTGCTGCTAGCAGAGGTTGACGCGATCACGGAGGCGACCGGCACCCGCTTTGGCAACGCCACAGCAGTAGTTCTCGCTTGCTTCCGAGGAAGAGAAGGCGATGCCTGGCCACTGATCGAGCTAGAGACGAGGAACGCGGCCGCGGCCGGACACGGGCTGATGACCCAGATGCTTCAGTGGACGTCTGGAATTCTCCACAACGGTCTCGGCCGCTATGACGAGGCAGTGATCGAGCTCGAGCGAGCAAGCGAGCCGGGACCTGAGCTGGGGGTGACTGCCTGGGTGCTGCCCGAGCTGATCGAGGCAGCGTCACGAACCGAGACGATCCAACTTGCCGGCGAGACACTGGAGCGGCTGCGCAGAGCAGCGACGGCCGGCGGGGACACCGATTGGGGGATGGGCATCCTCGCTCGGTCGAGTGCTCTGCTCAGCGAAGGGCAGGACGCGGAGGATTCATACCGCGAGGCGATCGTGCGGCTGGGCCGCACGCGTCTTGCACCCGAGCTTGCCCGGGCTCACCTGCTCTATGGCGAGTGGCTGCGGCGTGAGAACCGTCGGCTCGACGCGCGCGAGCAGCTTCGTATCGCCCATGAGCAGTTCACGTCGATCGGGATGGAGGCGTTCGCCGAGCGTGCGCGGGCGGAGTTGCAGGCGACGGGTGAGCATGTGCGCCGGCATGCGGTCGAGACGCGTGATGATTTGACCGCGCAGGAGCGGCAGATTGCCGAGATGGCTCGCGATGGTCTGTCGAATCCTGAGATTGGCGCGCGGCTGTTCCTCAGCCCTCGCACCGTGGAATGGCACCTCCGTCACGTATTCACCAAGCTTGGGATCCACTCGCGCCGAGAGCTCGCGAAGGCGCTGCCCAGCTCCAGCTCCGAGACGGTGCCCGCCTAGTCCGGCGCGGGGAACGCTCCCCGGCGCGAGGCGCCTGAGTTGGACTATTCGAGCGTGGCACGACGCAGGGTGTCGCGGCCGGCTTGGGTCGCTTGGGGTTCTATACGATCGGCACGGGCTTGTGGAGACTGGTTTTGCCGCATCGGGGCGGTACGGCGCCCTGATCGGGCGGGAGGAGGAACGCGGCCTACTGGACGGGTTCTTGGCTGATCTCCGCCGGGGCCAGAGCAGGTCTCTGGTACTGCGGGGCGAGGCGGGGATCGGCAAGACGGCGCTGATCGAGTACCTGATCGAGTCGGCGTCGGATATGACTGCGCTGCGGTCGGGAGGGGTGGAGTCGGAGATGGAGCTGGCCTTCTCTGGCCTGCACCAGTTGTGCGCGCCGCTGCTGGACCGGGTTGAGAAGCTGCCGGTTCCGCAGCGCGATGCGCTGCGCGTCGTGTTCGGCATGACCGGCGGGGCACCGCCGGATCGGTTTCTCGTGGCCCTAGGGGTGCTTAGTCTGTTCTCCGAGGCGGCGGAGGCGCGTCCGGTGTTGTGCGTCGTGGATGACGCACAGTGGCTGGATCAGGCGTCAGTGGTGACGCTGGCGTTCGTGGCTCGGCGGCTCCTGGCGGAGTCGGTGGGAATGGTGTTTTCTGCGCGGGCGCCAGGCGAAGAGCTCCAGCATTTCCGTGAGCTGGAGGTACGTGGGCTGAGAAACGGCGACGCGCGGGCGCTGCTGGGGACAGCGGTGCAGTTTGTCTTGGATGAGCCGGTGCGGGAACGGATCATCGCCGAGACCCGCGGGAATCCTTTGGCGTTGCTGGAGCTGCCGCGGGGATTGACGGCGACGCAGCTGGCGGTCGGGTTTGGCCTGGCGGATCCGCAGTCGCTTCCCGGGCGAATCGAGGAGAGCTTCATGCGACGCCTGGACGCGCTGTCCGCCGATACGCGAGCTCTGCTGCTGGTTGCGGCGGCTGAGCCAGTTGGTGATCCGGTTCTGCTCTGGCGAGCGGTGGAGCAGATCGGGATCGAGCCGACGGCTGCCGATCGTGCGCAGAGCGAGGGGTTCTTGGCGATCGGTGAGCGGGTGATCTTCCGTCATCCGCTCGTCCGTTCAGCCGTGTACAGGCCGGCCGGTGTGGAGCGTCGTCGGGCGGTGCATTTGGCGTTGGCCGAGGTGACCGATCGGGAGGTCGATCCGGACCGGCGGGCGTGGCATCTGGCGTCGGCGACTACGGGACCGGATGAGCAGGTTGCCGCGGAGCTTGAACGGTCGGCTACTCGGGCGCGGTCCCGCGGCCGCGCAGGCGAATCTGCTGGCGGGGGCGTTTGACGGGTCTTTGCGCCTGTTGGCGATCGCGGAGGCCGGGGCGTTGGATGACCTCGGCCGGGCTCGGGTCGAGCTCCTGCGCGGCCAGATTGCGTTCGCCTCGGGCGCCGGAGGTGACAAGGCCCCGGTGCTGCTGCTCAAGGCGGCAAGGCAGCTCGAAGCGCTCGATCCCGCGCTTGCGTGCGAGACCTATATTGACGCGTGGTCCGCCGCATACTTCGTCGGTCAGTTCGCGCGGGACGCGAATGTCAGCAAGGTCTCTCGCGCCGCTATCTCAACCCCATCGCCCCGCTCGGGTTCGCGCCCGAGCGGGCTGCTGCTGGACGGTCTGTCGGTTCTGGTTAGCGACGGTCGCACCGCGGCGGCGTCCAAGCTGAGCCGGGCGGTGAGTGTATTCGCTCAGGGACAGATCGATGTGGCGGAAGGATTGCGGTGGGGGTGGCTGGCCACGTTCGCCGCGTGCACCCTGTGGGATGAGGAGAACTGGTATGCGATCAATGACCGGCAGCTGCACTCCGTCCGCGACGCCGGCTTGCTCTTCAATCTGCCGATGTACATCCACTCGCTGGGCTCAAACCTCATCTGGCGGGGGGATTTTGCCGCGGCGGCTTCTCTGATCGCCGAGGCTGACACCGTCGCGGAGGCGACCGGGACTCGCTTCGCTCGCGCCACGGCCATGACTCTGGAATGCTTCAGGGGAAGGGAGGCCAAGGCGTCTGCGCTGATCGAGGTCAACGCGAATCACGCGTCGGTTGCCGGACTGGGCGTGGCGATCCAAATATGCCAGTGGGTATCCGCCGTTCTCAATAACGGTCTGGGCCGGTACGAGCAGGCTCTGGCGGGGGCTCAAGCCGCCAGCGAAGAGGCGCCCGCCCTGTTCGTCTCAGGATGGGCGCTAGTTGAGCTGATCGAGGCGGCGGCCCGGACCGGGAGGACCCGGATTGCCGGCGAGGCGCTCGAGCGGCTGGCCGAGGCGGCGCGCGCCGGGGGAACCGATTGGGGACTTGGTGTCCTCGCGCGCTCGCGTGCGCTGCTGGGCGAAGGCGCTGACGCCGAGCAGTCTTATCGGGAGGCGATCGAAAGGTTGAGCCGCACCCGTCTTGCACCCGACCTCGCGCGGGTGCACTTGGTGTACGGCGAATGGCTTCGCCGCGGGAATCGCCGAGTCGACGCGCGCGCGCAACTCCGCATCGCCCATGAGATGTTCACGTCAATCGGGATGGAGGCGTTCGCCGAGCGCGCGCGAACGGAGCTAAGGGCAACCGCCGAGCACGTGCGGGCGCGCGCTCCCGAGGCGCGTGACGACCTGACCGCGCAGGAGCGAAAGATCGCCGAGTTGGCCCGCGACGGGTTCTCAAACCCCGAGATCGGCGCTCGACTGTTCCTCAGCCCCCGCACCGTCGAGTGGCACGTTCGCCACGTCTTCACCAAGCTCGGGATCAAATCGCGCCGCGAGCTGGCGAACTCGCTGCCCATCTCGAGCTCTGAGACGGTGTCCGCCTGAGCTCAAGCATCCGGAGCGCGCGCTCGTGAGTGACATCAGACCGTCGGTCATCCACCGATGTCAGCGCACCTCCGACAGCGTGGCTAGCTGTAGCTCATCGATTGTCGCGGTGGCCTCGGTGATGCAGTCCCTAATGATGACGTAGCGGATGACACCCCGCCTCAGGCCGAAATTCTGGAACGTTCGCTGAGCGGCTATCTCGTACAGATTTGTGCCGTCGGTTAGGTACCTCATTGCAGTAAGCGATCTAATGGTGCACTGTCGTCATCCGGTTTGCGTGATCTGGCGGATTTTTTGAGTCGGCGCCGGGGGGTAGCGACTCCCGGCGTGTGGCTCGGAACGCCCGCTGCGGCGTAGGCGTCGCCGGCGTCGAGCGTCTCGGCCTGCAGCAGGGCCCGGGTGAGCCCTTCAAGCTGGTCACGGTGGGCTGAGAGCAGCGTGGTGACCTCAGCGTGCGCTTCCTCGATCAGTCGATGGACCTCCTGGTCCACGACCCATTGAGTCCGTGGCGAGGTCTCGCTGGCACCAGCTGCCATGCCGTCGTCAGGCAGCAGAGTAACCGGTCCTAGCTTGTCGCTCATTCCCCAACGCCCGACCATTTGGCGCGCGATCCGGGTCAGCTGCTGGATGTCTGACTCCGCGCCGGTCGTGAGCTTGCCGTAGACAATTTCTTCAGCGACACGGCCGCCGAGCGACACCTTGATCTTCGTTTCGAGCTCATCGCGAGAGTAGGAGACCGGATCGGAGTCCGGGGTTGAGAGCGTCACGCCAAGCGCTTGCCCACGCGGAATGATCGACACCTTGCGAACCGGATCCGCGCCCGGGCTTAGCATCCCGACGAGCGCGTGACCGGACTCGTGGTAGGCGGTCCGCTCGCGGTCCTCGGGGTCGAGAATGATCCCTCGCGGTGCGCCGAGGAGAATCTTCTCCAGCGAATCGGTGAAATCGCCCATTCGCACCTTGTCGTGGCCGCGACGGGCCGCTGTCAGCGCCGCTTCGTTGCCGAGATTCGCGAGGTCCGCACCGACCATCCCGGGGGTCGCGGCCGCTAGGGCATCGAGCTCCACGTCTTCGGCCAGCGGCATCGAACGCGTATGTACTGCGAGGATCTTCGCGCGTCCGGACCGGTCGGGCGGCTGCACGGCTACACGGCGGTCGAACCGGCCGGGACGCAGGAGCGCGCGGTCGAGAATCTCCGGACGATTGGTCGCTCCTAGCACCACGACCGCCTCGTTCGATTCGAATCCGTCCATCTCGGTCAGGATCTGGTCGAGCGTCTGCTCGCGCTCGTCGTTCGCGCCGGTGATCCTGCCCGAACCGTCTCGGGAGCGCCCGATGGCGTCAATCTCGTCGATGAAGATGATTGCCGGCGCGGCCTCCTTGGCCTTGGCGAACAGGTCGCGCACACGTGCAGCGCCCACGCCGACGATCGCCTCGATGAACTCCGACGCCGCGATCGAGAAGAACGCCGCGTGGGCCTCGCCGGCCACCGCTCGCGCAAGTAGTGTCTTGCCCGTGCCCGGAGGTCCGTACAGCAGCACGCCGTGGGGCATCCGGCCGCCCAGCTTCTGGTAACGGTCCGGTGTTTTCAGGAAGTCGACGATCTCGGTCAGCTCGGCTTTGGCTTCTTCGATCCCGGCTACGTCGTCGAAGCTCACCCGGATCTTCTCGGGGTCG
>DATJUA010000141.1:0-20500 GCA_035502815.1 Solirubrobacteraceae bacterium
CTATTACTGGTCCCGCTCGACGACGTCGTGGCCTTCCCGGGCATGTCCCTAACGCTCGCGATCGACGCCGGCGACGAGGAACGGGTTCTGCTCGTTCCCAGACACGAAACCGAATTTGCCAACGTCGGCACGGTCGCCGAAGTCGTTGACCGCGTCCGGCTGCCGGGCGGCGCCCGCGCGGTCTCGCTCCAGGGGCTCCACCGCGGAGTCGCCGGCGCCGCCAACACCGCTCCCGACGGTCGGCTTTACGTCGAGGTCGAGGAGCACACCGATGCCGTCCCCGTCGACGGCAAGACCCGCAACCTGGAGCGCGAGTATCGCGCGGTGGTCGAGGAGATCCTCGAGCTGCGCGGCGCCGACTCGCGCGTTTCATCGTTCCTGCGCGGCATCACCGAGCCGGGCGCCCTCGCCGACACCGGCGGCTATTCACCTGACCTGTCCTACGAGAACAAGGTCAGGCTGCTGCAGACGCTCGACGTGACCGAGCGGCTCGAGCTCGCCCTCGCCATGCAGCGTGAGCGGCTGGCCGAGCTTCAGGTCCGCAAGCGCATCCGCGACGATGTCGAGTCCGGCGCCGAGAAGCAGCAGCGCGACTACTTCCTGCGCAAGCAGATGGAGTCCATCCGCAAGGAGCTCGGCGAGGACGACGCGTCCGTCGTCGAGGAGTACCGCACCAAGATCGAAGAGGCCGGGATGCCCGAGGCCGTGCGCGAGCAGGCCGACAAGGAGCTGAGTCGCCTCGAGCGCATGGGCGAGCAGAGCGCCGAGTCCACGGTGATCCGGACCTATCTGGATTGGCTGATCGCCGTGCCGTGGAGCCAGCGCTCGGATGAGCGGCTCGACCCCGAGCACGCGCGGGAGGTGCTGGATGCCGACCACGCCGGCCTCGAGGACGTCAAGGACCGGATCGTCGAGTACATCGCGGTCAAGAAGCTGCGCGTCGAGCGCGGGATCAACGAGGACAAGCGCTCCGGCGCGATCCTCACGCTGATCGGACCGCCCGGCACCGGCAAGACCTCGATCGGCGAGTCGATCGCCCGCGCCACCGGCCGCGAGTTCGTCCGGATGTCGCTGGGCGGCGTCCGCGACGAGGCCGAGATCCGCGGTCACCGGCGCACGTACATCGGCGCGCTTCCGGGCCGTCTGGTCCGCGCCCTGAGGGACGCCGGCACGATGAACCCGGTGATCATGCTCGACGAGGTCGACAAGGTCGGCGCCGACTGGCGCGGCGACCCGAGCTCGGCCCTGCTCGAGGTGCTCGACCCGGCGCAGAACCACAGCTTCCGCGACCACTACCTGGACGTGGAGCTCGACCTGAGCAACGTCATGTTCATCGCCACCGCGAACGTGGCCGACACGATCCCCGGACCGCTGCTGGACCGGATGGAGGTGATCCGCTTCGACGGGTACACCACCTCCGAGAAGGTCGCGATCGCCCGCGGGTACCTGTGGCCGCGGCAGCTCGAGCGCAACGGCCTGCGGGCCGAGGAGGTCGAGATCTCCGACGAGCTGCTCGAGACAGTCGCCACCGAATACACGCGTGAGGCCGGCGTCCGCCAGCTCGAGCGCGAGCTCGGGACCCTGCTACGGAAGACCGCGACCAACATCGCGTCGAACCGGGCCCAGGCGCCGGTCGTCATCGACCTGGACGGAGTCCGCGACGCGCTCGGCCGCCAGCGTCACTTCCAGGAGTCGGCGATCCGCACCGCGGTCCCCGGCGTGGCCACCGGACTAGCGGTGACCGGCACCGGCGGTGACGTGCTGTTCATCGAGGCGACCGCGATGCAAGGCAAGCCCGGTCTGACGCTAACCGGTCAGCTTGGCGATGTGATGAAGGAGTCTGCCCAAATCGCCCTCTCCTACGTCCGTGGCCACGCGACCGAGCTCGAGGTCGACCCGGCCAGCTTCGAGGAGCGCTCGTTCCACGTGCACGTACCAGCGGGCGCGATCCCGAAGGACGGGCCGAGTGCCGGCGTGACCATGGTCACCGCGCTGACCTCATTGCTGACCGGCCGCCCCGTGCAGCACACGGTCGGCATGACCGGCGAGGTCACGCTCCAGGGTCGCGTGCTCCCGATCGGTGGCGTCAAGCAGAAGGTCCTCGCGGCGCACGCCGCCGGGCTCACCGACGTGGTGCTCCCGGAGCGCAATCGCGGCGATCTCGACGACGTCCCGCAGGAGGTCCGTGACGCGATGGCCTTCCACTTCGCGATGACGGTGGACGAAGTGCTGTCGGTCGCGCTCGAGCCGGAGCCGGTTCCCGCGGCCGCGTAAACAGCTTCCCCGGCTGGCAAGGCAACGAGGTGGCGTCCCGGCGGGCTTACGAGCAGCCCGCCGGGACTCGCCGTTTAACCGGTGGTAGGTTGGGTACATGAGCACGATTACCGCACCAGCTGAACAGAAGATCCTTGACGAGGTCCCCAAGCAGCTTTACATCGGGGGCCAATGGCGCGACGGCGCCAAAGGCACACTGGCGGTCGAGGATCCCTCGACCGGCGATTCCCTGTGCGAAGTCGCCGACGCCTCGACCGATGACGCGAAGGCCGCGCTGACCGCGGCCGTCGACGCCGGCCCCGAGTGGGCCGCGCACGCGCCGCGCGAGCGCGGTGAGATCCTCCGCCGCGCGTTCGAGGCGATCATCGCTCGGGCCGACGACCTCGCGTTGCTGATGACGCTCGAGATGGGCAAGCCGCTGGCCGAGTCCAAGGCGGAGATCACCTACGCCGCCGAGTTCTTCCGTTGGTTCTCCGAGCAGGCCGTCCGGATCGACGGCCGCTACTCCGTCAACTCAAACGGGCAGGGCCGCGTGCTGACGATGCAGCAGCCGGTCGGGCCGTGCCTGCTGATCACCCCCTGGAACTTCCCCCTGGCGATGGGCACGCGCAAGATCGGCCCGGCGATCGCCGCCGGGTGCACGATGGTGGTCAAGCCTGCGCAGCAGACGCCACTGTCGATGCTCATGCTGGTCAAGATCCTCGAGGAAAACGGGCTCCCGCCCGGGGTCGTCAACCTCGTTACGGCGTCTTCCTCGGGCGAGACGATGGCGCCGCTGATCGCCGACCAGCGTCTGCGCAAGCTGTCGTTCACGGGCTCGACCGAGGTCGGCCGGAAGCTGATGGAGCAGGCCTCGCAAAACCTGCTGCGGCTGTCGATGGAGCTCGGCGGCAACGCCCCGTTCATCGTGTTCGACGACGCCGACATCGACGCGGCGGTCCAGGGCGCGCTGATCGCCAAGATGCGCAACATCGGCGAGGCGTGCACCGCCGCCAATCGCTTCCACGTCGCCGACTCGGTCGCCGACCAGTTCGCCCAGAAGCTCGCCGAGAAGATGGGCGCGATGAAGGTCGGCCGCGGCACCGAGGAAGGCGTGCAGGTCGGGCCGCTGATCGACGAGAGCCAGCGGAGCAAGGTCGCTGAGCTCGTCGAGGATGCGATCGGCCGAGGTGCGAAGGCTGTGGTCGGAGGTCACTCCCGCGACGGTGCCGGCTACTTCTTCGACCCGACCGTGCTCACCGACATCCCCGAGGACGCGAACCTGCTCCAGGAGGAGATCTTCGGTCCGGTGGCGCCGGTCAAGGGATTCGGAGACGAGGATGAGGCCATCGCGGCCGCCAATAACACCGAGTACGGCCTCGTCGCGTACGTCTACACCAACAACCTCAAGCGCGCGCTGCGCGTCGTCGAGCGGCTCGAGACCGGCATGGTCGGGCTCAACCAGGGGATGGTGTCCAACGCGGGTGCGCCCTTCGGCGGCATCAAGCAATCGGGCTTCGGGCGTGAAGGCGGTTATGAGGGGATCGAGGAGTACCTCGAGACCAAGTACGTCGCGATCAACCTCTGAGCAAGGTCTGCCCGGGAAAGCCCACCAGCACTAGAGCGCGGACAGCACTTCCTGGGCCGCCCGGTCTCCGGAGCGCACCGCGCCGTCCATGTAGCCGTTCCAGTACGTCGAGGTCTCGGTGCCGGCCCAGTGGATGCGCCCGACTGGCTCGCGGATCTGCGGGCCGTAGGCGAGCAGCGTCCCGAGCGAGGGTATTCCCACCGGGCAGCCGCGTGTCCACACCTCCTGGGACCAGACGGTGTCGAAGTAGGCCAGCGGGTTTTGCGCCTCCGAGCCGAGCCAACCCGCGTACTGGTTGAGCACGGCCGATTGGCGGGCCGAGGGCGAGAGCGCGTTGTAGCTGCGGGCGTTGTCCCCGCCCACGAACCCGAACAGCACGCCCAGCGAGCCGTCGTCGGGCGAGTCGTCGAACGAGGCGCTGACCGGACCGCCGGTGTCAAGCACCTGGCCGGTCAACCCGTTGGCACGCCAGAACGGAGTGCTGTACACGGCCGCGACCTTGGTCAGCGTCCCCTGCGGGTAGCGCTGAACCAGCTGGTCGCGCGCGTAGGGAAGGGCCGGCTCGTACTGGATGCGCGCGGTGAGCGTGGGCGGAATCGCCACGATCACCTGCTTGGCGGTCACGGTCCGCTTCGCCGAATGGACGACGATGTCGCTCTTGCCCTGCACGATCCGGCCGACCGGCGAGTTCAGGACCACGCGGTCGCCGAGCGCCGCCGCCACGCGAATCGCGATCTCCTGCGAGCCGCCGACGAAGCGTGACTGCTGCGCGCCGTTACGCGTGTCGAAGTTACGCTCGAACGTTCCCTGGTTCTGCTCGTCGCCGGAGGCGGCGATGTAGAACAGGACGAACAGCAGCGACAGCTCACCGGGCTCGGCGCCGAAGATGGGGCGGGTGGCCGCGGGCACGAGCGCCTGGAAGCGAGGGGTCACGCTGTTGGCGTCGACCCAGCTCTGGAGCGTCTCGCCGTCCCACGTCGACGCGCTCGAAGCCTCCCAGGGCGCGTCGACGGGAACCTGGGTCGACATCTGGTCAAGCTGCTCCACGACCTCGACGATCTCGGCGGCGATCGTCGGATCCGGTGGCGCGGTGCCGAGCGGGCCGGTATCGCTGTAGCGCATTGGCCCAATCAGTCCGAGCGGGTTGTCGACGTTGTTGACGTACAGATCATCGCCCGTGTCGTAGGTGGGGAAGGTCCCGACCCCGACCGCACTGGCCAGTGCTGAAACGTAGTCCTGGGTGGGGCCGACGAACGTCCCGCCCCGCTCGGACACCTCACCGTTCCCGAGGTCGTGGTTCCAGACGCGGCCGCCCACCCGGTCGCGGGCCTCGAGCACCGTGACCGAATGGCCCTGGGCCGCGATGGTCCGGGCGGCGTTCAGCCCGGCGAAGCCGGCGCCGACCACGACCACGTCGGACTTGTAGCTCTTGTGGGTGACGCGGTGCTTGTGCTTTTTCTTGTGCTTGTGCTTCGCCTTGCGCTTGGCCGCCTCGGCCGCCGCCGGCCAGGCCGCCGCGGCGCCCGTCACCAGCGCGCCCGAGATGAACCCCCGTCTTGAGATAGAACCCTTTTCGTCGGTCATCCGGACACCGCCTTGTTCGAGTGGTTGATGAGTGCGTCGGCCGTCGCCAGGTCGAATTCGCCGTGGTCGGAGCCGAGCCCCTGGGCGACCAGCGCCGCGGCGGCGCACCCGAGCGCGGCCGCCTCGCCGGGCGCGCGTCCCAGCGACAGGCCCCGCAAGAACCCGGCCGAGAACGCGTCGCCGCATCCCGTCGTGTCGACCGCTTCGACCGCAAACGCGGGTACGTGGGTCTCCCCCTCGCCGTCGACCACAAGTGCGCCATCGGCGCCGCAGGTGGCCGCCACGCAACCAACCCCGCGCTCGAGCAGCCTCCGACATGCCTCGGCGAGATCGGCACAGCCGGTCAGCGCCAGGACCTGCTCCTCGTTGGGCAGCAGGTAGTCGAGATGCTCGAAGGCCGGCGCGATCCAGTCGAGGATCGCCGCCGCCTGCTCGCCTGGCGCGAGGATGTCGGCCGAGGTCACAACATCGTGCTCGCGCGCAAAGGCCAGGATCTTGGCGGCCTCCTCGCCGCCCATGAACTCGGGCGCCCCGAGATGCAGATAGTCCGCCCAGGCGATCGCCTCCCATGGAGCGTCGGCGGAGGAGTACGTGGCATTGGCGCCGATCACGTGAAAGGCAGGCCGCGATCCGTCTGGTCTGATCGGAAG
The DNA here is from genome assembly GCA_035502815.1 of Solirubrobacteraceae bacterium. Lineage (GTDB taxonomy): Bacteria > Actinomycetota > Thermoleophilia > Solirubrobacterales > Solirubrobacteraceae > Palsa-465. Next base: position 6,076 of record DATJUA010000141.1, read on the forward strand.
CACGCTGGCCGAGGTCTGCACGCCGTCGCGGCGCACCAGCAGCGACGTTTCGACTCCGTGGCGCTCGAGCAGCTCGAGCAGCACCGCGCCGAGCTCGTCGGTGCCGATCGCGCCGGCGCTGCGCACGCTCGCCCCGAGCTTGGCCAGCGTGACCGCCGTGCCGCCGGCGGGGCCCGCCGGCGTGATCCGGATCTGCTCCACGAGCGTCCCGCCCTGTCCGGCCGGTATCTCCTCGACGGGACGGACGAGGACGTCGACCACGTGCACGCCGAGGGTCAGAACGTTCATCGCGCGCTCCTCTGCTTGATCCCGTAGCCGCGACGGCTGACCGTCTCGATGAACTCGAGCTGCTCGTCGGCCTCGAGGATCCGCGGCGCGCCGACCGCCTCTGCGCGCCAGTACAGCTGGCACGCCCACTCGAGCAGATCGGACTGGGCCATGGCCACGTCGAGGTCGGGTCCGTAGGCGATCGCGCCGTGGTTGGCCATCAGCGCCGCACTGCGACCCTCGAGTGCCTCGAGCGTCAGCTCGGCCAGCTCGGGCGTGCCGAACGTCGCATACCGAGCAACTCGCACCGTCCCGCCGAGAGCGAGCATCTGGTAGTGGACGACCGGCAGCTCATCGATCACACAGGCAAGCGCGGTGGCGAATGGAGCGTGGCTGTGCACCACGGCGCCCGCCTGGAAGCGCTCGTACACGCCGAGGTGGAGCCCGAGCTCGGAGGTCGGCGCCAGCTCACCGTCCTGTTGCCCGCCGTCGAGGTCGACGACGGCGACATCCGTCGCGGTCATCGCGTCCAGCCGGGCGCCGGTGGGCGTCACCGCGACCAGATCACCGGCACGCTCGGACACGTTGCCGGCCGTCCCGGTCACACCTCCGTCCGCGGCCAGGCGGCGCGCCGCCACGGCGACGCGCTCTCGCTCCCGCTCGAGCATCATGATTGAAATGATTACTTGAAGGGAACTTCACTTTCAAGTTTGAACCGTGAACAGCGCGCCCTCCCCTGACCGACTGCGCAACGCTCCGATCCAGGCCCGCAGCCGCGAGCGCCTCCGTCGCGTCCTCGACGCGGCCGACGAGGTGCTCGCGGCCGAGGGCGCGGCCGCGTTCACGACCACGCTCGTGGCCACCCACGCGGGCGTGCCGATCGGCTCGGTGTACCGCTTCTTCCCCGACAAGGAGGCGATCGTGGAGGCGCTCGCGGTGCGCTACTGGAGCGACCTCGAGGATCTCGTGGCCGGCGTCGCCGACGCCGACGAGGCGACCCCGATCGAAGACCCGGTGGCGGCGGTCCTCGACGTGCTGACGGCCGGATTCCGCGCTCGCCCCGGCTTCCTCGCCCTCTGGTACGGCGGCCTGCGCTCCGAGCGCGTCCGCGATGCGACCCGGCCCACCCGCACGGCGATCGCTCGCTCGATCGAGCGGATCCTGGCGCACCACTGGCCGGGCGCGAAACGCCGCACGCGCGCCCGGGTGGCCGAGATGGTCGTACTCACCGGAGACGGACTCCTGCGCGAGGCGTTCCGGCGCGACCGGCGCGGCGATCGCGCCGTGCTCGCGGAGACAAAGTTGATGTTGAGGGCCTACATCGTGGAGCGGCTCGGATGAGGGGCCGCCTGCTTGCCCTGACCGTAGTCGCGGCGGCGCTGCTCGCGGCCGGCGCGGCGCCGACGCCGGCGTCCGCTGACGTCCGCGGCGACGTGTCGGTGCTCGCGCTGATCCCGACCCCCGGCTACCCCGCTCTCCCCCACGTCGTCGGCAACCTCATCTACGAGGGCACCTACGCCAACCCGGCCGGCGATGACGTGCCCTCGCGGGTGCTCCAGTACACGGCGAGCGGGGAGCTGCTGAACTCGTGGACCGTGCAGGGGCAGAATCTGTCCCAGCCCCACGGCGTGCAGGTCGCCGCAAACGACGCCGAGGGCCGCCTGCTGCTGCTCGACGACTCGAGCGGCCGGATCATCCGGCTCGATCCGCGGACCGGCGCCCAAACGCTGTACTCGCAGGTGCCCCAGCTGCCCACGTGCAGCACTGCGCCGGCCGGCGAGCCGTGCAAGCCCGCGCTGCTGAACCTGGCCCCGATGCCCGACTACGCCGCCTGGGGGCCCGACGGCAGCCTGTACGTCACCGACTACCAGCAGGCAGTGATCTGGCGGATCCCGCCCGGCGGCGGCCCCGCCAGCATCTGGCTGGCCGACCGCCGGCTCGACGGAGGTCCGTTCGGGACCGCGTGCATCACGCTGATGCCCGACCATCACACGCTGCTGTTCGATCAGGCCTCCCACGGCGGCCTGGGCACGCTGAGCCCCACCACCGGCAACGTCTACACGGTGCCGATCGAGCCCGACGGCGACCCCGGTCCGATCACCGAACTGTGGGAGAGCGGTCCGGCCGACGCGCCCGATGGCTGCGCGCTCGCGCAGTCCGGCGACATCTACCTGGCGCTATCGGGCATCTCCAACCAGATCGTCGAGCTCAGCCCCTCCGGTCAGGAGCTGGCCACGTTCGGGCAGCAGTACACGGGCAGCAACAACTCCTCGGTGCCGTTCGACACCCCGTCGGGCGTCGCGTTCCTCGGGACGCAGCTGATCGTCGCCAACCAGTCCTACTTCGAGGGCGACCAGGCCCACCAGGCCCTGCTCGCGCTCGAGACGGGCGAGGAAGGGGCGCCGGTGTACGTCCCGCCGAACGCGGGGCTCCCGCCGGCGGCCAAGCACAAGGCCGCAAAGAAGCGCGGTAAGCGCCGGCGTCACAAACGTCGGCACCGGCACAGGTAGCGCTGCTTCTCGTCCACTCGGAGTGGCCGGCCCCAGGGACGCCGAGCGAAGCGAGGCCCCTTTACTATACTTTGTAAAGCGTGCTGCTATTTAGGCGACTTCTCGGCTTCCTGAGCCCGTACCGGGCTGCTGTCGCCTGGTCGTTCGTCCTCGCCTTCGGGGCCATGGTCATGACGGTCCTGATCCCGCTCATGACGGGCGAGGCGATCAACTCGCTGAGCCCCGGCCATAGCCACCGCCACACGCTGATCATCTGGGCCGTGGCGATCGGCGTCGCCGGCGTCCTGCGACTCGGCCTGAGCGCGGCGCGGCGGCTCGTCGCCGGCCGGGTTTCGCTCGCGGTCGAGGTGGACCTGCGCAACCTGCTCTACGAGCAGCTCCAGCGCCTCGAGCTCGGCTTCTTCGACCGTCAGCAGACCGGCCAGCTGATGTCGCGCGCGACGGTCGATCTGCAGTCGGTGCGCTTCTTCCTCGGCTACGGCCTGATCTTCATCGCCCAGTCGGTCATGACGATCGCGCTCGCCGCCGTGGCCATGTTCGTACTCCAGCCGGGGTTGGCCGCGCTGTCACTGGCGCCGGTGCCGTTCGTGGTGCTGATCGCCAACCGCTATGGCAAGCACTCGCGTCCGGCGCTCCAGGAAGCCCAGCAGCGAATCGCCGAGCTGACCGCCGACGCCGAGGAGAACGTGTCCGGCGTCCGGGTGGTCAAGGCATTCGCGCAGGAGGAGCGTCAGCTCGAGCGCTTCCGCCACTCCGTCCAGCGTGTGTTCGATCAGCAGCTGTACGCGACCAAGATCCAAGCCCGGTACACCCCGATCATCAGCTTCCTGCCCAACCTCGGGCTGGCCCTGATCCTGCTCGTGGGCGGCCGCGAGGTCATCCACGGCTCGCTGAGCATCGGTGCGTTCACCGCGTTCTACGCCTACCTCCTGATGCTGATCTCGCCGATGCAGACGCTCGGCTACATGCTAAGCGCCGCGCAGCGCGCCACCGCGTCGGGCGCGCGCATCTTCCAGGTACTCGACCGCGCGCCGACCATCACCGCGCCGGCCGGCGCCCCGCCGCTGCCCGATGGGCCGGGCCGCGTCTCGCTGCGAGACGTAAGCCTCACGTTCGAGGGCAGCTCGCGGCCCGCGCTGCGCGACGTCGACCTGGAGATCGCGCCGGGCCGCACGGTGGCGCTGGTCGGCGCGATGGGCTCCGGCAAGACCTCGCTGGTGTCGCTGCTGCCGCGGCTGTACGAGGCCAGCTCGGGATCGGTGCGGATCGACGGCGCCGACGTGCGCGACGTCGATCTCGCCTCGCTGCGCCAGGCGATCGCTCTGGTCACCGACGACCCCTTCCTGTTCTCGGCCACCGTGCACGAGAATATCGCCTACGGACGCCCCGAGGCGACCCGCGAGGAAGTCATCGAGGCCGCCCAGGTGGCCCAGGCCGACGGCTTCATCACCGAGCTCCCGCAGGGCTACGAGACGCGGGTGGGCGAACGGGGGCTGACCCTGTCCGGAGGTCAACGCCAGCGGATCGCGATCGCGCGTGCGGTGCTCGCCAATCCGCGGATCCTGGTGCTCGATGACGCCACCTCTTCGGTAGACGCCTCGACGGAGCAGGAGATCAAGTCCGCGCTGCGCGAGGTGATGTCCGGGCGAACCACGTTCGTGATCGCCCACCGGCTCTCCACGATCTCGCTGGCCGACGAGATCGTCGTGCTCGAGGACGGCCGCGTGGTCGCCCACGGCAGCCACGAAGAGCTGCTCGAGGAGTCCGATCTGTACCGCGAGATCGTCGAGAAGGGGATGCCCGACCAGGTGTTCATGACCCGCAAGGCGGCCGGGGCGGTGGGCCTGTGAACAACCCACTTCGTCAGGGTCGCGGACGTGGGCGCAAGCTGCGTGGGCTGGTCGAACTGCTCGCGCCGTACAAGTGGCGCGTGACGGCCATGCTCGTGGCGCTCGTGGCCGCCACCGGCGCCGCGCTCGCGCCGGCGCCGCTGGCCAAGGTCGCCATCGACAGCGGCATCCGCCGCCACGACACCGGCGCGCTCGACTTGATCGTCGTCGCCTTCCTGGTTTCGGCGGTGGTGTACGGGGTGGCCTCCTACGCCCAGACCTATCTCGTCGGGTGGGTCGGGCAGCGGGCGCTCCAGGACCTGCGGATCAAGCTGTTCATTCACCTCCAGCGGCTCTCGATCGGCTTCTACTCGCGCAACCGGGCCGGCGTGATCATCTCGCGGATGACCAACGACGTCGAGGCGCTCGATCAGCTCGTCGAGGACGGGATGGCGACGCTGTTCCAATCCGGGCTGACGCTGATCGGGGTGGTCGTGATCCTGATGGTGCTGGACTTTCATCTGGCGCTGCTGACCTTCCTCGCGCTGCCGTTCCTGTTCGTCGGGGGCATCCTGTTCCGGATCGCCTCAGCCGACGCGTATCGCCTCACCCGGGAGAAGATCGCGACGATCACCGGCTATCTACAGGAGACGTTGTCGGGAATCCGGGTCGTGCGGGCGTACGGTCAGGAACGCCGCCACATCGAGCAGTTCCGGGAGCTGAACGAGGAGAACCGGGCAGCCAACATGACGACGGTCAATCTGAACGCCGCTTACTTCCCGGCGGTCGAGTTCCTCTCGGCTCTGGTGACGGTCGAGATCCTCGTCGTGGGAGGACTCGAGGTGATCAACGGTCACTACTCGACGGGGGTGGTGTTCGCGTTCATCGCCGCGCTGAACAACTTCTTCAACCCGATCCAGCAGCTCTCCCAGCTCTACACGACCTACCAGTCGGGCATGGCGGCACTGGACAAGATCTTCGAGCTGCTCGACGAGGAGCCGGACCTGGTCGACGCTCCAGACGCGGTCACGCTGGGGGCGATCCGGGGCGAGCTGCGCTTCGACGAGGTGTCGTTCCAGTACGGATCGGGGGACGACGCCGAGTACGCGTTGCGCGACGCCGATCTGGTCATCCCGCCCGGCCAGACGGTGGCGCTGGTCGGAGCGACCGGAGCCGGCAAGTCGACGTTCGCCAAGCTCGTGGCGCGCTTCTACGACCCAACCGCGGGCCGCGTGCTCGTCGATGGCCACGACCTGCGCCGGGTGAGCGCCCACTCCCTTCGTTCGCAGATGGGGATCGTCCCCCAGGAGTCCTTCCTGTTCAGCGGCACCATCCGCGAGAACATCGCGTTCGGGCGAACCGGCGCGACCGACGATGAGATTCGCGCTGCGGCCCACGCGGTCGGCGCCGACGAGTTCATCTCCGAGCTCGAGGACGGCTATGACACGCAGATTGGCGAGCGCGGCGTACAGCTGTCAGCCGGTCAGCGTCAGCTCGTCGCGTTCGCGCGAGCGCTCGTGGCCGACCCGCGCATCCTCGTCCTCGACGAGGCCACGTCGAACGTTGACGTGCACACCGAATCGCTGATCGAGCAGGGAATGCGTCGGCTCGTCGCGGGACGCACCGCGATCGTGATCGCCCACCGGCTCTCGACGATCCGCGGCGCCAGCCGGATCCTCGTGCTGGAGCACGGGGAGGTCGTCGAGGACGGCACGCACGAGGAGTTGCTCGAGGCCCGTGGCCGCTACTGGCGGCTCTACCGCGATTGGGCCGAGCAGGCCTCGGCCGCCTAGCCTGGGGCGTCGCGCCCGGGACGGGCCCCCCGAGGTCGCGTAGCCTCAAGAGCATGCCGACCGTCACCCGGCTTGCCCTCACGCCGATCAAGGGCACACGCCTAAAGACGGTCGACCGGATCGTTCTCACCCCGGCCGGCGTCCGTGAGAATCGCCGGTTCTACCTGATCGACGATCGCGACCGGATGATCAACGCCAAGATCGTCGGCGAGCTGCAGACCGTGACCGCCAGCTACTCCGACGCCGATCGACGCTTGCGGCTCACGTTCGCGGACGGGAGCACGGTCGAGGACGAGGTCAGGCTCGGCGAACCGGTGATGACGCGGTTCTTCTCGCGGCCGAAGGAAGCACGCCTGGTCGAAGGCCCGTGGTCCGCCGCGGTGAGCGAGCACGTCGGCCGCGCGCTCCGCCTGGTCGAGGGGAACGAGGTAGGTGGAGTCGATCGCGGCCGCCAGGGAGCGGTGTCGCTGATCTCCCGCGCCTCGCTCGACCGGCTCGCCGAGGTCGGAAGCCTCGAGTCGATCGACCCGCGACGCTTCCGGATGCTGGTCGAGATCGATGGCGTCGACGCCCATGCCGAGGATGGCTGGGTGGGCAACGGCTCGGTGCGAATCGGCGAGGCCATGGTCGCCTTCTCCGGTCACGTCGGCCGATGCCTGATCACCAGCCGCGACCCCGACACCGGCCGAGTGGACGTCCCGACCCTCGACATCCTGGGCACCTACCGGGGCGACCTCGATACCACCGAGCCGTTGCCGTTCGGAATCTGGGGCCACGTCGTTCGCCCGGGCGCGGTGGCCCTCGGCGACGAGGTCTCGCTCGTAGATGGGTAGTGTTCGACGGGGATGAGCCAGACTGATTCGAGCGTCCAGACGCGCGAGCGGGTCGAGATCGAAGTCGACGACCACATCGCGGTCGTCACGCTGACCAGACCCGAAAAGCACAACGCTCTCGACGTCGCGATGTTCGACGCGATCACGGCGGCGGCCGAGCGTGTGGCGGTCGAGCCGGGAGTGCGGGCCGTGGTGTTGCACGGCGAGGGCCCGAGCTTCTGCTCGGGCCTGGATGTGGCCGGCGTGATGGCCAGCCAGCCCAGCTCCGATGGGTTGATGGCGCCGCTGCGCGAGGCGGTTCCCAACTGGTTCCAGCGCGCGGCCCATCGCTGGCTCGAGGTTCCGGTGCCGGTGATCGCGGCGATTCACGGTCACTGCCTCGGCGGCGGGCTCCAGATCGCCATGGCCGCCGACGTGCGGTTCGCCACCGCCGACGCGAAGCTGTCCGTGCTCGAGGTCAAATGGGGCCTGATCCCGGACATGGCGATCACACGAACGCTGCCGCGCCTGGTGAGGATCGACGTGGCCAAGGAGCTCGCGTTCACGGGCCGCGTGGTGAGCGGCCGGGAGGCCTTCGAACTGGGGCTGGTAACCCATCTTTCGGACGATCCGCTCGCCGCGGCTCGCTCGCTGGCCGCCGAGATCGCTGGTCGCTCACCTGACGCGGTCCGCGGGATGAAGCGCCTGTTCGACGAGTCCTGGACGGGCTCGACGGAGGAGACGCTGCGGCTCGAGGCCGACATCCAGCTCGGCCTGCTCGGGACGCCGAATCAGCTCGAGGCGGTCCGGGCCGGCATGCTCAAAGAGCCGGCGCAGTTCACCGACCCGAGCTGACGATCACCTGATCTTCGCGGGTCGGCGCCGCGAAGCGTGCCGGAGCCGAGAAGCCGGCCGTCGCCGGCGGCGCGCGTCGCCACGCGCCGCCAGCGGCTGATCCGGCTCATCCGACTCCGACGGTCACCCCCGCCTGACGCTGAGCATCCGGCCCGAACTGGGCGGTGGCGTGTACCACCTGGTTGCTCGCCGCCTCCCAGCTGGGCGGGGTCACCTTGAACTCGGCGACCGCGGCCTGCCGCGGGGAGAGATTGAACGTCGAGGGTCCGATCACCCGCTGCGTCCAGCCCTGGGGCAGCTGGAGCGAGACGATCACGTTGTGGAGCGTCTCATTGCCTCCACCCTTGGTGAGCCTGACCCGAACCGTGCCGGTGTGACCCAGCTTGATGTTGCGCGGGGCGTGGATCACCACCTGGCGCGCGGCCGACGTCTGGGCGATGCCGAACGAGCCGTGAAGCGGCAGGTCGGCCAGCGCCGAGGAATCGCCCAGCCACAGGGCGTAACGCCCGGCGCTTTGCGTCCATCCGCCGGCGTTCGTGTCCCACCACCAGGTGTCTCGCGGTGTGACGGTGAACTGGAGCCGCGCCGACTGGCCGGGGGCAAGCGCCACCCGCTTGAAGTCCACCAGCTGGCGTGGCGGCTCCCCCGCCGCGGCCGGGTCACCCAGGTAGAGCTGAGCCACATCCGCCCCGGCGCGCTTGCCAACGTTGGTGATCGTCGCCGACACCTGAACGTCGCTGACACCGTCCGAGGCCGTCGGGGTGACGTGCAGTGCGCTGAAGCGGAACTGCGTGTAGGACAGACCGAACCCGAACGGGAACAGCGGCGTCAGGTTCTGGGCGTCGTACCAGCGATAGCCGACTTCGAGCCCCTCCGAGTACAGGACCTGACCGTTGACGCCGGGGAACTGCTGCGGCGTTGACGCGGGGACCTGGCTCAGGCTGGTCGGGAACGTCACCGGAAGGTGACCGCTCGGATCGACCTGCCCGAACAGCACGCGCGCGAGCGAGGTCCCGTTCGACTGACCGGGATACCACGCGTCGAGCACCGCGCCGGCCTGACTCAGCCACGGCATTGTCACCGGCGCACCTGCGTCGATGACGACCGTCGTGTGCGGATTGGCCGCGGTCACGGCCGAGATCAACTCATCCTGCGCCGAGGGCAGGCTCAGGCCCAGCCGATCGGTGGCCTCGGACTCGGTGTCGTCGGAGGCGACCACCACGACGCTCGACGCCGCCTTGGCCGCACTGACGGCCGCCGCGATGCCCGGCGCGAGATCCGACGGGGTCGCCCAGATGAGCGGTTCTGACTCACCACCGCCCGAGACCGATACCGAGTATGTCTGGCCCTGGGACAGGGTCACCGCCACCGAGTACACGTTCACCGGTGGCGTGCCGGGATTGTCGATCAGCTGTGTGCCGTTGAGCGACAGGTACTCCGGCGAGTAGCACTGACACTGGTTGGTGAGCGCGAGCACATACGTGCCCGACTCGGGCGCGGTGAGTGTCGCGGTGTAGTTCCCTCCGAACCCGGTGCCCGAGTTCGGCGAGGACAGGTCCGACGACGGGATCTGCGCGAGCGATGAGTCAGTCGGCAGACCTTGTGTGTAATTGACGGTCGTGCCCGAGCCGGCCGCAGCCTCGATCCCGGCCAGCGGGGTCACCGTCTGCGATGGCACGACGTACGCGCTGCCTCCGCCGCCATCGACCGGAGAGGCCGAAGCGGCCGGTCCGATGACCGCCACCGTACCCGCGTGTGCGGCGGACAGCGGCAGCGTCCCGTTGGCGTTCTTCAGCAGTGTCGTGCCGTCGTCGGCCACCTGCGTGCCGGTTGCCTGGTGCGCCGGCGTGGTCACCGTGGCGGTCGGCGTCGGCGTGAGCGGATGGTCGAACAGCCCAAAGCGGAACATCTCGGTGAGGATCCGCTGCACCATCGTGTTCAGCACCGACTGCGAGATCGTGCCGCTCGTGACCGCGTCCAGCAGCGGCGTCCCGAAGTAGGTGTCGAACGGCTGCTCCTGGTCGAGGCCGGCGAACGCGCCGCCGGCCGTGCTGTGCAGAGCCCCGTAGTCCGAGGTGACGAATCCGGGGAAGTCCCACTCCTGATCCAGCGTGTCGGTCAGCGTGTAGTGGTTCTGGCATGCGTACTCGCCGTTGATCGTCGCGTACGAGCACATGATCGAGCCGGCGTGGGCCTGCTGGATGGCCGCCTGGAACGCCGGGAAGTAGATCTCATTCAGCGTCCGCTGGCTGACGATCACGTCGTCGTTTTCGGTGTTGCGGTTCGTCTCCTGGTTGTAGGCGGCGAAGTGCTTGACCTGCGACATCTCCCCGGTGCTCTGCACGCCGTCGATCTCGCTGGTGGCCAGCGCCGCGTTCAGGAACGGGTCCTCGGTGAACGCCTCGAACGACCGGCCCCACCGGGGATCGCGGTCGATGTTGATCGTCGGCCCGAGGTTCACCGCGGCACCCTTGCCGAGCTCCTCCTGACCGATGACCTGACCGTACTGCCGGGCCAGCGAAGGATCGAACGTCGCGGCCAGGCTCACGCCGGCCGGCAGCTGCGTCACTCCAGTGAGCTGGTCCGCCACCCCGTTCGGTCCGTCCTCCTCACCCAGCGCGGGGATGCACAGGGGCGCCCCGGAGCTCGATGTCTGCAGGCCTGGCATCCAGAACACGTAGGGGTTCGGCGACGGATTGGGCCCCTCGTTGGTCGTGCCGTGGCCCTCAACGATGAAGTCCTCGTCGGCCGCGGTCATGTGACTCATGACCTCGGCCACGCGACGCGCGATCGGCTGGGTCGAGCCCACCCACGGGCAGCTCGAAGCCTGCGCCGGCTTGGCGCGCGCGGCCGCGCCGGCGGCGGCCGGCAGGATCGCCACCGACGCGATCACGATCGCCGCGACGGCCAGCAGCCTCGTGCTACGGCGCACTCGCCCGGCCGGCGAGCCGCCTCTGTGAACGCTGACAGCGCAGACGGACCTCCCACCGTCCCGGGCCGCGGGCCCATGATCGGATCGGCAGACCAGGCAGCGATCACGTGCACCAAGCATCTCCACGCCTCCCAAGCGCTGATGTGTGGACGGACCCCGGTCCCTCCAGCAACCTACCACAGCAATCGTTCACCGTCGCCCGCCGCGGGACCGTCAATGGCAGCTATTGGCGGGTCTGCAGCGGGTCCGTCGAAACCGAGATGAGACGGCCACAAGTTTCGAGCTGCAACTGGGGAACAGGGACTCGAACCCCAACTTCGACGTCCAGAGCGTCGCGTGCTGCCATTACACCATTCCCCAGTGGGCTCGGTGGCTGTCGAGACTCAGTGCGCGAGTATAGGTCAGCACGGACCGGTTCCTCGACTCTGCTGGGCGTTTCCGTCCGGCCCGCATGGGAACATACGTTCGTGTCATCAACACGTGAAGCCATCCAAGCGCTGCATGCGACCGGGTCGACGATTCCCGTGATCGCGCGCGAGTTAGACCTTGCCCCGACGACGGTTAGCTACCACGTGGACCGACTTCGCCAGGACCAAGGGGTGCCGCGCCCACAAGAAAGCGCTTCCCAGAAGGGGACGGTCGGGCACTCGACTACCCGGCTTGAGGTTGAGCGAATGCTTGCGCTCGGGTTGCAGCGTGCAGAGGTTGCCCGCCGGCTGGGCGTGTCCAAGGCGACAGTCAGCTACCACGCGCGACGCCTCGGTCGGAGCATCGACGAACGGTACGCGCGTCGCTATGACTGGAGCGCGGTTCAGGAGTACTACGACGCTGGTCAGAGCGTTCGGCAGTGCATCCAGGCCTTCGGCTTTTCGGCTGCCAGTTGGTGCGATGCCGTGAGGCGCGGCGCAGTGGTCGCACGCCCCAGCGCAACGCCGATCGCCGAGCTTCTGGTGGCCGACACCTACCGCGGTCGCTACAACCTGAAGCTGCGCCTTCTACGTGAGGGACTGAAGGAGAACCGCTGCGAGCGCTGCGGTGTGTCTGAATGGCGCGAGGAGCCGCTGACAATGGCGCTGCATCACGTCAACGGTAGGCGTAACGACAACCGCCTGGAGAACCTCCAGCTGCTGTGTCCGAACTGCCACAGCCAGACGCGCAATTACGCCGGGCGCAATGGGCGAGGGCGGAGAGTGAGCGCTGGCGCCGGCGAGGAGACCGACGCCGGCGGGGTTCCTCCGGGCGCCGACCTAGTCTTGCTGCCCGCCGACTTTTGCTCTGGCGCCCTCAGATCGTGGCGAGGTCGACCGAGACGTCGGCCAGATCGCCGACGCGGTCGCGGACGTCGGTTTCCGAGATCAGGAGCCGGCGGGCGTGCTCCAGATCGTCGGAGCGACCGACCGAGAGCGCCGCCTTCACGCGGTCGTCCTGGAGATAGAAGATCGTGAACTCGCCGGCGTCGATCGAGCCGCGGACGACCTCCTGATCCCACTCGTAGGCCGGGCCGATGTACTCGAGCGAGGCCCAGTCGGCGAGGTCGGAGAAGAAGTACGGGACGACGTCGTGGGGCTGGTCGCGGCCGAGCATGTTGAGCGCGGCCGTCTTGCCCTGATTGAAGGCGACGTCCCAGTGCTCGACGCGGAGGCGGGCGCCACCGTTGACGACGCTCTCGTACTCGGCGATGTCGCCGGCGGCGAAGACGCCGGGCACGGCCGTCTGTAGCCGGGAGTCGACGACGACGCCACCCAGGTCACCGATCTCGAGGCCGGCGGTGCGGGCAAGCCGCACGTCCGGCACGGCGCCGATGCCGACCACGACAGCGTCGGCGTCGAGCTGGCGGCCCGACTTGGTGACCACGCGCGTGATGCGGCCGCCGGCGCCCTCGAACCGATCGAGCTCGTCGTCGCCGAAGACCTCGATCCCATGCTCGGCGAGAACATTCTGGAAGAAGCCCCCTGCCTGCTCGCCGAAGTGGCGGCTGAGGGTGACCGACTCCATCATCACGAGCGAGCACGAGCTGCCCAGCTCGGTCAGCGACGCCGCGACCTCGGAGGCGATGTAAGAGCCGCCGATCAGCACGACGCGCTTGCCCGCGGCGTCGGCGCGGATCGTCTCGGTGTTGCCGAGCGTGCGCAGGTAGTGGATCCCCTCGAGCTCCGCGCCGGGCACCGACACGCGGCGAACGCCGGAGCCGGTGGCGACGAGCGCCTTGTCGAAGCTGACCTCCTGACCGTCGGACAGCTCGACGCTGCGCTCGCTCAGGTCGAGCGATTTGACCGACACCCGGGTCAACGCCTCGACCTGCTGCTCCCCGTACCACTCGGCGGGGCGGAACAGCGTGTCCTCGCGGGACTCTTGGCCCTGGAGGAAGCCCTTCGAGCAGGGCGGGCGGTTGTAGGGAAGGTCGGGCTCGCGCCCGATCAGCAGGATCGGCCCGTCGGCGCCGGATTCGCGCAGCCAGCGCGCGCAGTTCCCCGAGGCGAGCCCGCCTCCGATCAGCGCGTAGGCGACATGCCGATCAGCCATGATCAGCCCGCCGGGCCGGCGCCGTTGGGTGCGAACTGGGGCGTGATTTGCGCCTCGAGCCCCGGGTCGAGGATGAGCAGCACCTGGTCGCCGGGCTGGATCACCGAGTCGGCCTTCGGCACGAAGCCGGCGCCACCGCGCAGGACCGAGATGATCAGCGAGCCGTCGGGCAGCCGAACGTCCTGCACGCGCTGGCCGGCTGCCTCCGACCCCAGCCCGACCTCGAGCTCGATGATCTCGAGGTGCTCCTCCTCCAGCGCCAGCAGCTGAACCAGTCCGTACTCGGGGACCTCGTGCTCGATCAGGCGGAGGATCAGGTCGGTCGCGGAGACCGCCGGCTGGACGTCGAGCAGGCGGAAGTGCTGGAGGTTGCGCGGGTTGTTGACCCGGGCCACGATCCGCTGGACGCCGTACTTCTCCTTGGCCATCTGGCAGATCAGGATGTTGTCCTCGTCATCTCCGGTGACGGCGATCACGAGGTCGGCGCGCTGGATGCCGGCGCGCTCGAGCACCCAAAGTTCCGTGGCGTCGCCGTACTGGACCGCGTGCTCGAGCTCCTCCTCGACGACCCGGTAGCGCGCATGGTCGGACTCGACGAGCGTCACCTCGCGGTCCTTGGCGATCAGCTCGCGGGCCAGGTTCCAGCCCACCTTGCCGGCACCACAGATGATCACGTACATGCGGCGCCGCCCTTCGTCATGCCAGCACCACTCGCGATGCCTGGTCGATCGCGTGCTGGGTGGGACAGATCGTCAACAGCCCCTGCTCGGCGTACCACGCGGCCCGGCCGGGATCGGCGACCCGGACCACGACCCGCCCGACTTTGAACCGCCGCTGCGCGATCTGCGCGATCACGAGATCGGCGCGCTGGATGCCGGCGCGCTCCAGCACCCAAAGTTCCGTG
>DATJUA010000142.1:0-5264 GCA_035502815.1 Solirubrobacteraceae bacterium
CTTAGACCCCGGCCAGGTCCGCGACTCGATCGCGGTGCCAGCGCGAGTCGCCGAACGCGTGGGCGTTGGCGTGCGCGCGCTTGAGAAAGAAGTGCAGGTCGTGCTCGTAGGTAAAGCCGATCCCGCCGTGCACCTGAAGCGCCGAGGCGGCGACACGGAAGCCGGCGTCCCCCGCGTACGCCTTGGCCATCGAGGCAGCGCGAGGACCCGTCTCGGGCTCGTGGGCCAGCGCCCAGCCCGCCCAGTAGCACAGTGAACGCGACCCCTCCACCTCGAGCAGCATCTGCGCGCACCGGTGCGAGACCGCCTGGTAGGCGCCGATCGGGCGGTCGAACTGGGTGCGGTCCTTGGCGTACTCCACGGCCATCTCCATCGCTCGCTGCCCCGCGCCGACATTCTCGGCCGCCAGCAGCGTGACGATCGTCGCGTAGGCGCGGGCGACAGCCTCCGGCGCGAATTCGAGCGGATCGGCCGGGGCGGCCGAGAGCACGACCCGGAACAGCTTGCGGGTCGGATCGATCGCCTCCTCGGGCTCGATCGAGACCCCTTCGGCCGACCGCTCGACGACCCAGTGGCGGCCGTCCGCCCCCGACACGACCAGGAAGTCGGCGCTGGCCGCGTCGGGTACCGCGATCTTCACGCACGTGAGCGTCCCATCAGCCGAGGTCTCGACCTCGGAGTGGTCGGGCGCGGGCCCCGAGTTCTCGTCCCACACGGCCACCGTGCCGCGCACCTCGCCACGGGCAAGCGGCGCGAGCCAGCGCTCGAGCTGGGCGTCGCTTCCCGCCGCGCAGAGCAGCAAGGCGGCGCACGTGGTCGAGAACCACGGGCTCGGCGCGAGCGCATAGCCCATCTCCTCCGCGATCACCACGAGCTCGACCGCGCCGAGCCCCAGTCCGTCCCGCTCCTCGGGGACGATCACGCCCGGCCACCCGAGCTCGACGAGCTCGGCCCACTGCTCGTCGGTGAAGCCGCGCTCGTCCTCGGCCAGGGTCCGGACCGTGGCCAATGGGTAGCGCGCGTCGAGGAACTCCCGCGCGGTGCGCTTGATCGCCTGCTGGTCGTCGGTGAAGCCGAAGTTCATCGCATCCGCGGCAGCCCGAGCACGCGCTCGGCCACGATGTTCTTGAGGATCTCGGTCGTGCCGCCCTCGATCGAGTTGGCCCGCGAGCGCAGGAACCGGTAGCTCCAGCTGTCCTCGCTGAGCATCGCCCTCGGCCCCGCGATCTCCATGGCCAGCTCGGCCAGCGACTGGTTGACCTCGGACCAGTGCCACTTCCCGAGCGACCCTTCGGGACCCGGGACTCCGGTCCGCATGATCGCCGACAGACCCCGGTAGGCGTTCAGCCGCAGAACCTCGGACTCGATCATCAGCTGGGCCAGCCGCTGGCGGATCACCGGGTCCTCGGTGGCGACGCCACCGTTGAGGCCACGGGTCTCGTGCGCGGTCTCGAGCAGCTCCCGCAGCGCGATCTGGACGCTCACCTGGAGGCCGAATGCGAGCGTGGCGCGTTCGTGCATAAGCGTCGTGATCGCCACCGCCCAGCCCTCGCCCTCGTTCCCCACGATGTTCTCCCGGGGGATCCGCGCGTCCTCGATGAACAGCTCGTTGAACTCGGACTCGCCGGTGATCTGGCGCAGCGGCCTGACCTGCACGGCGTCCTGCTCCATGTCCATGAGGAAGTAGGTCAGGCCCTTGTGCTTGGGAGCGTCGGGATCGGTCCGCGCCACGAGCATGCACCACTTGGCGTGATGGGCGAACGTCGTCCACACCTTCTGTCCCGTCACCACCCACTCGTCCCCGTCGCGCACGGCCCGGGTCTTCAACGAAGCCAGGTCCGAGCCGGCGCCCGGCTCGGAGAAGCCCTGACACCAGATCTCGTCGGCGGACAGGATCGGAGGCAGGAAGCGCTTGCGTTGCTCCTCGGTCCCATGCGCGATCACAGTGGGGCCGCCCATGGCGAGCGCCAAAACGTTTGCCACCGACGGCGTGCGCGCCCGCACCACCTCTTCGTTGAAGATCGCCTGCTCGACCAGCGTGGCGCCGCGCCCGCCGTACTCCTTGGGCCACGAGACGCCGGCCCACCCGGCGTCGTTCAACTGGCGCTGCCAGTCCTTGCGGAACTCGAACGCCGCCTCGTCCCCCGCCGGTTCACGGCCGGGGTTGTTGGCCTCGAGCCAGCTGCGCAGCTCGTCGCGGAAGGCCTCCTCGGCCGGTGAGAGGGTCAGGTCCATGGCGGCCCATCCTATCCGTGGGGGCCGGCCGGTAGCCTCGATAACTCACATGGATCATCCCGCGCTCGCCCCCGCCGCTCTCGAAAGTGACCTGCCCGGCCCCTACGAGGTAGGCACCTACGCCGGCCGGCTCAAGCAGAGGCTGCTCGAGTTCGCGCGCGTCCAGCTCGTCGGCGAGGTGTGGGGATCTCGCCGCAGCCGGGCCCGGGTTTACTTCGAGCTGCGCGACGTGCGCGGCGCGCTCCCATGCTCGATGTGGCTGTCGGACTTCGAACGCCTGGGCATCCCTCTGAGCGACGGCGTCAAGGTGGTCGTCGGCGGCGGCTGCGACTACTACCCGGGCAGCGCCTCGTCCTCGCCCTCGTTCACCTTCGCGGTTAGCGAGCTGCGGGTGGCGGGCGAGGGAGACCTGCTTGTGCAGCTGGAGCGACTCCGCCGGCGCCTGGAGGCGGACGGGCTGTTCGAGCCGCAGAAGCGCCTGGCGCGTCCGCTGCTTCCCCGCACGATCGGGGTGGTGACCGGTGAGCGCGGCAAGGCCCGCGACGACGTCCTGGCCGGCCTGAAGCGCCGGGGCTGGGCGGGACGGCTGATCTGGGGCTTCGCTCCGGTGCAGGACCGCTTTGCCGCTCCGGTCATCGCCACCGCGCTGCGTGACCTGGCCGCTCTTCAGGAGGTCGAGGTCGTGATCGTGGCCCGGGGCGGCGGCTCGCTCGCCGACCTGTTCGCGTTCTGCGACGAGTCGCTGTGCCGGACGGTGGCGCTCCTGCGGGTACCCGTCATCTCCTCGGTCGGCCACCACACCGACCGGACCCTGATCGACGACGTCGCCGCGGTGTGCTGCTCGACCCCCACCCACGCCGCTGAAGCGGCGGTGCCGATCGACTGTGCCGCCGCCCGGACCAACCTGCTTGCCGCCGGCCGGCGCCTGGATGTGCAAAGCCGTCGTGCGGTCACTGACCGCGCTCGGGCCCTTGAGCGCCTGGCCGCGGCCCCCGGCCACCACGTCGCCCGCGAGCGCCGGCGCCTACACCAGCTCGTACGCGAACTCCGGGCGAGCGCCCGCCGCGGAATCGAGAAGGGCCGCGAGCGCGCCGGTGTCCACGCGAAGGTGCTCGGCCGCGGGGCCGAGCGAGCCCGGAGCACCGAGCGCGCCGCGCGCCGGCGCGAACTCGAACGCCTCGCGCTCGCCCTGGCCGCCCACGACCCCGATCGCACACTGGCCCGTGGCTACGCGCTCGTCGAGGACCGCGCCGGCCAGGCGCTCGGATCCGCCGCCGCCGCCCGCAGCGCCCACGACGTCCGCCTGCGCTTCCACGACGGCACCCTCGACGCCACCGTCACCGACGAGCCATGAGCGCGAGCGAGCCCCAGCCCACCTACGAGAGCGCCGTGGCACGGATCGAGGAGATCATCCGACGGCTGGATTCGGGCGAGGCCGGACTGCGTGAGACGCTCGCGCTGGTCAAGGAGGGGCGAGACTTAGTCGAGTACTGCGCCGCCGAGCTAGAAGCGGTAAGCCACGGCCTCGAGGAGCTCCGCCTCGACGACCTGGTGGCGCGGCTCGAAGGCGCGGGTCGCTCATCGTGAGCACCTTTGACCTGCTCGCCGACCTGCCGCTCGAGGTCGACGGCTACACGCTCGAGGGGCTCCGGGCAGAGGTCTCGAGCGGCTTCGAGCGCCTGACCACGGTGGTGCACCTGACGGGGGGCGGGCTCGAGGGCGTCGGCGAGGACGTCGTGTACGACGCCGAGGATCAGGTTTCCCTTCAGGAGGCCGGGCCGGTCCAAGCTCGCGCCCTGTCCGGACGCTTCGGGCTGGGAGAGTTCTGCGAGCTGGTCGATTCGCTCGACCTGTTCCCGGTGGCTCCTGTGCGCGACGTCTCGCGGCTTTACCGCCGCTGGACCTTCCACAGCGCCGCGCTCGATCTCGCGCTCGCCCAGGCCGGGCGGCCGCTGTACGAGGCGCTCGGCCGCGAATCCCGCCCGCTGACCTTCGTCGTCTCGCTGCGCCTCGGCGAGCCGGCCACGCTCGACCCGCTCGAGCGCCTGCTGGCCCGGTACCCGACCCTGCGCTTCAAGCTTGACCCGACGAGCTCCTGGACGCCTGAGCTGATCGACGCGCTGGTCGCGACCGGCGCCGTTGACTCGGTCGACTTCAAGAGCCTGTACCACGGCACCGTGGTCGATCAGCCGCCCGACCCGGTGCTCTACGACCGCGTCGTGCGCGCGTTCCCCGACGCCTGGATCGAGGATCCCGACGTGGTCACCCCGGAGACTGCCGCAATCCTGGCCGGAGAGCACGACCGGATCACCTGGGACGCCCCGATCCACTCGATCGACGACATCGAGGCGCTCCCGTTCGCGCCGAAGATGGTAAACCTGAAGCCGTCGCGGATCGGCGGGCTGGCCAAGCTGTGCGCCACCTACGACTACTGCGCCGAGCACGCCATCGGGGCCTACAGCGGCGGTCAGTTCGAGCTCGGCCCGGGGCGAGGGCAGGCCCAGTACCTGGCCTCGCTGTTCCATCCGGACACGCCCAACGACCTGGCCCCGGTGCCGTTCAACCAGAACGACCCGCCGGACGAGCTCCCGGTGAGTCCCCTCTCCCCGTCGCCGTCAGCGGTGGGCTTCCGCTGGCAGAGCTTGGGATAAAACTCCCGCTATGCGCCAGTTTTATCCCAAGGAGCCGCGATCGAGGGCGAAATTCGCCTAGTCGGCGCCGCTCGCGAGGTCGGTCGTCGTCACCTCGAGCACCCCGTCCATCTCGTCTAACGCCGTGGCTAGCGGCTCGACGTCCGGCTGGCCCCGAACGTCGATGTCGACGGCGACCGCCGCCCGGTCGTGCACCTCGTGCGAGAGCTGCTCAGTGCGGACCCGGACGATCGAAAAACCTAGCTGGGTCGACTCGGCGAGCAACTTGCGCAGGATCCCTTGTCCATCCTCGTAGACGACGCGCACGCCGAACTCGAGATAGCGCGAGCGCGGAAGCCTTGCCGCCAGGCCCGGATAGACGAACACGACGACGAAGTG
>DATJUA010000143.1:0-4590 GCA_035502815.1 Solirubrobacteraceae bacterium
CTCGGATCCGCGCATATCAGCCTGACCCGCGTCGCGCACAGCACCGGACCGCCACCCACCCAGCCGACCACAACCCCAACACACCCCCGCCAACCGGGACAACCCACCATGCCCACCTTGACAAACGACTCTCCATATCAGCATTGTGCCCATGCTCATGTCGCCAAACACGGTGGCGCGTGATGGGGTTTGCTGCGGTTTACATGTGGCGCCGCGGTCCCCTGATCTGGAGTCCGGCCTGGTCTAGAGACCGTCGGCCGGCGGAGCGGAAACGCAGAATCAATCGCCTCTAGGCGACGACGCCGATCATCGTCCAGAGAGAGGAGGTTCGCAGCTCGCGTCCGCGTCGCTCGTGGGTGGGCCGACGGTGGGTCCTGAGCGGGATCGCACCGGGTGGAGGCGAGCTATCGCCAGAGCGCAGGGCGGCGAGGCACGCGCTGACCGAGGTGAAGGGCGGGCGCTGGAGCGTGTAGGTGTCGCCCACGATCACCAGCGGCAGCCGAACCGGTCCCGGTCCCTGGGCGGCGATCGCGGCCTGCGCCTCGGCGCTGGCGAAGTCGAGCCATCGAACGGCGAGGCCGGCGGCCGTGGCGGCCACGGTTAGCTCCTGCCCTTCGAGCGTGTCCTCGCCGCCGATGAGTCGAAGTTCCTCTGGGCCCGCGTTCGGTTGTGTCGTGTCCGGACAGATCGGATGGTCATCACGGTTTCTCATGGCTGCGTTCGCCCGTTCCTCACGGATCCGTGGCCGGCCGGCGGTGCCGGGCGCGGCGCGTCCAGAGAAATCGGACGCTCACGATCACCAACCCGAGGCTGCCGACCGCAAAGACGCCGATGACCCCGGCGGTGCTGCGCCCGGCATGAAACGCGATCAGGCCTATGACCGTGGCCCAGGCAATCGACCCGGCGGCATTCCACGTGGCAAATGCAGTCCATCGCATGCGGCTGGCCCCCGCCAGCCAAGCCGTCCAGGTCCGCAATCCGATTACCCACCGACCGAGGAACACGGCTTTGGGTCCATGCTTGGCGAAGAATGGCTCTCCTTTTGCGAGTGCCGCGGCCCGGCCTTTGGCGAAGGGTCCAGGAGCCTTCAGGAGGCGTCGTCCCCCCACGCGTCCGACCAGGTAGCCGATGTTGTCCCCGAGCATGGCAGCCGCCGCCGCGACGACGATGACGAGCTCGATCTTCAGATGGTGGCGAGCGGCGAGCGTCGAGGCGGTGATCAGCGCAGTCTCGCCCGGCAGCGGAACGCCGCCGGACTCGAGCATGACGAGCAGCGCGAGCGCGACGTAGCCGAGGTGACTAGAAGAGCTCATCGGCATCGGCACCAAACACGCGGATCGCCTTGTCGGTTCCGGTCGATCACCACGGCCTCGGAGTGTCACGGGACCCTCCTGGGCAAGCATCGGCGTTCTCACTGATTGTGTTCGGGCGACCCGCAGATGGCGTTGCCGGACGCCTGAGATCAGGCCGCCTAGGGGCTGGGCCGAACGGCGGCAGACATGGCCCCAGACGCCGGCCCACAGGAACCCCCGGGAGAAGAGGTCTGGGGGGCTGCATCGGCGATGTCGCGAATCGCATGCGCAGAACTCGCAGCGTCGTTAACGACAGCCCTGGCTGCGGGTTTGCCGTAACGGATCAGCGAGCGCGCGGATGCGGGGGCGAGGACAGGGATTGACACTGTCGCGTGTCGTGCTTGGCCGCACTCTGCGTGCGACCACACCAGCAATGAGACCCGAGCACCAAAGGAGCCGCAATGGCGCTACTCCAACCGAATGTCGAAAAGATCGGGCACCCAGGAGACTCCTCCTACGACGATCGTGTCGGCGATGAGGTGGCCAAAGGCACAGCTCCGGACCTGCGCGAGGCGCTCGTCAAGCTCGTCGGGGAAGAGCAGGTGCACGGCCGGACCATCGACCTGGTCCGGTATGCGACGGATGCCAGCCCGTACCGTCTCGTGCCGCAAGTGGTGGTGACACCGCGAACGGTTGAAGATGTCGTGGCGCTTCTGGGCTTCTGTCGTGAGGAGGGACGGCACGCGACGTTTCGCGCGGCGGGCACGAGCCTTAACGGCCAGTCTCAGTCGGATGACATCCTGATCGATGTCCGCAAGCACTGGTACGGCATGTCGCTCGAGGACGAGGGCCGGGCGCTACGGGCACGGCCCGGAACGATCCTCGGTCACGCCGCCAAGTACCTGGCCATGCACGGCCGGCGGCTCGGGCCTGATCCGGCCAGCATCGACGCGGCGACGATCGGGGGGGTCATCGCGAACAACGCCGGAGGTATGCGCTGCACGCTTGAGCGCAACGCCTACAACACGGTGCGCTCAATGACGCTGGTGCTGCCGTCGGGCACGGTCATCGACACGGCGGCTCCAGACGCGGAGACCGCGTTTGCCGCGGCCGAGCCAGCCCTGGCCAAGGGCCTGATGGAGTTGCGCGATGAGGTCCTAGCCGACGAGAAGCTGGTTGCGCGCATCCGCCACAAGTTTTCGATCCGCAACACGATGGGTTACCGCCTCGACGCGTTGTTGGACGGCGAGACCCCACTCGAGATCTTCCGACGCCTCGTCGTCGGCTCGGAGGGGACACTTGCCTTCATGGCCGAAGCGGTGATCGACACGCTGCCAAAGCCCGCGAAGAACTCGGTCACCTGGATCGTCGTTCCCTCGGTAGTAGATGCCGCGGCGCTGGTACCGTCGATCATCGCGGTCGGGGTCGAGGCTGTCGAGCTCATGATCGCGCCGGCGCTGACGGCGGCGGAAGAGTCCGGTGACTTTCCGGGCGCTCCCGCATACTTCAAGTCACTCGACCCACATTCCGCGGCGCTGCTGGTCGAGGTCGGCGGCCAGGACGACGCCGCGCTTGATGAGAAGGAAGCGCAGGTACGTAAGGCAGTCAAGAAGGCCACGCTGCAACATCCGATCGAATTCACGCGGGACCAGGAAGCGATCGAGGTGGACTGGCGGATTCGGGAGGGCCTGCTCGGGCTCGTCGGCAAGCTCCGCCCGGAGGGCACCTCGCTGATCACCGAGGATTTCTGCGTCCCACCCGCACAGCTTGCCGAGGCGACCACAGACCTAATGGCGCTGATGAAGAAGCACGGGTTCATGCCCGGTGCAGCCGGCCACGCCGCGTACGGCAATCTCCACTTCACCTTGACGCCGAAGCTCGACGACCCGAACGATCTCAAGCGCTACGCCGAGTTCATGCAGGGCCTGGTCGAGCTCGTCGTCGACAAGTACGACGGGTCACTGAAGGCCGAGCATGGCACGGGGCGGAACATGGCGCCGTTTGTGCGCCACGAGTGGGGTGAGAAGGCCACGGACATCATGTGGCGAATCAAGCAGCTCGCCGATCCCGACGGCGTCCTCGCTCCCGACACGGTCCTGACGCGCAACGAGTCCGTACATCTGCAGCTCCTGCACTCCACGCCGGCGATCGATGATGTGTCGGGTGCGACTCATTGCATCGAGTGCGGCTTCTGCGAGTCGGTCTGCCCGTCGCGCAACGTGACGACGACGCCCCGGCAACGGATCATCCTGCGCCGGGAGATGGCGCGCCAGCCGGAAGGCTCGCCGGTGCTGGCCCAGTTGCTCAAGGAATACGAGTACGACGGAATCGAAACCTGCGCCGCGGACGGAAGCTGTCAAATCGCGTGCCCGGTGGGGATCAACACCGGGATGCTGATGAAGGCGTTCCGCCAGCGCGAGAGTACCGAGCCCCGGGAAAGGATCGCGCTGCGAATAGCCAAGCACTACGGCCGGGTCGAAAAGCTGGCTCGGACCGGGCTGGGCGCGAGCGACATCGTCTCGAGGACGGTAGGGGTCAACGCTCTGACCGGCCTGACGTCGGTCGCCCGAAAGGCGATCAGCAACGATCTCGTACCGTCGGTGCCCGGCCCGATGCCACAGCCGGCGCCGGCGAAGCTCCCAACGACGACCAGGCAAGGCGCCGTCGCCGCGTACTTCCCGGCTTGCATCAGTCGCATCTTCGGCCGAGTACCCGGCCACGAAAAGCATCCGTCGCTGCCGGAGGCGCTTGTGGCGCTCTCCGCCCGGGCCGGAAAGCCGCTGTGGATCCCGGATGACGTCGGCGGGCTGTGCTGCTCGACCCCCTGGGCCTCGAAGGGGTACAAGCGGGGCCACGAGTGGATGGCCGCCGCCATGGTTGACGCAATGTGGCAGTGGAGTGACGGCGGCCAGCTACCGATCGTCATCGACGCCGTCTCCTGTACGCACGGGCTGATCGACGACGTCGGCAGCCACCTGGACGACGAGCATCGGCAACGGTTCGAGAAGCTGTCGCTGCACGACGCAATCGAGTGGGTGCATCAGCTCCTGCCGAGCTTGAAGATCAGCCGCAAGGTCGGCAGCGCGGCCGTGCATCCGACCTGCTCGACGATTCACTTGGGTCTCGAGCACAAGCTTGTCGAGATCGCCCAGGCCGTCGCAGACGAGGTGTCCGTCCCGCTCGGAACGACCTGCTGCGGCACGGCCGGCGACCGCGGGCTGCTTCATCCCGAATTGGTGCGCTCCGCCACGCGCGAGGAAGCGGCGCGCCTGGAGGAGCATCCGGCGGACATTTACGT
>DATJUA010000144.1:0-21118 GCA_035502815.1 Solirubrobacteraceae bacterium
GTGGGCGATCCAGGACTCGAACCTGGGACCTCTTCCTTATCAGAGAAGCGCTCTAACCGACTGAGCTAATCGCCCGGCGTCGAGGAGATTCTAACCGCGCCATGGCGCCGGGCTGGTCGGCGGCGCGCAGCTCTCAGGAGACCGCGCGAACCCTCAGGCGGCGGGCGACGTCGAGCGCGTCGTCGAGCGACTCGAAGCCGATCTGCACGCGGTAGCCGGCGCCTTTGCTGGGGCTGACCTCGACTTCGCGGCCGAGGGCCGCGCCTAAGGCGTCGGTGAGGAGCTCGACCGCGGCGGCCTGGTCGGGATGGACGGCGGGCTTGGTCGTGGCGCGCCGCCGGCGCCCCGAGGTTGCCCCGGCAGCGCGGGCGCGTGACTCGAGTTCGCGGACCGACCAGCGATCCCGCGCGGCGTCGCGTGCCAGGGTGCGGCGGACGCCATGGTCATCGGTGAGCAGCAGGGCGCGACCGTGGCCTTCGGTCAGGTCGCCGTGCTCGATCAGCCCGAGTGCCTCGTCGGGCAGGTCGAGCAGGCGGATGAGATTAGAGACCGCGACGCGGCTACGGCCGACTCTGATTCCGACCTCCTCGCGGGTCAGCCCGAGCTCCTCGACGAGCGCGGCGCAGGCGCGCGCCTCCTCGACCGGATTCAGGTCCTCGCGGGCCATGTTCTCGACCAGCGCCACCTCGAGTGAGGCGGCGTCGTCGTGCCGGCGCACGACGGCGGGGATCGCGTCGAGCTCGGCGAGCTGCGCGGCGCGCCAGCGGCGCTCCCCGGCGATCAGCTCATAACGACCGCTGGGATGAGGTCGCACCAGAACCGGCTGGAGCACGCCGCGGGCCCGGATCGACCCGGCCAGGGCGATCAGGGACTCTTCGTCGAACACGTGGCGCGGCTGGTTAGGGTTGGGATCGATCATGTCGACCGGGATCGGGCGGAGTTCCTGAAGCTCGTCTCGGGGCGCGACGGAGAGGATCGCGGCGAGCCCCCGGCCCATTCCCTTCGGTCGCTCAGCCACGCGCGGCCACCTCCTTCGCCAGCTCGAAGTACGCGTCCGCACCGGCGCAGTGCGGATCGTGATGGATCACCGGCTTACCAAAACTTGGTGCTTCACCGATCCGGACGTTGCGCGGGATCACCGTATCGAACACCAGTTCGGGGAAGTGCTCGCGCACCTCACGCTCGACGTCCTGCGCGAGGCGCGTCCGCCCGTCGTGCATGGTCAACAGCATGCCAGCCACAGTAAGCCACGGGTTGAGCTCGCGCTGGACGAGCGACAGCGTGTCGAGCAAGCCGGCCAGACCCTCCAGCGCGAAGTACTCCGCCTGGACCGGGACGATCACCCGGTCGGCCGCAACCAGAGCGTTGACGGTCAGCGGCCCGAGCGACGGGGGGCAGTCGAGCAGAACGAACGCGTAGTGCTCTCGCACGGGCGCGAGCGCGTCACGAAGCAGGTTCTCCGAGCCCGACATCCGGGGCAGCTCTACGTTCGCACCGGCGAGGTCGGGACCCGCGGGGGCAAGCGCCAAGCGCTCGATGCCGGTTGGGCGAATCACGTCCTCGAACCTCGCCGAACCGACGAGCACGTCGTACACCGTGCCCGGGCCGTCCTTGCCAATCCCCAGTCCGATCGTCGCGTTGGCCTGGGGATCGATGTCGACGAGCAAGGCCTCGTAGCCGGCCTCGGCGACGCAGGCGGCGAGGTTGACGGCCGTGGTGGTCTTACCAACCCCGCCCTTCTGATTGGCGATGGCGTACACGGTCCCCATGACGTACTTGAAGCTACTGCCGAGACCGGTCAGATCCTGCGTGAGGGATGGCAGTTTCTCGGCGGCGCCTCAGCGGGCGTGCCGGCGTCGCCTAGTCCTTCGATCGCCGACCGAGTGGGCGCTTGAGGGCCACGCCCGGTCGGCGCGGGAATTCCGGCGGCGTGTCCCTGACCTTCGACATAAGGTGCAGGTGTCGATTCCTCGCCGCCGGATAAGGCTGCACGGTCGTGATTCCGCCGGGCTCAAGCCCGACCTCCGCCGCGGCGCCCGAGGCCGCTGCCTCTCCTGCCGGATCACGCTGACCTCGCCACACCACGAGCGTGCCGCCAAGGGTGAGCAGCGGCGCCGCGTACTCGACGACCACCTCGAGCGGCGCGAGCGCACGGGCCGTGACCAGGTCAAAGGCGGCCAGTCCCTCGGGCCAGGCTTCCAGACGTGCCTGGACAACCCGAGCGTTCGCCAGGCCGCACGCCGCGACGGCGCGCCCGAGAAACTCGCATCGGCGCGCAATGCTGTCGACCAACGACACGCTCGTCTGCGGGAGGGCGATCGCCAGTGGGAGCCCGGGGACGCCGGCGCCACTGCCGAGGTCAGCCAGCGCGCGGGCACGCCGGACCGGCTCGAGATCCAGCCCGACGAGCGCGTCGGCAAGATGGTCGTCAACCGCCTTGAGCGGGTCGCGGACGGCCGTCGGCGCGAGCGGATCCTCGACGAGAAGACGGTGAAAGCACCGCAGCTGTCCCAGCGCGGCGGGGGGCAGCCCGTACTGCTCGACCAAACCAGCGAGCCGGGTCTCGAGGCGGTCCGATCCGGCCGTCTCAGCCATCAAGCCGAGCGGTGCGCTCCAACCGCGCGCGCTCGCGGGCTATGTACTGCGCGTACCGGCTGCACATCGCCTCAAATCGCTCCGCCGCGTAGCCGTCGAGTCCGGCGTGGAGTTGCCCCTCCAGAAGCGGAAGCACATCGCGAACGAGCGCGGGCCCGCGCGCCATCCACTGGTAATAAGACCGTCCGCCGTGGTGATAGGGCCCGTACAGCCGAGTGTCCGGGAACCGTTCCATCAGCCACTTGAATAGCGCCTCGTGCCGCACGTGCATGCGAATCGTGACCTGGGGCTGCTTCCCGTCGCCCCCGAACGACGCCTCGCCAACCAGCAACCCGATCAACAGCCCGTGCTCGTAGTCAGATAGTTGTTTCACCGGAGAAAGGATCATGAAACAGAGACGTGACGGAATCGCGTTGAGCGGGCGCGCCGGCCGTGGGCGCAGTCATTGCCAAGTTTGCGCTCCTTCCGTCAGGTGTGAGCGCTAATCGAACGGTCTCGCCCGCTATCACTCGGATTGACGCGGGAAAGGCGAGAGCCGGTCAGTCGACCAGCGGGGCGACGACGAGCCGCCGCTCGGGCTCCTCGCCCTCGCTGTAGGTCTCGACGTCGTGGCGGCTCTTCAGGTGTTCGTGCACGACCTTGCGCTCGAGTGCGGTCATCGCCTCGAGCCTGACGGCCCGCTGGTCGTGGATGGCAGCTTCGGCGGCCTGGTCGGCGGCGGCGCGCAACGCCACCGCGCGGCGCTCGCGATAGCCCGCGGCGTCGACCACGACACGCTTGCGTGTGTCGGTCCCTCGGCAGGCGATCCGGTAGGCGATGTGCTGGATCGCGTCGATCATCTGGCCGTGACGGCCGATCAGGAGACCAAGGTCGTCGCCCTCGAGGTCGGCACGGACCTCTTCCTCGTCCTCCTGCACGAGCACCGTGGCGTCGACGCCCACCGTGTCCACGATGCGCTCGAGCAGGTCCTGCACGCGTGATCCGGCCACGCCGATTTCAGCCTCCACGACCTACCTCCTACGTCCGGAGCGCTTCTTTTTCTTGCGCGGGGGTGGTGGTGGCGCGCCTCGTCGCGTGCCGCTGCCCGCGCCGACGCCGGCCGGCTCGGGCTCTGGTTTCGCGCGTCCGCGCAGCATCCCGCCCAGGCCACCGCCGCCCGAACCGTTCCCCCCGGAATCGGACGGCCCGCCGCCGTCGGAGTCGCTGCGGCCCCCACCGGGACCGTCGCGTCCACCGCCGCCGCCGTCATCACCGCCCGGGCCGCCGCCCACCGGCGGCGTGGGAGTTCCGACCATTCTTCGCACCACGTACTGCTGCCCCATCGTCCAGGCGTTGGTCGTGATCCAGTACACGAGCAACCCGGCCGGGAAGTTGATCACGATCACGACGAAGAACAGCGGCAGCAGCATCATCATCCGCCGCTGCGTCTGATCCATCATCGGGCTCGACATCATCAGGCTCGACGCCAGCTGCGTCCCGATGTACAGCACGAGCAGAACGACAAGCACGATGCCCGTCGCCTTGTTCGTCAAGTCGGGAATGAACAGGAAGCCGGCGCCGTTATGCGGCCCGCACGGCGTCGTCTGCGAGGCGGCGGCCTGGGCCGACACGTGATGGGTTACCGCGTACTTGGCCTGGTAGGCCGCCTGGGTCTGCGGGCAGATGTTCTTGCGCAGGTCCTGGCGCAGCATGTAGAAGAGCGAGATGAACACCGGGAGCTGCGCCACCAGCGGCAGGCAGGAGCCGAGCGGGTTGATCTGGTTCTCCTTGTAGAACTTCATCAGCTCCTGCTGCTGGCGCTGCTTGTCGTCCTTGTACTTGTTCTGGAGCGCCTTGAGCTGAGGCTGCATCCGCTGGAGACGCTGCATCGAGTGGAACTGTTTGACCGTGAGCGGCAGCAGGATCGCCCGCATGACCACGGTCAGCAGAACGATCGACCAGCCCCACGAGATGCCCACGTTGTTGTGGAAGAACTTCAGGACCGCCTCGAATACGTCGATCAGCGGCTGGAAGATGTTCGCGGTGAGAAGGAGCATGGTCACGCGCTCGGGGCCGGAGCCCGGGGTTTGAACAGCCGCTGGTCCTCGACGGGATCGAATCCCCCGTCACTCCAGGGGTTGCATCGGAGCAGCCGCCAGCCGGCCAGGACGAGCCCTCTGAGTATGCCGAATCTGGTTATCGACTGCGCGGCGTATTCCGAGCAGGACGGGTAGTAGCGGCAGCGCTCCCCGAACACGGGCGAGAGCAGTCGCTGGTAGGCCCGAATCGGCAGCACGACGAGCCAGCGCGCGATCCTCACGACTGCCCTCCCGTCGGGACCGGCTCCATGCCGGGGGACCGTTCGCCCTCGCGTTGAGCGGGCGACGATGGCTCGGCGACCCGGTCGACGAGCTCACTCAGAACACGGTGGATTCCGGCCAGACCCTCACGCTCAGCTAAAGCGTTCGCCTCCCGGCGCGCCACGACCACGGCATCCGTTCCGGCCGGCAGCCGCGGGCCCTCGGTTTCGAACGCCTCGCGCAGCAGGCGCTTCACCCGGTTGCGCTGCACCGCGCCACCGACCTTGCGCGAGACCGATAGCCCCAGCCGCGGCGCCTCCGACTCGCCGCGCGGGAAGACGTACAGGACGAGCTCGCGGCCGGCGTGAGACCGACCGTGTCGGAAGACACGGTCGAAGTCGGCGCTGCGCGAGAGCCTCACGCGCCCGGCTCGACGGCGAGCGCCAGGCACGCCGACCATCAGACGGTCAGCCGCTTGCGGCCCTTCGCCCGGCGACGCTTGAGCGTCAGGCGTCCGGCGCGGGTCCGCATCCGGGCGCGAAAGCCATGCGTGCGGGCGCGCTTGCGCTTCTTCGGCTGGTAGGTTCTCTTCATGGGTCACCGGACCCCGCCCGGGGGTTCGAGGCCAGTATACGCAGGGGCGATCGGAGCGAATCAAGATGGCTCGAAAGCTCCGTCCGGGCGAGCCCGGATGACCCCGTCGCGCTTTTTCTCGCGCTTTGCGTCAAGGGTGGCCGAGGACCGAGATCCACGCCGATCCGGCCCAAGCGGCGCTGGTATATTCGCCGCCCCGGGCGTTCCGCTCGCCCGCCCTCGCCAATCACCCGTTTCCATCCCGCAAGGGGTTGCTTGTCGCTGTCCGCATATGTCGAGCCGACCGCTGCCTGGCGCGAGCTCCGCGCACAGCTTCGCCGTGCCGTCGGCGAGTCGACATTCGAGATCTGGCTGGCGGCGCTCGAGCTGAGGTCGGTCGAGGACGGCAAAGTCCTCGTCGAGGCGCCGGCTGCCACCCACGACTGGGTCGCCAAGCGCTTCGGGCGTGTGCTCGAGGGCTGCGCCAAGCGTGTGCTCGGAGGCGAATTCAACGTCGAGCTCGTCGCTTGTGGCGCGACGCGGGGCGGTCGACGGGCAGGCCCACAAGAGGCACTCGACCTCGACGCCGGCGCGCTCAACCCTCGGTACACGTTTGATCAGTTCATCATCGGCGACGGCAATCGCCTGGCGCACGCGGCATCGCTGGCCATCGCCGAGATGCCCGGCCAGGCTTACAACCCACTGTTCCTCCACGCGCCGCCCGGTCTGGGCAAGACGCACCTGCTCCACGCGATCGGCAACTACGTGGGGGCGTTCGGCGGCGGTGCCGGGGTCCGCTACACGACGGCCGAGGCGTTCACGAACCAGTTCATCCGCGCTCTCGGGTCACGCTCGCTTGACCGCTTCAAGCACGCCTACCGCGACGCCGACGTGTTGCTGATCGATGACGTCCAGTTCCTCGCGAGCAAGGCGAAGACCGAAGAGGAGTTCTTCCACACCTTCAACGCCGTCTACGAAACAGGCCGGCAGCTCGTCGTCACCTGCGACCGCCTGCCGCGCCAGCTCGTGGCCATCGAAGAGCGCCTTCGCGAGCGCTTCGAGGCGGGCCTCGTAGCGGTGATCAAGCCACCCGACTTCGCGACCCGCGTAGCGATCCTGCGTAAGCGCGCCGCCCTCGACCACATCTTGATCGCCGACGGCGCGATCCTCGAGTTGATCGCCGAGCGGATAACCGACAACGTTCGCACGCTCGAGGGCGCACTGATCAGAATCGTCGCCTACCACTCCCTGACGCAGCTGCCGATCGACGCCAAGCTCGTCCAGGCGGTCCTCGACGAGATCCACCCCCGTCACGACCGAACGGCCAGTCCGTCGCTTCAGCACATCCAGCGAGTCGTGGCCGACCGCTACGGGCTGACGATCGCCGAGCTTATCTCCTCTACGCGCGCGGCGCGGGTGAGCTGGCCGCGCCAGCTCGCCATCCACCTGGCCCGCGATCTCACCGACGCTTCGCTACACCAGATCGGCGATGCCTTCGGAGGGCGCAATCACGCCACGGTCCTGCACGCCTGCAAGCGAGTTGACGAGCGTGTCGGCAACGATCAACAGGCTGTTGATGAGCTCGCCGAACTCACCGCGTCGCTGACCCGCAACGTTGCCGACCGACCTCGCTGACAGACTTGCCTGTTCCTCTCATACGACATCTTTCCCGCTCGGTGCGGCCGATTGGCCCGTTTTCAACACCCTTGAACCCCCTATGACTTCTACACATCTCTTGAGGTATTCATCGTGAAGATCTCCTTGGAGCGCGACGCTCTGCTTCGGCAACTCCAGACCGTGAGCCGCGTCGCTTCGACACGCAGCGCCATTCAGGCGCTCTCGGGAGTTCAAGTCGTGGCGTCGTCAAGCGGCTGTGAGCTCCAGGCGACCGACATGGACGTCGGGCTACGAGTTCCCGTGGACGCCGAGGTCACCCGGGAGGGCGTGGTGGTCCTCCCTGCTCGGCTCCTGCTCGACGTCGTACGCCTGCTCCCTTCACCCCAGGCGTCTCTTGAGCTGCGGCCCGCCGAGCAGGACGTCGAGCTCGTATCGGGCAATGCGACCTTCCACATCAGAACCCTCAGGGCCGAGGACTTTCCGCCCTTCCCCGAGCCCGAAGCCGACTCCGCCGTGACGCTGCCGGTCGAGGCATTCGTCTCGACCGCGCTTAAGGTGGCGAGTTCCGCCTCGCGGGACGAGACGCGCCCCGTCTTGACGGGAATCCTCGTCTCCGCCTCCGACCGCGAGCTCCGGATGGTGGCGACCGACTCATATCGCCTGAGCGTGAAGGAGACGGCACTCGAGGCGGCGCTACCGTCGGGCTTCGAGGTCAACGTGCCGGCGCGAGCGCTTCAGGAGCTCGCGCGGGTGGCGGCCCACGTCGAGGAGGGGCATCTCCGCGTCAGCGTGCGCCAGAACCAGATCCTGTTCGAACTGGACGGCGTGGTCCTGTCGTCGCGGCTGATCGACGGGCAGTTTCCGAACTATCGCCAGCTTCTGCCCGAGACCTTCGAGCACGAGCTGCGTCTGGCCGGCGCTGAGCTGACCGAGGTAGTGCGGCGAATCAGCTTGCTCGCGCAGAAGAACGCGCCGCTGCGGCTCTCGTTCCAACCCGGCGAACTGACCATCTCGGCCCAGACCCCGGACATCGGTGAGGCGCTTGAGTCACTGCCCGTTTCCTTCCAGGGGGAGGCGCTCGAGATCGGCTTCAACCCCGAGTTTCTGCGCGCCGGCCTCGAGGCGATCGAGGAGGGCGACGTCATCCTCAAGCTGATCAGCCCGCTGCGGCCCGGGCTGATCGAGTCCGGCGACGAGAGCCGCTTCCGCTACCTGATCATGCCGATCAGGCTGAACGTGTAAGGGGCGTGGCTTGATCACCCACCCACCGAGTCCCCGCCATCGTTCGTGCAAGTACACGCCCTGAGCCTGCGCGACTTCCGCTGCTATCAGGACGCCCACGTCGAGCTCGGCGAGGGACTGACGGTCGTCACAGGTCCGAATGGCGCCGGCAAGACGAACCTGCTCGAAGGTCTCTACTTCGCCTGCACCGGGCGCTCGTGCCGCACGAACAATGAGCGCGAAGTGGTCAGGTTCGGCGCCGGCACAGCCCGTACGGTGCTCAGCGGTCAAGCCGAGGACGGGCTGCACGAACTCACCGTCGGCTTCTCGCCCGGCGAGCCCAAGGTGATGCGAGTGGATGGGGCGGCGGTCGAGCGACTGCTTGACGTCGGCACCCGTCCACTGGTCAGCGTGTTTCTGCCCGATCGGCTCGAGTTGATCAAGGGTGCGCCGGCTTTGCGCCGCGCTCACCTCGATCAGTTCGTGGCGGCGCTGTGGCCGTCTCGGTCCTCGACGCGCCGGCTCTACGGACAGGCTCTGGCCCAGCGAAACGCCTTGCTCGCCCGGATCCGGTCCGGGCGGGGCTCGCGCGCCTCGCTCACGAGTTGGGATGGGCAGCTGGCCCGGCACGGGATTGCGCTGATGGCCGACCGCGCCTGCGCGCTGGACATGATCGCCGACCCGTTCGCCCGGATGGCCGGCGCCTTGGGCCTCGAGGGCGATCCTTCGGTGTCCTACCGCCCGCGTTCGAGCGCGGCCGATCCGGACGAGCTGGCCCATGAGCTGGCCGAGCGGCTGGAGATGGATCTGGAGCGTGGGTTCACCGGACACGGACCGCATCGCGACGACCTGGTGGCCAAGCACGACGGGCACGACCTGCGCGCGTACGGCTCACAGGGCCAGCAGCGACTTGCCCTACTCGGATTGCTCCTGGCCGAACGTGAGGTGATCACCGCGCACCGCCCGTCTCCCCCGGTGATGCTTCTCGACGACGTGATGAGCGAGCTCGACCGCGACCGGCGTACCGCGCTCGTCGAGCTGCTCCGGTCGAGCCCCGGGCAGTCGGTGATCACGGCCACCGATCTGGACCACGTGCCGGGGGGCGAGGATGCGGACGTCGCGCGCCTGGCCGTGTCCGGCGGACGGTTGTTGGTGGGAGTCGGCGAGTGACCGCATACCGGCGCAGCCCGCGCCGAGCTGGCGTGGCGCTCGGTCATCTTCGCGGCGAGCTCGCGCCTGGCACCCTGCTCGCCGAGGTCCAGCAGGAGTGGCGCGAGGCGGTCGGCGCAACCATCGCAATCGAAGCCCAGCCCACGCGCGAGCGCGGGGGCGTGGTGACAGTCTCGTGCTCCGCGTCGGTGTGGGCCCAGGAGCTCGACCTGATGGCTCCCGTGATCATGGAGCGGCTGAACGCACGGCTGCGGGCAGGACAGGTGTCGCGCCTGCGGTGCGTGGCGCTGCCGGCGCAGCCGTGAGGGAACAAGCGGAGCCGGCGGCGAGCTTCCCTGTCGCCACCGGCTCCTATTAGCCCCCTTCATCGGCCCCCACCAAGGGGCTTGTCGGGCCTTCCCTGGCCCAATGTCCTGCGCCCAACGTGCCGCCCCTGGGCTCCTGGGTCAGCCCATCGACACCGTGTTCCACGTGGCCAGATTCCACGTGGCCAGGCTCGAGTTGACACTGCCGCCGGTCGGTGCCGAGCAGGTAGTGCAGTCGTAGCTCTTGTCCGTGTAACCGGCGCGCAACAGGCCAGTGGCGCGGCTCCAGGTGGCAAGGCTCCAGGTCGCGAGCTGCGGGTTGACATTGCCCGCTCCCCCCTGAAGCAGGTTGCTCGGCGTGAGGTTCTGGTCGGCCACTGGCGGGTTCCAGTCGAGCGCCGCCTTGACCGCGTTGGGCTCCTGGAAGGACGCGTTCTCGCTCACCGCCGGGCTGGTCAGGACACCCTTGACCTGGTCAGGCGTCCACCGGGGGTGGATCTGAAGCAGGTCGGCGACGAGTCCGGAGATGGCAGGCGCGGCCATCGAGGTCCCGCTCGTCTGGATGTACTGGCCGTCGCCGACCAGGCAGCCGCAGTTACTGTTCGCGAACACACTGCCCGGTGCGAGCACGGAGACGATGTGGGCGCCCGGCGCGTACACGTCCGGCTTCTGGAAGCCGTCCTGCGTCGTGCCCTGGCTCGACCATGAAGCGATGGTGTCACCGGTCGGGTTGTCACTGCCATTCTCGTCCACGCCGCCCACGGTGATCACATACGGATCGTTGGCCGGCGAGTAGTTGACGGCCCCGGGCGTGTTGCCCCGGTTGCCGGCCGCGACCACGACGACGATGCCGTGCATCCAGGCGGCCTCGACAGCGGCGTCCAGCGGATCGGTCTTGTAGGACTGCGGCGTAGCCGAGTCCAGTGACAGGTTGACGACGCGGATGTTGTACTGCGCCTGGTGGTCGACGGCGAACTGAAGCGCGTAGATGACGTCGAGCACGGTGGCGTTACCGCTCTCGTCGGACACCTTGAGCGAGATCAGGTTGGCGTTCGGCGCGACGCCGATGTACTGCCCGTGCAGCGGGTCGGACGCGGGGCGATTGTCACCGTTCCCGGCGATGATTCCGGCGACGTCGGTGCCGTGGCCGTAGCCGTCGGTGGCGGTAGTCGCATTCTGGTTGTCCACCGCGCTCACGATCACGCGGGAGTGACCGTCAGTGCCGGCGAAATCGGGCAGCGAGCCGTCGACGCCGGTGTCGATCACGGCGACCCCGACGCCGGTGCCGGTGACGCCAAACTTCCACAGCGGAGTTACTCCGAGCGTCTCGTCATAAGTCGTCTGGAGACTGGCGCTCGAGACACCCTGGCTGCCCGGCATCATCGGAATGTGAAAGCCGGCGGGCAGGCTCTGGGTCGCCACGGTCGTGTTGAGAGACACGGCGTGCACGTCCGGGTTACCCGCGAGTGACCGAGCCTGCGCGGCGGTCAGCTCGAGGGCGAGCCCGTGGATGATCGGCAGGTTGCCGATCACGCGGCCGTGGACCCGGGCGGCGTCGGCGTGCGCCCTGGTCTGTGAGACAGGCGCGTTGAACTGGACGATCGCCTGAAGCGTCTCGCCGGGATGGCGTTGGGCGAGCGTCGCGATGCGCGGGTCGAGTGGAGCCGAAGATCCGGCGGCGGCGGTCGAGCCGCTTGCCACCGGGGCGCGCAGCTGAACGCTCGAGGCACCGAGCGCGAGGCTCACGAGGAGCGCCAGCACGGCCGCGCCGGCGAGGGCGGACATCCACCGCATCCGCTCGACGATTTGGACAGAACGTGTCATCTCAGGGCAACCTCCGTGTCGCAAAATCCGCTTACCAGTGACTATTTGAACTGGCGGCTGGGCCGTCTCGCGTCCGTGCGAGACCCCTGGCTTTGCGTCCCCGCCTCGCGGCGGGTTTGCCTCTGTGCAGTCCTTGTTGCGGCGTTCATCGGCCAAGAATCAGTGCAACATGAGAGACGCTGGACAGATGTATGAGAACGGATGCAGAGGTATAACGCGATCGGTTCCCGTAGGCGCGGTTGGGAGCTACGCGACGGAGCGGAGCCCGAGCTCCTGCGGCACGGGCTCGGGGCGGCCCAGGTAGAAGCCCTGCCCGAGGTCGCATTCGAGCGCTACCAGTGCGGTGACCTGCTCGCGAGTCTCGATCCCCTCGGCGATCACCGTGACCCCTAGCGTGCGGGCCAGCTCGATGATCATGCGGACGAATGAGGCCTCCCGCCCACCGCGAGCCAGCCCGTCGACGAACGACTTGGCGATCTTCAGCATGTCGAACGGCAACGTGTGCAGGTAACTCAGCGACGAGTAGCCGGTGCCGAAGTCGTCGAGTGCGAAGCGGGCGCCGAGCGAACGCAGTGCCGCGATCGTCGCCGACACGCGCTCTGAGTCCTCGAGCAGCACGGTCTCGGTGATCTCGAACACGATGCTCCGGGGGTCCACGCGCGCGTTCTCCAGGGTGGCCCGGACGCGCCCGATCAGCTCCGGGTCCCGGAGCTCGACGGCCGAGAGGTTCACGTGGACGGCGACGTCGGGTGCGGTGTGGCCGCGTGCCTGCCAACGGCGCGCGTGCTGACAGGCCTCCTCGAGCACGTACTGACCGAGCGACAGGATCAGGCCGGTCTCTTCGGCCAGCGGGACGAACTCAGAGGGGCCGACCAGGCCACGGCGGGGATGCTCCCAGCGGACCAGCGCCTCCTCGGCCACGAGCTCGCCCGTGTCGATGTCGACGATCGGCTGGAAATACAGGGTCAGCTCCTGGCGCTCGATGGCCAGGCGCAGCTCCTCCTTCAACCCGTGGCGTTCAAGCACCGCCGCGCCCATGCTGGGATGGAAGACCTGGAAATGTCCCTTGCCCGTCGTCTTGGCCTTGTACATCGCGACGTCGGCGTCGCGGATCAGCTCCTCGGCCGAGAAGTCTCCCCCGTGGCTCACGGCGATCCCCACGCTGGCGTACACGGCGACGCTCTCGGAGCCGACACCGACGGGCAGGACAAATGCCTCCATGATCCGCCGCACGACCTTGACCGCGGCGGCCTCGGCGTCGTGGGCGTCCTCGACCATGACCGCGAACTCGTCGCCGCCCAGTCGCGCCACCAGGTCTTCCGGTCGCAGGCACCCGCGCAGGCGCGAAGCCACCGACACGAGCAGCTCATCGCCGGCGGCGTGACCGAGGCTGTCGTTGACCGTCTTGAAGTCGTCGAGGTCGATGAACAGGACGGCGAGCTCGCCGCGCCGCTGCGCGATCGTCTCCTTGACCTTGTCGGTGAACAGCGCGCGGTTGGCCAGATTGGTGAGCGGGTCGTGGTAGGCCTGGTGATGGAGCTGCTCCTGGAGCACGCTGAGCTGAAGGACGGCCTGCTCGAGGCGGTCGTACTGGAGCGCGACGCTCGCGTTGCCGGCGAGCGTGTCGAGCAGCCGCAGGTCCTCGTAATCGAAAGAGCGCACCACGCCGAACCGGTTGGCCAGCATGATCGCGCCGATCACGCGCTCCTCGCCGGGCAGCGGAGCGACCATCGCGTGCGTCACGCCGCGCGCTTCGAGGTAGCGTTGCAGGCGCCCCCCGCCGAACGGCCGGTCAAGTGTGATCGCGCCAGCGCCGCGCTCGAGCAGGTGACGCATCTCGTCGGCGACGTCGGCGTCGACGGGCTCCATCAGCTCGCGGTAGTTGCCCGGTCCGAGCATCGTGCGCAGCGATGGGTTCTCCTCGGAGCCGAACAGGATGATTTCGGCGAGCTCGGCCCGGAACGCCTCGAGTGAGCGGACCAGCAGGCCCTCGAGGGCGTGCGCGATCTCGCGCGAGCGGGCCAGCGTGCGGTTGGCCTCGTAGAGAAACTCGAGGCGCTTGTGGCGCTCGCGCTCGGACAGGTACGCGCGGTACGCCGCGAACAGCGTCACCGAGGGCACGAGCAGCAGCGGCAGCGCGCGCGCGTCGAGCGCGGTGATGACGGCGCCGCACAGGGCGAGGCTGGCGTTGCTCGTGGTCACGACCAGGTCCATCCCGAGCATCTGGATCCACGTGTGCGGCTTCACCAGCCCCTCCGAGAGGGAGATGGCGGCGGCGATCAGGGACGTGGCGACGATCGAGGAGGCCTGGGTGGCGATCAGCGCCGATATCCACGTCCGCGTGTCGACGGTGCCGCTGACCGGCGCGAGGGCGTGGACAACGAGCAGCGCGATGCACGCGTGCAATGCGAGCTGGCCCAGGTTGAAGACGAGCTTGACCGGAGGCAGCCGGCGATCGAACAGCAGCACCAGGCCACAACCGAGCAGGCATCCGATCCCGAACGACTCGGCGCTGCAGAAGATCAACCCGAACACGAGCGGGATGTCCCCCAGCGAGAAGGAGTGGGCCCCGCGGCGGAAGTGCAGGTGCACGACGCACCGCTCGGCGATCGCGAAGGCAATCGCGATTGCCCACCAGGGCAGGTGCGGGTGGGCCAGCGGCGGCAGCCCGTGGACGGGGCCGGCGTAGAGCGCGACCGCGGCGGCGAGCACGAGGATGTTGAGGGCCCAGACTGGCTGGAGTCCGCGGGCAGGCCGAAGCGCTCGCGCGAGGCGAGCCGGAACCTTGGGCTGGGATTCGTTGGCGGTCTGGGTGGTCATCCTCAAAGCGCCGACGTCATCTCGCCGGCAGCCCTTCGCACAAGCATCGGCTTCGACGCCGAAAAGTTGAGCGTCGGAGTCGCGGCGGCTATTCGGTCACCCTGCCGGCGGCCTTTGGTGAGACGGCTAGCGACCCGCCCTGAGCCGCCCCCGACCGGCCTGCAACGCCTCTGCAAATCCTTGCCGATTTTCTCGTTTTGCAGGCAAAACGACTGGCGCCCTACGGCGGTTTCGACCCCCTCTTGTGCTATCCTAAGTACACAATCTTCGACGCCCCGTAGCGTGCGCCAGGTTGCGTGGAACCGGGGCGTCTCGATGTCATCGGAGGATCGTGGCAACAGACGATGGCGCCACCGCGCGCCCTAACAATCAAGGTAGTTATGACGCCCAGGACATCACTGTCCTGGAGGGGCTCGAGGCGGTCCGGCGGCGTCCGGGCATGTACATCGGCTCTACCGGCGAGCGAGGCCTGCATCACCTCGTCTATGAGGTCGTCGACAACTCGGTCGACGAGGCGCTGGCCGGATACTGCGATGACGTCAAGATCACGGTCCACCCCGACAACTCGGTGACGGTCCGCGACAACGGGCGCGGGATCCCGGTCGCGACGATGGAAAAGGAGCAGCGACCCGCGGTCGAGGTCGTGCTCACCGTCCTGCACGCCGGCGGCAAGTTCGGCGAGGGCGGCGGCTACAAAGTCTCGGGCGGATTGCACGGCGTCGGTGTATCGGTGGTGAACGCGCTGTCCGAGCGCCTCGATGTCGAGGTGCGCCGCGACGGCTTCCTATGGACCCAGTCGTTTGAGCGGGGCACGCCACTCGGCGACCTCAAGAAGGGCGAGCCGACCCGGGAGACCGGGACGACGATCACCTTTTTGCCGGACGCCGACGTCTTCGAGACACTCGACTTCAACTTCAACACGCTCGAGGAGCGGATGCGCGACACCGCGTTCCTGACGCGCGGCCTCCGTATCACGCTCATCGATAAGCGCGGGGAGGGCCACCGCGCCGAGTTTCACTACGAGGGCGGGATCGTCGACTTCGTCAAGTACCTCAACCGCAACAAGGAGCCGATCACCAACAAGGTCATCTCCTTCGAGGGCGAAAGCGACGAAGGTCAGGTCGAGGTCGCCATGCAGTGGAACTCGTCCTACCAGGAGTCGGTCTTCTCGTTCGCCAACAACATCAACACGATCGAGGGCGGATCGCACCTGAGTGGCTTTCGCTCAGCGCTGACCAGCGCGCTCAACAAGTATGCGCGGGACAAGGGCGAGCTGAAGGAGAAGGACGACGCCCTCACCGGCGAGGACGTGCGCGAGGGCCTGACCGCTGTGATCTCGGCCAAGCTGACCGATCCGCAGTTCGAGGGCCAGACGAAGACCAAGCTCGGTAACCCCGGGATGGACGGCTTCGTGCGCTCGGTGGTGTACGCGCGACTTTCGGAGTTCCTCGAGGAGAACCCGCAGGACGCCCGCCGGGTGATCCGCAAGAGTGTCGACGCCGCGCGGGCCCGCGCGGCCGCCCGCAAGGCGCGCGACCTGACGCGGCGCAAGTCGGCGCTGGAGAACTCAGCGCTGCCCGGCAAGCTCGCCGACTGCTCGGTCAAGGATCCGGCGCTGGCCGAGCTGTTCATCGTCGAGGGTGACTCGGCCGGCGGCTCCGCCGTCAGCGCCCGCGACCGCAATACGCAGGCGATCCTGCCGCTGCGGGGAAAGATCCTGAACGTCGAGAAGAGCCGGATCGACAAGGTCCTCCAGAACCAGGAGATCCAGGCGCTGATCACCGCGATCGGCACCGGCGTCCGCGACGAGTTCGACATCGCCAAGGCGCGCTATCACAAGATCATCCTGCTGACCGACGCCGACGTCGACGGCGCGCACATCCGCACGCTCGCGCTGACGCTGCTGTTCCGTGAGATGGAGCCGCTGATCAAGGCCGGCTACGTGTACATCGCCAAGCCGCCGCTATACCGACTGACGCGAGGCCAGAAGCACCGATATATCGAGCGCGAGTCAGAGCTCGAGGACATCCTGCTCGGCGACAAGTTCGAGAAGCTCGAGATCTTCGACCGTCACAACAAGCAGTTGAAGCTGACCGACACCCGCTGGAAGCGCTTCAACCGGCTGCTCAAGCAATACGACGGCTGGGCCTCGGCGCTGCGGGCCGCCCACGGTCAGGGAGTGATCGCGTTCCTGCAGCAGGCGAGGTTGCTCGAGGAGCAGATCATCGACGTCGACGCGCTTCTGCGCCACGTCGCCAATGACGGCCAGAACGGTGGCGCATATCGGATCGAGCTGCTCTCGGAGAACGAGCACGAGGTGGTGATCCGCACGGTCGAGGCCAAGACCGGCCTTGCCTCCACGCACGCGGTTCCGCGCGCCACGCTCGACGCCGAGGAGTACCACAAGCTGGCCGAGGTCCACCGCGAATTGGTCGAGCTCGTGGGCACCCCGCCGTTCCATGTCCGGCTGGGAGAGACCTCGGGCGATGCGCCCACCTTCGATGAGCTGCGCGAAGGCGTGCTCTCGATCGCGCAACGTGGGATCGAGTACTACCGCTTCAAGGGCCTCGGCGAGATGGACGCGCACGAGTTGCGCGAGACGACCATGGACCCTGCCTCGCGGACGCTCGTCCAGGTGACGATGGAAGACGCCGCGTCGGCCGACCTGGTCTTCTCGATGCTGATGGGTGACCAAGTCGAGCCCCGGCGTGCCTTCATCGAGGACAACGCCCTGGCCGCCAACCTCGACATCTAGGGACGGAACGGATGGCATCGATCGACACAATCGGCGGCGGCAACATCGAGCCTCGCGGGCTCGAGGAGGAGATGCGCTCGGCGTATCTCGACTACGCCATGTCGGTGATCGTCGGGCGCGCTCTGCCGGACGTCCGCGATGGGCTCAAGCCCGTGCACCGCCGGATCCTCTACGCGATGAACGAGCTCGGCCTGCGGCCGCCGCGCAAGCACGTCAAGTGCGCGACGATCGTCGGCGAGGTGATGGGCAAGTACCACCCTCACGGCGACTCCGCGATCTACGACACGCTCGCCCGGATGGCGCAGGACTTCTCGATGCGCTACCCGCTCATCGACGGGCACGGGAACTTCGGCAACATCGACGGCTGGGGCGCGGCAGCCATGCGCTACACCGAGGCGCGGCTCGACCCGCTGGCCACGGAAATGCTGCGCGACATCGACCAGGACACGGTCGATTTCGGTCCGAACTTCGACGGCGGGAAGCAGGAGCCGCTCGTCCTGCCCGCGCGCTTCCCGAACCTGCTCGTCAACGGCGGCTCGGGGATCGCGGTCGGCATGGCCACGAATATCCCGCCCCACAACCTGCGCGAGGTCGTCGCGGCGACGATCGCCTACATCGATGACCCCGGGATCGACGTCGAGGGACTGATGAAGTACGTCAAGGGGCCGGACTTCCCGACCTCGGGCACGATCCTCGGCCGCGAGGGGATCCGTGACGCTTACGCCACCGGCCGCGGGCGCATCCGGGTGCAGGCCAAGGCGCACATCGAGCCGATTGGCCAGGGCAAGGAGGCGATCATCGTTACCGAGCTGCCGTTCCTGGTGCGCCGGGGCGGCGATGGCGGGGTCATCGAGAAGATCGCCACGCTCGTCCACGACAAGAAGCTCTCCGAGATCTCAGACATCCGCGACGAGTCCGACCGCAACGGCATGCGGATCGTGATCGAGCTCAAGCGCGACGCGATCCCCAAGGTCGTGCTCAACAAGCTGTTCAAGCACACGCCGATGCAGCAGACCTTTGGCGTGAACATGGTCGCGCTGGTCGACAACGTTCCGCGCACGCTGTCGCTGCGCGAGGTGATCGGCCACTACGTCGACCACCAGCGCGAGGTCATAGTCCGCCGCACCAAGTACGAGCTGCGGCGCGCCGAGGAGCGCGCGCACGTCCTCGAGGGCCTGCTGATCGCGCTCGCCAACCTCGACGAGGTGATCGCGCTGATCCGGGGGTCGCAGACTCCCGAGGTCGCACGCAACGGCCTGGTCGAGCGCTTCGAGCTGACCATTGTGCAAGCCCAGGCCATCCTGCAGCTGACCCTGAGCCGGCTGACCGCGCTCGAGGCCGACAAGATCAAGCAGGAGCACAAAGACCTGATCGAGCGGATCAAGGAACTGCGCGAGATCCTCGGCGACGAGGGCAAGGTCATGGCCCTGATCAAGGAGGAGCTGTCGGAGATCGCCGAGACCTACGGCGATGAGCGACGCACCGAGATCGTCCACGCCGAGGGCGAGATCGACATCGAGGACCTGATCGCCGATCAGCAGATGGTTATCTCGATCACCCACTCGGGATACATCAAATCGCTCCCGCTCTCGACCTACCGCCAGCAGCGGCGAGGCGGCGTCGGCGTGACCGGGATGGAGATGAAGGAGGACGACTACATCGAGCACCTCTTCGTCTCCTCCACGCACGACTACCTGCTGTTCTTCACCAACCGCGGGAAGGTGTACCGGCTCAAGGTGTACGAGCTGCCTGAGGCCTCGCGCACCTCGCGCGGCCGGGCGCTGGTCAACCTTCTACCGCTGCGCGAGGGCGAGCGCGTCCAGTCAGTGCTCTCCACGCGCGACTTCAGCGAGGGCAAGTACCTGGTATTCGCGACCCGCAACGGGATGGTCAAGAAGACCGAGTTCGGCGCCTACAACACTCCGATCAAGGCCGACGGGATCATCGCGATCAATATCCGCGACGACGACGAGCTGGTGGCGGTGCGCCGCACCAGCGGCCACGACGACATCATCATGGTCTCGCGCTCGGGGCAGGCGGCCCGGTTCAACGAGACCCAGGTCCGCCCGATGGGGCGCGACACGAGCGGTGTGCGCGGCATGAACGTCTCGCAAAAGGACAACGCGGTGCTGGCGATGGACGTGGCGCGGGATGACCAGGAGCTGTTGGTGGTGACTGAAAACGGCTACGGCAAGCGCACCCCAATCCCCGACTATCCGGTCAAGGGCCGCGGCACGATGGGCGTCAAGACGATCACCCTGACCGAGAACAAGGGCGCGCTGGCC
Source organism: Solirubrobacteraceae bacterium (assembly GCA_035502815.1). Lineage (GTDB taxonomy): Bacteria > Actinomycetota > Thermoleophilia > Solirubrobacterales > Solirubrobacteraceae > Palsa-465. The sequence continues at coordinate 19,445 of DATJUA010000144.1, forward strand.
GGTGCCCTGGTCGTGCGCGAGCACCAGGAGCTCGTGTTCATCTCCCAGAACGGCATGGTCCAGCGCACCTCGGTGCGCGGGATCAACCGCTACGGCCGCGCCTCCCAGGGCGTGAAGGTGATGAACATCCGCGACGACGATCAGGTCAGCGCGGTGGCTCTGGTGGTCGAGTCCGACGCGCAGACCGCGGCCGCCGTCGCCGAAGACGACGAAGCAACATAAGAGGTTCCCCCGAGTCCCTAAAGGCTGCCCTCGGAATGCCCGATAGGCAGCTAAATGGGACGCGGGCGGCCACAGCAGGGACACCGATCGCGGCGTGCGGCGATGGCGCTGGCGGTCGCGTGGCTGCTAATCATCGCGGCTGGCGGTTGGGCGCTCGCGACATCCCAGAGCAGCAGCCGGCACGCCGTGGCGGCGCGGGTTCAGAGCCGGACCGAGTACTCGGCGTCGTTCATCTCGATCTACGCCCGGGATCTGCTGGCCCGCGACCGGGCCGCGGCCCAGGCCTGGCTTTCGAGCCCCAAGGTCGGCCCCGCCGCGCTTGAGAAGACCTCAGCTGCGCTCGGGCTGCGAACCGCGGCGGTGTCCAACGCGGCTCGGCATAGCGAAGCCGCGCCCTCGAGCATCCGGCTGACCGAGGCCGGCGGGGTGCCAGTGATCGAGTTCACGGTCGGCTACCGCACGCCGACGGGCGAGCGCGTGTTCACCGGCGAGTACCCGGTGCGCAGCACCGTGCTGCCGACCGTCCTCGGGCACATCTTCGCCATGCCGGGGTGGCGCTCCTACCTGATCGACTTCAAGGGAGGCCGCCTGACGGCCGGACCGGGCAGCCGGCAAGGGCACCCGGTTCGCTTCAGCGCGGCCGTTGCCGGGACAGACTGGCGGATCGTCGTGACCGACCCCGCGGGTGATCTGTACGGCTTCCTCGACGGCACCGGGCGCTGGATCCCCTGGCTGGCGCTCGCCGGGCTGGCGGTGGCGGGCCTCGCGGTGATCTTCCTGTTCGCCCGGCTGCAGCGACACCGCGCGCAGCTCAGCGGGCTCAACGACGAGCTGGCCCGGCTCGCCGCGGTCGACCCGCTGACCGGCCTGCGCAACCGCCGCGCAATCGAGCAACACCTGTCCGACTCGCTGAGCGCTGCGCGCCGACACGGCCTGGATCTCTCGCTGCTCATCATCGACGTCGATCGCTTCAAGACCTTCAACGACACCCTCGGCCACCAGCAGGGCGATGCCATCCTGGCCCACGCCGCCCGCGTGCTCGACGCTGCGCTGCGGGCCGAGGACGCGATCGGCCGCTGGGGCGGCGAGGAGTTCCTCGTGGTGCTGCCCGGCACCGACGAAGAGGGCGCCCTGCATCTGACCGAACGTTTGAGGGCCGCGCTGGCCGACGATCAGCCCGAGTCCGCGCGGGCGCACCAGCTGCCCGTGACGATCACGATCGGCCTCGCCGAGTGGGGCAATGAGTCGATCGGCGAGCTGATCAGCCGGGCCGACTCCGCGCTCTATCTCGGCAAGGGCGCGGGCCGCGACACGGTGCACGTGTCTCGCGATCGTCCGGCGGTCGCTTAAACGGCCGCGCGGCTGGAATCACGCCCGCGCCATTCGCTAATCTGATCATCACCAGAGAAAGGAGGTGGTCCGACTGTCTGAAAGTTCTTGCGGGACCCTGGA
>DATJUA010000145.1:0-39516 GCA_035502815.1 Solirubrobacteraceae bacterium
TCGTCTTCACCCACGACCGCAAGTTCGACGAGCCGGCGCTGAAGGCGGCGCTGGCCGGACCGGCCGGATACGTCGGCGCGCTCGGCAGCCGCCGCACCCAGGCTGACCGGGCCGAGCGCCTGCGCGAGGCCGGGGTCCCGGAGGAGCAGCTGGCGCGGCTCGCTGCTCCCTGCGGGCTCGACCTCGGGGCCCGCACTCCGAGCGAGACCGCGCTCTCGATCCTGGCCGAGATCGTCGCCCTGCGCGCCGGCCGCGAAGGCGGCCGGCTGGAGGCCGGCAGCGGCAGCATCCGCGGCCGTGCCGGCGGCGAGCAGGAGCCGGCGCCGCAGTGAGCGCCCCGGCGGCGCCCGAGGGCGGGAGCGCGGTTCGCAATCCGATCGGGCGCGAGGGCCTGCGCGACGTCGAGTGGCTGGCCGATCAGCTGGCCGCGCGCAACTACCTCGCCGACCGCGGGCTGGCGACCGTGCTCTCGGTCTCGCTGGCGATCGGCAAGCCGCTGCTGCTCGAGGGCGAGGCCGGGGTCGGCAAGACGCAGGCGGCGAAGACGCTGGCCGAGCTGCTCGGCGCCCGCCTGATCCGGCTGCAGTGCTACGAGGGAATCGATGTCGCCCACGCGCTCTACGACTGGGACTACACCCGCCAGCTGCTCCACATCCGCTCGCTCGAGGCCTCCGGCGCCGCCGCCGAGCACGGGGTGCAGGAGCTGTTCGGCCCCGAGTTCCTGATCCGGCGGCCGCTGCTGGAGGCGATCGAGGCCGACGACCCGGTGCCGCCGGTCCTGCTGATCGACGAGATCGACCGCGCCGACGACGAGTTCGAGGCCTTCCTGCTGGAGCTGCTCTCCGACTTCCAGGCGACGATCCCCGAGCTGGGCACGATCGTCGCCCGCCAGCGCCCCTACGTGATCCTCACCTCGAACCGGACCCGGGAGCTGCACGACGCGCTGAAGCGCCGCTGCCTCTACCACTGGATCGACTATCCGAGTGCCGAGCTCGAGCGGGCGATCGTGCACGCCCGCGTCCCGGGCGTATCCGAGACGATCGCCAGCCGCGTCGTGACGGCGGTGGAACGGCTGCGCGAGCACGGGGATCTGTACAAGCTGCCCGGGGTCGGGGAGACCCTCGTGTGGGCGCGAGCGCTGCTCGCGCTCGGCGAGGACGCCGACCTCGACGAGACGCTCGGGGTGGCGTTGAAGGTGCACGAGGACGTGGAGCGAGTGCGCCAGCGCGGGGTGCTCGATGGCGTCTGAAGCCCCCGAGCTGGCGGGCGCCGTGAGCGGTCAGCTGTCCGCGCTCGCCGCCGGCTTGAGAGCGCAGGGCGCGCGGGTCGGAATCGGGGAGCTGCTGAACGCGCATCGGGCGCTCGAGGCGGTCGACTGCACCTCACGCGAGGATGCGCGATCGGCGTTGCGGGCGGTGCTGTGCTCGGAGCGCGGCGATTTGGTCAAGTTCGACCGGGCCTTTCGTTCGGTGTTCGGCGAGGGGCACGTTCCCTTGGGCGCGACGCCGTTCGATGAGCTCGAGGGGATCCCGCGAGAGGCGCTGCCCCACGCGGGGATTCCCGCGACGGCACCTCCGCCGGCCGACGCCGAATCGGATCCAACCGCGGTGCCCGCCGCATGGAGCGACGTCGAGCTGTTGCGCCACAAGGACTTCGCGAGCTACACCGATTTGGAGATGGCGGTCGCTCGGGAGCTGATCGCACGGCTGGCCCGGCGCGGGCCCACGCGCCTCTCGCGCCGGACGCGCCCCTCGCGGCGTCGCGGGCACACGCCGGATCTGCGGCGGATGGTGCGCGGTTCGCTGCGCACCGCGGGCGAGCCGGTCGACCGCGTCTGGCGCGCGCCCTCGCAGCGGCCGCGGCCGATGGTGCTCGTGCTCGACGTCTCCGGCTCGATGACCCCGTACGCCCGGATGCTGCTCCAGTACCTACACGCATCGGTGGCGGCGCGCCGCCGGGTCGAGGCCTTCGCCTTCGGTACCCGGCTCACGCGCATCACGCACGAGCTCGGTGGGCGCGACCACGACCGTGCCTTGGAGCGGGCCGCCGAGGCGGTGACCGATTTCTCCGGAGGCACCCGGATCGGGGAGGCTCTGGCTGCGCTGAACCGGGACCACGGCCGCCGGGTCGGACGAGGCGCCGTGGTTGTGATCCTGTCCGACGGATGGGATCGTGGCGACCCCTCGCAGTTGGAGGCCGAGATCGCGCGGCTGCGGCGAAGCTCCCACCGACTGGTGTGGCTGAACCCGCTCGCGGCCCATCCCGAGTTTGCGCCGCTGACCCGCGGAATGCGAGCGGCGGTTCCTCACACCGACGAGCTGCTGGCCGGAAATTCGCTCGCCTCGCTCGAGCAGCTAGCTTTCATCCTTGAGGAGATTTGAGTTCTGATGCAAGAGGTTCTGTCTGAGATTGCGGCTTGGCGGGAGCGTGGCGACCGGATCGCGCTCGCCACCGTGATCGACGTGCAGCGTTCGGCGCCGCGACCGCCCGGCGCGAAGATGGCCGTCAACGAGCGCGGCGAGATCGCCGGCTCGGTCTCCGGCGGCTGTGTCGAGGGAGCAGTGGCCGAGATCGCCGACGGGATCCTGCGCGGAGATCCACCGCAGCTGGTGCACTTCGGGATCGCCGACTCCGACGCGTGGGACGTCGGGCTGCCCTGCGGCGGCGAGATCGACGTATGGGTGGAGGCGTATGAATCCGGTCCCCACCCACCCCGCTTTGAGGAGGTGGCCCGCACCGGCGGGCGCGCGGCCGAGGTGACGATGCTGGAAGGAGCCTCGCCGGGGGCCAAGCTGCTCGTTTTGGCAGACGGGGCCCGGACCGGTTCGCTGGGGTCGCCCGAGCTCGACGACGAGGCCGCGAGGGTGGCCATCGAGCTCTTGTGGGCCGAGACGTCAGAGCGGCGCGATGGGCTGTTCGTCGACGTGGTCGGCCCGCCGCCGCGATTGCTCGTGTTCGGGGCGGTCGACATCGCCGCTTCGCTGTGCAAGCTCGCGCGTGCGGCTGGATGGAGGCCGTACGTGATTGACCCGCGCGCCCGGTTCGCCACTCCGGACCGGTTCCCCGATGCCGAGGAGGTGATCGCCGCCTGGCCCGAGGAGGCGGTCGCGCAGCTCGGCGGTGTCGATCCGGCGACGTCGATCGTGGTGCTCACACACGACCCCAAGCTCGACGACGCCGCGCTGTTGCTCGCGCTCGGTTCGCCGGCGCGTTTCATCGGCGCGATGGGGTCGCGCCGCGCCCAGGCCAAGCGCCGCGAGCGGCTCGTGGCGGCGGGCGTCACCGACGAGGAGATCGAGCGCATATCCGCGCCGGTCGGGCTCGATCTCGGTGGGATCAGCCGCGACGAGACGGCGCTGTCGATCATTGCCGAGATCGTCGCGGCCCGCCACGGCCGCGACGGCGGAAGGCTGGCGGAGAGCAAGGGCCGTATCCACGAGGTGCCCGCTTGATCTGCGGCCTGATTCTGGCTGCCGGCGCCGGCACGAGATTCGGCGATCGATCGAAGCTGCTGGCCGAACTCGACGGCCGTCCCCTGCTGGCGCATGCGGTGGCCGCACAGTGCGCGGTCAGCGAGCTGGAGCGGATCGCCGTGGTGCTCGGCGCGTCCGCCGAGGAGATCCTGGGTCAGGTCGATTTCATGCGGGCGGAGCCGGTCGTCTGCGAGCGCTGGCACGAGGGCCAGGCGCTGTCGCTGCGGCGCGGGATCGAATACCTCACGGATGGGCCGGAGGTCCGCAAGGTGATCGTCACGTTGGGGGATCAGCCGCGGATGACGCCCAAGCTGATCGGGCGATTCGTGGGCGAGGTCCCCGGGACGCGCGCCGTGTATGGCGGCCGCCCGGGACACCCCGTCGTGCTCGGGCCCGTGCAGATGCGGGCGATCGCGGCGCTGCGGGGCGATCAAGGCGCGCGCAACGTGCTGCAGGGCGGCCCGACGATCGAATGCGGAGACGTGCCCGCGGCGCTCGACGTCGACACAGCGGAAGACCTGGAGGCGATACGCCATGAAACTAGAGCAGTCGTTTGAAGTAGACGCCCCGCTCGATCGGGTGTGGCAGACGCTGATCGACGTGGAGCACGTCGCTCCGTGCCTGCCCGGCGCCGCCGTGACCGGCCGCAACGACGACGGAAGCTACAACGGCACCTTCACCGTGAAGATCGGCCCGACCACCGCGTCTTACACCGGCCGTCTCGAGATGGAGAACGTCGACGAGTCCTCGCACACCGCCACGATGCAGGCGCAGGGCACCGACAAGCGCGGGCAGGGTGGGGCCAAGGCGACGATCCTGTCGCGGCTCGCGCCGGCCGACGGCAATGGCACCCGGGTGGAGGTCGTGACCGACTACCACATCACCGGGCGGCTGGCCCGGTTCGGACGGGGCGGCATGATCGAGGACATCTCCGAGCGCCTGCTCAGGGAGTTCGCCAAGCGCCTCCAGACGTCCTTGGCGACTCAACCCGAGGTTGTGCAGCCCGAGGTTGTGCAGCCCGAGGCCGTACAGCCCGAGGCCGTACAGCCCGAGGCCGTCGAGCCTGCGGTGGCTCAGCCCGAGACCCCGACTCCGCCCGAGCACCCGCCGGAGCCGACCCGCGAGGCGGACACCATCGTTTCGCAGGCGCCGGCTCCGCCGCCCTCACCGCCACCCGCTCCCGCCGCCGACGAGCCCGCGACTCCCGTGGCGGAGCCCGCGACTCCCGTGGCGGAGCCCGCGCCGGCAGCCGCCGGGCCGGGCGCGCCGGGAGACGAGCCGGCGCCGCCACCGCCGCCGAGCCCGGGTCCGCCGCCGGTCGTCACGCCGCCCGCTCCGGCACCCCCACCACCGCCGGCCCCCGAGCCCGGTTTGCAACATCCGCTCGAGCCGAGCGAGCCGATGCAGGGCCTCTCGCTCGTGGGCGGCATCGTGTGGGGCCGAGTCAAGCGCAACCCGGCGCCGGCGGCCGCCGCCGGCGTCGCGGTGGTGCTGCTGCTGGCGCGACGCAGGCGCCGGCGCAACGCCTGGCGCTAAGGCTGGTCGAGAAACGCAAGGTGGGCTTGCGTTTCTCGACCAGGCTCCGTGTCCGGCGCGCGCCACCTGCCGGTCGAGCTCGGGTTAACCGAGCGACTCGCGGCCGGGTGGCTCGTCGAAGCTCGCGGCGGGAAGCACCGCGACCAGCCCGCTCGGGTTGATCATCGGGTGCGTCAGGTAATAGTGGCGGCGGATCTCGTCGAAGCTGACGGTCTCGGCCACGCCCGGCCATTGATAGAGGTCGCGGGTGTAGGCCCACACGTGCTCGTACTCGATCAGCTTGCGCAGTGAGCACTTGAAGTGGATCTGGTAGACGGGATCGAAGCGCACGAGCGTGGTGAACAGGCGCCAGTCGGTCTCGACGGGCTCGCTCCCGAACAGGAACCGCCGCCGGGCGAGTCGCTCGTCGAGCTCGTCGAGCATCGCGAACAGGCCGCAGACCTCGCGCTCGTACACCTCCTGGCTACGCGAGAACCCGGCCTTGTAGACCGCGTTGTTGATGCTGTCGTAGATCCGGTCGTTCAGCGTGTCGATCTCGTCCCGGAGCGGCGAGGGGTAGAGATCGACCGGGTGCCGGGCCAGGGGCGCGAACGCCGTGCCGAGCATGCGCAGGATGTCGGCCGACTCGTTGTTGACGATCACGCCCGATTGCTTGTCCCACAGCACCGGGACGGTCACCCGCGCCTCGTAGTGCTGGTCGCTGGCGGTATAGGCCTCGCTGAGAAATGCAAACCCGTTGACCGAATCGACGTACTCGCTGCCCGTGAATGCCCAGCCGCGATCGTCGCGGATGGGGTCGACGAACGAGATCCCGATCGCCTCCTCGAGGCCCATCAGCCCCCGGGCGATGATCGTCCGGTGCGCCCAGGGGCAGGCCCGCGCCACATACAAGTGGTAACGCTCGGCGGCGGGCGGAAACTCGGCGCCTGGCGCCTCGGACACCCACCGCCGGAACTGGCTCTCCTGCCGGCGGAAAGACCCGTCGTCGGCGCTTTCGCGGCCGAGGGAGAAGGTCGAGGAGCTCACGAACACGAGATTACCCACCGGGTCGCCCCGGTAGGCTGAGGGGCGATGAGCGCCCAGCAGGAGAAGGCCGAACGCTTCCTGGCCCTCCACCGCCGGGGCGATCCACTGCTGATGCCGAACGCGTGGGATCTCGGTTCGGCGGCCGTCCTCGCCTCGCTCGGCTTTCAGGCGCTCGCCACGACGAGCAGCGGTCACGCGGCCACACTCGGGCGCCTGGACGGCGCGGTCACGCGCGAAGAGGCACTCGCGCACGCCGCCGCGCTGTCGCAGGCCACAGATCTCCCGGTGTCGGCGGACCTCGAGAACGGCTTCGCCGACGATCCCGAGGGCGTGGCGGAGACGATCGAGAGGGCTTGCCGGACGGGATTGGCGGGCTGCTCGGTCGAGGACTATTCAGGCAGCCATATCTACGAGGTGGGGCTGGCGCGGGAGCGCGTCGTGGCCGCGGCCGAGGTCGCCCATTCGGGACCGGCCCGGCTTGTGCTCACCGCCCGGGCCGAGAACCACATCCGCGGACGCGACGAGCTGGCCGACACGATCGCCCGTCTTCAGGCCTTTCAGGAGGCCGGAGCCGACGTCCTGTTCGCGCCCGGCATCAAACGCGCGCAAGACATCCGGCACGTGGTCGAATCCCTCGACCGGCCGGTAAGCGTGCTGGCCGTGCCGGGCGCCCCGAGCGCGGCCGAGCTCGCCGGCCTCGGGGTAGCGCGCGTGTCGGTTGGCGGCGCCTTCGCGTTCGCGGCGCTCGGCGCGCTGTACGAGGCGGCCACGGAGCTGCGCGACAGCGGCACCTATGGGTACCTGGAGCGGTCCGCGACCGGCGGGCGGGCGGCGCGCACCGCCTTCAGCCGATAGGGGTCACGCGGCGGCGCGCAGACTCCGGTGCGGCGGCCGTTCGACGGGTTCAGGAAGCGCCGCCGCCTCCGGAAACGCGAACGTGGCCGGCAGAGGGCCCCGCAGCCTGCCCTCTCGTTCAAGACGGACCGCCACCGCGCGGAGCACCGCGTAGGCCATCGGGCCGAGGTCGCGGAGGGGCTGATGGGCGTTCTGGCGCACGTCGAGGTCGACCTGGGCGATCGCCTCGAGCCCTGCCTCCGAGTACGCGTCGATCAGTAGCCCGATGTCGACGCCGTAGCCGGTGGCAAACGGGAGCCGCTCGAGCAGCTCGCGCCGTGCCGCGATCTCGCCGGCGAGGGGCTGACGCACCTCGGCCAGCTCGGGATAGAACAGGTTGAGCAGGGGACGCGCGGTCAGCTCGGTGACGCGGCCGCCGCCGTCCGGGAACGTCGTCTCGCCGACGCGGAAGGGGCGCCGGTAGAACCCCTTCACGAAGGAGATGTCCGGACGGCACAGCACGGGCCCGAGCACGCCACACGCGAAGTGCGCGCCGAAGTGCTCGGAGTCGGCGTCGAGGAAGCAGATCACGTCGCCGGTCAGGATCGGCAGCGCCCGCCACATCGCGTCCCCCTTGCCGAGCACGGGTCCCAGCTCGGGCATCAGTTCGTCTTGGAAGTGGACCTCCGCACCGAGCGCCTGTGCGATCCGCGCCGTGGCGTCGCTCGAGCGGTCGAGCACGACGATCTGATCGACGACGCCCGCCTCGCGCAGCGGCATCAGCTGCTCGAGGATCGGTCCGATCGTCCGGGCCTCGTTTCGCGCCGGCAGGCAGACCGAGACGCCGTCTTCGCGGCCCGCGGCGAGGCGCTCGGGCGGGAAGGCATCGTGGTCGTGGGTGTTGGCGCGGTACCAGGAGCGGGTGCGGACGGTCATCCCAGCAAGAGCATGACAGCCGAGGCTCCTGGCCTCGCTCCAAAAAGACGATTGACGAGTTAGCCCCCGCGGGTATCACTGCGCAGGATCCGGAGGCGACGTCCAGAAAAACGGAGCTTCGATGTTCCGACTTTGCCGCAGTCGCTTGCCCTCGCACGGCAACCCGATCGCCGTGACGACGGTCGCCCCCTGCGCGGTAATAGGATCGGCTGTGGAGGTATAGCGCTTGAAACCGGTCCTCAGGATCCCTGTCTACCGGCGGCTTCTGGCCGCCTACACCCTGAACGAGCTCGCGTTCTGGGTCGGTTCGGTGGCTTTGACCCTGTTGATCTACCGGCGCACGGGGAGCGCTTTCGGAGCGGCGGCGTTCTTCCTATGCGCCCAGTTCGTTCCAGCCCTGTTCTCGCCGATGCTTGTCGCGCGGCTCGACCAGCTGCCGCCGCGTCCGATTCTGTCGGTCCTGTACGGGCTCGAGGCTGTGATCTTCGTGGCGCTGGCCGGGATGACGGCGCGTCACTTCATGCTCGTCACGGTCTTGGCGCTGACCTTCGTCAACGGAATCCTCGCGCTCACGGGTCGATCGCTCGCCCGTGCGGCGACCGTCGCCGTGACCTCCGGGGCCGGCGTGCTGAGGGAGGGGAATGCGCTGATCAACGGCGGTTTCTCCGTGGCTTATCTGGTCGGTCCGGGACTCGGGGGCGCGGTTGTGGCGCTGGGGGGAACGAGCGAGGCCCTGGTCGGGGTGGCCGCGCTGTTCGCCGTGATGACTCTCACGCTGGCCACGGCGAAAGGCCTTCCCCAACCTTCGCCGGTCCGCGCCCCAGCCAAGGGCCGCGTCCGGGCCGCGGTCGAGTACGCGCGCGAGCGCCCGCCGATCCGTGGGCTGATGATCCTCCAGGCGTCCGGGATCCTGTTCTTCACGATCTCGGTACCCGTCGAGGTCGTGTTCGCCCAGCACTCGTTGCACGCGGGCGCGGCCGGATACGGCGCGATGGTGTCCGCGTGGGGAGCGGGCGTGGTCGTGGGGGCGGCGGTCTACGCCCGCTGGAACCGGCTGTCCTCGCGTGCCCTGATCGCCTTTGGAGCCGGTGCGCTCGGCCTCGGCTTGCTCGTCATGGCGAGCGCCCCCACGCTGGCGGTTGCGATCGCCGGCGCGGCGATCGCCGGGCTCGGTAATGGGATCGAGAGCATCGCCGGGCGGACCGCCGTCCAGGAGCTGACGGAGGGCTCGTGGATGGCGCTGATGATGAGCCTCCAGGAGTCGCTGTACCAGTCCGTGCCGGGCGTCGGGATCGTGCTCGGCGGGACGATCACCGCGCTGGGAAGCCCGCGCGCGGCGCTCGCGGTGGCGGGGGTGGGATCGCTGGTCATCACCGCGCTGGTGTGGCTGATGCTCACCGATGCGGGGCCGCCGGCCGTAGCGGTATCCGGCGGTGCGAGCACCGAGAACGGGTCGGCCGAGGACCCGGCGCCAGATACAGACGGTCGGGGCAACGGGCACGCGCACCGCGACGCCACGGGCTCCGGGCCGAACCATCAAGAAGCTCGCACATCGGCGGTGGGACATCAGTAGAGTCCGCCCGCAGGTGCCGGCTGCCTGCGTCCAGACGTCGCCCGCCCTTCCACCGTGCGCCGCGCCTGCATCGACATCGGCTCGAACACGACGCGGTTGCTGATCGCCGACTGCGACGGGCAGCGGCTCGCCGAGGTTCATCAGGAGCGGTCGTTCACCCACGTCCGGCGCGGGTTGACCCCCGACGAGGAGATCGCGGAGGACAAGATCGCCGAGGTGGTCGCAGTGGTCGTCGGCCAGCTCGCGGTGGCGCGCGAGCTCGGCGTCGAGGACGTCCGGTGCGTGGCGACTGCCGCGGTCAGGCAGGCGGCGAACCGCGACGCGCTCGTCGCCGCGGTCCGAGGCGCGTGTGGCCTGGAGATCAGGGTGCTGTCGGCGGAGGAGGAAGCGCGGCTCGCCTTTGGTGGCGCGGCCCGGACGCTCGCCGGCGTGCCCGCCGGTCCGCTCGGAGTGGTGGACGTCGGGGGCGGATCGTGCGAGATGGTGGTCGGGATGGTGCCCGACCAGGTGGCATGGTTCGCGTCGTTCGAGCTCGGTTCGGGGCAGCTCGCGGACGAGTGTCTGCCGTCCGACCCGCCCTCGACGGAGGAGCTCGACCGCGCGCGGGCGCGAGTGAACGACGTGCTCAACGGCGTGAAGCCTCCGCCCGTGGCCCGCGTGGTGGCGGTTGGCGGGAGCGCCACGTCATTACGCCGAATCGCTGGATCGTGGCTCGACGCCGTCGTGTTCGCCCGCGTACTCGACCTGCTCGCGGCTGAGCGTGCGGCCGACGTGGCGCAGCACTTCGGGCTCGACGCCGACCGGGTGCGTCTGCTGCCGGCGGGCCTGCTGATTCTCGAGGCGGCTGCGGCGCGCTTCGGTGCACCGCTCGAGGTTGGCCTGGGCGGCTTGCGCGAGGGGCTGTTGCTGGAGATGTCCGATGGATGACGAAGAGCTCCCGATCAGGGAAGACGCTTCGCTGCGCGATCCCGGCGCCGATGCCGGCGCCGGCGCGCGTCCGCCCGCCCCGCCGATCCCACCGCGAGAGGCGATCGCGGACGTCCGCGTCCGGGCGCCGACCCGGGGCAACCGCCGGCTCGAGCGGTTCCTCGAGGCAGTCAACGCCGATACCCATGTCAAGGCGCTCTGGCACGTGTCGGCCGTCAATGCCAGCCGGCGCCTGGGCATGTCCGACCACTCCTGGGTGCACATCCAGATCGTGCTGAACATCGGGTTGCGGCTGGCGCGGATCTTGTTCCGTCACGGCGTCGTGCCCAGCGTCAAGGCGGACTACGGGATGAACGAGCACGACGCGGAGGTGGTGGTCGCCGCCGGCTGCCTGTTCCACTGCGTGGGCATGTCGATCCATCGCGACGACCACGAGCGCTACAGCCTGTTCCTGACCGCCGACGACCTCGAGTCACTCCTGAGCAGCGCCTACGAGGAGCCCGAGCGCACGGTGATCGCCTCAGATGCCATGCACGCGATCATCGGCCATCGCCGCGACGGCCATCCGTTCACCGTCGAGGCGGGGATCGTCCGTATCGCCGACGCCCTCGACATGGCGCGCGGCCGCTCGCGGGTGCCCTTCGAGGCCGGTCGTCTCAACATCCACTCGCTGTCGGCGTATGCGATCGAGGAGGTCAAGATCTCGCCCGGTCACGACCGCGCCGTGCGGGTCGAGATCGCGATGTCCAACAGCGCCGGCATCTTCCAGGTCGACGAGCTGCTCGCCGAGAAGCTGCGCGGCTCCGGCCTGGAGCAGCACTTCGAGGTCGTCGCGCGGATCGACGCCGAGCACGAGGAGCGCCTGATCCAGGTGTTTAGGATCTAGCCGTCATGCGCCGCTCGCTGATCATCACCTTCGTCGCCGCCATCTGCCTGACCAGCGCGCCAGCCGCGCTCGCGACGACGGAGACCGCGCACGCCGGGGACGTCACGGCCACGTTCACGTTCCAGGGCAAGTTCCCCAACTACCACGGCCAGCGTCTGGAGATCAACCAGGGTGGAACCGTTTTCTACGACGAGCCGGTCACGTCGAAGTTCTGCGGCAACCTGTGCGCGCCGTACCCTTCGATCACCGGGAAATCCGCCGTCGACGTCGTCGACCTGGAGCACAACGGGCAGCCCGACGTGGTCCTCGATCTTTACAGCGGCGGGGCGCACTGCTGCACGATCGTGCAGATCTTCTCGTTCGATCCGGGCACGATGACCTACGCCGAAACCGAGACCAACTTCGGCGACCCCGACGTGCAGATTGTCGACCTGCGTCACAACGGGCGGTTCGAGCTGCTCACCGCCGACGACACGTTTGCTTACGAGTTCACCGATTTCGCCGGCTCCGGGATGCCGATCAAGATCCTCACCTTCTCGGGCGGTCAATTCGCGAACGTGACTCGAACCTATCCGGAGCTGGTCGCCAAGAACGCGGCGTTCTGGCTGAAGGCGTTCAAGCAGATGGCTCCCGAGCATTACAGCGACAGCGTCGGCGTGATCGCGGCCTGGGCGGCCGACGAGTATTTACTCGGGCACGTGAAGCTCGTGAACACCTATCTCGCCCAGCAGGCGAAGCAGGGTCACCTCAACAGCCCGCTCTACCCACAAGCCAGCGGGCAGCGGTTCATTACCAAGCTGAAGCGTTTCCTGCGGGCACACGGCTACTGAGCGTTCACACGCCGGCGGCGGCGCGGGCCTGCACCGGGTCCGGGTAGTGGACCATCTCGATCACCTTGCCGTCGCGGAACGTGGTCAGGTTTGCCACCAGCTCGGACTCGCCATCGTCGCCGATCCGTCGCATGATCACGACGACCTTGTCGCCGGCGTCGATCAGCTCGACGAGCTCGCCGGGCGGCTGCCCCCGCCGCACCCAATTGCGGCCCATGAACGCGATCGCCTGCTGACGGTTGTGGCAGGCGAACTTGGCCGTGGGATCACCGGCGTGCCACTTGACGTCGGGGTCGAGGATCTCGCTGATCGCGTCGAGGTCTCCCCGCAGGACGGCCTCGTATCCTCGGCGCGCGAGTTCGACGTTGCTGTCGGTCATGGCCCGAAGGTCACACGCCCACTAGTCCGGAAGCCTCGCCACCACCGCGGTGACGTCATCGTATTGTTCACCGGCCGGCTCGAGCAGCCGGCCAAGAATGTGCTTGCACAGCGCGGACGGATCGTCCGGGCCGGTTCTCGTGGCGGCCTCGAGTCGTTCCAGGCCGACGTCGAGCGACTCGCCCCGGCGCTCGATCAGCCCGTCGGTGTAGAGCACTAGCGTCGCCCGCCGTTCGATCTGCCGGCTGTGCGTTTCGTAGACGACGTCCTCGATGCCCAGGAGGCCGTTGCCGCCCTCGAGGTACACGCACTCACGACCGGCGGCGCGCAGCAACGGCGGTGGATGCCCTCCGTTGGCCCAGGCGATGGCGCCGCGCTCCGGGTCGATCACCGCATAGATGATCGTGAACAGCTGGTCGTCGCCCAGGGCGAGCTGGTGGCGGTTGAGTAGCGTGAGCGCCTGGCCGGGCGCTCGGCTCCCGCCCTCGGCCAGGGCAAACGCGCGGGTCAGGGTGCGCAGCTGCCCCATGGCCGAAGCTGCGCGGATCCCGCGGCCGGTCACGTCGCCCACGACGACGCCGAGGCGCCCGTCCGGGATCGCGAACGCGTCGTACCAGTCCCCGCCCACCTGCGCCCCGAGGCCGGCTACTTCGTAGGACGCGACCAGCGCGATGCCGCCCACCTCGGGCAGGCTCTTGGGGATCAGCCCGCGCTGGAGCTCGACCGCGATGCGGTGCTCCTCCTCGTGGAGCTGGGCTCGGCGGATGGCCAGCGCGGCCCGGTCAGCGGCGTCCTGGAGCAGCGATCGCTCGGTCGGGCTGAACCCCCGGCCCGAGGGCAGGGCTAGGCGCAGGGAGCCGACGCTCGCACGCTCGATCACGAGTGGGACCTCGCGCCAGAGGTCCGCATCGACCGACGGCGCGCCGCCCCGGGTGGGGCCCGGATGTCCGACCCGGCCGGCCACCGCGCGCACCACCAGGGGTCGATCGAGCTCGCCGGCGATTTGGACCTCGGCGACGTCGGCCTCGAACAGTTCGGCCAGCCGACTGGCCAGCTGGGGCAGAAGCTCGTCCAGGGCGAGTGCCTCCATGGCCGAGGTGAGCGACTGGAGCTTGGAGAGCCGCTCGGCCAGCGCCTCCGCCTGCACCCGCGCGGCCTGCTCGAGCAGCAGCTCAGCGCGGTCCTGCTCGGCCCGCCGGCGCACCGTGAGGTCGACCCACTGGGCCAGCAGCATCGGCTCTGCGAATTCGGTCGCCTCGATCGCCGAGGCGACCATCGCGACCCACACGTGCGCGTCCCCGCTCGACTGAAGACGCAGGTCGACGGCGGAGCGTTCGGTGGCGGTGGCTTCGCGGTGCGCCCGCCTGACATCTTCGAAGGCTTCGAGCAGGTCCGCCCGGTCCTCTTCGTCGCACAGATCGGCGACAGCCACCCCGGTGAGCTCCATCAGGTCGCGGCCCACGAGGTTGGCGAAGGCCGGATTGGAACGGACGATCCGCCCTTCGGCGTCGAGCATGGTCTTGCCGATCGGAGCGGCTTCGAACGCGCCGCTCAGCAGGGCCTCGGAGCGCTTGAGAGCACGCCGGCTCGACTCGAGCTCGGCGAACACGAGGACCTTGGAGCGCAGCAACTCGGGGTCGAACGGCTTCAGCACGTAATCGACCGCGCCCACGCCGTAGCCGCGCGCGATGTCGCCGACCTCGTCGCGCGCGGCGGTCAGGAACACGATCGGTATGTCCCGCGTGCGGGTGCGCTGCTTGATCAACTGCGCCGTCTCCAGGCCGTCCAAGCCGGGCATTCGCACATCGAGCAGGATCATCGCGAAGTCCTGCTCGAGCAGCATCCGCAGAGCGCCGTGACCGGAGCTCGCGGAGACGAGCGGGTAGCCCAGCGGCTCGAGCACGGCCGTCAGTGCGTGGAGGTTCTCGGGCTGGTCGTCGACGAGCAGGATCGGCAGCGGACGGACCGCGGTCAGGTCCGCCATCGACTCGCTCTCGGCGGGTGGGGTTGAGGTGGGTGGGGTGGGTCTGACCAGGTCTGTGTTTAGAGCCTAGGCGTCCAGCCACACGCGCATCATCGAGAGCAGCTGATCGACGTCGACGGGCTTGGTGATGTAGTCGGAAGCGCCCGCCGCGATCGCCTTTTCGCGGTCGCCCTTCATCGCCTTCGCGGTCAGCGAGATGATCGGAAGGTGCTCGAAGCGCGGCATTGAGCGGATTGCCCGCGCTGTCTCGTAGCCGTCCATCTCGGGCATCATGATGTCGAGCAGCACGACATCGGTGTTCGGATGCTGGTGGAGGCGTTCGATGCCCTCGCGGCCGTTCTCCGCGAACACCACCTTCATCCCGCGCTGCTCGAGCGTGGAGGTCAGCGCGAACACGTTGCGGATGTCGTCGTCGATCACCAGCACCTTGCGGCCATGCAGCGGCGCATCGCCGATTCGGAGGTGCCCGAGCAGTTCGCGCGTCTGAGACGGCAGCGTCGCCTCGGCGCGGTGCAGGAACAGTGCGGCGCGATCGATCAGCCGCTCGGGCGAGTCGGCGATCGTGATCACCGCGGACTTCGCCAGCGCGTCGAGCCTGGCCCGGTCCGCCTTGGTCAGCCCCTCGGGCACGTAGGCGATCAGCGGAAGCTCGCGGAGCACCTCGTCGGTGGCCGCCTCGCGGATCAGGGCGAAGGTCTGCGAGCGTGACCGCCCCACGCCGACGACGCCCAGATCGAATCGCTGCCCGTGCAGCGCCTCGAGCGCGCTCCCCGGCTCGATCCGCTCGAGCTCGATGTTCTCGTCGCCGGCCAGCAGCTCGGCGATGGCTTCGTTGACCCCGGGCTCGTCAGCAATCACCGCCACCCGGCGGGCCGAGCCCTCGGCTAGGTGCTCGAGCCTCGCGAGCGCAGCCTGGAGGCCTTCGTCCTGGACTGGGTCGTCGATGAACGCCGCCGCCCCGGCTCGTAGGCCGTCGACGCGGACGGCTCCATCACCGACGAGTGCGACCGGGAGGTGGCGCGTGTCAGGGTGTTTCTTGAGCTGCCCGAGCACCGACTCGAACCGCGGCAGATCTCCAGCCAGCAGGACCGCGCTGGGACGGTGCTCACGGGCCAGGCCGAGCGACGCCGTGGCCCGCCGGGCGACGATCGCCTTGCCACCGCGCTCGCGCACCGCCTCGACCATCGACTTGGCCCGCTCGGGCTTGGAGTCGATCACCAGCACCACCCGGTCGCCTCGCTCGACCGCCTCGATCCCATCAGCGAGTTGATCCTCGACGTCGAGCTCGGTGGCCGCGTCGATCAGCATCTCCGCCGCGGCTGCGGCTCCGTCCGGGCGGGCGTCGAGCACCGCCTCCGCGACGCTTTCGCTCAGCGGCAGGAACAGCGCGAACCGGCTGCCCTGCCCGACGGTCGAGTCGACCTGGATCTCACCGCCCAACAGGCGGGCGATCTCGCGGGAGATGGACAGGCCAAGGCCGGTGCCTCCGTACTTGCGCGAGGTCGTTCCGTCCGCTTGCTGGAAGGCCTCGAAGATCAGGTTCAGCTTGTCGTCGGGAATGCCGACGCCGGTGTCGGTGACCATGAATGCGATCACCCGCTCGGCGCCGCGCAGCGTCTCGTTGCGCAGGGCGGTGCGGTCCACCGGGTACCCGATCGACAGGGTGACCCCACCGTCGTGCGTGAACTTGAATGCGTTCGAGAGCAGGTTCTTGAGGACTTGGCCGAGACGCTGCTCGTCGGACACGATCGACGCGGGGAGCGAGGGATCGATCTCGACCTCGAACGACAGCCCTTTCTGCTCAGCGACGTGCCGGAACGCACGCTCGGCGTCCTGGTAGACCTCCGACAGCGCGAGCGGAGCCAGGTCGAGCTCCATACGCCCGGCCTCGATCTTGGTCAGGTCGAGGATGTCGTTGATGAGCGACAGCAGGTCGTTGCCGGCGGAATGGATCGTCCGGGCGAACTCGACCTCGCGATCGGACAGCGTGTCTTCCTCGTTCTCGGCCAGCAGCCGGCTGAGGATCAGCATCGAGTTCAGCGGCGTGCGCAACTCGTGGGACATGTTGGCCAGGAACTCCGACTTGTACTTCGAGGCGAGCGCGAGCTGCGCCGCCTTCTCCTCCAGGCCGCGCCCCGCCATCTCGATCTCCTCGTTCTTGATCTCGATGTCGCGGTTCTGCTCGGACAGCAGCCGCGCCTTCTCCTGGAGCTCGTCGTTGGTCTCGCGGAGCTCCTCGGATTGCTTCTGGAGCTCCTGGGTCAGGCCCTGTGACTGCGACAGCAGCTCCTCCGTCCGCATGTTGGCGCGGATCGTGTTGAGCACGACGCCGATCGTCTCGGAGATCCGGGCCAGGAAGTCGCGGTGGACCTCGGAGAACGGGCGCAGCGAGGCGAGCTCGATCACCCCGAGGACCTGGTCCTCGAATAGCACCGGCATCACGAGTACGTCGGCCGGCGTTGCGTCGCCCAGGCCTGACCCGACCTTGATGTAGCCGGGTGGCACGTCGGTGATCGCGATCGTCTTGCGCTCGAACGCGGCCTGGCCGACGAGTCCCTCGCCGATCCCGAACCGGCTGGCCAGCTCGCTGCCGCGCGGCGTGTACCCGTAGGAAGCGGCGAGGGCCAGCTCGGGCGAGCCATCGAGCGTGGCCTCGGCCAGGAAGAACCCCCCGTGCTGCGCGTTCACCATCGGAGTGACCTCGCTCATGATCAGCTGGGTCACCGCGAGCAGATCGCGCTGGCCCTGGAGCATCCCGGAGATGCTGGCCAGGTTCGTCTTCAGCCAGTCCTGCTCGGCGTTGCGCTGGGTGGTCTCGCGCAGGTTGGCGATCATCTGGTTGATGTTGTCCTTGAGCTCGGCGACCTCGCCCTGAGCCTCGACCGAGATCGACCGGGTCAGGTCACCCTGGGTCACCGCGGTCGACACCTCGGCGATCGCTCGCAGCTGCGTGGTCAGGGTGACGGCCAGCTGGTTGACGTTCTCGGTCAGTCGCCGCCACGTGCCGGACACGCCCTCGACCTCGGCCTGGCCGCCCAGCTTGCCCTCGGTTCCCACCTCGCGCGCGACGCGGGTCACCTCGGCCGCGAAGCTCGACAGCTGCGCCACCATGCGGTTCAACGTCTGCTTGAGCTCGAGGATCTCGCCGCGAGCATCGACGGTGATCGTCTGGGTCATGTCGCCGTTGGCGACCGCGGTGGCCACCTGGGCGATGTTTCTCACCTGGTCGGTGAGGTTGCGGGCCATGAAGTTGACGTTGTCGGTCAGGTCCTTCCAGGTGCCGGCGACGCCAGGGACCTGGGCCTGGCCGCCGAGGATGCCCTCGGTCCCGACCTCGCGCGCGACGCGGGTCACCTCGGCCGCGAACGACCGCAGCTGATCGACCATGCGGTTGATCGTCTCGGCCAGCGCCGCGACCTCGCCCTTCGCGTCGACGTTGATCTTGCGGCTGAGGTCACCATTGGCCACGGCGGTCGTGACCGTGGCGATCGACCGGACCTGGGTGGTCAGGTTCGACGCCATCTGGTTGACGTTCTCGGTCAGGCCCTTCCACGTGCCGGACACGCCCTCGACCTCGGCCTGCCCGCCGAGCTCACCCTCGGTTCCGACCTCGCGGGCGACGCGGGTCACCTCGGCGGCGAACGACCGCAACTGGTCGACCATCGTGTTGATGGTCTCCTTGAGCTCGAGGATCTCGCCGCGAGCATCGACGGTGATCTTCTTCGACAGGTCGCCCTGCGCCACCGCGGTGGTCACCTGGGCGATGTTGCGGACCTGGTCGGTCAGGTTCGAGGCCATGAAGTTGACGTTCTCGGTCAGGCCTTTCCACGTGCCGGACACGCCCTCGACCTTGGCCTGCCCGCCGAGCTTGCCGTCGGTTCCGACCTCGCGCGCGACGCGGGTCACCTCGTCGGCGAACGCGGACAGCTGGTCGACCATCGTGTTGACCGTTCGCTTGAGCTCGAGTACCTCGCCCTTCACGTCGACGGTGATCTTCTGGGACAGGTCGCCGTTGGCCACCGCGGTGGTCACCTGGGCGATGTTTCTCACCTGGTCGGTGAGGTTGCGGGCCATGAAGTTGACGTTGTCGGTCAGGTCCTTCCAGGTGCCGGCGACGCCGGGGACCTGCGCCTGGCCGCCGAGGATGCCCTCGGTGCCGACCTCGCGCGCGACGCGGGTCACCTCGTCGGCGAAGCTGCGCAGCTGGTCGACCATCGTGTTGATGGTGTTCTTGAGCTCGAGGATCTCGCCCTTCACGTCGACGGTGATCTTCTGGGACAGGTCGCCGTTGGCCACCGCGGTGGTGACCTGGGCGATGTTGCGGACCTGGTCGGTCAGGTTCGAGGCCATGAAGTTGACCGAGTCGGTCAGGTCCTTCCAGGTGCCGGCCACACCGGGGACCTGGGCCTGCCCGCCGAGCTTGCCGTCGGTGCCGACCTCGCGGGCGACGCGCGTCACCTCGTCGGCGAAGCTCGAGAGCTGGTCGACCATCGAGTTCACGGTGGTGCCGATGCGGGCGAACTCGCCCTTCACGGGACGGCCCTGGATCTCGAGCGCCATCTTCTGATTCAGGTCGCCCTCGGCGACGGCCACGATCACGCGCGCGACCTCGGTGGTGGGGCGTACGAGGTCGTCGATCAGGCCGTTGACGGAGTCGATCGACGTCGCCCAGGCGCCGCCGGCGCCGTGTAGGCGGGCGCGCTCGGTCATGCGGCCCTCGCGACCGATGATCTCGGCGACGCGGACGAGCTCGGCCTCCAGCGCGGCGTTGCGGGCGGCCATCTGGTTGTAGGCGGCCTCGAGGCGACCGATGTCATCCTTGCGCCGCGCCGGCAGGCGAACTCCGAAGTCGCCGGCCGCGGCCGCGTGCAGCGCACTCTCCAGGCGGGCGAGTGCGGGGTCGTCGAGCCCGGCCCGCCCGTTGCGGGCCGAGGGGGGCGCCCCGTTCGGGGTCTTGGCCGCCGTTCCGTTCGTCGACTTGCGGGTTGCCCCGTTGGTCGACTTCCGCGAGGTGCCCGACTTGAGCGAGTCGCTCTGTCGTACCGCTGCCGTCTTGGCCATGCTTGCGCCTCCGATCAGTTGCCCAGCCGGTGCCCCCTGCACGGCCACCCGACTGGATTGCCCGTAACCGTCCCACAGGTTACCGCCCGATCGCCGTCGAATCGACGGTGGCGTTGCTTTTGTCGCGGGCTACCAGCCGCCGCGCCAGTCGGCGTTCTTGGCCCGGGCCTTGGCGGCTTCCAGCCGCGCGTGCCTGCGCTTGTCGAACCGCCACTGGATCAGCGAAAAAATGATGATGATGGTCGGGAAGAAGATGATCGTCAGGAACATCGCGTTCGTGACGTTCACATCGGTTGTCTCCCCGAACCAGCCTTCGCCTGAGTGCGAGGCGGCGAACGCCGGCGCGGCAAACGTCAGTAGTAGGACGCCGGCCATGACGAAAGCGGTGATGACGCGGGCTCTACGCATCGCGACGTTAATCCTACCGCCGGTCGCGGCTCTACGCCGCCACGGTTTCGCGCCCGCCGACGGCGGACAGGGCGCGCAGCAGCACGGGGTTGTAGGTCGGCCCGTCGGTCGTGATCTGGAGGTGGCTGATCGGCGCCTCGAACACCGCCGCCCCGAGCGCGGCGGCGAGCCCGCGCTGCTTGGTCGGCGCCACCAGTTCGTCGCGGGTGGTGAGGACCAGGGCCGTGGGGATCTCGAGCGGGCGCAACCAGGGACGGGAGTCGAAGCGGCCGAGCTCGCGTCCGGCCTCGACGATGTCGGGGACCGAGTGGCGCATCATCTCCGACAGGGCCCAGGCGGCCTCCGGCGAGTCGCGCAGGCCGGCGCGGCGCAGCCCAGTCCGCCACGTCCACCGCGGCGCAAGCGACAGCATCAGCCCTACCACTCCTAGCGCTCTGAACGCGCGGCGCGTCTCGGGGTCCTGCCAGTGCTGAGCCGTCCCGCTCAGGACCAGTCCGCTCACGGCGTCAGCTTGGTCGCGCGCCATCAGCTGGGCGATCGCGCCGCCCATCGAGTAGCCGACGACGATCGCCGGCGCGGCGTCGAGCGCGCGTAGCGCCGCGGCCGCGTCGCCCGCGCAGTCGCTCAGGCGGAACGGTTCGAGCGGCCTGAGGCCGCGGCCGTGGCCGCGGTGATCGATCGCCACCACCCGGTAGCCGGCCGCCGCCAGCGCGTCGTAAGCCCCGCACCAGTTGAGATCGGCGGTCGCCACCCAGCCGTGCAAGAGCATCACGACCTGACCGTCCCCGCCGCTGTCGCGGAGGAAGAACTCGCCGCGGTTCGCGATTCTCACCGTGCGCGCGGGCGGCATGTCAAACGGGGGAACCGGAGGCCAGGGGGATCGGCGCATGCCGAAGATCCTAAAGCGGTTGCCTCCTACCATCTGGCGGCGTGGCCGTAGTAATCGCATCCGACCTGGGCAAGGACATCGCCGGCGAGCCGCTCCTGCGCGGGATCTCATTCAAGCTCGAGCGGCGTGACCGGATGACCTTGTCCGGGCGCAACGGCGCCGGCAAGACGACGCTGCTGCGCATGCTCTCGGGCGAGGCTTCAGTCGACTTCGGCGAGCTCGTGCTGGCCAAGGACACCAAGATCGCGCTCCACGACCAGCGGCCACCCCGGGATCTCGACCTCACCTTGCGTGAGTACGTGCTCACCGGGGCTCGCGAGCTGGTGGCGATCGAGCAGGAGCTGGCGGCGCTCGAGGCGGCGATGGCGGACGGGGCCCACGACGACGCAACCCTGGGTCGCTACGCCCAGGCGCAGGCGAGGCTCGAGCACGCGGGCGGGTACGGCTGGCGTGAGCGCGCCCTGTCGTCCCTGAACGGTCTCGGCTTCCGGGACGTCGCCGATCTCGATCGGTCACTCAAGACGTTCTCAGGTGGCGAGCTGACACGCGCCTCGCTCGGGCGTGCGCTGGCCGGTGGTCCCGATCTGCTGCTGCTCGACGAGCCGACAAACCACCTTGACATCGAGTCGCTTGAATGGCTCGAGCAGCATCTGGCCAGCCTCGATGCGGCGGTCGTGCTCGTCGCCCACGACCGCTGGTTCCTCGAGGCCGTCGGCACCTCCGTGCTCGAGCTCGAGGCCGGCCGCGGCAAGTTCTTCAAAGGCCCGTGGCACGCCTGGCGTCGCGAGAAGGCAGCCCAGGATCTGGCCCTGGGTCGCGCGATCGAGCGCCAGCAGGCCGAGATCGAGCGGCTCGAGCGGTTCGTGACCCGGTTCCGGGCTGGGACCCGGGCCCGGCAGGCGCAGTCTCGGGCCAAGAAGCTGGCCAAGATGGACCGGATTAATCAGTCCCGCCTCGCCCCGAACGGCGGCGCGGCACTCGAGTTCGCCTTCAAGCCGCCCGAGCGCAGCGGCCGCGTGGTGTTCGAGCTCGAGAACGGACACGTGCAGGTCGGCGAGCGCGTCCTGCTCGACGACGCAGAGCTGTGGCTCGAGCGCGGCGAGCACGTGACGCTGGTGGGACCAAACGGTGCCGGCAAGACGACGCTGATCGAGACGCTGGCTGGGCTCCGTGAGCTGAATGACGGCCTCGCTCGCTCCGCGAGCTCCGGGCCGGTTGTCACCGGGAAGCTCCGCACCGGGCACAACGTCAAGGTCGGCTTCCTGTCCCAGCACGCCGAGGAGCTGTCGGCCGGGACGGCCCGGACGGTGCTCGAGGCCACCACGCATCTGACCAGGCTCACTCCCAATCAGGCGCGTGGCCTGCTCGGGCGCTTCATGTTCTCCGGGGAGGAGGCCGAGAAGCCGCTCGAGGCGCTCTCCGGTGGCGAGCGCCGGCGACTGTCGCTGGCGATCCTCGTCCAGTCGGGCGCGAACCTGCTGATCCTCGACGAGCCGACCAACCATCTCGACCTCGAGAGCCGGGAGGCGCTCGAGCAGGCGCTGAACGAGTTCACAGGGTCGCTGCTCCTCGTCTCGCACGACCGGGCGCTGCTCGACGCCGTCGGCAGGCGCACGGTGGCGATCGAAGACCGGACACTCCACAGCTATCTGGGGGGCTGGCCCGAGTACGTACGGGTCCGCGAGGAGAGCGAGCGCGCGGCGGCCGCGAAGAAGACAGGGCAGAAAAACGCGGTTGCCGCGCCGGCCGCCAAGGCGTCAACACGCTCGGCCCAGCCTGCCAAGACGGCGCGGACCGCGCCGCCCGCCAACCCGCGCGAGCAACAGCGCCTCGAGAGCGAGATCGAGGCGGCCGAGGCAGCCCTGAAGGCGGTCGAGGACGAGCTAGCCGATCCAGCGGCGTGGTCGAGCCCCGGCCGTAACGCGCGCGCGACCGCGCGCCACGAGGAGGCCAAGCGCGCGGTCGAGGAGTTGTACGAGCGCTGGGAGCGGATCGCGGGGTGATTACCCGGCCGGCGCTTGGGCCGCCGCGCCGCCACCGCCGAAGCCGCATTCTTTCGATGCGGCCTGGAATGCCGGTGAGCTCGGGTCGATTCCGCTGCTGTTGCTGATTCTGATTCCGACCCCGACGCCTCCGTTCGGACCCGTCTGGAATGTCGGGTCGGGGAAGTTCGGCACGCCGTGCGAGCGCATGCACCGCGACATCGCGAGCGCCTGAGCCTTGACCTTGGCGGTCTGTGCCGCCGTGGGGGTACCGCCGCCTGGCATGTAGGACCTGCAGTCCTTCATGGCCGACTGGAAGGCCGGGCCGTTGACCTCGACGCCGTTCACCTTGGTGCTGGTCGGGGTCTGCTGGACCTGGAGGTTGAAGCGCCCCCCGGTCGGGTCGGGGAAGTTGGGTACGCCGTGCGAGCGCATGCACGTCGCGAACTCGAGCGCCTTGTTGCTGCTGGCGTCCGAGCTCTGACCCCCTGACGCGTTCGTGGCCGGGCCGCTCGGGTCCGACGAGCCGCACGCCGCGACGCCGAGGGCGACGACGAGGAGGCTGAGGGTGATGATCGTGAATCGCATGCCCGAGTAGTACGAAATCGGCGGTAACAGGGGCGAAACGGGTGCTGTTACCGCTGCGTTACCTGCCCAGGGCGATCCTGTCTGGCCGAGGGTGCCGACCCGCCACACTTACCTTGAGGGCGAATGCGCGTGCTGGTAATCGAGGATCATGCCGAGCTGGCCGAGACGGTCGCGCTCGGGCTGCAACGCGAGGGAATGGCCGTGGATGTCGCCCTCGATGGGGCGGCGGGTCTGCGGCAGGCCGCGGTCTACGACTACGACGTGATCGTGCTCGACCGCGATCTGCCCGGGGTGCACGGCGACCGCGTATGCCAGACGCTGGTCGAGCACGGCGGCCGGGCGCGCGTCCTGATGCTGACCGCGTCGGCCGGCATCGAGGACCGCGTGGCGGGATTGAGCCTGGGGGCCGATGACTATCTGCCCAAGCCGTTCGCGTTCGCGGAGCTGATCGCACGGATCCGGGCGCTCGCTCGCCGGTCCCAGCCGGCGCTCGCGCCGGTCATGCGCAGCGGCGACTTGACCCTCGACACCGGCCGCCGGATCGCGCATCGGGCCGGCCGGCGCCTGGATTTGAGCACCAAGGAGCTGGCGGTGCTGGAGCTCCTGCTCGCCGCTCAGAACAGCGTGGTCTCGCCCGAGGAGCTGCTGGCGCGGGCCTGGGACGAGGCCGTCGATCCGTTCTCGGCGGTCGTGAAGGTGACGATCAGCCGCCTGCGCCGTAAGCTCGGCAATCCCCCGATCATCGAGACGGTGCCCGGTGCCGGCTACCGGATCTAGCGGAGCCGCACGGCGCCGCCTCCCGCGCCGGACGATCCGGTTGCGGCTCACCCTGCTCTATGGCGGTCTGTTTCTCCTCGCTGGGGCCGGGCTGCTCGCGATTACCTACGCGCTCGTCGCTGGCGGCGGCTCCGAATCGAGGTCTGTATTTGTGGGCAGCGCGGTGGGCGCCGACGGCCCGCAGCTGCCGGCCGTCCCCGCGGGCTTCGGCGCCGCCAAGCCCGGCATTGCCCAGGCCTCCGGCACCGTCATCTACCAGCAGAAGACACCATCTGGCGCCGTGGTCGATTTCCGGGCGTACGAGGGCAAGGTGAATGCGACCTTCAAGCAGGTGAGTTCGGCGCTGCGCTCGGTAACGGCCAAGGCCAACGAAAGCATCGCCGAGGTCAAAGGCGCTCAGCTGTCGACGCTGCTCACGGAGTCCGCGATCGCGCTGGGGATCATGGCGCTCGCCTCGATCGGGTTGGGCTGGCTGATGGCCGGTCGCGCGCTGCGACCCGTGCGCACGATGAGCACACGCGCCCGCGGTATCTCCGAACGCAACCTGCACGAACGGCTATCCCTCGACGGGCCCGACGACGAGCTCAAGGAGCTCGCCACCACCTTCGACGGGCTGCTCGGGCGATTGGAGGCCGCGTTTGAGTCCCAGCGCCGGTTCGTGGCGAACGCATCGCACGAGCTGCGCACGCCGATCACGCTCGAGCGTGCGCTCGTCGAGGTCGCGCTGGCCGACCCCGATCCGACGATCGACTCCCTGCGCGACACGTGTCAGCGCGTGTTGACGGCGAGCGAGCAGCAGGAGCGGTTGATCGAGGCGCTGCTGACGCTGGCCCGCAGCCAGCGCGGCCTGGAGTCGCGCGAGCCGGTCGACCTCCATGAGGTCACGGCCGAGGTCGTGCGCGCCGTGCCGAGCAACGGACTGCGCGTCGACACCGAGCTCGGCGAGGCGAGCGCGACCGGCGATCCGGCGATGATCGAGCGGCTGGTGGCGAACCTGGTCGAGAACGCGGTGCGCTACAACCAGCCGGACGGCTGGATCACGGCGTGGACGGGGGCACGCGACGGGCGACCGACGGTCGAGGTCGCCAATGCCGGGGCGCCGCTCGAAGACGTTCAGCTGAACGAGTTGCTCAAGCCATTCGTCCGTGCCAATGGGAACGGCGACGGCAACGGACGCGCGCATGACGGCCATGGCCTCGGTCTTGGCCTGTCGATCGTGCAGGCGATCTCCGACGCGCACGGCGCTCGGCTCAGCATGACCGCGCCACCGGAGGGTGGGCTTCGGATCGCGGTCGCGTTCCCTACGTAGGGCAGGCTTCGCCGTCGCGACCCTGCTCCGCGACGATCCGTGGACTGTCGACGATGATCCCGCGCCGGCGCAGGCCGGCGAGCAGCGACTCCTGGTCGGGGAAGCTCACCATCGTGGCCACGTCGGGGCGTAACCCGATCTTGAGCCAGCGAACCCGCTCGCCGGCGATCTGGCCGTCGATCTCGAGTCGCCCTCCCCCGAATCCCGACTCGACCTCGAGCTCGAGTTCCGAGCTTGGTCCGACCACGAGCGGAGGGGAGTAGCCGCCGTGCTTCGGTAGCGGGGTGAAGAGGAAGCCTTTCAGTCCATCGGCGAGCAGCGGCCCGCCGGCGGATATCGCATAGCCGCTCGACCCGATCGCGGTACTCACGACCGCTCCATCGCCCGCGATCCGGGCATACAGGCTCCCGTCGGCGGTGACGGTCATCCGTACCTGGCCACCGCTGGAACGCACCACGGAGACGTCGTTGAGGGCGAACAGATCGCGACTCTCGTCCTGGCCGCGAGAGACCGACAATGCAGGAAAGCGCCGGGGCTGCCAATCGCCGCGGCAGAAGCGGTCGAGCGAGCGCGCTAGATCGACAACCGACACGGTGGCGAGTGCCCCCAGGCTGCCGCAGGCGATCCCCATCACCGGCCGGCCCGCCACGGCGCCCGTGCGGAGCGCGGCAAGCGTCGTGCCATCGCCGCCGATCGAGATGATCAGATCGGTTTGGTGCGGATCCCCCGGCTCAACGACGTGCCGCTGGTTGTAATTCGCAGGGGCTTGCACGAGCTCGACTCCGTGCCGTTGCGCCCACTCGCGGACCAGCCGCAACGGTCCGTCGACGCTGCGACTCGGGTGTACGACGAGACCGACCCTTCCGGGGATCTGTTCCCGAGGCGTCGTCAGCTCGAGGTCCGGCTCGGGTAGATGGAGGGTGGTGACGTCCGACACGGCCTGATCAAATCTACCTTGGCCATCTAAGTTGTTCTGAGCGATTGGATCCCGGGATGGCGGGTAGCGACGTGCCGATGAGCCTCGCCGAGACCCGGCGCGCCCCCGCGCCAACCGGATCGAAGCGGATCGACGCGGCGCGGCTGGCCGCGCTGGCCGCACGGGTGACGACGGCCGGCGGCGAACGCGAGGACCTCGAGATCGAAAACCCGGCGCTCGGCCGGCCGCTCGGCACGGTGCCGCGATGCACGGCGCAAGACGTGGAGCTAGCCGTGGAGCGGGCGGGGGCGGCCCAGGCGGCATGGGCCGGAACCGATTGGAGGGCCCGCGAGGCCCTGCTGATGCGCGTCCACGACCTGGTTCTCGACCGCCAGGACGAGCTGCTCGACGTGATCCAGCTCGAGTCGGGCAAGGCCCGCCGCCACGCCTTCGAGGAGATCCTCGACGTCGCACTCGTGGCCCGCTACTACGGCCGGTCGGCGCGCCGGCTACTGCGCACGCGGCGCCGGCGGGGAGCGCTGCCGCTCTTGACCGCCACCTGGGAGCACCAGCACCCGGTCGGGGTGGTGGGCGTGAT
The DNA here is from genome assembly GCA_035502815.1 of Solirubrobacteraceae bacterium. Classification (GTDB taxonomy): domain Bacteria; phylum Actinomycetota; class Thermoleophilia; order Solirubrobacterales; family Solirubrobacteraceae; genus Palsa-465. Next base: position 26,912 of record DATJUA010000145.1, read on the forward strand.
CTCGCCCTGGAATTACCCGCTGACCCTGTCGATCAGCGACGCGATTCCGGCCATCGCCGCCGGCAACGCCGTGATCATGAAGGTCGACTCAAAGACGCCGTTCAGCGGCCTGATCGGGCTTTCGTTGCTCGAGGAGGCGGGGCTTCCAGCGGGGGTGTTGCAGGTGATCACGGGATCGGGTGCCGAGCTCGGACCCGAGCTGATCGGGCGCGTGGACTACGTGATGTTCACCGGCAGCACGACCACGGGGCGTCAGGTAGCGAGTCAGGCGGCGGAGCGACTCATTCCAAGCTCGATGGAGCTGGGGGGCAAGAACGCCATGCTCGTCCTTTCGGACGCTTCGATGGCGCGCGCGGTCGAGGGGGCCGAGCGCGCGCTGTTCTCCAACGCGGGACAGCTCTGCATCTCGATCGAGCGACTGCTTGTGCACGAGAGCATCGCCGAGGACTTCACCCGCCGTCTGGTCGAGCGGATCGGTCGCATGCGCCTGGGCGCCGGTCTGGCCTATGACTCGGATATGGGGTCGCTGATCTCCGCCGATCAGCTCGAGGCCGTGCAGTCGCACGTCGCGGACGCCGTGGCGCGCGGAGCCACCGTGCTGACGGGGGGACGGGCCCGGCCGGACGTCGGACCGTACTTCTATGAGCCCACGCTGCTAGGGAACGTGGATCCGGACATGTCCCTGTTCGCCGAGGAGACGTTCGGCCCGGTGGCGGCGGTCTCGATATTCGCTTCCGAGGAGGAGGCGGTAGCCCGGGCCAACGACAGCTGCTACGGCCTGAACTTCAGCGTGTGGACACGCGACGTGGGCCGGGGCCGGCGAGTCGCGGCGCAGCTCAAGGCCGGCACCGTCAACGTCAACGAAGGCTACGTCGCGACCTGGGGCTCGATCGACGCGCCGATGGGGGGCATGAAGGATTCCGGGCTGGGCCGGCGCCACGGCGCGGCCGGGATTCTCAAGTACACCGAATCCCAGACGGTGTCCGTACAGCGGCTTACCGGGATCACGCCACCCCCGATGATGGGCCAACGACTGTGGGCGCGACTGATGACCGTCGGCTTGAGGGTCCTAGGCCGGCTTCCGTTCGTGCGGTAGACCGTCGGCGGCGTCGGGTGCGGTCTCTATATTGGGACCCACGATGGCACCGCTCAGCGATGCGTCGCCGGTCCGGGTTGCGCTGATCGATGATGACAGCGGACTGCTCACCGTTCTCGAACGCCGGCTGGGCGCGCTGCACTGGGAAATGGAGACGCTCGCCTTCCCGCCCGATGCCGGCCATCTGGCGGCGCTCCGGCTGCACGCCCTGATCGTGAACCCCAAGCTCACCGGCCTCGACTACGTCGAGCGGGTCGCGGGGGCGCTGCCCGGGCTCGCGCTGATCGTGTGTAGCGCTCAGGTGACCGTGTCCGAGCGCGTCAAGGGCCTGCGGGCCGGGGCCGACGACTGGGTGACCAAGCCGTGCCATCCGGAGGAGCTGCTCGCGCGCATCCAGGCCGTGCTCCGCCGGCGCCGTGCCGGCGAGCTGCCGTTGGAGGAGACGACGATCGAGGCTGGCGAGCTCGCCATCCGTCCCGACCGTTATGACGCCTACGTCGGCGAGCAAGGCGCGTCGCTGTCGCGCAAGGAGTTTGAGTTGCTCCGCCAACTGGCGGCCGCGGACGGCCGCGTGCTCGAGCGCGAGGACATCTACCAGCGCGTCTGGGGCTACACGATGGCCCGGGGCGATCGGTCGGTCGACGTGTTCGTGCGCAAGCTGCGGTCCAAGCTCGAGCTCGTCTCGCCGACCTGGCGCTACGTGCACACGCACTTCGGCGTGGGCTACCGGTTCGCGCCGGAGCCGCTGGACGCCGGCGGTGACAGTGGCCCCGAGGGGAGCGGCACCGAGCGGGGAGCGTCCGGCCGCCACGCGCCCGGCGCTGACGGCGGGTCGCAGTCGCCACGCGACCGCTTCGCCGCGGTACGCTGAAGTTTGTGAACCGCACCGCGCGCAACATCCTGATTGTGCTCGCGATCGCGGCGCTCGTGGCGCTCGTTCAGGGCGGCGTCACGGCGGCCAACGTGGCCATCCAAGCTCTCAGCCTCGCCTTCCTGGGGACGATCGTCTGGTTCCTTTCGATCATCTACCGTCAGTACCGGGACACGCTGTACGGGCTGGGCGACTGGCGGCGCGCGTTGCTGTACGTGGCGCTCGGGGTCGCGACGCTGACCCTAACGGCGACATCCCGGCTGTGGGCGAGCGGGCTCGGGTCGGTGGCGTGGCTGGTGTTGCTGGCCGGCTCGATCTACGCCGTGTTCACCGTCGTCTGGTCGGCGCGCAAGTACTGAGACGCCCGGCGGCGCGTGCGGCTTCTCACGCCGCGCCGGCGCCCTCGGCGCACCGGGGGCACAGGCCCTCGAGCAGCACATGGGTTCGCTCGACCTCGAATCCCTGCTCGCGCAGCGTCACGTCGACCTGGTCGAGCTCGATGTCGCGAAGTTCACCGCACAGGGCGCAGCGGAAGTGGTGGTGGTCGGTGACGTTGGCGTCGAATAGCCGGGGGCCCGGGCCCTCGACCACGCCGAGCAGACCCGCCTCGACCAGCTCGCCGAGCGCGTGTTGCACTGTGCCGCGGGACAGCTCGGGCAGCTGGATGCGCGCCGCCTGGAACACCTCCTCCGCTTCCAGATGGGCGTTTGACGCGTCCGCGTCGACCGCGCGGGCGAACACGCCGTAGATCGCGCGGCGCTGCGAGGTGGCCCGCAAGCCACGAGCGCGCAGAAGCTGAGCGAATCCGAGGTCGGCCGGGGTGCTGGCTGGACGGGACGGCATCGAAGGACCCCTCCTCAGAGTACCGCGGCGCTCCGACCGCACGCGCGGGTTTTCGCGCGCGGCGGCACCCAGCGGCCGGCGCGCGGCGTCCGTCGGCGGTGGGGTGGGCGGGCTTGATCCAAGTTTCCGTCTGGTGAGGGTCGAAGTCCGGGTGGGGCGCGGGCCGTCTAGCGCGCTCGCGGTCTGTCCCGCGCGCTCGTGGTCTGTTGCACGCGCTCGTGGTCTGTCCCGCGCGCTCGTGGTCTGTCCTACCGCGCTCGTGTCTGCCCGGCCTCCTGCACCCGGCGGCCGTTGCTCGGCACCGGCTGCCCTCATCACCGATGCACCTCTTTCCGGTGCCGGGTTTTGTCTCATTCGCCGCCCCACGCGCGGTGAAAGCCGATTCACCCGGCTATAGCACGGGTCTCGGCACGCTCGCCCCACGCGCCGCGACGAGTGAGCAGTTTGCCGGCCTCCCCGCGCCGAGCGAGCCGTCATGTCACCGCGCTCCTACCCAACCGACCACCGCGCTCGCGAGGACGTCGGCGTCCGCGACCCAGAACCCGACGGCCCAGACCGTCGGCGCCGTCGCCTGGCCGGGATCGGGGCTACGGGCGCGCCACCGCCGGTCCTATCCTCGATCCCATGGCCCTAGTTCCCGCCGACCGCCGTCGAGAGTTGCCCGACGAGCCCGGCGTGTACCTGTTCCGAGACACGAGCGGCAAGGTGATCTACGTGGGCAAGGCCGTATCGATCCGCAAGCGGGTGGCGTCCCACTTCAGCAATCCGAGCACCCGGGGCGGCCGCGACCTCCTGGACATGATCGACCAGATCGAGGCGCTCGTCGTTAACAACGAGGCCGAGGCGCTGCTCGCCGAGCAGAACTTCATCAAGCAGTACAAGCCGCGCTTCAACATCCGCCTGCGCGACGACAAGTCCTATCCGTACATCGCGATCTCGCTGGACGAGGACTTCCCGCGGGTGTACTTCACGCGCGAGCGCCATCGCCGCGACCGCGCCTACTTCGGCCCGTACAGCAACGCCAAGCGGGTGCGCTCAACGCTTGAGGTGCTTGGCAAGGTGTTCTTGTTCCGCTCCTGCGAAGGGCCCGAGCCGGGCCGGCGCAGCGGCTCGCCGTGCTTGGACTACTACATCAAGCGCTGCGAGGCACCCTGCGTCGGGTACGTCAGTCGTGAGGACTACCGCCGCGGGATCCAGGGCGTGATCGACTTCCTGTCCGGCCGCTACCGCGAGATCGAGCGTTCGCTCGAGCGTTCGATGCGCGAGGCGGCGGCCGAGCAGCGCTTCGAGGACGCCGCCCGCGAGCGCAACCGCCTGCGCGCGGTGCACTCGCTGCTCGAGCGCCAGCGAGTGGCGAACGAGTCGACCGGGACACTCGATGCGATCGCGGTCGCCGTGCACGAGGGCGAGGCCAACGCCCAGGTCTTCCAGGTGCGCGACGGCGTGCTGTCCGATCGCCAGAGCTTCTACCTCGACAACGAGGCGGGTGGCGGGATCGGCGAGGTCGCCGAGGCTTTCATCCTCCAGTACTACGCGAGCACGATGATGGTCCCGCCGCTGCTCGTCGTCCAGCGTGAGGTCGCGGGGTCCGCGCCGGTGCTGGCCGAGGCACTCAGCGCGCGGCGTGACGGGTCGGTCGAGATCCGCGCCGCCGAGCGCGGCGACAAGCGGCGGATCCTCGAGCTGGCCGAGCGGAACGCGCGGCTGGCCCTCGACCAGGAGCGTCTGCGCTCAGAGCGCCGGCGCCAGCAGCGGGTCGAGGCGCTCGACGGCTTGCAGCAGGCGCTCGGGCTCGACACGCTGCCGCTGCGGATCGAGTGCTTCGACATCTCCACGTTGATGGGGACCAACACGGTGGCGTCGATGGTGGTGTTCGAGGGCGGGGCGCCCAAGAAGTCCGACTACCGGCGGTTCAAGATCCGGGGCGATTTCGCCCAGCGCAACGGCGCCGGCGAGACCGGCGCCGGCGAGACCGGCGCCGGCGAGACCGGGGCTGGCGGGAACGGCGCCGAGGCGAACGGCGGCGCGTTCACGATCGGCGAACCCGACGACTTCGCGGCGATGGAGGAGGTGCTCTCGCGCCGGTTGGCCCAGTGGGAGCGCCAGCACGACCTCTCTCCCCACGACAAAGACTTCGACCCGAGCTTCGCGGCGCTGCCCAACGTGGTGGTGATCGACGGGGGCAAGGGCCAGCTGTCGGCCGGTCTCCGCGCCTTGCAAGGTTTTCGCGCGCGGGGCGTGGTGGTGATCTCGCTGGCCAAACGGATCGAAGAGGTGTTCACGCCGGGAGCGAGCGCGCCGTTGCGCCTGGCACACGACACGGTCGAGCTCCAGTTGCTCCAGCGCGTGCGCGACGAGGCGCACCGATTCGCGATCACCCACCACCGCATCCGGCGCGACCGCGCGATGACCGCGTCGATCCTCGACGAGCTGCCGGGTGTGGGGCCGGCGCGCAAGCGGGCGCTGCTCACTCACTTTGGCTCGCCCGACGCGATCCTCGCCGCCTCGCGCGAGGAGCTCGAGGCGGTGCCGGGCATCCCGGGCAAGCTCGCCCGCGAGGTCTACCGCGAGCTGCACAAGACCGGCGTTTAGCGGATTAGGAGAGCCGCGCTGTAGGCCGGCATCTCGATCGAGTACCAGCCCAGGAGCTGGGATACGGGTTCCAGGGTGGGGGCGGCGAGCTGGCCGGTGCCCGTCTCGAGGCCGAAGGTTTGACCGCCCAGCGTGACCCCGGCGGTGGCCGTGGCCGTGGGCGCGCGCAGCCACTCGAGCTCGGCCGGGGCCGAAGTCGGCGGCAGCTGGAGCTCGACCCGGTGCGGACTCGAGTCCTGGTTGATCAGCGCCACCCGCGTATGCCCGTCGGGCGCGAGCGTGGCCCACACCTTGACCGGGCCGGCCGGCGCGTCTACGGGGAGCAGCCGGGCGCCCGTCGGGAACGCCTGGGAGAACATCAGCATCCCGTAGTAGTCGGGGTGCACGAACGCCTGCCAGCCGCCTGCGGACGCGCGGCGGAACGTGAACAGTTCGTAACCGGCGCCGGGCAGCGAGTGCACGTTGACGCCGTCCACGCCGACACTCGCCATGTTGAACAGGGTGTCAAGCATCCACAGGGCGGACGCGAACGTGTTGCTCACCCCCGTGCGGCTGAGGCACCCGGCGAGCGCGGCCGAGTTCAGCTCATCGACGCGGAACTGGAGACCGTGACTGTGCGCGAGCGCCACATACGGCGCGAGTGCTTGCGCCAGCCCGGCCGACGAACGGTCACTCAAGAGGTGCGCCACCGACGGGTACAACGGCGAGCTCGGGTTCATGAAGCATCCCTCGAGCGCGTAGCGATGGACGGTGGCAATGCGCAGCCGCGGGGCCGCGTCGAGGAGCTCCGGGAGGCCGGACAGCCAGGGCAGCTCGGCGGCGGCCGGACCGGCCAGTGGCATGGGGGGGAGCACCGCGCCCCAGCGCTTGACCTCGGCAATGTAAGAGTTCAGGTTGTAACCGGTGCCCCGGGCGTACACGGCGTGGTGACCGGTCCCGTACCAGGGAAACAACCCGTACACATCGGGCTCATTGCCGAGCTCGAACGCGTCGATGTAGCTCGGGCCGATCCCGCGCAGGAGCGCTGACGCCTCGGCGCTGGACAGGCGAGGCCGCCCCGCGGCAAGGTTGATGCCCAGGATCAGCTTGGCCGGGACGGCGCTCGCGAGCGCCCGGGCGCTGGCCAGCCACGCGGGCGTGAGCGAGTAACGGACCCCGGCGGGCGGCGTCATGCCGGGAACCGGCCACCAGGTCGCGTCGGTGCTGTCGCCGCCGATCCGGAGCACGAGCGGCTGGCCGGGCGCCGGCGCCAGGTTGCGCAGCAGCTGGACGAAGACCGGGTCGAGCGAACCGGCGTCCGCTCCGGTGTACGCATCGAGCGCGGTGTATTCGAGCGAGAGGCCGAGGAAGCCCGCGGGAAGGGGCGTCCCCGATGGGCCCTGGTCGACGGTTGCGTAGACGGTGGACGGGTCGCTCGGGTCGCTCGGGTCGCCGCCCTGGGCGGCCGTGGGCCGCGCTCGCGCTGCATCGCGTGCGGGCTTCCCCCCGGTGGTGAGGAGCCACGTCGCCGCCCCTAGGGCAAGGAGCGTCAGCGCGGTTGCGATCGTGGTCTTCGCACGCCACCGCACAGGCTCATCGTGCCACACCGCCAAACAATCCACACACCGCCGGCCCGCGTCCGCTTGACCCGTCAAGCTTCCTAACATGGAAGCCACGCCCGTGGATGGAGTGGACCAAGAAACCGTGACTTCCGACGAGGCCGGCACGGTGTCGGCCCTGACGGACCTGGTCATCATCACGGGTTTCTCGGGCGCCGGGAAATCAACCGCCATGGCCGCCTTCGAGGACGAGGGCTACTTCTGCGTGGACAACCTGCCCTCGGAGATGATCCGCTCGCTGGTCGAGTTGTTCATGCACACCGGCTCGAAGGTGCGGCGCGCGGCGGTGGTGTCGGACGTCCGCGGCGGTACGTACTTCGAGGGATTTGCCACGATGCTCGACGGTCTCCGCGCCACCGGGGTCAAACACCGCGTGCTGTTCCTCGATGCGGACGAGCAGGCGCTGCTCACCCGCTACAAGGAGACTCGCCGGCGCCACCCGCTGGCCCCCACCGGTAGCGTGACCGAAGGCATCGCCCGCGAGCGCGATCTGCTGCTGCCGTTGCGTGGCCGGGCCGATGTGGTGATCGACACGAGCGGCCTGACGGCGGCGATGCTGCGCCGCAAGCTCGCCGACGAGCTCCTTCCCAGCCGCACCCCCGGCCGCCTCGCGGTCACGTTCCAGAGCTTCGGCTTCAAGTACGGCCCCACCCGCGATCCCGACCTCCTGCTCGACGTCCGCTTCCTTCCCAACCCCCACTACGAGCCCGCACTGCGGCCGCTGACCGGCGCGGATCGCCGGATCGTCGAGTTCATCAACCGCGATGGGGAGCTCGACGCCTTCTATGCGCGGCTGCACCCGCTGTTCGACTACCTGCTCCCGCAGTACCTCGCCGAAGGCAAGGCGCACCTGGTCGCGGCGATCGGTTGCACCGGCGGGCGGCACCGTTCCGTGGCTATCGCCGAGCATCTGGCGGCCCGATACGACCCCGAGGCCGAGTATCTCGTGCACGTGAGCCACCGCGATGTCGGCCGTCCGGCGTGATCGATCACATCGGATTCGAGGTGAGCGATCTGGCGCGTTCAGCGCGCTTCTATGACGCGGTGCTGTACCCGCTCGGGGCCCGGCGCCTGGTCCAGTCCGAGCACGTGGTCGCCTACGGGATCAACGCGCCTCAGGTGTGGATCGTGACGAGGGGTCGCACGCCCGGGCCGGGTTACGGCCACGTCGCGCTTCAGGCGACCGGCAAGGCCGCCGTCGACGCCGCGTACGCGGGTGGATTGGCCAACGGCGGGACCGACGACGGCCCTCCCGGCCTGCGCCGGCAGTACGACGAGCGGCACTACGCCGCGTACCTGCGCGATCCAGACGGCTTGCGGGTAGAGGTCGTGTCACGAAGATGACCCGCGGCCCGATCATCTAGCCTTCGGCCTGGCCGGCGCACCGTCGGCGTTTCTTTTGAAGTCGGTCGACCAAGGAGGTTGCGCGCATGGCGGTACGCGTCGGGATCAACGGCTTCGGTCGGATCGGTCGCAACGTCTTCCGCGCCGCCTACGAGAAGAACGCCGACATCGAATGGGTTGCCGCGAACGACATCGGGGACCCGAAGACATTCGCGCACCTGCTCAAATACGACTCGAACTACGGGCCGTTTCCCGGAGCCGTGGAGGAGACCGCGACCGGGATCCGGGTCGATGGTAAGGAGATCCGCTTCCTGAACGAAAAGGATCCGGCCAGGCTGCCCTGGGCGGACCTGGGCGCCGAGGTCGTGATCGAGTCGACCGGCCTGTTCACCGATCGCGAGAACGCCTCCAAGCACCTCGAGGCGGGCGCCAAGAAGGTCCTGATCTCGGCTCCGGCCACCGAGCCCGATGTGACCGTCGCGCTCGGCGTCAACTTCGAGCAGGTCTACGACCGCGAGAAGCACAACGTGATCTCGAACGCCTCGTGCACCACCAACTGCCTGGCCCCGATCGCCAAGGTTCTGGTCGACACGGTGGGGATCAAGCACGGCCTGATGACGACCATCCACGCCTACACCGCCGACCAGCGGCTCCAGGACATGCCCCACCGCGACCTGCGACGGGCGCGCGCGGCGGCCATCAACCTGATCCCGGCCTCGACGGGCGCGGCCAAGGCGATCGGGCTCGTCATCCCAGATCTGAACGGCAAGCTGAACGGCTTTGCGGTCCGGGCTCCGGTTCCGACCGGGAGCGTCGTCGACCTGACCGTGGAGGCCAACCGCGAGACCAGCGTCGAGGAACTCAACCAGGCGATGAAGTCCGCGGCCGAGGGCCCGATGAAGGGCATCCTCGAATACACCGAGGACCCGATCGTCTCCACCGACATCGTCAAGAACCCTGCTTCATCGATCCTCGACTCACTGCTTACCGCGGTGATGGACGGGACCATGGTCAAGCTCGTGTCCTGGTACGACAACGAGTGGGGCTACTCCAACCGAGTCGTCGACGTGGCCCAGAAGCTGTTGTGAAGACGCTGCGGGACCTGGGAGACCTGGGAGGCAAGCGAGTGCTGGTCAGAGTGGACTTCAACGTCCCGCTCCAGGACGGAGTGGTGGCCGACGACACGCGGATCCGCGCCGCGCTGCCGACGCTCGAGGAGCTGCGCCGGCGCGGGGGCCGGCTCGTGCTTGTCTCCCACCTCGGGCGGCCGAAAGATCGCGAGCCGGGGCTGTCGCTCGCGCCGGTCGCGCAGCGGCTCGGCGAGCTGCTCGATGCGCCCGTGAAGCTGGCGCCCGCGGTGGTGGGCGACGACACTTCTCGCGCCGTGGACGAGCTGAGCCCGGGCGAGGTGCTGCTGCTCGAGAACGTCCGCTACGAGCCCGGCGAGACCAAGAACGATCCTGACTTGGCCGGCGCGCTGGCGTCTCTCGCGGATGTGTACGTCGACGACGCGTTCGGCGCCGCCCACCGGGCCCACGCCTCAACTGACGGGGTGGCGCGACTCGTCGAGGAGCGGGCGGCGGGGCTGCTGCTCGAGCGCGAGGTGGGCACGCTGATGGAACTGCTCGAGAACCCGGCACGGCCGCTCGTATCGGTGCTCGGCGGCGCCAAGGTGTCCGACAAGATCGCGGTCATCGAACGCTTCCTCGAGGTGGCGGACACGATCCTGATCGGCGGGGCGATGGCCTTCCCGTTCCTCGCCGCGCAGGGTCACTCAGTTGGGGACTCGCTGTGCGCCGCCGAAGACGTCGAGCTGGCGCGCCAAGCCCTCGGGCCCGGCGCGGGGAAGCTGAAGTTGCCCGTCGATCTCGTGATCGGCGACCGCTTTGCCCAGGATGCCGAGGTGCGGGCACTCGAAAGCGTCGATGTCCCCGACGGCTGGATGGGGCTCGACATCGGTCCACGGACCGGCGAGCTCTACGCCTCGATCATCGATCAGGCCGGGACCGTGTTCTGGAACGGACCGATGGGCGCGTTCGAGCTGGCGCCGTTCGCGGCCGGGACGCTTGCCGTGGCCGAGGCCGTGGCCTCGGCGCCGGGAACGACGGTGGTCGGCGGTGGCGACTCGGCGGCGGCCCTCCAGCGGTTCGGTCTCGCCGATGCGGTGACCCACCTGTCGACCGGCGGGGGAGCAACACTCGAGCTGATTGAGGGCAGGCAGCTGCCCGGAGTGGAGGCCTTGACATGAGCGCCACCGGGACCGGGCGCAGACCATTCATCGCGGGCAACTGGAAGATGTACAAGACGGTCAGCGAGGCCGAGGCGTTCATATCGGCGCTGCTGCCGCGGGTGTCCTCAGTGCAGGACATAGACGTGGCGATCTGCCCCCCATACCTCGATCTGCAGGCGATGGTCGACTCGACCCGTGGCTCGGTGGTGCAGGTCTACGCCCAGAACATGCACCACGCGCCCGAGGGGGCGTTCACGGGCGAAGTGTCGGCTCCGATGCTCGTCGAGATAGGGGTCCAGGGCGTGATCCTCGGGCATTCCGAGCGGCGCGAGATGTTCGGAGAGACCGACCGCGCGCTTCAACTGAAGGTGCCCGCGGCACTCGCCGCCGGGCTCGTCCCGATCCTGTGCGTGGGGGAGACCGAGGAGGAGCGCGAGGCGGGCGACACCGAGCGCAAGCTCCGCCACCAGGTACAGGAGGACCTGGCCCGGGTCGAGACCGACCGGCTCGGAGGCGTGGTGATCGCCTACGAGCCGATCTGGGCGATCGGGTCCGGACGGGTGGCCACGGCGGATCAGGCCCAGGAGGCGCTCGGGTTCATCCGCGCTCTGGTCGCTGATCGCTCGCGCGAGCAGGCCGAGCGAACCCGGGTTCTGTACGGCGGCAGCGTCAAGGTCGACAACTGCTCCGAGCTCCTGTCGGTGCCCGACGCCGATGGCGCGCTCATCGGTGGCGCCAGCCTCGATCCGGAATCGTTCGCGGCGATCGTCGACGCGGCCGCCGCGGCGCGCGCGCGCTGATGGCGGACCTGCCCGCCGGTCCGTCCGAGCTGCCCTCACGCTCGTGTGCGCTGGTCGTGCTCGACGGTTGGGGGCTGGCGCCGGACGGCCCGGGCAACGCGATCTCTCTCGCCCACACACCCGTATTCGACGAGCTCTGGTCCTCCTATCCCCACGCCCAACTGATCGCCAGCGGGCGGGCGGTCGGGCTGCCCGACGGGCAGATGGGCAACTCCGAGGTCGGGCACATGAACCTGGGCGCCGGCGCCGTGGTGATGCAGGACCTGACCCGGATCGACGAGGCCGCGACGAACGGCGGGTTCGACTCGAATCCCGTGCTACGGGCGGCGTTCTCGCACGCGGAGCGGGTGCATCTGATCGGGCTGGTGTCGGACGGGGGAGTCCATTCCGGCTGGAGCCACATCGAGGCGCTCATCCGTATGGGCGCGTCGATGGAGGTCCCCGATCTGGTGCTGCACGCCTTCACCGACGGGCGCGACACGCTGCCGCATTCGGGTGCCGGCTATCTGGAGACCGTGCAGGAGTGGATGGCCGACGCCGGCGCCGGCCGGATCGGCACCGTCGTGGGCCGTTACTGGGCCATGGACCGCGATCGTCGGTGGGACCGGACCCAGCGGGCCTACGACCTGCTCGTGCACGGTCGCGCCGAGCAGCGGGCTTCATCCGGTGCGCAGGCGGCGCGCGAGGCCTACCAGCGCGGCGAGACCGACGAATTCATCACCCCAGTGCTCGTGGGTGACTCGGAGGCGCGGATCCGTCCCGGAGATTCCGTGATCGCCTTCAACTTCCGGCCGGATCGTATGCGCCAGATCACCTTGGCCCTGGCCGATCCCGATTTTGCCGAGATCGACCGGGGCGGCGCTGAGGCGATCCCGCGGTACACGACCATGACGCAGTACGAGGAGGACTGGGGGTACCCGGTGGCGTTTGCGCCCGAGCGCGTCTCGGTGACGCTTCCAGCCGTCGTGGCCGAGCATCACGCGCGCCAGCTGCACGTGGCCGAGACCGAAAAGTACGCCCACGTCACCTACTTCTTCAGCTCCGGGGTCGAGCAGCCGTTCGCTGGCGAGCGCCGAGAGCTCGTCGACTCACCGCGTGACGTTCCCACCTACGACCACAAGCCACAGATGAGCGCGCCGGAAGCCGCCGAGGCGTTCGTCCGCGCCTGGCGCGAGGAGTCGCCGTCGTTCGGGATCATCAACTTCGCCAACGCGGACATGGTCGGGCACAC
>DATJUA010000146.1:0-46601 GCA_035502815.1 Solirubrobacteraceae bacterium
CCGGATGTGAGCTGGCGGCGGAGATCGGCGAGGTTCGTACCGAGCCGCCCGGAATGGTGCTGGTGGAAACGAGCTTTGGCGGCAAGCGGGTGATGGATCAGCTGGTAGGGGACCCGCTGCCGAGGATCTGTTGAGTTAGCGAGAGGAGACGGAATGTCGGCGTTGGCGAATCCATACGCAAAGCAGAAGGAGACCGAGGCCGTCACCGCCCACGTGCTCTGGATGACTACCGGGCTCAGCTGCGAGGGCGATTCGGTGGCCATGACCTCGGCCACCAACCCGAGCCTCGAGGACATCATCCTCCAGGCGATCCCGGGCATGCCCAAGGTCGTCGTCCACAACCAGGTGGTCGACTACGCGGTCGGCCAGGAGTATGCGCAGGCCTGGTTCGACGCCGAGAACGGCGAGCTCGATCCGTTCGTGCTGGTCATCGAGGGATCGCTCGGCAACGAGGAGATCAACGGCGAGGGCCACTGGACCGGCTTCGCGGTCAACCCCCAGAACGGCCAGCCGATCACCATGAACGAGTGGATCGACCGCCTCGCGCCCAAGGCGGCGGCGGTCGTCGCGGTCGGGACGTGTGCCACCTACGGTGGCATCCCCGCGATGAAGAACAACCCGACCGGCGCGATGGGCGTGCCCGACTACCTCGGGTGGAGCTGGAAGTCAAAGGCGGGGCTGCCGATCGTCTGCATCCCCGGCTGCCCGGCCCAGCCCGACAACATGACCGAGACCCTCCTGTACCTCGCACTGCACCTGGCCGGTCTGGCTCCCGCGCCTGAGCTCGACGAGGCGCTGCGTCCCAAGTGGCTGTTCGGGCGGACCGTGCGCGAGAGCTGCAACCGCGCCGGGTTCGCCGAGCAGGGCGACTTCGCCACCGAGTACGGCTCCGATCACCGCTGTCTGGTCAAGCTCGGCTGCAAGGGGCCGGTGGTCAAGTGCAACGTGCCCGTCCGCGGCTGGGTGAACGGCATCGGCGGCTGCCCCAACGTGGGCGGGATCTGCATGGCCTGCACGATGCCCGGCTTCCCGGACAAGTACATGCCGTTCATGGACGAGGACAAGTGGGGCGGCGTGGCCGCGGACATCATGAAGTTCTCCTACGGACCGATCGTCCGCTACATGCGTAACCGCCACATCAAGACCCAGTTCGACAAGGAACCCGAGTGGCGCCGGCGCGGGCCGACGCTCACCACCGGCTACGCCAAGCGCTGGTGAGCGCGTCTACACCTTCCGAGCCCGACATTTTGTGAGGAGAGTTAGCGATGGCAGTTGAGACGGGACAACGAGTCGTAGTCAAGGAGATGTCCTGGGATCCCATTACCAGGATCGTGGGCAGCCTCGGCATCCACACCGAGATCGACTTCACCAACCAGCAGGTGCTCAAGTGCTACAGCACTTCGATGATCTTCCGCGGCTTCGACATCTTCATGAAGGGCATCGATCCTCGCGACGCGCACTTCATCACGAGCCGGATCTGCGGCATCTGCGGTGACAACCACTGCACCTGCTCGTGCCTGAACCAGAACATGGCCTACGGGGTGAAGCCGCCCGCGCTCGGCGATCTGGCGTTCAATCTGGCCGAGACCGCGGACTACATCTTCGATCACGCGATCTTCAACGACTGCATGGCGAACGTCGACTTCTGCGAGCAGATGGTCAAGGAGACCAACCCGACCCTGCTGGCGAAGGCCGAGAACACCCCGGCCCCGGGGCAGGACATCCACGGCTACAAGACGATCGCCGACATCATGCGCGCGCTCAACCCGTTCACGGGCGAGTTTTACCTCGAGACACTGCACGTCGCCCGGTACACGCGTGAGATGTACTGCCTGTTCGGCGGTCGTCACACTCACCCCTCGACGATCATGCCGGGTGGCTGCAGCGCCGACATCACCCATCAGACGTGCACCGACTACTACGTGCGCCTGATGCGCTACTTCGACTACGTCAAACGCAGTGTGCCGATGCACGACGACCTGTACGACTTCTTCCTCCAGGAGCTACCGGGTTACGACATGGTCGGGTTCCGCGAGACCAACCTCGTGAACTGGGGGTCGTTCGACGATCCGGACTACGTCGACTACGACTACCGGAACATGACGAACTGGGGCCGCAAGCGCTACATCACTCCTGGGGTTGCGATCGGCGGCGAGCTGATCTCCACGGATCTCGTCGAGATCAATCTGATGATCCGCATCCTGCTCGGCAGCTCGTACTTCGACAGCTGGGAGGACGAGCCGACGTTCGTCACCCACGACCCGCTCGGCAACCCGGTCGACAAGAACCACCCGTGGAACAAGGTCACGCTGCCGCGGCCGCAGAAGCGCGACTTCACCGACAAGTACACCTGGGTGGTGTCGCCGCGGATCTACGATAAGCGCACCGACACGCACGTGTGCTGCGACACCGGCGGCGGCCCGTTCGCCCGGCAGTGGTGCACGGCCAAGGCCGGCCTCGTCGACTTCGGCTACGCCAAGGCGACGGGTCACTCGATCCAGATGATCCTCCCCCGGTCTCCGAACATGCCGGAGATGGAGCTCGAGTGGAACGTCCCGGAGAAGTCCAACGCCGTCGAGCGCGATCGCGCCCGCACGTATCACCAGGCGTACAGCGCGTTGATCGCCCTGCACAACCTCGAGCGCGCGCTCAAGGAAGTGCGGGCGGGACGGACCAAGAGCTGGAACAGCTTCAAGGTCCCCGACTCCGCGGTCAGCTGCGGCTTCCATGAGGCGGCGCGCGGCGTGCTCTCCCACCACATGGTGATTCAGGAAGGGAAGATCGCCAACTACCAGCCCTACCCGCCGACGCCGTGGAACGCGAGCCCGCGCGATGTGTATGGAACGCCCGGTCCCTACGAGGACGCCGTCCAGAACACGCCGATCTTCGAGGAGAACGGCCCCGAGAACTTCAAAGGGGTCGACATCATGCGCGCGGTTCGGTCGTTCGACCCGTGCCTCCCGTGCGGCGTGCACATGTACACGGGTGGTGGCAGGGTGCGCAAGGTGATGCACACCCCGACGGCGCTGGCCTGATCGGGATGGAGGTCGCTAAGGCGCCGCCGTCAAGCGCCGCCGACAACATTGATCAACTCGTCGAGCGCGTCCAGGATCTCCAGGCGCGGCTCGAGTCGACCGGCGAGTCGGCCACGCGTGGGCTGGCCGAAGATCTGGTGTCCGCCGTCGTTCAGATGTACGGGTCCGGTCTGGAGCGGATAATCGATTTGCTGCTGGGCGCCGGCGGCGAGGGCGAACGGATTGCCGCCTCGCTCGCGGACGATCCCCTGGTGGCGACGCTGCTCCTGATCCACGACCTGCATCCGGTGCCGCTCGAGCAGCGGGTCCAGCAGGCGCTCGACTCGGTGCGTCCGTACATGGAGTCCCACGGCGGCAACGTCGAGCTCCTCTCGATCGAGCACGGCGTTGCGCGAATTCACCTCCGGGGGAGCTGCTCGGACTGTTCGGCCTCGTCGGTTACGCTCGAGCTGGCGATCAAGCAGGCGCTCGAGGAGGCGGCGCCCGACCTCGAAGGGCTCGAGGTCGAAGGGGTGGCGCCGCAATCCCTTCCGGTGGTGATGTCGGGGCCAACCTGGTTCGACCTTGAGTCGGTTGCCTCGCTCACGGACGGATCCTTGGCCGCGGTCAGCGTGGCGGGCTCCGAACTGGTCGTCGCCAATGTCGACGGCAACCTGCTCGCCTACCAGGACCGCTGCGTGAGCTGCGGGGCACACTTGCACGGCGGGCTGCTGATGGCAGGTGCACTGTCCTGCCCGGAGTGCGCGCGGTCGTTCTTCCTGCCGAGCGCCGGCCGGTCGATGGACGACGACAGGATGCAACTCGAGCCGGTGCCGCTGCTCCGCGAGGACGGCCACGTAAAGGTGGCACTCTCGCGATGAACGAGACGCGCCGCCGCGCCGGGGTCGTGTCCGGGCTGCGCGGTCTGGCCCGGGCGAACGGCCGCTTGCCGCCAACCGCTGTCGCGAGCACCGAGGAGGCGTGCGACCTGTGCGGCGTCGGCATCTCCGAGAGCCATCGGCATCTGCTCGCGCTCTCCGAGCGCCGGATCGTGTGCGCGTGCGAGGCGTGCTGGGCGATGCGCTCGGGCGAAGGCGACTACCGGCCAACCGGCAACCGCACGCTGTGGCTGCCCGGGCTCGAGGTGCCGGACGATCTGTGGGCGAGCTTCCAGATCCCGATCGGCCTCGCGTTCTTCATGGAGTCGACGGTCACCTCGTGCGTGGTCGCGCTCTACCCGAGCCCGGGTGGCGCGACCGAGTCGGAGCTGCACTTCGATTCATGGGCTCGGATGCGGTCGCTCAATCCGGTGCTCGACACCCTCGAGCCGGACATCGAGGGCCTGATCGCCAACCGGCTGGCCGACCCGCCGGCGTACGTGATCGCGCCGATCGATCGCTGTTACGCGCTCACCGGCACGGTCAAGGCGCACTGGGAAGGCATCTCCGGCGGCGCCGGTGTCCAGGACGCGGTGAGTGAGTTTTTTGACCGGCTACACGGGGAGGCGACACCGGTTTGACCGTTCAAGCGGACGAGGCGGCGGCCATCCGACCGCCGCGGGCGGAACCGCCGGACCTGGAGTTCACCGTGCTCGGCGCACGCCCGGTCAAGTACGCCGCCGCCCCCATGCTCACGCTCGACCTTCAGATCGGTGAGACCACCGGCCGCGAGGTGTACATGGTCGCGCTGACCATCCAGCTCATGATCGACCCGGCGCGTCGCCGCTACGACGACACCACGCGCGAACGGCTGGTCGAGCTGTTCGGTGCCCCCGAGCGATGGGCCGTCACGACGCGCAGCCTGGTGTGGTCACAGCTCGACGTCGTCGTGCCCGCGTTCACCGGTACGACGACCGTGTCGGTGCCGATCTCCTGTCACTACGATCTCGAGCTCGCAGCGGCCAAATACCTGCACTCGCTGCCCGACGGCGAGGCGCCACTCGGCCTGCATTTCAACGGGATGATCTATTACCCCGACGGGGACGGCCGGCTCCAGATGGTGCTGATCCCGTGGTCCAAGTCGATCGACTTCCGCATGCCGGTGTCGGTGTGGCAGGACACGATCGCCCATTACTACCCGGGGACGGCGTGGATCGCGGTCCGGTCCCAGACGTTCGAGGCGCTCCAGAAAGAGAAGCTCGAGCGCGGGCTGGCGACGGTGGACGACTGTGTCAGCGCACTGCTTCGCCATGACTGACCATCTAGACGAGCTCGTCGCGTCGCTCCTCTACGAGGGCTACGCGCTGTACCCGTACACCCCGGGCGCGACCAAGAACGCCACTCCCACCCCGTTCGGGATCGTCTATCCACCGACCTACGCGGACGAGTGTCCCGGCGCATTCGACCACGCCCGGCTCGAGTGCGTCGCCGAGCCCGCTCCGGGCACCACGTTACGTGCGACGCTGCGCTACCTGGCCCCGAGTGGCGCGCGCCACGAGGCGGTCGAGCGACGGGTGGAGCTCGGGCCGGCGCCACTCGGCGAGCGCGTGACCACGCAGTTCGACGGCGGACGATTCACGCTGCGCTCCGAGCAGCGCAGCGACGGCTCGGCGCTCGTGCGTTGCTGCGTGCACAACACGCGGGACGCTCCGGTCGGGCTCGACCGCGCCGGCGCCCTCGCCCGCTCGCTGATCTCGGCGCAGCTGCTGGTTCGGATCTCGGGCGGGCGGTTCCGCTCGCCGCTGGACGGGCCGCCCGCGAGCGTCAACACCTACCCGGTGCTCGCCACCGCGGCCGATGACGCCGTCCTGGGAACGACCTACGTGCTGCCCGACCATCCTCAGATCGCGCCGGAGAGCCGCGGCGGGTTGTTCGACTCGACCGAGATCGAGGAGGCCCTGCTACTCCACGTCCAGGTGCTGACCGACGCGGAACGGGCCGAGATCGAGGGGGCCGATCCTGCCGTGCGCGCGATGATCCAACGCGCGGCGGCGGCCACCCCGGAAGACATCATCGCGCTGCATGGGCGCGTCGAGCTCCGCGACCCAGTGAGCAACGAGCCGCCCACCGAGCCGCCAAACCTGCCCGATCCGGCGGCCGGGCAGCCCGAGGCGGTCGTCGACGGGGTGCGGTTCGCGCGCGGGGGCAAGGTAGTGATCCGGCCGGGACCGGACGCGGACATCCAAGCCCGCATGCTCGATGGCCGGATCGCGACGATCGAGCGGATCCTCACCGACTACGACGGCAAGACTCATCTGGGCGTGACCATCGACGACGACCCAGGGCAAGACCTGCTGCGAGAGACCGGGCGGTTTCTGTACTTCTTTGCCCCCGAGGTGGAGGTGATCGAGATATGAACGATGAGCAACTACGCAGCATCCTGGTCGCGGGCGTCGGCAACGCATGGCTGCGCGACGACGGGTTCGGCGGCGAGGTGGCCCGGCGTCTGAGCGAGCGCGAGCTGCCGGACGGCGTCGAGGTGATGGACGCCGGCACGGGCGGGCTCGACCTCGCCTACGAGGTCATGCGCGGGTTCGACGCGCTCGTGATCCTCGACGTCTCCCAGCAGGGCGGCGCACCGGGCACGTTGTATGTGATGGAGCCCGACGAGGAGTCGGTGCCGGGCGCAATCGAGGACGGCGACGTGATCAACCCGCACGCGATGGACCCGCAGACGGTGCTGCGGTTCGTCAAGTCGGTCGGGGCGTGGCCGGGCCGCGTCGTGGTGATCGCCTGCGAGCCCGCTGATGTCGAGGAGATGGGTTGGGGGTTGTCGCAGCCCGTCCGGGACGCCGTCGAGCAAGCGGTGGATCTGGTCGTCGAAACGGTCGTCGAGCTTCAGTCGGGAGCGTGCACGAGCTTTCCCTCAGCAGCGCGATCGTGAACACGGTCGTCAAGCACGCCGCGGACCGTCCGGTCACGGTCGTGTACCTGCGCGTCGGGGCACTGCGCCAGGTCGTGCCTGACACGCTCGACTTCTATTTCGAGTTCGTCGCCCGCGGGACCGTGTGCGAGGGGGCGCGGCTCGAGCAGGAACTGATCGCGGCGCGTCTGCGCTGCGAGGAGTGCGACCACGAGTGGGCGATCGAGATCCCGGCGTTCCGCTGTCCTTCGTGTGCCGGCTCCGACGTCACCGTGGCCAGCGGCAACGAGTTCGAGGTCGAGTCAATCGAGGTTGAGGAGGCGCAGTGCATCGGACAAAGGTGAGGATCGTCGAGGACGCGCTCGACGCCAACAACACGATCGCCGGCGCCAACCGGGCGGACTTCGATCGCGCCGGCGTCAAGGTGGTCAATTTCATGAGCGCCCCGGGCGCCGGCAAGACGACGCTGCTCGAGCGCGTAGTCACCGACCTTCCCGGGGTGCGCGTGGGCGTGCTCGAGGGTGACGTCGAAGGTTCGATGGACGCGGATCGCCTCGCGAGCCTGCACGTGCCGGTAACGCAGCTGAACACCAGCGCCGGATTCGGTGGCGAGTGTCACCTCGACGCGAACATGGTGCGCTCCGCGATTCCGGCGCTCCCGCTCGAGGAGATCGATCTGCTGCTGGTCGAGAACGTCGGCAATCTGGTGTGTCCCGCAGAGTTCAAGATCGGCGAGGACGCCCGCGTGATGGTGACTGCGGTGACCGAGGGCGAAGACAAGCCACTCAAGTACCCGCTCATGTTCAGGGCCTGCGAGCTCGTGATCGTCAACAAAATCGACCTACTCCCCCATCTCGACTTCGACCTCGAGAAGCTGCTCTACAACATCGACGCGGTCCACCCCGACGTCGAGACGATCGTGTTGAGCGCGCGCAGCGGGCAGGGCATCGACGCGTGGCGTGACTGGCTCGCGCGGATCGCCGCCCGCGCCCCCGAGGAGGCGATGGCTTGACCGTCGCCGCGCTGCTCTCGGAACGGACTGAGTCGGGCGCGCGGTTCTTCGAGGAGTCCGCCGACGGGTTGGCACGCTTGTGTCATCTGATGGCCGAACGGTTCGCCCGCGGGGGTCGGCTGATCGCGTTCGGCCGCTCGCCGGCTGCGCGTTCGGATGCGCGCCACGTCGCGGTCGAGTTCGTGCATCCGGTGATCGTCGGCAAGCGGGCGCTGCCGGCGATCGGACTCGCCGGCGAGGGCGGCGACGTCGCCGGCCAGGTTGGGTTGATCGCGGGCCCAGATGACATCGCGATGGGCTTCGGCGCGGACTGCGAAGACGCGGTCGGACTCGCGCGCGAGCGGGGCTGCCTGACGATCGCGTTCGCGCCGGTCGGCGCCGAATGGCAGTTCGAACCGCCGACCGACGACCCGTGCATCCGCCAGGAGCTGATCGAGACGCTCTACCACGTGCTGTGGGAGCTGGTGCACGTGTTCTTCGAGCACCGCGGGTTGCTCCAAGGACGCAGCGAGCGCCGCGTTCACGACGCGGGCGCGTCGAGCTTTCTCTACCCGTTCCTCGACGAGCGCGAGACCGACCTCGACGCGGTTCTCGATGACGTGCGGCGGTCGGTGCTGATGAAGGCCGACGAAATCGGGGCACTGCGCGAACAGACGCTGACCGACGACGAGTCCGTCCTGGTCGACGCCGCGGACGCTCTCCGGTCGTCGTTCGCACACGGCGGAAAGTTGCTCGCGCTCGGAAACGGGGGCTCGGCCACGGACGCGATGGACGTGGTGGCGGACCTTCGGGCCGGCGGCCGCGCCGCGATCGACCTTACCGAGGACCCGGGGATCCTGACCGCGATCGCCAACGACATCGGCGTCGAGGCGATCTTCTCTCGACAGGTGATCGCGTACGGTGTCGCCGGAGACGTCCTGCTCGCCCTGTCGACATCGGGGAACTCGCGCAACGTGATCGAGGCGTTGACCGAGGCTCGGCGGCGAGGCCTGGCGACGATCGCGCTGGTCGGCTACGACGGGGGCCGGGTGGCGGGCGAGAGCCTCGCCGACCACGTCGTCGTCACGCGCTCAGAGCACATCCCGCGGATCCAGGAGGCCCAGGCAAGCGCGTACCACGCGCTCGTGGAGCTGGTTGGGTGAGCGTCCAAGCGCCCTCGCGTCGGCGTACTCGAGTCCGGGTACACGGCACGGTGCAGGGCGTGGGCTTCCGTCCGTACGTGTACCGGCTGGCCGGCGAGTGCGGGCTCGGCGGTTACGTCCTCAACGACGCCCAGGGAGTGCTGCTCGAGATCGAGGGAAGCGCGGACGCGGTGCAGTCGTTCCTGGCCCGCCTGACCCCCGAAGCGCCGCCGCTGGCGGTGCTCGAGCGCGTCCTCGCCGAGGAGCTCGTGCCCGGCGGCGAGCGAGTCTTCACGATCCGGGAGAGCGCCGGCGGCGGGATCCCGGACGCGCCGGTGACGCCCGACACTGCGACGTGTGCCGATTGCCTGCGCGAGCTGTTCGACCCCGCCGACCGTCGCTACCGCTACCCGTTCATCAACTGCACCAACTGCGGCCCCCGCTTCACGATCGTCCGTGCAGTGCCCTATGACCGGCCGCTGACGACGATGGCTTCGTTCACCATGTGCCCGGCCTGCCGGGCCGAGTACGAGGATCCGTCCGACCGGCGCTTCCACGCCCAGCCCAATGCGTGTCCGGCGTGCGGACCCTCGCTCCCGTTGCTCGATGCCGCGGTGGCGGCAATCCGCGACGGCGCGATCGTGGCCGTCAAGGGAATCGGCGGTTACCACCTGGCCTGCCGTGCGGATGACGAGCGCGCGGTGTCGACGCTGCGGACTCGCAAGCACCGTGAGGACAAGCCATTCGCGCTGATGGCGCCTTCCCTGACCGTGGCTGAATCGCTGATCGCCCTGGACCAGACCGGGCGCGAGCTGATCACCAGCCCCGGCCGCCCGATCGTGCTCGCCCCGCGCTGCCCCAGGGCCCCGGTCGCCGAGTCGGTCGCACCGGGCGCGCCCGAGCTCGGCGTCATGCTCCCCTACTCGCCGCTTCACCATCTCCTGCTTGCCGACGTCGGCGCCACGCTCGTGCTCACGAGCGGCAACGTGTCCGACGAGCCGATCGCCTACCGCGACGAGGACGCCCTCGAGCGCCTGAAGCACATCGCCGACGTGTTCCTCGTCCACGACCGGCCGATCGAGACGCGCACCGACGACTCGGTGGTCCGGGGCCGCACGGTTCTCCGGCGGTCGCGAGGCTACGTTCCCGCCGCGGTGGCCCTGCCCGGGGCCGGGACACCGCGACCGCTGCTCGCCTGCGGCGCCGAGCTCAAGAACACGTTCTGCCTGGCCAAGGGCGAGCGCGCCTGGGTGAGCCATCACATTGGGGATCTCGAGAACTACGAGACCCTGCGCTCGTTCACCGACGGAATCGAGCACTTCAAGCGGCTGTTCGCCGTCGAGCCCGAGGTCGTCGTCCACGACCTGCATCCCGAGTACCTGTCGACCAAGTACGCGCTCGAGCTCGACGGAATCGAGCTCGTCGGCGTTCAGCACCACCACGCTCACCTCGCGGCGTGCCTCGCCGAGCACGGCGAGCCCGGACCCGCGATCGGTGCGATCTTCGACGGGACCGGCTACGGGTTCGACGGTACGGTCTGGGGAGGCGAGCTGCTGTATGGCGACGTACGGTCGTTCGAGCGCGTGGGGTCGCTGATGGCCGTCGCGCTGCCCGGAGGGGCGCGCGCGATCAAGCAACCGTGGCGAATGGCGTGCGCCTGGCTCGTGGCCAGCGGACTCGAGCCACCGGCGGCCTGGCGGCCGATCGGCGAGCTGGCCCGGTCCGGGCTCGCGTCACCCTTGACGACGAGCATGGGGCGGCTGTTCGACGCGGTCGCCGCAGTCGCCGGCATCCGTGCCGAGGTCAACTACGAGGGCCAGGCCGCGATCGAGCTCGAAGCGGCATGTGACCCATCCGAGCGCGGCTCGTACCCGATCGCGCTGACCGGAGAACCCTTGGTCATCGATCCACGCGAGACGATCCGCGCGGTGGCCGCGGACGTTCGCGCCGGGCGGAGCTCCGGCGTGATCGCGCGCCGCTTCCATCGCGCGATTGCCAGCGCCACCGTCGAGGCGTGCGTCGGCCTCGCCGACGCGCACGCCACCGAGGTAGTTGCGCTATCGGGCGGGGTGTTCCAGAACCGCGTGCTGCTCGAGTCGGTCAGCGATGGTCTTACCGCCACCGGCCTGCGCGTGCTCGTGCCCGAGCGGCTTCCGGCAGGCGACGGCGGGATCAGCTACGGCCAGGCGGCAGTTGCGGCGGCGACGCTGTGACTGGAGCGGACTCCGAACTGAACCGGGTGCTCGAGCAGGAAGTGTTCATCAGGGGTGCCAACCGCCCGTTCGGCGAGCTGACGCGCGACGACGCGGCGTCGCGGGCCGACGAGCTTCGTGCCGCCGTCGGCTGGGGTCCGACGGCGCGCGTAGCGCCAGTCGCCCAGGCCTGGCGCGAGCTCGCGATGGCGATGGACCGCTCGGGCGCCGCGACCGTAGGGGAGCTCGACGCCGGCGCGCTTCTCTCGCTCGCCCCGCGGCTGTGGGTGACTCTGCCCGGCTGAGGCGCCGGCGCACGTGAGACGCCCGTCCGGATCGGCGCAATCGCCACCACCGGCGCCGCCGAGAGCAGGATCGCGCTCGAGATCTTGGCCGCGAGCGCCCCGCTTCCGGCCAAGGTCAGCGCGCGAGCGCCACCAGATCCGGGTCCCGCCGCCATCGTCGCCCACCGCAGCACGAGCTCGACAGGGATGAGCGCGCCGAGCCGATCACGGATCGACGTCCGGGCGCGGTTCAGCAGCTGACGCACCGCACCGTTGCTCGTGTCAAGCCGCGCCGCGATCTCGTCGTAGGTGCGGCCCTCGAGCTCGCGCATGACGATCGCCTGGCGCTGGCGCGCCGGCAGCGACTCGAGCACCACCACGAGCGCGTCCAGGCGTTCCGGCTCGATTTCAAGAGCGACGGCCGCAACATGCTCGCGATATTCGAGCGCCTGCGGACGCTGGCGGAGCAGCTCGAGCGAGCTGTTGTGCGCGATCGTGTGGAGCCATCCCCCCAGGCTGTGGACCGTGGCGCCCCGCGCCAGCGCGCGGTGCGCCTTGAGGAGCGCGTTCTGAACCGCCTCATCCGCGTCGGTTTCGCCGACCACCCGGGCGCAGTGGCGAATGAGCGGAGCGCGATAGCGGTGGACGATCGCCTCGAACGCCGCCTCCGAGCCGTGCCCGACAAGTTCGGCCAGCCGCTCATCGCGCTGCATGCGCAGCGAGACCCTGGCCAGGCGCGAGGGCGATACGAGTCGAGGGTTCACCGAAGTCGCTGCACGATCCGCGAGCCGCGTTAGACGTGTGTCGGGAGTTCGTAAGAGAAAGGTCGGGGAGGGACCACGGGGCCCCTCCCCGCTCCCTCACCGCCGGGCGGAATGGCGGGTCCGCCGTGTCGAGTGACGACGCGACGCACGCCGGATCGTCGCGGTCGACGCGCTCGTGGTCGTACCGGTCGTCGTCGCCGGCGTCGTGTCCGTCGTCGTGGTGCCGGGCGTGATCCCGGTCGTGCCGGTCGTGCCGTTCCAGCCCGGGTCGCCCGGCCCCGTGCACGCCCACGCGACTCCGCCGCCGCCGGCCAGGCACAGGACGCTGGTGGCGATCGCCACCACGTTGCGCTGCTTCCTCGTCATCGAGGCCTCCTGTTGGTCTGGTGTCCGGTAGACCGGGCGCCACGACCGAGACTCACGGTGCGGGGGCTAAGAAGTTCGTAAGCGCGCAGCCGCGTAGCGGCGCACCCGCGCCACCACGGGCTCGCGGGCGGCGCGCTCGCGGGCGGCGGGCTCGCGGGCGGCCCCCGAGCCGGCCGGCGCGGTGCTCATCGCGATTCCCACCAGTACGGCAAGCGCGCCGGCGATCTGCTCGGCGGTGGCCGGCTCGCCCAGCGCGAGCCAGGCGGCGGCCGCGCCGACGACCGGCTCGAGGTTCAGGAAGGCACCGGCCAGCTCCGCCGACACGCGCGCCTGGCCCCAGGCGAACAGCCAGAAGGGCAGCGGGGTGCCGGCCAGCGCCAGCGCCGCCAGCGCGAACGCCGAGGTCGGCGTGGACGGCGCGTGGGGCAGCCCTCCGGTAACGAGCGCCATCGGTACGGCGAGCACGGCGCCGCCGGCGAACTGCACGGCGGTGACCGCGGCGGCGTCGCGCCCCGCGAGCAGCCGAGGCTGGACGACGATGAACCCGGCCGACAGGGCAGCGGACGCGAGCACGATCAGGTCGCCACGCGTGCTCGCGCCGCCTCCGGCCGATCCCGCCACGGACGCGATCCCGATCAGGGCGACCGCATAGCCGGCCCACGTTAGCGGTCGGGTGACGGTCTGGCCCAGGCCGGCCGCGATCAGCGCCACCAGGACCGGTATGGCGCCGATCACCACGGCGGCGTGGCTGACGCTCGTGTGCTCGATCCCGATGTTCTGGAGCACGATGACCGCTCCGAATCCGACCGCGCCCGAGGCCAGGATGCCGGGCGTGAATGCCGCGCGCAGCCCGCGACGGCCGGCCAGGGCCAGCACGGGGGCGGCCACGGCAAAGCGCGCCACGGTGACCCACTCCGGGCCAAGCCACGCAAGCGAGAGCTTGGTCAGAGGCACGTTCAGGCCCCACAGCGTGGCCGCGGCGGCGAGGGAGATGATCGCGGTGCGATTCGAAGGCTTCACATCAATCAGGATCGTCAAGGCCGGAAAAAATTCCAGTCTGATTTGACATTTGACCCTCAAGACGATCAAATATTTTGTGAAGTGGCCGTTTCGCTTGATTTGATTGACGTAAGCCTGCTGAAGGAGCTCCAGACCGACGCGGACCGCCCGAATGTGGAGCTCGCCCGCCTGGTTGGGCTCTCCCCCGCGGCCACCCTGCACCGCCTGCGCCGCCTCAAAGAGTCCGGCATCGTGCGCGGCGTGACGGCCCGGCTCGACGCCGCTGCGGTCGGCTTCCCGCTCCAGGTCTACGTCGCGGTGACCCTTCAGAACCACGGCGAGGCCGCTCACCGGCGCTTTCGCGACGCCCTGCGGGACATGCCCGAGGTCATCTCGGCCGACTGGGTCACCGGAGAGACCGATGCGATGGTGCTGATCGTCGCCCAGGAGGTCGCGCAGCTTCAGCGCGTGCTCACGCGCCTATCGACGCGGGGTGGCGCCGCCCGAGTGATGACCCTGCTGCGACTCGAGGAGCTCAAGCCACCTTCGCCGCTGCCGCTGGAGCCCGCCCCGCTACCGTAGCCCCTATCTCGCGCGCCTCGACTCTTTTGGCGGTGATGAGCGACGAACCCGTCAGCACTTCCGAGCTGTACGCCCGGGTCGGCTATCCCGCCCTCGTTGCACTCGGCCTGATTCCGTACGCCAGTTTCCGGGACGAGCTCGCGCGGCTCGCCGCCACCGGCGAGGTCGCGAGGGCGACTGCCCGCGACGGCTCGACGACGTGGCGTCTAACGCGTGGTGAGTAAAGCCGGGCGCTGGTGGCGCAGCGCGGTCGTCTACCAGGTCTATATCCGCAGCTTCGCCGACTCGAGCGGCGACGGCGTGGGTGACATCGCCGGGCTGCGCAGCCGCCTGCCCTACCTCGCCGGACTTGGCATCGACGCGCTGTGGATCAACCCGTGGTACCCCTCGCCGATGCGCGACGGAGGCTATGACGTAGCTGACCTCCGCGGCATAGATCCAAGTTTCGGCACGCTGCTCGAGGCCGAGGCGATGATCCGCGAGGCCCATGGTCTGGGCCTGCGCGTGCTGCTCGACCTCGTCCCCAACCACGTGTCCGACCAGCACGCTTGGTTTCGCGAGGCGCTCGCCGCCGGGCGGGCGGGGTCCGGATCATCCGCACGGGCCCGGTTCCTGTTCCGCGACGGCCGTGGCCCGGCGGGCGCCGAGCCGCCGAACGACTGGACGAGCAACTTCGGCGGGTCCGCGTGGACCCGCGTCACCGACCCCGACGGCCGACCCGAGCAGTGGTACCTGCATCTGTTCGCGCCCGAGCAACCCGACCTCGACTGGACCAATCCAGAGGTCCGGGACGAGTTCGCGGCCGTCATGCGGTTCTGGTTCGATCTCGGCGTCGACGGCTTCCGGATAGACGTGGCGCACGGACTCGCCAAGGCGGAGGGACTGCCCGATCTCGGGGAAATCGAGTGGCCGCCCGGGGCGGACGGGCGGCTCGGCCATCCGCACTGGGATCGCGATGAGGTCCACGCGATCTACCGATCCTGGCGGGCGCTGGCCGACGAGTACGACGACCCGCGCGTGTTCGTCGGGGAGGCGTGGGTGCACGACTCCGAGCGGCTGGCGCGATACGTCCGGTCCGACGAGCTCCACACCGCGTTCAACTTCGACTTCCTGCTGGCCCCGTGGGACGCCGAGCCGATGCGCCGGTCGATCGAGACGACCCTGCGGACCCACGAGGCGGTGGGTGCCGCGCCGACCTGGGTGCTCTCGAATCACGACACGGTCCGGGAGGTGTCGCGATACGCCCGGCCCCAGGGGGTCAGGCGCCTGCTCAAGCTCGACGACGTGCTCGCGCTCCCAGCCGATCGACCAGCCGGGCTGCGGAGGGCGCGCGCCGCGGCGCTGTTGATGCTCGCGCTCCCGGGTGGCGCCTACATCTACCAGGGAGAGGAGCTCGGCCTGCCCGAGGTGGAGGATCTCCCCGACGAGGCGCTCCGGGATCCGGTCTGGGCGCTCTCAGGCCGCGCTGAGCGAGGCCGCGACGGCTGCCGCGTGCCGATCCCGTGGTCGGGCCCGGCGCCACCGTTCGGCTTCAGCCCGGTCGGGGCGGATGCCGCTCCCTGGCTGCCCCAGCCCGCGTCGTGGCGCGAGCTGACCGTCGAGGCTCAGACCGGCGCGGATGGCTCGACGCTCGAGCTCTATCGCCGCGCGCTGGCAGTCCGCCGCGAGCACCCCGCCCTCGGCGACGGACACCTGACCTGGCTATGCATGCCGGCAGGGGCGCTGGCCTTCGTCCGTGACCCAGGTTTCGGGTGCATCGTGAACTTCTCGGCCGCCGACTCCGTCCCGATCCCCCCGGACGCGGCGCCGTTGCTCGCAAGCGGCTCACTGACCCAGGACCGCCGGGTCCCTCAGGACACGGCGGTCTGGCTCACGCTGGATCAGTCCACGGCCAAGCGGGCCTGACGGCGGTGCGTTAGTAACCCTGCTGCCCTGGGCCGTAGCCCTGGCTGCTCGTCGTCGTTCCGGTCTTGCTGCCGCCAGTCGAGCTGCCGCCGCTGGAGGGCTGAGGGGACGCGACGACGGGCGCGGGAGCCGTTGTCGTGGTGACCGGCGCAGGCGAAGATTGCGTGGTCGCGGGAGGCGCCGAGGTCGTCGTTGCCGCCGGCTTGGGCTTATGCACCGTCTTGTGGTGCGCTTGCGTGGTCTTCGTCGTCGTGGTGGCTGGATCAGACGCCGTCGTCGTGGATGTCGTCGACGTGGTCGCCGATGCCGCCGCCGATGTGGAGGTGGTCTTTGAACTGGTTCCGCCGCCGCAGCCGGCCACTGCCAGGGCCACCGCGATCGTGCTCAGCACCATTTTTTTCATAAGTCCTACTCCGATTTTCGCTACCAGACTTGGCTCTTCAGGGTACAAGACACCTCGGCCGGTGGTTTGTTCCGGTAGGAAGCCCACCTAACTCCCCGGTCCTTAGCTCGATCCGACGGGGGCCTCGCTAAGGTACCTCGCGTTCATGGAGGGATCGGGAAGCCCGTCTGTCCGCAGGGACGTCGATGACACCGCTGGTTTGGACGACGCGCCCACTCACGCGATAGCTGCTGCCACCGGCACGGCAGCCCCTGCCGCTCTGACCGCCGAGGCGCCCCCCAAGGAAGAAGCGCCGAGCGAGGCCGACGGCGGTCGATTCACGCCGGGCTCGCGCGCCGGCTTGATCCTGACCGTGTGCTGCGTGGCCCAGTTCATGGTCATTCTCGACCTGAGCATCGTCAACGTCGCGCTGCCCTCGATCCAATCGAGCCTCAGCTTCACCTCAGCGGACCTCCAGTGGGTGGTCGACGCCTACGCGATCGCGTTCGCCGGCTTCCTGATGCTCGGCGGCCGCGCGGCCGATCGTCTGGGGCAACGGCGAGTGTTCGTCGCCGCGCTCGTGCTGTTCTCGATCACCTCGCTGGCCGGTGGGCTGTCCCCCGACCGGCAGGTGCTGATCTTCGCGCGCGGAGTCCAGGGCTTCAGTTGCGCGTTCATGGCCGCCGCCTCGCTGGCCATCATCACCTCGTCCTTCCCGCCCGGGCCGAAACTCCATCGAGCCATCGGCCTGTGGGCGGCGATGAACGGCGCGGGCGGCGCTGCCGGGACGCTGTTCGGCGGGATCATCACCCAGGAGCTCAGCTGGCGCTGGATCCTGCTCATCAACCCGCCGATCGGAATCGCCACCGCGGTCGTGGCCTGGGCGGTCGTGACCGACCGCCGGCGGAACGCGAACGATCACAATTTCGATCTGGCCGGAGCCGTGACGCTGACGCTCGGCCAGATGGTGCTCGTCTATGGAGTGGTCGAGGCCGGCCTGCGCGGCCTGGACTCAGCGCTGGCCCTCGGCCCGATCCTCGCCGGGCTGGCGCTGCTGATGGTGTTCAACGTGATCGAGGTCCGGTTCGCGTCCGAGCCGCTCATCCCGTTCAAGGATCTGACCAAGCAGCTGAACGTGGCCAACGGGATCGTGATCCTGTTCAGCGCCGCGCTGTTCCCCATGTGGTACCTGAGCTCGCTCTACCTCCAGCAGGTCCTCGGGCTCTCGCCGCTGCACGCCGGGCTCAACTTCCTCCCGATGGCGCTGATGATCATGGTCGTCGCGCGCAGCGCCGGCAAGCTGGTCAGCCGCTTCGGCGTCCGTGCGGTCCTGAGCGGCGGCTTGTTGATGATGACCGGCGGCATGCTCCTGTTCACCAAGATCGCCGCCAGCGGGAGTCCGATCGTGTACGTGGTGGTCCCGGGGCTGCTCACCGCGGCGGGCATCGGGATGTCGATCGTCCCCTCGACGATCGCCGCAACCCAGGGCGCCAAGCAGGGGCAGGCCGGGCTCGCCTCGGGACTGGTCAACACCTCGCGCCAGATCGGCGGCGGCCTCGGGCTCGCCGTCCTGATCACGCTGGCCACTTCGCGCTCGAGCCACCTGATCGGCGCCGGTCACGGCGAGCTGCAGTCGCTGACCGACGGCTTCCGACTGGGTTACCTGATCGCCGCCGGCCTGTGCGCCGCCGCGGCGGTGATGACGCTGACCCTCCTGCCGCGCACGTCCCCGGCCCAGACCGCGGAAACACCCCTGGCGCGGCGGCTTCCCACCATCACGGTCGCCGTCGCAGCGGTGATCGCGGCGTTCATCGCGCTGGACTTTGGTGTCGGGGGATCGCACGGGGCGCCGATCGGCGCCTATGTCACTAAGGACACCTACACCTATGTGACGCAACCGGACCTGCATCCGCCGATGATTCGCACCGACGTCCCGACGGACTACAGCAAGCTCGCGCCCGGCTATATCTTCATGACGAACTTCTACGACCTGAATTACCCGCCGATGGTGGGTCAGAGCGGGCCGCTGATCCTCGACGACCACCTCCAGCCGGTCTGGTTCAAACCGGTGCCCAAGAACGTCGTGGCCGGCAATCTCAGCCTCCAGGTCTACAACGGCAAGCCGGTGCTTGCCTGGTGGCAGGGCACGATCACGAGTACCGGCGCCACCGAGAGTGGCGAGGACGTGATCGTCAACCAGCACTATCAGCCGGTCGCCACGCTGAAGGCCACCGACGGATGGGTCATCACGCTGCACGAGCTGGTGATCCGCGGTCATTACGCGTGGGTCACGGCCAACAAGGACATCCCGATGAACCTGTCCAAGTGGGGCGGCGCCTACAACGGCGCGCTGACCGACTCGGCCGTGCAGGAGTACGACCTGAACACGGGCAAGCTCGTCTACAGCTGGGACGCGCTCGACCACATCCCGCTGAGCGATTCGCGCGCTTCACTGCCCACCAACGGGTTTCCGTGGGACGCCTATCACGTCAACTCGATCAACGTACCCGGCGACGGAACGTTCGTCGTGTCGATGCGCGATGTGTGGGCGGTGTACAAGGTGAACATCGCCACCGGGAAGATCGAGTGGACACTCGGCGGGCCGCACTCGAGCTTCAAGCTGGGGCCCGGCGCGGACTTCGAGTGGCAGCACGACGTCGCCACCTATCCGGGTTCGTCACTGATCACGATGTTCGACGACCACTGCTGCCAGATCACCGGCGGCGGCACCTACGTCTCCCCGACGGCACCGTCGCGCGGTCTCGTGCTCAAGCTCAACACACAGACGCACACCGCGACCCTCGCCGCGCAATACAGCCACGGGAACAACTTCGACGCCGACTACATGGGCAGCGTGGAGCCGCTGGCGAACGGCAACGAGTTCGTCGGCTGGGGATCGGCGCCCTGGTTCACCGAGTACAGCTCATCGGGCCAGATGCTGCTCGACGCGCGGCTCCCCGGCTCCGACATCACCTACCGCGCGATGGTCGAGCCGTGGGTGGGGCTGCCGCTGTACTCGCCCGCCGGCGGGGCGCGCCAGAAGAACGGCAAGACGACCGTGTACGCCAGCTGGAACGGCGCCACCGAGCTCGCCAGCTGGCGCGTGCTCGGAGTGAGCAGCGCCGGCTCGACCACGACGCTCGCCTCGGCCGCCAAGTCGGGATTCGAGACCGCGATCCCGGTGGCCCAGGGCTACTCGCGGTTCGAGGTCCAGGCGCTCGGCTCAAACGGCCACGTGATCGGCACCTCGGCGCCGTTCGGCGTCACCGGCTGAGCTCCCGGGGGTTTAGGCTGCGCGAGTGTCGGGAGCGGTCGGAGTCATCGTGCTCGTTGCCGGGACCGCCGTCGTCGTGCTTGCCGCCGACGCGTTCGTCGACGGGCTGCTCGGCGTCGCCCTCGCGCTTGGCATCGCGCCGTTCGTGCTGTCGGTCGCGCTGTCGGGGTTCGAGACCGAGAACCTCGCCGCCGGGATCGCGGCCAACGCGAAAGGCCTGCCCGGAGCGGCGGCCGGGACTTTCCTGGGCGGGACCACCTTCCTGGCCTTTGGCGTCGCGGGCATCGGCGGGTTGATCGCACCGGTCGAGGTGCAGCTCCCCGCGCGGTTCGCGTTGTGGACCGCGATCGCGCCGGCGCCGCTACTGGGGTTCGCGCTCGACGGGCGTCTGTCGCGCGTCGAGGGCGGAATCCTCGTCGTCTGGTCGATCGTTGCCCTGACCGGTCTCGCGTTGACGGGACGCGACCTGCTCGGTGGCGAGGACGAGGAGCGCGTCCGGCGGCCCGGCCTCCGGCTTCTGGCCGGACTGGCGTTTCTCACCGGTGGCGGGTGGCTGATCGGGGAGGGCCTGCGCACGACCGTGCGCCAGCTCGGCATCTCCGCGACGCTGCTCGGCAACACCGCGCTCGCAGCGACCGTCGAGGCCGAGGAACTCGCGCGCTTCGCGGTACCCGCACGTCGCGGCCGTCCCGAGATTGGCCTCGGCAGCCTCGCCGGGACGATCGTGCATTTCGCGGCGCTCAACGCCGGCATCATCGCGCTCGTGAAGCCGCTCACTCTGGGTCACGACACGACACGTTTCTACCTGCCGGTCGCGGCTCTGAGCCCGGCGATCCTCGCGCTCGTGCTCCTGAGACGCAAGCGATTGGGCCGACTAGAAGGCGGCGTGCTGACTGGTCTCTACGCCGCCTACGTGGCGGTCGCGATCATCATCTCTTCGTGAGCGGCGGATCAGATGACTTCGGATAGCGCGGCCAGCGTCAGATCGTCGATCGTCGCGGTCGCCTCGCTGATGCAGTCGCGGATGATCGTGTAACGGATCACCCCACGGCGCAGTCCGTAGTTCTGGACTGTCCGCTGGGCAGCGATCTCGTACAGATTCGTGCCGTCGGTCAGATATCTCATCGTGTTGGGTTCCATGGTCCCTGCCTCGTGAAGCTACGCCGCTGTAGCTTCGTTGGGTCCAAGGTTTACCCGCGTTATCGGCTTTTAGACCACCTGGCGTTAGAAAACAACGAATGTTGCAGGGGCAAATGATCCACCTCGATCCGGCGGGAACCCGCCGGACGGACGTGGACGCATCCCGAGTTCGCTAGATGATCGCCGGGGGCGCTTCGACCCCGCGGGCGATCGCCAGCCGGCGCCTGGCCAACGAGACGCTGTCGTCGCGGATCTCCTGCGGCACCGCGTCCCCCCACAGCGCCGCCGCCTCCGCAGCGCGTTCGACCACGTCGTCGAGAATGTCTCGACGCTGGCCCAAGGTCAGGCAGCGCAGGCCGAAGCCGACGTGCCAGCGCTCGTCGCGCTCGACTCGCTCGAGGCCTTCGAGGATCCCCGGCAGGGCGCCGTCGGCCAGGTCCTCGAGCAGCGCGCGCTGACCGGCCGAGAACACTGCCCCCTCGAGGATCATGTGGTACAGGCCGACGCCGTCGAGGACCTCCGCCCGTCCCGCCGCCAGGTCCGCCGCCAGGGCGGGGAGCCGAACCTCGAACAGCTCGAGGAAGCCGGCGGGCACGAGCGCTCGCGCCGCCTCGCGCCGCTGCGCCGGAGTGTCTCCCGGCAGCCGGAGCACCTCGGCCGCGATCCGGTCAAACAGGTGCGCGTGGCGGTCCTCGTCGCGACGCTGGAGGAAGAACAGCCACATCACCATCGTGTCCTCGTGCTCGGCGCGGTCGGCAAACGGCGTGAGGTGCTCGGCGACCGCGTCCTCGGCCACGCGGAACCCGGCGAGCAGCGTCGTGAGACGCCGGCGGCGCTCCTCCGGGAGCCCGGGCCACGCGCGGGCGTCGCGGGCGAGGTCGATCGCCCCGGCGTCCCACTGCAGCTTGGCCACGATCTGCGAGTAC
Source organism: Solirubrobacteraceae bacterium (assembly GCA_035502815.1). Taxonomy (GTDB): domain Bacteria; phylum Actinomycetota; class Thermoleophilia; order Solirubrobacterales; family Solirubrobacteraceae; genus Palsa-465. Next base: position 21,763 of record DATJUA010000146.1, read on the forward strand.
GTCGCGAGCTTGGGGAACATCAACAGCTCGGCGCGGTCAGCCAGCGGAACGCTGAGACCGCCGGCGCCGGCGGGGATGTACGGGTCCTGGAACATCTACAAAGAGTGTGACATTCAGATTGGAATGGTCGGCGGCGCTTGACGGCGGCGCTTTGGCAACGGCCGCTTCATCGCCCGGTACACGAAGTCATCGCTCCGTCCCGACTCGCGCACTGACAACACCTGACTGTGGTGTGGCGAGAACCGGCACACGGGATCCGTCGCGTTCGCGTCGCCGGCGAGCCGCAGCGCCTGGCAGCGGCACCCGCCCCAGTCCACCTCCTGGCGACCAAGCGGGCACGACCGGCACGGCTCCTGCATCCACTCGGTGCCGCGGAAGCGCACGAACGCGTCCGACTCGTTCCAGATCCACTCGAGCGGGTGCTCGACGACGTTGGCGAACTCGAGTCCGGGGATCGTCGACGCCGCCTGGCATGGGAGAACGTCGCCGTTCGGAGCGACGACCATCGCCGTACGGCCCCAGCCGCCCATGCACGGCTTGGGCAGATCCTCGAACATGTCGGGGAGTACCCACAGAACGTCGACGGCCGGTCCAACGCGCTCGCGGAAGCGCTTGACCGCCTCCTCCCCGCGCCGCAGCTGTTCCCACGACGGAAGCAGCGCCGCGTGATTGAGGACAGCCCAGCCGTAGTACTGGGTGTTGGCCAGTTCGAGGCGCTGCGCCCCGAGCTCGAGCGTCAGCTCGAGCAGCTCCTCGATCCGGTCGAGGTTCTGCCGGTGTAGGACGCAGTTGATCGTCAGCGGGAAGTCGGCCTCGCGAGCGGCGTGCGCAGCGGCGATCTTCTTCTCGAACGACCGGTTCCCCGCGATGCGGTCGTTCTCCTCCGGGTTCGGGCTCTGAACCGAGATCTGGACGTGGTCGAGGCCCGCCTCCTTCAAGGCCCCGGCGCGCTCGGGCGTGAACAGCGTGCCGGCGGTGATCAGCGACGAGTAGAGGCCGGCGTCGCGCGCGCCGGCACATAACTGCACCAGATCCGGGCGGAGCATGGGCTCGCCGCCCGTGAGCGCGAGCTGGAGCACGCCCAGCTCGCGCGCCTGTCGGAAGGTGCGCAGCCAGTCCGCGGTCTCGAGCTCCCAGCGGTACCTGGCATCGCCGATCTCGAGCGGATTGGAGCAGTAGGGGCAGTGGAGCGGGCACTGGTAGGACAGCTCCGCGATCAGCGAGAACGGCTTAGGCGTCGGCATCGATCAGGAGTCCTCGTTCGGTCATGGCGTCGACCAGCCCGCGCACGTCGTCACTTACATCCGCGCCGTGGTATTGCTCGGCGAGAGCGTCGACGATGTCATCGAGCGAGCGCTCACCGTCGCACAGCTCGAGCACGGCGAAAGCGGTCGGGTTGAGCCGCACCGCCCCTTCGGGGACGAGCAGCAGATGCTCCTCGCGGACCTCGTCGTAGCGCAGTCGCGCTCCGGTGGCGAGCCGGGGACGAGTCATGATTGGGTCCCACCCCCCGGCTGCGTGTCGCCCCGCTCGATGGCGTCCAGCTGTGCCCACAGCACCTCAGTCTTAAATCTCAAAGCAGATACCGCGGCGTCCTGCTGCTCGCGCGTTCGGCAGCGCGCCACCACGAGCTCGAGGGCATACTCCGCGTCGCGGGGCGCCTTGACCAGACGGGTGCGGAAGTACTCGAGCCCGGCCGGATCGATCCAGTCGTAGTGACGCTCGAGCGCCTCGAGCCGGACGCGGATCGCCGCCGGCCCGAACAGCTCGGTCAGCGACGACGCGACCGCCTCGACCCAGGGCCGCTGGCGGGCGAAGTTCACGTACGCGTCGACCGCGTAGCGGACGCCGGGAAGGACCCCGCGCTCGGATTGCAATGCCTCGCGGGAGACGCCCAGCGCTTCACCCAGCGCGAGCCACGACTCGATCCCGCCGCCGTCCTCGGCCGTGCCGTCGTGGTCGATGATCCGCTCGATCCACTGGCGCCTGACCTCGACCTCGGGACAGTTGGACATGATCGCCGCGTCTTTGAGCGGTATGCACTTCTGGTAGTAGAAGCGGTTGGTGACCCATCGCTGGAGCTCGTCACGGGTCAGCTCGCCCGCGTCCATCCGGCGATGGAACGGATGCAGGTTGTGGTAACGCGTTCCCTGTGCTCGCAGTCGCGCGAGGAACTCATCGGTCACAGTTGCACCTCTAGTCCATCGTATGCAACCTCGATGCCGGCGCGGGTCACCTCGCCGCGCTCGGGTGAGTCCTCGAGCAGGATCGGGTTGGTGTTGTTGATATGCACGAGTGCCTTGCGCGGCCGCTCCAGTCGCGCCAGGGCCTCGAGCGTCCCGCCCGGACCCGACAGCGGCAGGTGTCCCATGTCGCGCGCGCTGCGGCCTGAGATGCCAAGCTGGGCGAGCTCGTCGTCGCGCCAGAAGGTGCCGTCCACGAGCACGAGATCGCTGGCCGCGAGCCGAGCCAGCACGCCCTCGTCGGCTCGGGCCAGCCCGGGGATGTAGGTGACGACGCCTCCGCTGACGCTATCGGTGAAGACGAATCCGCTTGCCGTCAGCTCGATGCCCGATCCTTCGAGGTAGCGCGGCGCGTCACCGCCCACGTTGAACGGCTCGACGGTGAGGCTTGAACCTTCGAGCGCAGTGACCCTTTCGCGCTCGAGCGTCCGCCACTCGGCGCCGCTGTAACGCTCGAGGATGGGCAGCACCGGGTACCCCCGCGTGAGCGCGAGCTCGACGCCGGTGTCACCGTACACCCGCACGGGGGTCGCCGACTCGCGCAGGAGCAGGAGCCCCGCCGTGTGGTCGATCTCGGCGTCGGTCAGGAGCACTCCGGCGATTGGCGGGGACCGAACCCATTCGACCCCCGGGTCGGTGATCGCCTCAAGCTGCTGGCGCGCGTCAGGCGAGGCGTTTACGAGGAACCACGGCCCCTCGTCCCCGCGGATCGCGAGCGATGACTGCGTGCGCGGCGTCGCCCGCACGCCGGCACGAGCCGCCTCACACGGCGGACAGCGGCAGTTCCACTGCGGAAACCCGCCCCCGGCGGCCGAGCCGAGAATCCGAACGCGCACGCGGTGAACGAAGCGGTGCGCAGCCCCGGGAGGCGCCCGAGGCCACGCCAGCTTCAGGTCCTACCGGTGATAAAGGTAGGAGGTGACCTCTGAGCACATCTCGATGAACTCAAACTGCGGCTTCGTCCAAACCATAGGAGTCTCTCCCTCTTAGAGTTCAGCGTGAGGTGCCATCTTAGCGGACCCCGGCAAGCGCCAGAGACCGCTGTCAGACGATGAACGTCGAGGTAACACCTAGCCACGCGGACACGACCGGGGCCGATCTCGTCGCCGTCGCGGCGGGTGTGAGAGCCGTTGAGCTCGGCGCGAGCGAGCGTGCCCCGGCGGACGCGGACCCCGCCGCGATCGTGTATGGCGTGCCCGCCCGCCCACCCCGATCCGCCGCGTGCCGTCGTCGCGCTCGACCCGACCGTCGAGGGCCTTCGCACGGCTGCGGCGCGTGCCGTCCACGCGTGCCGTAGGTGCGAAATCGTCGCGTGGGCGCTGGATTTCCTCGCTCCCGCCCGGTCTCGAGGAACCGGTGCGGGGGCTCGCCGAAGGTGCCGGCATCGGCGGCTACTACGGCCGTCGTTGGTACAGCCGCGAGCCGCCCCGCGGCGTCGAGCGGTTCGTGATCGGCCGGTGCCGTGACTGGCTCGCGCCGATCGCCGAGCGCGCGCCAGTCATCGCTGGTTCGACGAACGTCGGCCGTGAGCTGGTCGACGCACCGCCTAACGCAATCTCTCCGACCGAACTAACCGATCGGGTAGTTAAGTTTGACCGGCTGGACAGTGAAATACGACCCGGACGACGCGTGGCGCGACGCCGTCGTGCGGATGCTCGTCGAGCCTGCCAGCGGCCTGAGCGTTACGCTGGAATCATGAACGTCGTCCGTCGCGATCAGGGAGCTCCCGTCCCGATGACGCCCGCGCGAGTCGTCGACGCCTCCAAGTTCGACTTCGCCGCCGCCGAGAAAGCCGCGCTGGAGCTGCTGCGCGCGGTCGGCGCCGACCTCGACTACCCGGGGGTGCTCGAGACGCCGCGCCGCGTCGCCGCGTCGTTCGCCGAGCTCCTCACGCCGGCCGAGTTCGACGCGACGCTGTTTCCCAACGAGGGTTATGACGAGCTCGTGCTGGTGCGCGACATCCCGTTCCAGTCGCTATGCATGCACCACCTGCTCCCGTTCCACGGCGTCGCGCACGTGGCGTACCTGCCGGACGAGTGCATCATCGGGATCTCGAAGCTCGCCCGTGTGGTCGAGGCCTTCTCCCGGGATCTCCAGCTCCAGGAGCGCATGACCGTGCAGATCGCCGACTGGCTCGAGCAGGAGCTTTCTCCCCGCGGCGTGGGCGTGGTGCTCAACGCCGAGCACATGTGCATGACGATCCGTGGCGTGCGCAAGCCGGGGGCGCGGACGGTCACCTCGGCGGTGCGGGGCCTGCTGCGCGTCGACGCGCGCACGCGCCAGGAGTTCTTCAGCCTTGTCGATAACAGCCAGTGAGGCCTCGCCGCTGATCGAGACGGTCGTGACGACCGCCGGCAGTGACGGGGTGGTCAACTGCGCCGCAATGGGGGTGCGGTGGGGCGAGGAGGAGCTCGTGTTCTGGCCGTTCGACGGCACTCGCACCCTGCGCAATCTGCGCTTCCGCGGCGAAGCGGTGGTGCATCTCACCGACGACGTGCTGCTGTTCGTGCAGGCCGCGCTGGGGCATCCCCAGCCGCCGATGCGCCCTGCCGGCGTCGTCGCCGGCTCGGTGATCGAGAACGCCAACGCGTGGCGCGAGGTGGTCGTAACCGAGATCGCGCCCGATTCGCCAGAACGCTCCCGCGTGCGCGCCCGCGTGGTGGCGTCCGGGACGGGCGCGCGTCAACCGCTCGGGCTGTGCCGCGCGCGTCATGCCGCCGTCGAAGCTTCGATCCTCGCCTCGCGCCTGAGATGGCTCGGGGCCGAGCACGTCGTAGCCGAGCTCGACCGTCTCCAGGAGCTGGTGGACAAGACGGCCGGACCGTGCGAGCGTGCGGCCATGGACTACGTGCGTCGCTACGTCGCGCAGCGGACGTGACCGAGATCGTCGTCAGCGCGCCGGCGCGGCTGCACTTCGGCATGCTCGACCCCGCCGGGATCGGACCGCGCCGCTACGGCGGGTTCGGCGTGGGCGTCGAGTCTCCGCGGATCGTGGTCGGAGTGCGCCGCCGGCCGGACGGCGAGGTCGTCGCCTCCGGGTTGCAAGCCGAGCGCGCAACGGAGTTCGCCCGCCGGGCCCGCGCGTCGTTCGGATTCACGGACGGCGCCGAGGTGAACGTCTACGAGGCGATTCCCCCGCACAGCGGGCTTGGCTCGGGCACCAAGCTCGGGCTGGCGATCGCGCGAGGATTGGCCGAGCTGGCCGGGGTCTCGGCCGGGCCCGAGCGCCTGGCCGCGGCAAGCGGCCGCGGCGAGCGCTCGAGCGTTGGCTCCTGGACGTTCGCCGCGCCGGGCCTGGTGGTCGAGGCGGGCGTCCGCGAGGGTGACACGATCAGCCCGCTGGTGGCGCGTCACGCGATGCCCGACCGCTGGCGGTGCGTGCTCGCGCTCCCGCTCGGGATCGAGGGACTCTCCGGGGATTCTGAGAAGAGATTTTTCGGTCGCCTCGGGTCCGAGGGGAACGCCATCGAGCCTCGCGTGTCGCGGTTGTTGCTGACCGACCTCCTACCGGGACTGCTCGCGGCCGACCTCGACGAGTTCGGCGTCGCGCTGACCCAGATCCAACGTGAGATCGGGGCGATGTTCGCTCCTCAGCAGGGCGGAGTGTTCCATCCGCGCGCGGCGCCGCTCGTCGACGCACTGGTGGCGCTCGGAGTAGGCGCGGTAGGACAGAGCTCGTGGGGACCGTCCGTCTACGGAATCGTCGACAGTCCCGAACGCGCCGGCGACGTGGCCGAGCAGCTGCGCGCCGGCGCCGGCCATGACACCGACGTGCGCGTCGTCGATTTCGACCGGCGCGGCGCATGGGTCGCGTGGGACGGCTGCACCGGAGCGGCAGCGGCATGAGGCTGCTGGTCAGCGTCGTCTCGGCGGAGGAGGCGCGGCTTGCCCTCGCCGGCGGCGCGGACATCATCGACGTCAAGGATCCGCGCGCGGGGGCGCTCGGGGCGCCCTCGCCTTCCGTCCTCTCCGAGGTGGTCTCAGTCGTCGGTGACGCGGCCCCGGTGAGCGTGGCGCTGGGCGATGACCCGGGCTCTCCCAGTGCCGCAGCGCTCGCGGCGCACGCCGCCGCAGCGGCCGGCGCGCGCTTTATCAAGATCGGGCTACGTGGGGTCAGCGAGCTCGATTCCGCGGTGGAGCTCGTGTATGCCGTGGCGCACGCGGTCGAGCCCGGCGTGGCGGTGATCGCCGCGGGCTATGCCGACGCGAGCGCGCTTGATCCGCCGGCGCTCGCGCCCAGGTTGCTCCCGGTGGTGGTCGAGCGGACGGCCGTTGCCGGCGCTCTGGTTGACACGTTCGTCAAGGATGGTCGGGGGCTGTACGGGTGGCTGTCGGTGCGCGAGCTGGCCGATCTGATCGATCAAACGCACTCGGTCGGCGGGAGCTTCGCCGTGGCCGGGCAGCTGCGCCTGGGCGAGCTCGGTCGCGTGGGGGCGGATGTGGTCGGTGTGCGGGGCGCGGTGTGTGCTGGTGGCGAGCGAACGGCGCAGCTGGAGGAGGCGTTGGTGGCTGCCGCGGTCGCTGAGCTCCACGGAACTTTGGCGCTGTAGTCCCGTATACATCATGAATCGCCATTCGCCGCTGGTTAGCGCGGTGTGCGGACCGTGACCGCAACCCCGGTCCGGCGGATCGCTTCCGGTAGATAGGCGTCGACCGCGCCGCCGGCAACGGCTTTCAGCAGGATTGCTTCCTCGGCTCCGATCGCGCCGGCCGCCAGTACGGCCAGCGAATCGCTCGTCACATCCCAGGAAGCCGGTATGTCGGGGTGCCCCTCGAACGCCGGCGCAGCAAGCAGCAGACCCAGACCGCCGACCGGCGCCACCAGCCGATCGAGCACCTCGGCCCTGGGCAGCATCGGCGCGAGCAGCAGCCCGAGCTGATCCATCGCCCGCAGCGCCAGCCGATGCGCGAGCTCGTCGCCGAGCCCTACCTGCGCGTCCAGCCGGCGGACCGCGTCGGCGAACGGCCCGCCTCCCGGCACGACCAGCACCGGCCGGTCGCGGGCGAGCTCCAGCACGTCCGCGCACGCCCGCCGCAACCCCTCTAGCCCCTCGGCCGCCAGCAGCCCGCCGCCGACCTTGACCACGACCTCATTCACGGCCGAGGACCGACAACGCGACCGCGGCCGCGACCTCGCCGCCGTCGCCGGCGAGCGGCGAGCCACCGTTCGAACGGATCGTCAGACCGCAGCGCTCCGCCGCCGCCCGGGCCAGGAACGCACCCACGCCGACGGCGAGGACGGGCGCCCCGGCGCGAACGCGTGCCGCGACACGCGTCAGCGCGCCGGCGATCGACGCGATCTGCGCCTCGGCGACGGCGGCGGCGATCCCCTCGAGGTCGCCGTCGGCGAGCTGCTCGGGGTCGGCGCACACCACGCGCGCCAGTCGCGAGCGCACCTCGGCGACCGACGTGCCCCGGCCGTCGGGGAACGTGCACGTGCACTGCTCGGGCGTGAGGTTGCCGCGCAGCAGGTGCGCGTCGGCGCTGATCGCGAACAGCTCCGAGGCCACGGGGCAGGCCGCGCCACCGATCGGCACCTCCGACAGCACCGCGGCGATGTTGGTCCGCAGCGCGCCGGTGTAGAGAAGCTCGCCGGCGAGCAGGCGCTCCACATCGGTTCGCCCCCGCGCCGTCACCTCGCCGCGCACGATCGGGATCACGTCGGTCGTCGTGCCCCCGCAGTCGACCAGGATGGCGTCGGGGAGCGAGCGCGCCACCACCATCGCCGTCGCAACCCAGTTGGCCGCCGCGCACCGGAGCGGCGCCGCCCGCGCCTCGTCGATGCCGATCAGGAACCCGTCCGTCGTCATCACCCGCAGCACCCGCCCGGTCAACGCGCGGGCGCTCGCCTCGAGCACGTACAGGACGCCGTCGCGCTTGCTGGCGAACGCGTCGACCAGCTCGGCGGTAGTGGTCAGGGCAACCGGAGTGCCGGCGCACTCCAGCCGCCCCACCACGTCGGCGATCACGTCGGCCATCGCCTCGGGCTCGCGCCACACCTCGAACGGCTCGGAGACGATGCGCGGCCGCTCGGAATCGCGGTCGACCACCGCCGCCTTCGTGTTGGCGCCACCGACGTCAAGCCCGATGACCGAAACCATCGCGGCATCATGACGCCGGCGGCGAACAACTAGCTGCCGGGCGCCTGACGGCGGCGCCTTAGCGAGTCTGCGACGCATCGGCCCGGCCGACAAGGGAACAGTCGATCCTGGTAAACGGACTGCCACGATGCAGATCGTTCCGGTCCTCGATGTCAAGGGCGGCGTCGTCGTGCACGCCCGGCGCGGCGATCGCTCGAGCTATGCGCCGCTCCAGAGTCCGCTCGTCGAGGGCTCCGGGCCCGTCGACGTGGCACGAGCGCTCTGCGAAATCTGTCGCACCAGAAAGCTGTACGTCGCCGACCTCGACGCGATCGCCGGCAATCCGGTCGATCAAGCGACCCTGGCCGCTCTCGCAAGAGTGGCGAGCCCGTGGGTTGACGCCGCCGCCACCACGCCCCAGCGCGCGGCGGCGCTGGCTCGGGCCGGCGTCGAGCGCAACGTCATCGGCACGGAGTCGATAACGGCGGGCTGGTTGCCCACCACCCCCCAGCCGCCCGTCGTTCTGAGCGTCGATCTGCGTGACGGACGGCTGATCTCGCCCGACCCGGCACTCGCCGGCCGCGAGCCGGCCGCCGCCGCGACCCTCGCCACCGCGCTCGGCGTGCGCGAGCTGCTCGTGATCGATCTCGCTCGCGTGGGCACCGGCGCCGGCCCGCCGCTGCGACCCGTCGCGGATCTCGCAGCCGCCCTCCCCGAAGTTGCCATCTACGCCGGCGGCGGCGTGCGCGGCGACGCCGACTTGCGAGCGCTCGAGTCGGCCGGAGCCGCCGGCGCCCTCATCGCCACCGCACTCCACGAGGGGCGCATCACGCCGTGACGAGCGCCTCGCATGCGCGCACGACCCGTGCCGTGAGGTCGTCGCCGCACACCGACTGGAGTGCCTGCCACCCGGGGATCCCATTGACCTCGAGCACGACGACCTCGCCGTCCGGGCCTGCGAGCAGGTCGACGCCGGCGACGTCGGCCTCGAGCGCGCCGGCCGCGGCCAGCGCCAGTTCATGTTCGCGCTTGCTGAGCTCCACCGAGCGGGGATGCGCGCCGCGCGCGACGTTCGCCCGCCACGAATCGGTCACGCGCTCCATCGCACCCACCACCTCGCCGGCGACGACGAGCGCGCGGAGGTTTCGCCGCCCGGTGGGCGCCACCGTGCGCTGGACGTAGTAGACGGCCCGCTCGATTTCGAGCGCGCGGAACACTCGATGGGCCACGTCGCGATCCTCGACCCGCACGATCCCGTTACCCATGGCGCCAAACAGCGGCTTGACGACGACGTCCCCGCCCAGTTGGTCGAACGCCCGCATCGCGCGCTCGTAGCGCTCACATACGACCGTTGGCGGGGTAGGCAGCCCGGCGCCGGCCAGTGTCGCGCTCGCCCACGACTTGTCGACGGTGCGCTCGATCGCACGGGGCGTGTTGACGCACCGCACGCCGCGCTCGGACAGCGCGTGCAACGCGTCCATCCTGAAAACCACCTGCTCGAGCGACCCGCGCGGCAGCCCCCGGACGATGAGCAGGTCAAGGCCGTCGAGCACCACCTCCTCGGGACCGCGGACGAGCATGTCCCCCTGCTCCTCCACCTCGAGCTCCAGACGCGTGGCCGGAATCCCGACCACCTCGTGGCCGCGAGCGGCCAGCGTCCCGATCAGACCGCGACTGTGCCACGAGCCGGTCGCGCCCAGCACGCCGACGCGCAGCCGTCGGGTCACTGGGTGAACGAGCGCTCGAGCACATCCGGCGCCAGCCCGCCACCGTGGTGCGCGCGTCCGGACTCGGTGCTCGTCAGCGTGACCGCCGCCGGGCTGAACAGCAGCGGATCGATGTCGTAGAAGTTCCAGTCCGCCGCCTCGAGCAGCTCCCCAAACGGAGTGCCGAACGCCTCCGACGCCGACGAGGGCAGCCGCCCCGCCAGGTCGGCGACTTCGTCGTCAGCGCCCTCGATCCACAGGTGCACGGTGCCGCCGTACAGGACGGCGTCATTGGTCCGTCCGATCGCCGCCGGGTCGTTCTGGGCCACCGGGGCAATCGGGCAGCAGCCCCAGCCCTGGCGCACGCGCGCCGGATCGACACCAAGCTCGTGCAGCTTGTGCAGCGCCGTCTCCACCACACGAGCGGAGATCTGCACCGAGCCACACACGGAGGCGGTCCGCGCGATCATGAAGGTGAGGGCCGATCGGTCCACCCCGCACCGTTCCGCCACCTTCTCGATGATCTCCGCGGGCGGAGCCTGCGCCGTCTCCAGGCAGAGCACGGCGCGCTCGGCCTGCTCACGCCAGGCGAGCTCGTCGAACAGATCCTCGGCGCGGGCCAGCGCGCGCCCCGGGCCGCTCGCCATCGCGAAGAAGTCCCCGTCTTCAAGCTTCCAGCCGGCGTACTGCGAGGCGAGGCAGGCCGTCGCGGGCTGATCAACCGAGACGGCGACGCCGGGCCAGGTTCGCTCGCCGACCGCCACGGGAACCGGATCAACTCGCCCGAGCCCGCCCATACAGGCCGCCGCGAAGCCCAGACCTGGCTGAAGACCGCCGCGGGCGTCGGCGCCGCAGTCGACCAGGCGCGCGCCCGATTCCAGCGTCCGGACCTCGATCCCCAGTGCCTCGGCGTCGGAAACCAGTCCGTCCACGAGCGCGGCGGCCCGCTCGTTCATCGACACGTTCACGGTGCCCCCTCCCCCTCGTCGAAGATCAGAATCTCGCCGCGGGCGAGCTCGGTCACATCACCGGACCATCGGGCCCACGTCCCGTGCAGCAATGCGTCATCGACGGTGAGCCCGAGCTCGCGCACACGCAGCAGCTGCAGCCTCAGCGCCGGCGGTTGGAAGCGCGTGGCGAGGGCGTACGCCGGCAGCAGCTCGACCGCCCGGCCCGAGACGAGGCTGCCCCGCCTGTTGCCGAGCCCCGCCTCGGGGCCGATCCCGCCCAGCGCGATCACTGTCCCCGCCAGCATCCGCAGCCCGGCGCCCGCCCCGGCGCCGGCGCCAACCGCGATCAGTCCTCGCCGCAGCCCAGCGCCGGCCTCTTCGCCGGCGTCGCCGGTGACGACGATCTCGCCGCCCGTCATCCCCACCCGGGCACCCGGATAAGCAGCCCCGAGGCGCGCGCCCGCGCTGCCGAGGATTCTCAACAGCCCGCCGGACATGGCGGTCCCCGCCCACGCGCCCACGTCGCCTCGCACCTCGATCTCGCCGCTCGACAGGCCGGCTCCGATCCCATCGAACCGTCGCAGGTCGCCCTCGAGGACGACGGCCTTCGCCTCGGAGCCCGCCCCGGATACCTCGAACAGATCGCCCACGGCAACCGTCTCGCCGCCGCAGCGCAAACCCAGGACGGCGACCGACAGACCGTTCAATCCGCACAGCTCCTCGGGCGTCAGCGCCGGGGCGAGCACTCGGGCCGGTGGTTCGGCCCGGAGGGTGAGCGTCAGGGTCACGGCGGATCTCGCAGCTCGTCCAGCGGGAAGTGAAACTCGCCGAGCTTGCCACCGAAGTTGGCCGCGCTGATGTGCGTGGCGCCGGCCGCGGCGGCGGCGTGCAGGCCGCGGCGCATCGCTTCGCGCACTGCCTCCTCGGACGCACCGTCGATCACGATCTCGAACATCGCGCCGACCCCGTCTGGGACGAGCGTGTCGTCGACCTGGGCACGCAGCGTGGGGGCCATTTGATGGTTGGTGGAGGCCGGCATGGACTTCGAGGTGAGCGCGCCCACCTTGCTCCCGCTGCGGACGATCCCCCCCGGGAACGGGAGGGCGATGCCCTCGCCGCGCATCGCCTCAGCCGCGGCCTGCGCCGACGCCAGCGCAGCTTCGTCGCCGGCGGCGCCGATGACCAGGTTGCCTCCTCCCACCCCGCGGCCGACCCCGACCGAGTCGGAGACGAGGAACTCGCCCTCCATAACCGGGATCCGCCAGAACCGCTGGCCGGCGATCACCTTGCTCGCCTGGAAGCCGTCCCCGAAGTAACGCAGGCTCTTTCCGAGCCCCACCGTCCGCTCGCCCTCCGGCAGCCCATCGAAGCAAGCGGTGGTCGGGCAGGTCATCACGCATTGGCCGACGCGATCGAGCACGCGGTGGCCCACACCCTCGCGGTCCATCGCGAACAGCAGCACCGAGACGCCCGGCCGGCCGTCAGGCGTGTCCCCGCTCTCGAGCCGGCGTTCGATCGCCGCCTCGCACTTACACCCGATGACCGACGTGGCGAAGCCGGTCGCGGAGCGCGCCGCCTCGTACGCCCAGGCGTCCGTCGCAGCGGTGATCAGAAGACGGGCAAAGCGCATGGGAAACGCCTCGGCGAACGTGTCGGCGACCTGCGTGGCGCCCAGCGTGTAGCCGGTCATGAACTCGAAGCCTCCACGACCCGCGCCGGCTCGCGCAGGGCCGGATCGCGCACGGGGTAGTGCTCGAACGACACCGTGTAGCGGTCGCCGAACAGCGGCTCGAGGACGCGGCCCACGTCCGGGTCGAACCCGGCCAGGCTGGAGAACAGCAGGCCGTCGTCGGTCCGGCGTAGCTCGCCGTCCTCGACCACCACCTCGCCACCTTTGATCACGTAACGCGGGGTGGCGAACATCTCCTCGCGGTCGGGCCGGTCGTGATAGATCGTGACGTCGGCGTCGGCCCCGATCCCGAGATGGCCCTTGTCGCGAAGACCGAGCCGGCGGGCCGGGCCGGCGCGGGTGATGATCGCGATCTCGTTCAGGGTGTACTCGCGGTCTATGCCGTCCAGCAGCACGGTGCGCTGTATCGCGCGCTGGTTCGCGCGGCCCATCTGATCCTCGCGGTAAGCGCTGTCCATCAGCAGGCGAATGAGCTTCGGGTAGGACAGGAACGAGCCGCCGTTGGGATGGTCGGTCGACAGCATCACCTGCCACGGGTTCTGGCCGACCAGGAACAGCTCGAGCCCGATCCCCCACTGGAGCGCGTGCACGTAGCTCCCGGCGCGATACGTGTACGGGACGATCCCGCAGCCGGTCTCCACCTCCGTGTCGTGGTTTAGCCACTTGTCGCCGCCGAGGTCGCGCAGTGTTGCCGACACGGGACCGTCGGCGGTCATCGTCACCGCCGGCCCGAACATGACCTGGCCCACGTCGGCGGTGACCTCGGGGTGGTCGCCCAGGTACTCGATCAGGTCCGGCGCACGGGAGCGCGGCGTGCCGCCGACCCTCCCGCCGTAGCAATGGAACTGGAGGTGAGCGAAGTGCGCCTGGCGCCCCGACAGCGTCCGCATCGTGTCGAGCGTCGTGTCGGCATTGCCCGCGACGCCGAGGTTGTTGGCGTGGACGTGGACGGGATGAGGAAGCCCGAGGTCGTCCACCGCCCCGCCGATCGCCTCGATCACCTGGCGTGGCGTCACCCCGAAGGGCGAGACCTCGTCGTCGAGCGAGTGGACGTTGCCGTTGTCCTGCTTGAACCGCTCGATCCCCCCCGGGTTGACCAGCTTCACACCGTAACCGCCCGTCGCCTCGAGCCACCACGCGACGGCGTCGCGCAGCTGCTCGGAGATGGCGCCCCCGGCCTGGCGGATCAGCTCGAACAGCACCTGGTTGTTACCCATCAGGATCAGGAACAACTTGTCGATCATCGGCGTGTCGCGAAGCTCGGCGAGCACGTGGCGTGCGGCCAGCGGCGGGGCCGCCGCCTCGACGACCGTCGTGTAGCCGAGCAGCGAGTACCGGTAGCCGGTGGCGAACGTAGACGGGACGACCCCGCCTGTACCCGAGCGCAGCAGCTGGGTTCGATCAAGCGGATCGCCCCGGTGGTCCTCCGGAGTCAACTTGCGCGCGGCGTTGACCTTGGGCCCGGCGATGTGCGCGTGGATGTCGACGCCTCCGGGCATCACCACCATCCCCCGGGCGTCGATCCCCCGGGCCTCCGGACCGACGTCTGCGACCACCTTCCCGCCGCTCAGGCATACGTCGCGGGTTTCCCCGTCGACGTCGTTCGCGGGGTCGTGCACGCGACCGCCGGAGATCCGGATCGCTGTCACCGCTGCACCTCCTCGAGCAGCCGCATGAGTAGCGCGGCCGCGGTCGGCGCGCCGTTCTCGAGGGGTGCCTGAAGGGTCAGCGGCACCCCGTCCAGGCGGTGCACCGTGCCACTCACCTCGACGCCCGCAATCGCGGTCCGGATCGACACTTCGACCCCTGCGCCGATCACCAGCCCGCCGGCTGCCCGAGACTCGACCAGCAACGTGACATCGAAGTCGTCGAGGGGCTGCGTGGCCGTGACCAGCTCTGGATGTCCGGTGGCGAAATCCACCTTCCCGCCGTATCCCGACTGCCAAGCGAGCACGTCGTCGGCGCCCCTGGTCCCGGGGGCTCGCGGCAGCTCGAGCGTGACCACATGCCGTTCGCGGGACAGGGCCCGGACGAGCTCGTGAAGGGCGAGGGTCCGTCGCTGGCCGCCCGGGCCCGCGGTCAAGCCAGGGCCGTAGACGAACGTCGCGTGCGGTACCTCGGTCAGACGCTCGTACAGTCCGCCCAGATCCGCGGCGCCGGCTGTCCGTCCGCGCTCGAGCGCGTGCAGCGTCACCAGCGCCTCCAGGTCACGATCCCTCGGCCAGCGGAGCCTGATGTCCGCGCTGCCGGCGGTCCCGGTATCCGCGTCATCAACGACAACCAGTGTTCGGTCGCGGCCACCCTCGAGCCCGAGCCGCTCGAGCAGCCGCGGATGCGTCGTCTCGGGGTCCTCGCGCCAGATGACGACGAGTCCGGAGCGGTCACGGATCTCGCCCAGCGTCGCCGTGGAGGCGCCCCGCAGCGGCACCGCCGGCGCGCCGCGCCACGGGGCGTCCAGCGGCTCGGTGGCGACCAGCGCGCCGAGGCGGTCAGCCAGTGCGACCGCGGCCCGAGCGTCCTCGACGGTGGCGCCGTCGAAACCGTGCACGAGCGGACGGCGTGCGCCGCGCAGCAGCTCGCCGGCCCTCGTGACGGCGACGTCCACATCGACTGACTCGCCGTTGATCGTCGCCGCGGGTCGGTCTGCCCAGCGCATCCGTTCGGAGAACCATGCGGCGCCCAGAGAGCAGTCGGGCGCCACGCGCACGCCGGCCGCGATCTCCGACACGACCACGTCATCGCATAGCAGCCCGCAGCCGGCGCAAGTGAGCGGGCCGAGCTCAGACACGGACGGGGGCGGCGTCGGGCAGGGCGGCCAACAATCGCGCCCCGCGGTCGGTCAGCTCCTCGACATCGGCCTCCTCCGAGACGAGCGTGCACACCGGCGCGCCGCGTCTGATCACCTCGCCGGCGGGAGTGATATCCCGCACCAGACCGGGCGGCCACCATTCGGGCTCAGGGGCAAGCACGTCGCGGTCGGCGAACAGCACGAGCTTCACCTTCGCACAACGTGTCCTGAGGGGTCCGGTCGCGGCCGGGAGCTCCACGCCACGCGCGCCCCGCACATGCGCCTCGAAGCATCCTCCTCCGAACAGTTCGAGCGACCCCGGTGGCCGCGGGTTGACCTCGAGCACCCACGCGTGTTCTCCGTCCCAGACCGCGTCCACGCTGAACGCGCCGCGGACGCCGAAACGCAGCGCGACCTCGTCGCACACGGCGCCGAGCTGACCGTCGAGCTCGGCGATCTCGCCCTCGGACAACCGCGGCGGCGTCACGTTTCCCATCCAGCGCAAGCCCGGCCGGCAATGAAGCTGCTCGGTAAGGCCGAGCGGTGCCGCCTGGCGGCCGTCGCCGATCGCCACCGCCGAGCAGGAGAGGCCGTACACCCGGCGCTGGAGAATCTCGTTCCCGCGCAGCGCCCCGCCGGCCCACCCGCGCACTCCTCGCCCGCCGCCGCCGTGGCGCGGCTTGCGCAGCCACACACCGCGAACCGGTCCAGCCGGTGGGAGCTCGTCCACCAGCCAAGTCTCGGGCGCGCGTGCCCCGGCCGCCCGCGCGGCGTCCCCGACCGCCCGCGGATCGCGGACGCACTCGAGCAGCTCGGGCGGGGTCCCGAGCAGCTCCCGTCCTTCACTCATGCGCGCGACGAGATCCGGCCGGTTCTCGAACCCGGCCCCGTACACGACCGCGCCGGCATCGACGCCTCCGGCGAGCGCCGCGAGGCCGTCGCTCGTTGCGGCCGTCGCTCCGGAAGCGATCGCTCGCAGGTCGACGTCGCCGAACCGATCGAGCGCCACCACGTCGTAGCCATCGGCGACCGCCAGCGACGCGAGCATCCGTGCGCTCACCGCCACGACGAGCACCTTCATGGCAGCCGCACCCCCGACAGAAGCGCGGCGAGCAGCGTGGCGGCCACGAGGTCAGCCGTGGCCCCGGGATTCAGCCGGTTGCCGTCCGCGCGCAGGGTGGCGTCGAGGTCCGCCACCGAGCGATCTCCCTCGAGCACCTGGCGAGCCGCCAGGCTGACCGCTCGCGCTGCGGCTTCACCCTCCTTGCGCATGATCAGCGTGTCCGGATACGCCGCCAGCAGACCGACGTGAAGCGAGACGATCGCATCGATCGTGCCCAGCCCGGAGCCGAGCGCCTCCACCAGCAGGGGGAGACCCGCGTCGAACACGATCGCGTAACCGGTCGCGTACTCGGACGCGATGCTGTCGCGATGGGCGGAGGCCACCATCGCCTCGCGAAGGGTCGCGCGCGCCGGCGCCCTCACGTCGTGCTCGGGCACGTCACCGAGGCCTCCGGGTCCGGCCCGGACGATCGCGGCAAACGCGGCAGACGCATCGCCGACATCCAGTCCTGCCAGGACGCGCTGCACCGCGAGCCGAAGCGGCTCGTCCTCCTCGCGGGTCGCCTCGGCCCGCGCCAGCGGCGCGAACAGCAGGACGATGCCGAGATTTGTGTTCGCGTCCGCGACGCGGGCCGTCGCCTCCACCCCGTCGGCAATCAGCTCGCCGACCGTGCGTCGCAGCGCCCGCGGGCGCGCCAGCGTCGGTGCGAGCGCGAGCGCCGAGCGGACCATATCGGCGTACGTCGTGTCCGAGAAATCGTGGACGGGCGTGATGTTGCCCGGTTTGCCTGCTGACACCTCGAGCACGCACGCGAGCGCCACTCGGTGGGCTAGTCCAGGCGCCGCCGAAGGCGCCGCCGCCCTATCCATTACTCCCCGCTCTGTCTTGAGTGAGCTAGGGTTGCGTTCACCCACGTCACCATACGATAGGAGAGAGGAGACTTACGTCATGGCCATCACTCTGGCAACTGGCGAGGCTCTGGTCGGTGAAGGTAACGAGGTCGCTCACATCGATCTGCTCGTCGGGTCAAAGAGCGGTCCAGTCGGTGAGGCATTCGCGCACGCCTTCGTGAATGAGTCGGAGGGACACACCAATCTGCTGGCCGTGGTCACTCCCAACCTTCCGGCCAAGCCGGACACGGTCATCAGCAACAAGGTGACGATCAAGGGCGCCAAGCAGGCCGTGCAGCTGTTCGGTCCCGCTCAGGCCGCCGTCGCCCGCGCGGTGGTCGACTCGGTCGCCGAGGGCGTGATCCCCAAGGATCAGGTCGATGACCTGGTCATCATCGTCGGCGTGTTCATCCACTGGGAGGCCGAGGACGACAAGAAGATCTACGACTGGAACTACGAGGCCGTGAAGACCTCGATCGCCCGCGCCCTCGGCGGTGAGCCGAGTACCGACAAGGTGCTGGCCGAGACACCCGCAGCGCGCCATCCGTTCGCCGGCGGCGCCGAGGGATAGCGTCGGCGGGGCGGGCGGGGTCCGAATAATTGACCGCGCAGACCGGAGAGTTGCCGCTCGCCGGTCTGCGCGCCGTCGTCACCGGAGCCAGCTCCGGCATCGGAACGGCGATCGCCACGGCGTTCGCCGCCGCCGGAGCTCGCGTCGGAATCGGCTTCTGGCGATCCTCCGAGGCGGCCCACGCCCTGGCCAACCAGCTAGGTCCGACTCACCCACTCTTACAGGCAGACCTGAGCACGCTCGAGGGTTGCGCCGCGATCGTGCAAGCCGCCTTCGCCGCGCTCCAGCACGTGGACGTCTGGGTCAACAACGCCGGCGCCGACGTTCTCACTGGCGAAGCGGGCGGATGGCCGGCCGAGCGCAAGCTCGATGCGCTACTCGAGCTTGACCTGAAGGGCACCATCCGCTGCTCTCGGTTCGTCGCGGCGCGGATGCGGCCCGGTGGATGCATCCTCAACGTCGCGTGGGACCACGCCACGATCGACGGAATGGCGGGTGAGAACCCAGAGTTGTTTGCCGCCGTGAAGGCGGGGGTGCTCGGCTTCTCGAAGTCATTCGCGCGGTCAGTTGCGCCGGACGTGCGCGTCAACGTGTTGTGTCCCGGCTGGATCGAGACCGCGTTCGGAGCGCACGTGGACCGCGACTTCCATGACCAGGTCGCCACCGCCACGCCGCTGCGCCGCTGGGGCCGGCCGGAGGACGTCGCCGGCGCAGCCGTCTGGCTTGCCTCGCCCGCCGCGGCGTTCGTCACCGGCCAGGCGATCAACGTGAACGGCGGAACGGTTGGCTGACACTCTGTTCGTCACGGGGCGCCTCGCGGCGCCCGCGTTGCGCGGCGTCGTGTCCGAACTGGGCATCGAGCATCAGATCGCCGTGATGAACATAAGCGTCGCGGCCCTGATGACCACGCGCTGGATCTCGCGGCGCCTCGAGGTCCCGCAGGGGGTGGACAACATCGTGATTCCGGGGCTTTGCGAGGGTGACGTGGATACGCTGCGACAGGCCACCGGGCTGCCGGTGCGCAAGGGCCCGGCCGACGTCCGCGCGCTGCCGGAGTGGTACGGGCGGGAGGCCGTCCGGGCCGAGCTCGGGCCGCGAGACGTGCGCGTATTCGCCGAGATCAACGACGTGCAGAGCCTGTCCCGCGAGCAGGTGACCGAGCGGGCCGAGAAATATCGGGCGGAGGGAGCCGACGTGATCGACCTGGGCTTGTCGCTCGATCGTTCGTGGCTCACCGAGGGGCCGCCCACGATCGCTGCGCTACGCGATCGCGGCCTCTCGCTCAGCATCGACACGCTCGACCCCGAGCACATCCGGATGGCCGACGCCGCCGGCGTGGACTACGTGCTGAGCCTGACCCCGCAGACGATCGAGATGGTCTCCGAGCTCCGGGCGACCCCGGTCCTCATCACGGAGGACCCCGAGGACCTGGACGGCCTGGACCGCCTGGCCGCGCGGATGGATCAACTCGACCGGCCGTATCTGCTCGACTCGATCCTCACGCCAATCAATTCGGGCTTCGCCGCTTCGCTGGCTCGCTACGTCGAGGTCCGCCGCCGCCATCCAGAGGCCGGCATGCTGATGGGGATCGGCAATCTGACCGAGCTCACCGAGGCTGACACCACCGGAGTGACCGCGGTGCTGATCGGCTTCTGTCAGGAGGTCGGCATCAGTGCGGTGCTGACCACCGAGGTGATCGGGTGGGCACGCGGAGTGGTGCGCGAGACGGTGCTCGCCGCACAGATCATGCACCTCGCCCAGCGCCAGGCGCGGCCTCCCAAGCACATCGACTCCGGCCTGGTTACGAGCAAGGACGAATCGATGCGTGCGCCAACCGAGGAGGAGCTGCGCGCGATGCAGGCTCAGATCTCCGACCGCAACTACCGCCTGTTCGCCGACGCCGACTGGCTGTATGCGTTCAACGCTGAGCGCTTTGTCCGTGACGAGAACATGTTCGCGGTGTTCGACCAGCTCGGCGTCGATGACCCGTCACACGCCTTCTACCTCGGCAAGGAGCTGATGAAGGCCACGATCGCCCGCGGCCTGCGCAAGGCATATCGCCAGGAGGGCCCCCTCGACTGGGGTCTGCTCAGCTTTCCCGAACCTCGACGGGAGGACATCCCATGAAGAAGATCCTGATCCAACTCGACACCGATTCGCACCCCAGCCCGTTCGACGCGATCGCCGCCTACGACGCCGACGTCGACGTCGTCATCGGGTACGGCGGGGTGACCCCAGACAACCTCACCGATGTCGTCCAGGGTGCGATGTTCCCGCGCGGACCCGATGGCCTGGCCAACACCGCGTTCTGGGTCGGAGGGTCGAAGGTTCGGGACGGCGAGGCGGTGCTCGGAGCGGCCGAGAAACTGTTCTTCGAGCCGTTCAAGCCTTCGATCATGCTCGACTCCGATGGTTCGAACACGACTGCGGCAGCGGCCGTGGCGCTCGTCCGTGGCGCGGTCGAACTCAAGGGCGCGGACGCGGCCGTGATCGGCGTCGGACCCGTGGGCGTCCGTACGGCGGAACTGCTGCGCCGGGAGGGCGCCAAGGTCACGATGCTGACGTTCCCGCCCGACGTGATGAAGGGCGGGTACCGACGGGCGTCGGGGATAGCCGTCGCGGAAGAGGCTCAGTTCGAGGTGGTCGAGCCTGAGTCAAGCGACGACCTGGATGGCGCCCTGGCCGGGCACGCGGTCATCTTCGCGGCCGGGCCGGCGGGCACGCAGATCGTGCGGCGCAGCGGCTGGGCGCAGGACGGCGTACGAGTCGTGGTCGATTACTCGGCCGCCGAGCCCGTCGGCGTCGAGGGCGTCGACCGGGGCGACAGCTTGGAGGCGCAGGACGGCGTCCTCAAGCTGGGGGCGCTGGCTGTTGGCGGCCCGAAGATGAAGCTGCAAAAGGCGTGCGTACGCCGCCTTTTCGAGGCGAAAGGCACTCTGCTCGACCTCGAGGGCGTCTACGAGGTCGCGCTCGACGCGCTGTGAGTCACTTTGACTTCGAGAAGACGAACTTCCCCATTGGCCCGTCGAGCGGGCCGTCCGGCTCGGGACGCCACAGGATCGTGTCTTCGATCTTGCGCGCCAGCGTGAAGTCCTTGTCGGTGATTCCGCCCGCCGAATGCGTAGCCAACTTGACCCATAGCTTGCCCCAGGTCACGCTCAGATCGGCGTGATGCCCGGCAGCCTCGCACAGGTAGCCCACTGCATTGACGGCCATCAGGGTGGTGGGCCAGCCGTCGGTGTTGTACTTGCGCCGAATCCACTTGTCCTCGTAGTACCACTCGCCGAGTCCGTATTCCGAGAACTTCGCGGGGATCTCGTCTTCGCTGTAGGTGCGCGGTTTGTCCGTCGTTGAGCTCATGACCGAATGATAAGGCGCCACCGTCAGGCGTCGCCGACCTGCGGCATATGCCTCGGGTAGCCGGGGTCGACCCGGGCACCGTGTCGTTTGACCTGTGCGTCTTGCAGGACGGCGAGCCGGTGATCGAGCAGGTGTTCGAAACCGGCGCCGTGAGCGGGGACAGCCAGTCGCTGATCGACGAGCTCGTCCGCCACGGGCCCTATGACCTCGTCTACGGCCCAAGCGGTTATGGGCTTCCGTTGCTGCGCGCGCCCGAGGTCGGGGAGCCCGAGCTCGCGCAGATGGTGCTCGTGCGAGTCGATGAGGCGCACGCGGAGGCCGGAGTCGGCGGTATGCGCTCGCTGCTGCGGGCCCTCACGCGCAGCGGCCTCCCAGTCGTGTTCGGCCCCGGGGTCATCCACCTGCCCTCGGTGCCGCGGCACCGCAAGTACAACCGGATCGACCTCGGCACGGCAGACAAGGTGTGTGCCGCGGCGTACGCGATCGCCGACCAGGCCGCCCGTCGCTCGATCCCGCTCGCCGAGACGTCGATGGTCCTGCTCGAGCTCGGAGGCGCGTTCACAGCGGCGCTGGCGATCGCCGGTGGCCAGATCGTCGACGGCATGGGAGGTTCGTCAGGACCAATAGGAATGCGCGCCGCCGGGGCACTGGACGGCGAGCTCGCCTACCTGCTTGGTCAGGCACTGCGCAAGGACACGCTGTTCACCGGCGGCGCGCTGGATCCCACCGGCAGCCCGGGGATCGGTGACCTCGCGTCCGCGTGGCGCAACCCGGGTTACGCCGAGGGTTGGACGGCGCTACTCGAAGCCGCCGCCAAAGCCATACACGGGCTACTGGTCAGCGCGCCGGAGCCGCACGAGATCGTCGTCTCTGGCCGTGTGGCGCGCGTCCCCGGCTTGATCGCGACGCTTGCAGCCTCATTACGCGACGTCGGCCCGGTGAGCGCCCTCGTTCCGGGCCGGGCCAGCGCGGCCGCATACGGGGCCGCCCTTCTGGCCGACGGCCTGGCGGGCGGACGGAACGCCGACCTCGTCGAGCTTCTGCGCCTGCGAGATTCCACCGGAACTGCGCTCGACCACCTGCGCGTGGCTGGCGCCGAAACGATCCTCCTGGGTTGACCGCAGTAATACACCCGCTGTGTGACTATCATGCTGTGGCGGCGAGCGCATTACTTAGTGTGACTGACCGGGCAGTGTCACTACCTACCCGATCGGTCAGTCAAAACCTAGTCGTCCAGTCACCACTTCTTTTGACGAACGATCAGGTTGCGTCACACTCGCGCCCCTGTTAGCTTGTTTTTAGCCCAGTTTCCGGAAGGAAGGAGAGACACGCCGTGGCTGCTACTGCCGATAAGTCGGTAATCGAGGGCCTGATCAAGCAGAACGGGACAACGATCGGGGCGGTGTTGGGGCGAGGATCGGTCGGAGTCGCCGAGGAGGGATCCGACGGCAAGATGCACGCGACTGTCCGGATTCCCATGGACGAGCTCATATTCGAGCCAAGAGTGCTGGTCATGCCGCACGGAGGCGAGCTCGAGCTCGAGATCATCAACGACGACAACAATTCTCACTGCGCAGTCCTGCCCAACAACGGCGACGCCAAGTTCATCTGGTTGGTGAACTTCTCGAAGGGGAGGGCAAGCCTCAACCTCGACGGACCAGGCTATTACTGGTACGGCTCCCGGACCGGCAACGACGAGGGTGGCGGCCTGACCGGCACGATCGTCGTGGGGGGCGAGGTTCCAGACGAAGCCAAACTCGATCGTCCACCCCAGCCCCGGCCATAGAAAGGAGCCGCTGATGGCAACCGAGACCGAGTACGTTGACGCAGGCGAGGCGGTTGACTTCCGGATCCTGAGCCCCGGCTTGGTGGGGAGCGCGCCGCCGGTGGCCAAGGGCGTCAACTACGACCGCATCCTCAAGGGCCGCGATGCGGAGTCGCACAACTGGCTCACCTACTACGGCGCTTACGACGGCCAGCGCTACAGCCCGCTCGATCAGATCAACACGTCGAACGTCAAGGGCCTAAGCCCCGCCTGGGTCTTCCAGTGCGGGTCGGTGGGCATGCACTCGGGCGCGTCGACGTACTCGCTGGAGGCATCCCCGCTCGTCGTCGACGGAGTCATGTACGTAACCGGCTTTGACGGCTGGATGTGGGCGTTGGACGCCAAGACCGGACAGGAGCTGTGGCGCTACCACCGCGCCTCGCCGTATGACGTACGGCTGTGTTGCGGCAACGTGAACCGCGGATGCGCGGTGGCCCACGGGATGGTCTTCATGACCACCCTCAACGCGCATGTGATCGCGCTCGATGCGACGAGCGGCAAGCTCGTCTGGGACCAGCCGTACGGGGACGTGCGAGCCGGCGAGAGCGCGACCGTAGCCCCGCTGATCGTCAAGGACATGGTGATCGTCGGGAGTTCCGGCGGCGAGTTCGGAGTGCGCGGCCACGCCGACGCGTTCAAGCTCGAGACCGGCGAACGCGTGTGGCGGTGCTACATGGTTCCGGCCCCCGGCGAGCCGGGATCCGAGACCTGGCCCGACGACGGCGAGACCTGGGCACGCGGCGGCGCAAACTGCTGGACCACGCCGACGTTCGACCCGGACCTCAACCTCCTGTACTTCAACACGGGCAACCCCTGCCCGGACTTCGACGGAGGCGTCCGTCCAGGCGACAACCTGTACACCGACAGCGTCGTGGCGGTTGATCCCGACACCGGCCAGATCAAGAATCACTACCAGTACACACCTCACGACGTGTGGGACTACGACTCGACGATGGAGAACATCCTGTTCGAGATGGACGGTCGCAAGTGCTCCGGGCACTTCGACAAGAACGGGTACTTCTTCGTCCTGGACCGCACGGATTGCAGCCTGATCCGGGTGGTCCCGTTCGTCGACCGGATCACCTGGGGCGAGATCGACGCCGACGGCAAGGTCACGCCGCGCGTATTCCCGGACAAGGAAGGCGATCCGGTTCACTTCTGGCCCGGACCGGCCGGCGCCAAGGAGTGGACGCATGCGGCGTACAGCCCGAAGACGGGGCTGTTCTACTGCCCAGTCCAGGACGTCGGCGCGACGGCAACCCGGCGGCGGCGCGAGTTCAAGGAGAGCATCCCCTACTGGGGCGCAGGCGTCGCGGTCGATACCGAGGACGTGTCCGGTTACCTTTCCGCAATCGATCCGGCCACCGGCCAGGAGAGGTGGCGGTTCCGCAACCAGTTCCCCATGACCGCGTCCGTGCTGACCACCGGCGGCGGTCTGGTGTTCGCCGGCGACCCGGCCGGAATCTACAGGGCGTTCAACGACAGCAGCGGAGACCTGCTGTGGGAGTTCAACTGCGGAAGCGGTCACCACTCGAGTCCCAGCTCCTACACCGTTGACGGACGGCAGTACATCGCCTGCCCGGTCGGGTACGGCGCCTGGACCGAGGGGTTCTTCCCCGGGGCGCTCGCCGCACCCGGTGGATCCGCGATCTACGCGTTCGCCCTGCCGGAGT
>DATJUA010000147.1:0-18601 GCA_035502815.1 Solirubrobacteraceae bacterium
GCGACCCCGCGTCGTCGAGTGCGACGTTACTCGCGCCACAGCCGATTGAACTGCCATTCACCTCGGCGCACGTGCCGAGTGGTGAGAAACTCGGCCTCGCGGGGATGATGGGCCCGGAAATCCGGCTGCGATCCAGATCGCTCCCACTCAGGCGCCGAGCCGGATTCCCTTGTAAATTCGCTTTCACAGGGTCATTCGAGGAGAGGAGCACGGCATGCACAAGCCCGCGGACCGCATCCGCAACGTGGCGCTCGTCGGCCACCGGGGTAGTGGCAAGACGTCGCTGAACGAGGCGCTGCTGTTCCAGGCCGGCACGATCAACCGGATGGGCTCGGTGATCGACGGAACGACCGTCTCGGACGCGGATCCCGACGAGAAGGCGCGCCAGATGTCGATCACGGCGGCGATGTCGTCGTTCGAGTGGGAGGACCGCAAGGTCAATCTGCTCGACACTCCCGGGGACTCGAGCTTCATCGCCGACGCGCTCGGGGCGCTGCGGGTGTGCGAGTCCGCGATCTTCGTGATCAACGGCGTGATGGGGGTCGAGGTCCACGCCAACCGTCTGTGGCAGCGCGCCGCCGAGCTCGACCTGGCGCGCCTGATCTTCGTCAACATGCTCGACCGCGAGCGCGCCGACTTCTTTCGCGCGCTCGAGTCGCTCAAGTCCGCCTTCGGCCCGCACGTGGTGGCAACCGAGATCCCGATCGGGTCTGAGCACGAGATCCGCGGCGTAGTCGACCTCGTCGACATGAAGGCGTATGAATATGAATCCCCGCCCACCCCTGCCCGCGAGAACTGCAAGGAGATCGCGATCCCGGACGAGCTCCAGGCGCAGGCCCAGGAGTACCGCGAGAAGCTGATGGACGAGGTGGCCGAGAACTCCGACGCGCTCATGGAGCGCTACCTCGAGGGCGAGGAGATCTCCCACGACGAGATCGTCACCGCGCTCAAGGACGGCACCAACCACGGCCACATCTTCCCGGTCACCTGCGGCGTGGCCACGCGCAATCTCGGCACCAACCGCCTGCTCGACGCGATCGTCGACGACCTCCCGTCGCCGGTCAAGCACGGCGGCCTCGAGATCGGCGAGGTGACACTCGAGCCCGTCGAGGACAAGGAGATGTTCGCCTACGTGTTCAAGACCCGCGCCGACCCGTTCGCCGGCCGGATCAACCTGTTCCGCGTCTACCAGGGAATGGTCAAGCAGGACTCGCAGGTGCTGAACACGCGCACGCACACGAAGGAGCGGATCGGCACGCTGGTCAGCTTCGAGGGCTCGACCACGGGGCATCCCACCGAGTTCGGCCCCGGCGACATCGGCGCGGTGGCCAAGCTCAAGGAGACCAAGGCGGGAGACTGGCTGGCCGCGCGGGACGAGCCGATCAGCATGCCCTCGATCAAGCTTCCGGCGCCCGTCATGGCCTTCGCGGTCGGGGGGGCGGGGGCCGGGTCAAAGGGCGACGAGGAGAAGGTGTTCGCCGCCTTGCGTCGCCTTCAGGAGGAGGACCCGACGATCGACCTGCACCGCGACGAGCAAACCGGCGAGCAGATCCTCGCCGGGCTCTCGCAGGTCCACGTCGAGGTGATTGTCCAGCGTCTCAAGTCGCGGTTCAGTCTCGAGGTCGACCTCCATCAGCCGCACGTTCCCTACCAGGAGACGATCCGCAAGCCGGCCAAGGCCCACGGGCGGCACAAGAAGCAGACCGGCGGCCGCGGCCAGTTCGGCGACGTCCACATCGAGATCGAGCCGATCAATGATGATCCCGCCCACCCCGAGTTCGAGTTCGTCAACGCGATCAAGGGTGGCGTCGTTCCGTCAGGCTTCATCCCCGCCGTCGAGAAGGGCGTGATCGAGGCGATGCAGGAGGGTGTGGTCGCCGGCTACCCGGTCAAGGGCGTGCGGGTGCGGCTGTACGACGGCTCCTACCACACGGTCGACTCCTCCGAGATGGCGTTCAAACTGGCCGGATCGCTGGCCATGAAGCAGGCGATGGAGCAGGCCGGCGCCGTGCTGCTCGAGCCGATCATGCAGATCACGGTGACCGCGCCCGAGGATGCCGTGGGCGACGTGATCGGCGATCTGAACTCCCGGCGCGGGCGGCCGCTCGGGATGGAGCCGGTCGGCGCCGGGATGACCGAGGTCAAGGCCGAGGTGCCGATGTCCGAGGTGCTGTCCTACGCTCCCGACCTGCGCTCGATCACCGGTGGGCAGGGCGAGTTCACGATGGAGTTCCTGCGCTACGAGGAGGTCCCGGGCCACCTGGCCGGCAAGGTGGTCGAGGAGGCCAGAGCCGAAAAGGAAGCTGTCAAGGCATGAGCCAATCGGTACAGTCGGAACGCGTGGCCACCAAGGACATCCGGCCTTCGACGGCCTACACGATCTGCGACGTTTGCGGGCGAACGCTGCTGCGCGGCGAGCGCTCGGAGGCGTACATCGACGGCGGCGTTCGGCGCGAGGTGTGCGAACTGTGCAAGCCCCGCGCCCTGCACGAAGGCTGGCTGCGGGAGGGCACGGTACCCACCTACGACGGCTCCGAGGCGCAATCGAGCCGGCGTGGCTCGCTGTTGACCCGCCTGCGCCGGCGCCGGGAGCGCGAGAGCCCCTCCGAGACGTTCGACGAGGGGGTGCCCGAGGTCGAGCCCGCGCCGCCGCCGGTGGCGCCGCCACCCGACCCGCCGAGCTCGCCGCGCCGGCGTGCCCGCGAGACCGCGCGCGACCTGCGTAAGCGGGCCCAGGATTCGGCCCGCGAGCCGCGGCACGTGCGCGCCGTCCCGATGGGCGCCGGCCAGAGGATGGCGTCCGCCATCGAGGTGTTCAACAACTCAGAGCACCGGCGCACGGTGGCGGGGGTGGCAAGGTCGCTCGGCGCGCCCACCATCTCGATACACCCGAATGAGGGGCATTCAAGCCTGGTCGAGATCGTGGCCTCCTGGGAGCTGTGCTGGTACCGCTACGAGGTGGACCTGTCCGAAGAGGAGCCGGCCATGCGCGTCGCAGCCCAGGGCTACGAGCTGGACGAGCTGACCCCTCAAGAGCGGGAGTCCAACGCCGGTTATGACGAGCACGGCGCGTTAACGGCTGGCTAAGGCGCCGCCGATCAAAGGCGCCGTCGATCAACCTCAAAGCGGGCCGCCGGCCATCATCGTTCACCCACTAGACACACGTTCGATGGTGGTCCTCCGCGACCGCCTCTAGCATGGTTGCCGTGATCTATTGCGTCGTTCCAGAGGAGCTCGCCGACGATCTGCTGCCCAAGCTCGAGGATTACTACGCCGACGACCCCAACGTAGAGGTGATCGTCGACCGCCGCAAGACCTCGCGGCGGGGCCGCTCGTCGTCGGGTGGCGGAAACCGCGCCGTGCGCGATCGCCGCCGTCCGCGCGTAACCGGTGAGCTCCCCGAGCTGGCCACGGATTGACAGCACCGCCCGCGGGGAAAGGCGTCCCCACCCACCCTGCCGTCGTGAAGGCAGTGCTGCACGTCGACGGTGGCGCGCGCGGCAACCCGGGGCCGGCCGCCGTTGGCGTGGTCATCTCGACCCCCGAGGGAGAGGTGCTCGACGAGCTGGCCGAGACGATCGGTGTGGCGACCAACAACGTCGCCGAGTACCGCGGGCTGCTCCGGGGGCTCGAACGCGCCCGTGGGCTCGGTGCCACCGAGGTCGACATAATCAACGACTCCGAGCTGGTGGCGCGCCAGGTAAGCGGCGCGTACAAGGTCAAGCATCCGGCGATGAAGCCGCTGCACGCCGAAGCGATGGCCGCGCTGTCCGAATTCGACCGCTGGAGCATCCGCAGCGTTCCGCGGGCCGAGAACGCGCGCGCGGACGAGCTGGTCAATCAGGCGCTCGACGCGGAGGCCTGACGGGTAGTGTGTGTCCGGTGAACGGCGTCGCCGCAGGACCGGCGAGACGACTCGTCGAGCACCGCACCGGACACCCGGTCATCAGCCTTTACCTCGATCTCGATCCGGAGCGCTTCGCCACCGCCCCGGCACGAGCGGCCCAGATCCGCTCGTTGATTGACCAAGCCACGCGCGACCTCGAGGAAGCGGGCGGAGGCCTGAGCCACGACGATCGGATCGGCCTGCGCAAGGACCTTCAGCGGATCGACGATTTCCTGACCTCGCCGACCAACCGCGGGGGGTTCCAGGGCGCCCACGCAATCGCCGTGTTCTGCTCGGGGCGGGACGAGTTGTTCGAGGTGATCAAGCTGTCCCGGGCCGTGCCCGGACGCGTAGTGATCGGGAGCACCCCCTTCGTCGAGCCTCTGGTCGCGACGCTTCAGCAGCGTCGCTGGCTCGTGGCTCTCGTCAATCGGCGCCTCGGGCGCGTGCTCGGGGGACCGGTCGACCGTCTGGAGGAGGACGGAAGCTTCGCGGACTACGTCCGCGGACAGCACGACCAGGGCGGATGGTCGCAGGCGCGCTACGAGCGCAGCATCGAGAAGGACACCGACGATCACCTCCGCCGGGTGGCCGAAGCGCTCGATCAGCGCTGGCGCGCCGAGAAGTTCCACCGGGCCGCGATCGGCGGTCCCGTCGAGATCGTTCCCCGGCTCGAGGGTTTCCTCGCCGCCGAGGTGCGGGGAAACCTGGCCCCGGGACGAGTTGAGGTCGACCTGTCGAGCACGACCGACGACGAGATCCGCCACGCGCTGGCCAAGCTCGTCCTCGAAGACGAGAAGCAACTCGAGCGAGACGCTCTGGACCGGCTCGCGGCGGGGATCGGAAGCGGCGGGCGGGGGGTCGGCGGGCCGAAGGACACCGTGGACGCGCTTAACGCGCGGCGGGTTCAAACCCTGCTGCTCGAGCCGGCGTTCGACCGGCGGGGCTTCCGCTGCCTGAGCTGCGGACTGCTGATGCTCGAATCCGACGGAAAGTGCCCGGCGGACGGCGGGGAGGTCGAGGAGGTCGAGCACCTGCGCGAGGCCGCGATCGAGGCGGCGCTGGCCCAGGACGCCGAGGTCACGATCGTCCGCCACTACCCGGATCTCGGGCCGCTCCAGGGCATCGGGGCGCTGTTGCGATTTTGACCAAGGCGCCGCCGACAAATGTCATTCCCCGACCGCTACCCTTCCCGGGGTGAACGATCCCCTGACCGAGCTGAGCGCCCGGCTCGAAGAGGCGGCCGAGCAGCTTCGCGCTCCGGATCTCGAGGTCGACACCGCGCTCGCACTGATCGAGGAATGCGCGCGGCTGGCCACCGAGGCCAGCTCTCAGGTCGATCAGCGGACGCGGGCGGCGCTCGAGCCGCTGCCGGATCTCCCCGGCCAGCTGCCTCTGCCCGCGGCGTAGTGGCCCCTACGGCGAGCGAGCAGGACAGGGTGCCCCCGGCGCGCCCGGTCCAGGGCTACCCCGATCACCTTCGGTCGGCGGTTGAGCGCTACCTCGAGGAGCTGCGCTTCGTGACCAGCTCGCCCGAGGCCGCGGGACTCGAGCAGGCCATGCGCTATTCGCTGCTCGCCGGCGGGAAGCGGATCCGACCCGTCCTCGCGCTTGCCACCGCCTCGGCGATCGGCCACGATCCCGAGTGGGTGCTCCCGCTCGCGGCCGCGATCGAGCTGATCCACACGTACTCGCTGATCCACGACGACCTCCCCGCGATGGATGACGACGACCTGCGGCGCGGGAGGCCCACCTGCCACCGCGCGTTCGGCGAGGACGTGGCCATCCTGGCCGGGGACGGGCTATATGCCGAGGCGTTCCTGCTGCTGCTCTCGCGCCAGCAGGCCGAACCCGCGGCGCTCGTGGCGGCTGCTCGCGAGCTCGCCAGCGCCACCGGGGCCGACGGTATGGTCGCGGGGCAATACATCGACGTGGCTGGGACGGCACCGCCGAGCGCGGCCGGGCTGCGTCGGCTGCACGAGCTCAAGACGGGCCGGCTGATCGCCGCCAGCGTGGAATGTGTGCTGCTTTTGCACGAGCCGAACGATGCTGAGAAAATTCACAACTTCGCTGAGTTCGCCCAAGAGCTGGGGGTACTTTTCCAAATCGTGGACGACATCCTCGACGTGACGGGCTCGCAGGAGACGCTGGGCAAGCAGCAGGGAAGCGACGAGCGCCTCGGCAAGCGGACATACGTGACAGAGTTCGGGGTAGACGGCGCCCGTGAGCTCGCGTCGCAGTCGCATGAGCGCGCCCTCAATGCGCTGTCCGTGGCGGCGGGGCCGGCGGGGCGGGCGGGATCCAAATCCACGGTCGAGCTCGAGCAGATCACCAACTTCATCGCGACCCGATCATTCTGATGGCCGACCTACTTCCCCGGATCGATAAGCCGCAGGACCTCCAAAGCCTGACCGACGACGAGCTTCAGCTCCTGGCCCAGGAGGTCCGCGAGCACATCATCGACACGGTGGGGGAGATCGGCGGCCATTTCGGCGCCAACCTGGGCACGTGCGAGATCGCCGTGGCGCTCCATTCGATGCTCGACTCGCCGCGCGACAAGATCTTGTGGGACGTCGGCCACCAGGCCTACCCGCACAAGGTCCTGACTGGGCGCCGCGACCGTCTGCAAACGATTCGCAAGTACCGCGGTCTGGCGCCGTTCTGCGCCGTGCACGAGTCCGAGCACGACATCATGGGCGCCGGCCACGCTTCCACCGCGATCGGCTACGCGGTCGGGATCAAGGAGGCGATGCGCCGCGGCCACGGCCAGGACGGCCATGTCGTGGCGGTCGTCGGCGACGGCGCGATGACCGGAGGCGTGGCCTTCGAGGCGGTCCACCAGGCCGGCGGCGAAGGCACGCCAATCGTCGTCGTGCTCAACGACAACGGGATGTCGATCGCGCCCAACGTCGGCGCCCTCTCGCGCCACTTCAACCGGATCCGCCTGAACCCGAAGCTGTGGCGCGCCCGGGAGGAGTTCGAGGAGGGGCTGACCAAGCTGCCAGTCGGGATCGGCGCGGCGCTCGAGCATTTCGGGCCGCACGTGAAGGAGTCGATCAAGGCGTTCTGGGCCCCCGGGCTGTGGTGGGAGGAGCTCGACTTCGCCTACATCGGTGTGATCGACGGCCACGACGTCCGGGCGGTCAGGCGCGCGCTGCGTGAGGCGCTGACCGCCGAACGTCCGGTGGTGGTTCATTGCGCGACGGTCAAGGGCAAGGGCTTCGCTCCGGCCGAGGAGGGCGGCCTCGAGGGCATGGAGAAGTGGCACGCCGCCAAGCCCAAGTCGATCGCCAACGGCCAGCCGGCCGCCGCGGTTCGCAAGCCTTTCGGCGCCAAACCCGCGCCGCCGCAGTACACCCAGGTGTTCGGCCAGGCGCTCGTGGAGGAGTGCCGGCGCGACGAGCGGGTGATCGGGATCACCGCGGCGATGAACTCGGGCACCGGGCTCAACATCCTCCAGCGCGAGCTCCCCGACCGCTACTTCGACGTGGGGATCGCCGAGCAGCAGGCGATTCTGTTTGCCTCCGGGCTCGCTCTACAGGGATGCAAGCCCGTCGCAGCGATCTACTCGACGTTCCTGCAGCGCGCGTACGACCAGATCGTCCACGACGTCTGCCTGCAAAAGCTGAACGTGGTGTTCGCCATGGATCGTGCCGGGCTCGTCGGCGACGACGGTCCCACCCACCACGGCGCGTTCGACATCGCCTATCTTCGCTGCCTGCCGAACATCGTGCTGATGGCGCCGCGCGACGAGGCGATGCTCATCCACATGCTGCGCACCGCGCTCTCCTACGACGACGGGCCCGTGGCGCTGCGCTACCCGCGCGGCGAGGCGATGGGGGTGCCGCTGCCCGAGCAGCCCACCCCGATCGAGATCGGGACGGGCGAAATCCTCCGCGAGGGCGAGCGCGTCGCCCTGCTCGGCTACGGCTCGGGCGTCGCCAAGGCGCTCGAAGCGGCCGACATCCTGGCCGAGCACGGGCTGTCGGTGACGGTCGCGGACGCCCGCTTCGCCAAGCCGATCGACGTTGGCCTCGCCGCCCAGCTGGCCGCCGAGCATGACCTGCTGGTGACCGTCGAGGAGGGCGTGCTGGCGGGCGGGTTCGGCTCGGCGGTCTGGGAGCGCCTGTCCGATGCGGGGCTCGCGCCGCGCATTCTGCGCGTCGGTCTGCCCGACCGCTACGTGACCCACGGCTCACCCAAGCTCCTGCACGAGGAGATCGGCTTCACCGGGGCGAGGATCGCCGAGCGGATCGAGTCCGCGGTGGCCGAGTACAGCCACATTTCCGTGGCCTGAGTCCCGCCGGCCAGCGTCCTGAACCTATCCATCAAGCGTTGATCTGGGGGCGTTTCTCCTAGGGTGCTCGGCCGCCCGCGCCGAAACACGGTGGGTGACCACTCAGGGCCTTGACGTCGACTCCCGCTCGCCCAGGCGAACGCCCGGAGCGCCGGAGCTGTACGTCTCGCGCCAGCCCGTCGTGGACGGGGAGATGCGCGTCGGCGGCTATCGGGTCGCCTATGCGACGTCCGACGGGACCGACCCCGGCGAGCATCCGTCCACGCGGCTGCTCGGGGACGTCCTGAGCGGCGTCGGGCTGGAGGAGCTCGTCGGCAGCTCCCTGGCCCACCTACCGTTGTCCCGAGAGGTGCTGGTCGCGCTCGGCGTTCCGCCGGTGCGCCCGGACCGCGTGATGCTCCGGATCGCCTACGACACGGCGCTCGACCCGGACGTGGCAGCCACGATCGACGCGCTGACCGGACGGGGATACGCCCTGTCGCTGCACGAGCTGCCCGGGCCCGACTTCGACGCATCGCTGCTCAATCGGTTCGGGACCGTTGAGGTCGACTTCACGACCTGGGACGAGGACGACGCGCGCGAGGTCGTCTCGCGCATCAAGGGCGGCCGCGCGACCGCTCTGGGAACCGGGCTGCTCGACTACGACAAATTCGAGGTGGCCAAGTCACTCGGGTATGAGCTGTTCTCCGGGTCCTTCTACGCCAGCCGGCACCGAGCGCGTGTGCGCAAGATCCCGATCGGTGAGATGGGCACGCTCGTGTCGCTCGCCGCTCTGCAGGGAGGGTCGGCCACGATCGAGGATCTCGAGCAGGTGATCGATCGCGACGTCGGACTGAGCGTCAAGCTGCTGCGCTACATCAACTCCGCCTACGTCGGGATGCGGGGAAGCATCACCTCGATTCGCCAGGCGGTGATGATGCTCGGCTCCCGCGGGGTGTCCCGCTGGGCGCTCCTGGTTGCCCTGACCGGCGGCCCGAGCACGCCCCGTGAGCTGTCGGTGGTGGGCCTGACCCGGGCGCGCATGTGCGAGCTGCTCGGCTCCGAGCGCCAGGACGTTGCCGGCGATCAGCTGTTCACGGTCGGCCTTCTGTCGGTGGCCGACGCGCTGCTCGACGTGCCGCTCGAGACGATCGTCGACGAGCTGCCGCTGGCCGACGAGGTGTCGGCCGCGCTGCTTCGCCGCGCCGGGCCCGCAGGGGTCATCCTCGATGCGGTGGTGAGCTACCAGCAGGGCGACTTCGACGCCGCCACGCTCCAGTCCCTCAGCCGCGGCATCGCGAGCTCCTATCGCGATGCGCTCGGCTGGGCGGTCGAGACCGTCGCGGCGCTCAACTGAACGCGACCTGGTCCGAAGGCGTCGTCTTCGGGGGCCGCGGATTTTCATCTGTACCGTTCGCGCGGAATGACGCGCGTCCGGATCGACACGCTGCTGTCCGCGCGGGGCCTGTTCCCGTCGCGCTCGGCCGCCGCCGCATCGGTCCTGGCCGGTGACGTCCTGCTCCTGCCCGACCGCCGGCGGGCCGAGAAGCCCGGCCAGCTGGTGGCCGAGGACGTCGAGCTCGAGGTGCTCGAGGCGCCGCCGTTCGTCTCGCGCGGGGGGATCAAGCTCCGCAACGCGCTGTCCTCGCTGCACCTGCCGGTCGAGGGTCGGCACGCGCTCGATGTTGGCGCCTCGACCGGGGGCTTTACCGATTGCCTGCTGCAGGCCGGGGTGAGCCACGTGGTCGCCGTCGACGTCGCGTATGGAGAGCTCGATTGGCGGCTGCGGTCAGACGCGCGAGTGACGGTGATCGAGCGGTGCAACGCCCGGTCGCTGCGGGCCGAGCAGCTTCCCTACGCCCCCGATCTGGTCGTGATCGACGTGTCGTTCATCTCGCTCACCAAGGTGCTCCCGGCCGTGCTCACGTGCGCCGCTTCGAGCTTTGATTGCCTCGCGCTGGTCAAGCCCCAGTTCGAGGTCGGGCGCGGGCAGGTCGGCAAGGGCGGCGTCGTGCGCGAAGCGGCCGCGCGGCGCAAGGCGCTCGTGTCGGTTGGCTCTTTCGCCCGCGAGCTCGGCGCCACCGTTTTGGGCTATGCGTCGTCCGGGCTGCCCGGCCCGAAGGGCAACCTCGAGACGTTCGTGTGGCTGGCCGAGGCGGGCCGGGACGGGGGCGTTTCAGATCTCGAGTCGGCGGCGGCCGAGGTCGAGCCATGAAGGCGCCGCCGCCGGGCGCCGCCGATCAGTCGCCTATTTCGGTCCGCACCGCCACGGTCCTGACCCACCGCCGGCCGTCCGAGACGCGACCGGCCGTCGACGCACTGGTTGAGATCGCGCGGGCCGCCGGCGCCACCCT
The DNA here is from genome assembly GCA_035502815.1 of Solirubrobacteraceae bacterium. GTDB lineage: Bacteria > Actinomycetota > Thermoleophilia > Solirubrobacterales > Solirubrobacteraceae > Palsa-465. Next base: position 10,517 of record DATJUA010000147.1, read on the forward strand.
GTTCGTCGACCCGGACGAGACGCGCAAGCACCGCCTCGAGCACGGTCCCGGTCTCGAGGTCGACGTCGAGGGCCGGATCGACGTCGACATCTGCTTCGCGATGGGCGGTGACGGCACGATCCTGACCGCGCTGCGCCGGTACGCGGGCACCGGCGTGCCGGTGTTCGCGGTCAACTTCGGCGAGATCGGCTTCCTGGCCACGGTCGATCGCGAGGAGGCCGCCAGCGGGTTTCGGCAAGCGTTCGCCGGCGAGTTCGAGGTCCTGTCGCTACCGGGGATCGCGCTGGCCGGAGACGGGGCCGAGTGGCTCGCCATCAACGACGTCTCGATGCACCGCCAGCCGGGTAACCGCGTCGCCGATCTCGCCTACGCGGTGGGGCCTGACGAGATCGGGCGGGTCCGCTGCGACGGCCTCGCCGTCGCCACTCCGGCCGGGTCGACGGGCTACAACCTGGCCAACGGCGGCCCGGTCATGGCCTGGGGCGTCGCGGGCTTCGTCGTCTCCTTCATCGCCCCGCACTCGTTGACCGCGCGGGCGCTCGTCGTCGCGCCAAGCGATGTGCTCACCGTCCACAACCGCTCCCAGGAGGAGTCGGTCGACGTCACCGTAGACGGCCGGCCCGTCTGCACGCTGCCGCCCGGGGACGTGATCGAGGCCCGATTCGTCGACAACCAGGGGTGCCTGGCGCAGGTCGCCGGCGCGAACTTCTACCACCGCCTGCGCGAGAAGTTCGGCCGTCTCTCCTCGATGCGCTGAGCCGAGTGCCGCGTGGCTCGACGGTGCAAAACGCCCGAAACCAGCCCGACGCCCGGTTGGCGACATAAGCACGCTCTCGGTGCTTATGTCGACGAGGTCGACACGCGGCGGGGGACTTTGCCGGGTTTTACAGGGCGCGGCGAGGCCCGGACGGACGCCGGGCCCCGCGCGTATGTCGGTCAGGGGAGCGTGAAGTGCGAGCAGGCGAGCGTGAAGTGCACGTGCGCCAAGATTGTGATCGAGGTTACATACCCACGGGCGCTGCCGCTTATGCAATCGGTTGCAGACCCATTCGCAGCACCTCCGCCGTGTGGAGGGCGCGGCGGCCCGTCCCGGCTTGGATCTGGGTGCGGCACGAGAACCCGTCCGCCACGAGCAGGGTGTCCGCTCCGGCGGACCTGACTTGGGGCAGCAGGAACTGCTCCCCGATGCGCATCGACACGTCGTACTGCTCGCCGGCGTGGTAGCCGAACGAGCCGGCCAGCCCGCAGCATCCGGCCTTGGTCATCTCCGCCTCGACGCCGGCGCGCCTGAGCAGGTCCGGCGCGGCCCCGATCACCGCCTTCTGATGGCAGTGCCCGTGGACCAGCGCCCGGCGGCCGATGCTCGTGGGCGGCTCCCATTCGGGGGCGTGGCGCTCGAGCAGCTCGTCGAGCACGACGGTCTGGGAGACGAGCCGGCGGGCGTGCTCGTCGTGGGGCATCAGCTTGCGCAGCTCGTCGCGGAACACGGACGCGCAGCTCGGCTCGAGGACCACCACCGGCACGCCCGCCTCGATCGGCTCGGACAGCGCCTCGAGCGTGTCCTCGAGGGTTTTCCGGGCCAGCTTGAGCATCCCGAAGTCGTACAGCGGGCGCCCGCAGCAGACGCGCTTGGGCGGGAGCTCGACCGCGAACCCGGCCGCCTCGAGCACGTCAACCGCGGCCCGTCCGACATCGGGAGCGAACAGGTCGGTGAACGTGTCGGGCCACAGGACGACGCGCCCGTGGACGCTGCGCCCGTGGTCGCTGCGCCCGTGGTCGCTGCGCCCGTGGTCGCTGTGCCCGGGGCGGGGCGCAGGGGCGCTCCGGCTCGAATACCAGTCGCGGAACGTCTGCCGGGCGAACCGGGGCGCGTCGCGCTCCTCGGCGATCCCGAGCATTCGCTTGCCGGCGCCCGACAGCCCCGGCGCGTGGCTCACCGCGTTGGCCAGACGCGGCGTCCGCGCGGCCACCGGTCCCCACCACGGAAGCAGCCCGAGCACGTAGTGGTTGAGCGGGCGCCGGCGCCGCGCGTAGTAGTGGGCCAGGAACTCCGCCTTGTAGGTGGGAATGTCGACCTGGACCGGGCAGTCGCCGGTGCACCCCTTGCAGGCCAGGCACAGGTCGAGCGACTCCTTGACCGCGTCGTCGCGCCAGCCCTCGGTGACGACGTCGCCCTTGAGCATCTCGAACAGCAACCTCGATCGACCACGCGTCGAATGGCGCTCCTCGCGCGTGACGTGGAAGCTCGGGCACATCGTGATGCTGCCGAGGTTGCGGCACTTGGCCATCCCGAAGCAGCGCTCGATCGCGGTGGCGAACGATCCGCCGTCGTCGGGGAAGGCAAAGTGGGTGTCGAGTTGTGGCGGGCGGTAGTCGGGGCCGAGGCGAAGACCCTCGTCGAGCTTGACGTCGCCGATCAGCCGGTTGGGGTTCATCTTCCAGTCCGGGTCCCAGATGCGCTTGAAGTCGTTGAACGCGGCCATCAGCTCGGGGCCGAACATTCTGGGCAGCAGCTCGGCCCGCCCGTGGCCCTCGCCGTACTCGCCGGCCAGCGATCCCCCGTAGGAGACGACCAGGTCGGCGCACTTCTCCATGAACGAGCGGAACGTCTTGACCCCCTGAGCCGTCTTGAGGTCGAAGTCCATGCGCGTGTGCACGCAGCCCTGGCCGAAGTGGCCGTAGTAGACGCACCGGTAGCCGTGCTCGTCGAGGATCTGCTGGAAGTCGCGCAGGTAGGCCCCGAGCTTGTCGGGATGGACGGCCGCGTCCTCCCAGTTGCCCTCGGCGTCCATATAACCGGGCGCGCGGCTGTCGCCGACGGCGCTCTCGCGCACCTTCCAGGCGCTGACGTTCTCCGCCTTGTCGACGATCACCCGGGCGTCGATCTGCGGGCCGCCGGCGAGCGCCTCGAGGGCGCTTTGGGCTTCTTCGGTCGCGGCGTCGGGATCGTCCTGGCCGAACTCGACGTACAGCCACGCCCGACCCCCGGGCAGGACCTGGCGCTCGGCGGCCAGCCGGTGCTTGGCGATCATGTTCTTGATCAGCTGATCGTCGAATCCCTCGAGGCCGATCGGGCTCGTCTTCTCGAGGATCACCGGGACGTGGTCGGCCGCCTGGAACACGTCGGGGTAGCCGAGCAGCAGCGTGCGCCGGTGCTGGGGGCTCGGGACCAGGCGGACCGTCGCCTCGAGCACGTTCGCGCATGTGCCCTCGGACCCGACCAACGCGCGGGCCACGTGGAACCCGTTCTCGGGGAGCAGCTGGTCGAGGTTGTAGCCCGAGACGCGGCGCGGAATGTCGGGGAACTCTTGCCTGACGCGGTCGGCTACTCGATCGCGGAGGTCTCTCAGCGCGGCGTAGATCTCGCCCTGGCGCCCGCCGGCGGCGATGATCCGCTCGAGCTCGTCGTCGGGGGTCGCGCCGACGGTCATCCGCGTCCCGTCGTAGAGCACGACGTCGAGCTCGATCACGTTGTCCGACGTCTTGCCCGCCATCAGCGAGTGGGTGCCGCAGGAGTTGTTGCCGAGCATCCCGCCGAACGTGCAGTACTCGTGGGTGGCGGGGTCGGGGCCGTAGGTCAGGTGATGCACCTCGGCCGCGTTGCGCAGCTGGTCGCAGATCACGCCCGGCTGCACGCGCGCCCGCTGGTTGACGGGATCGATTTCGACGATCTGGTTGTAGTACTTGGAGTAGTCGAACACGACCGCGACGTTGGTGGTCTGCCCGCTCGGCGCCGTGCCGGTGCCGCGCGGGAGCACGGGCGCCTGGAATTCGCGGCAGACCGCGACGCCGGCAATCACATCCTCGGGTCCGCGGGGGATGACCACGCCAATCGGGACCGCCCGGTAGATCGAGAAGTCGTTGGCGTACATCGCGCGCGTGCCGGCGTCGAAGCGGACCTCGCCGGAGACGGCCTGCGTGAGCGCTCGCTTGAGTCCCGAGACGTCGACGTCGGACACGGCCGTGACCATTGCTCTCCTCTCCTCTCGTTCGATGCCTACCGTACATCCTGGGACCGGGGACCTGACGGCGGCGCGTCATGCGATCCGTCGGGTCCGGCTGGTAAACCGGATCCATGCTGCAAGAGCTGCGCGTCGAGAACTTGCTTTTGATCGACCGGGCCGAACTGCGCCTGGCGCCCGGGCTGAACGTGGTCACGGGCGAGACCGGCGCCGGCAAGACCCTGCTCGCGCAAGCGCTCGACCTTTTGCTGGGTGGCCGGGCGGGGAGCGGCGTGGTCCGGGGCGGGTCGGCCGAGGCGTACGTGGAGGGGGTGTTCTCGGTGCCGCCGTCGATGCGCAACCTCGAGATCTTGCCTACCGGCGCCGAGGAGATCGTGCTGGCGCGCCGTGTCTGGCCAGATGGGCGGACTCGGGCGTACGTCTGTGGCCGCTCGGCGACCGTGGGCGACCTGCGCGACCTGGGCGGCGCGCTGGTGGCCTTCTACGGGCAACACGAGCACCGCCGGCTGATGCTCTCGACCGTGCAGCTCGACGTCCTGGACGCGCACTGCGGGCCCGAGCAGGCCCTGTTGCGGGAGCAGGTTGGCGAGGCGCACGCGCGGGTCCGCGCGGTGGAGGAGCGGATGGGCGAGCTGAAGGAGCTCGCGGCCGGGCGCGAGCGCGAGCTCGACCTGCTGGCCTACGAGCTCGAGGAGATCGAGCGCGTGGCGCCGGATGAGGACGAGGCGCGCGAGCTCGCCGAGGAGCGTGAGCGCCTGCGTCATCTAGAGACGCTCCAGACCGCGGCGACCGGGGCGGCCGAAGCGGTGTCGGGGGAGGGGGGCGAGGGCGCCGCCGAACTACTCGCGTCCGCCGCCGCGCAGCTCCATTCGGCCGCCGGCATCGATTCCCAGCTCGTCGAGCTGTGCGAGCGGGTGAACGCGCTCGCCTACGAGGCCCAGGACGTCGGCGCCGGCCTGCGTTCGTACGCGCTCGGGCTCGAGGGATCGCCCGGGCGGCTCGAGGAGGTCGAGGAGCGCCTGGCCCAGTTCGCCCGGCTCGAACGCAAGCACGGCGGTGGAGTCGCGCAGGTGCTCGCCCACGCCGACCGCTGCCGTGCGCGGCGCGACGAGCTCGAGCGGGCGGAGGTCGCGCTGGGGGAGGTCGAGGCGGAGCTCTCACGGGCCGGGGCCGAGCTCGACCGGCTGGCCGGCGAGCTTTCCGAGCGCCGGCGGCGGGCTGCGCCGGCGCTGGCCGGGGCGGTGCGCGAGCGGCTGGCCGAGCTGGCCATGGCCGAGGCCGAGTTCAGCGTCGAGGTAGGTCCGCGTGAGGGCGGATGCGGACCGCGTGGCATCGACGCCGTCGAGCTGCTGATCGCGGCCAACCCGGGGCTGCCGGCCGGGCCGCTGCGGGAGATCGCCTCGGGTGGCGAGCTCTCGCGGGTGATGCTCGCGATCCTGAGCGTGGCGCACGGTTTGGAACCCGCCCACGCCGACGGCCCGCGTGCGAGCGAAGGCCCGCGTGCGAGCGCCCGCGGGTCGCGGAAGCGGGCGCGTCGGGGCGGCGCGGCCGAGAGCGGGCCGCTGCTCGTGTTCGACGAGATCGACGCCGGCATCGGCGGCCACACCGCCCGCGCGGTCGGCGAGCACCTGCGCGCGCTGTCCGCCGGCCGGCAGGTCCTGTGCATCACCCACCTGCCGCAGGTGGCAGCGCTGGCCGCGCGTCACTTCACGATCGCCAAGGACACGAGTGGCGTGCCGGCGCGCACGACGGTGTCGGCGCTTGACGGGGACTCGGCTGTGGTGGGCGAGCTGGTCCGGATGCTCGGGGCCGACGAGGGCGACCGCGCGGCCGCCCGCCACGCCCGGGATCTGCTGCGAGCGGCCTGAACCGCTGCGCGCCGGGTCTCGCCCGAGGCTGGTCGAGAAACCGGAAAATGCGGGCGGTTTCTCGACCAGGCTTCCCGGAGCGTCCGACTCGGTCGCTACCTTCAAACCGTCGGAACGCGGCTAGACTCGGGAAGCGACCACATGGCATCGGGCGAGACCAGGTTCATCTTCATAACCGGTGGGGTGGTGTCCTCGCTCGGCAAGGGAATCGCCGCCGCCTCGATCGGCCGGCTGCTGGTGGGGCGCGGGCTGGACGTCCAGCTCCAGAAGTTCGACCCGTACATCAACGTCGACCCGGGCACGATGTCGCCCTACCAGCACGGTGAGGTGTTCGTCACCGAGGACGGCGCCGAGACCGACCTCGACCTCGGCCACTACGAGCGGTTCACCGACGCCAACACGAACCGGGCCTCCAATGTCACCGCCGGCGGTATCTACAACACGGTGATCCGGCGCGAGCGCCGGGGCGACTACCTCGGCGCCACGGTGCAGGTCGTCCCGCACATCACCGACGAGATCAAGCAGCGGATCAAGCTGATGGCCGCGGCGAGCGACGTCGACTTCGTGATCACCGAGATCGGCGGGACGGTGGGCGACATCGAGTCGCTTCCGTTCCTCGAGGCGATCCGCCAGTTCCCGGTTGACGTGGGGCGCCGGCGCTGCATGTTCATCCATCTCACGCTGGTCCCGTACATCGGCCACGCCGGCGAGCTCAAGACCAAGCCCACCCAGCACTCGGTCAACGAGCTGCGGCGCATCGGTATCGCCCCCGACATGGTGATCTGCCGTTCCGAGTCGATGCTCGGCGCCGACATCCGGCGCAAGATTGCCCTATTCGCGAGCCTGCCGGTCGAGGCCGTGGTGTCCGCCTACGACGTTCCCGACACCTACCAGGTGCCGCTGGTATTTCGTACCGAGCGCGTCGATGACTTCATCCTCTCTGAGCACTTCGGGATCGAGGCCCCGCAGCCCGACCTGAGCGGCTGGGAGGCGATCACGCGCCGCGCCAAGGAGGCCGGCCACACGGTGCGAATCGCCCTGGTTGGCAAGTACGTCAGGCTCGAGGACGCCTACCTTTCGGTGGTCGAAGCGCTCCGCCACGCGGGCACCCATCACGACTGCAAGGTCGAGATCGACTGGGTCGACTCAGAGGAGGTCGGCGACCCGGCGGTCGTCGCGCGCCTGGAGAAGGTGAACGGGATCCTCATCCCCGGCGGCTTCGGCGGTCGCGGAATCGAGGGCAAGATCCGTGCCGCCCAGATCGCGCGCGAGCGCAAGATCCCCTATCTGGGCATCTGCCTGGGCATGCAGCTCGCCGTGGCGGAGTTCGCCCGGCACGTCGTCGGGATGGAGGGCGCCAACTCCACCGAGTTCGACCTCGAGACGCCGTTCCCGGTGATCGACCTGCTCCCGGAGCAGAAGGAGATCGCTGACATGGGCGGCACGATGCGCCTCGGTGCCGATCCCGTGAAGCTGCATGACTCGACGCGGATCCGCGAGCTCTACGGCGAACCCGTCGTGTACGAGCGCCACCGCCATCGTTACGAGGTCAACAACCACCTGCGCCGGCGCCTGGAGGCGGCCGGACTGATCTGCTCCGGGACGAGCCCGGACGAGCGGCTGGTCGAGGCGGTCGAGCTGCCCGGCGATCAGCACCCGTTCTTCGTGGCGTCGCAGTACCACCCGGAGTTCAAGTCGCGGCCCGAGCGTCCGGCCCCGCTGTTCCGCGAGTTCGTCGGTGCCGCGCTGGCCCACTCTGGCGCGCCCGACGGCCTGGCCGCCAACGGCGCCGAGGCCTCCGCCCCCGCCGCCACACGGTGAGGCGCGCCAGCGACGCGGAGCGCGGGCGTCTGCACGAGACGTTCGAGGCGCTCTGCCGGATCGAGAGTCCGTCCGGCCGCGAACGGTCGTGCGCCGACTGGGTGATCGGAGAGCTGCGCGGCATCGGCCTCGAGGTCGAAGAGGACGACGTCGGCCCGAGCGTCGGATCCGACGCCGGCAACCTGCTCGCGCGGATCCCCGGCGCCGGGCCCGACAGCATCCTCCTGTGCGCCCACATGGACACCGTCCCGCTCACCGCGCCGGTCGAGCCGGTCCGCGTCGACGGCGGGTGGACGAACGCCGGCGAGGGGATTCTGGGCGCCGACAACAAGACGGCGGTGGCGGTGATGATCGAGCTGGCCCGGCGGCTCACCGGCTCGGGCTCGGGACCTCCGCCCATCGGCGTCGAGCTGCTGTTCACCGTGTGCGAGGAG
>DATJUA010000148.1:0-19186 GCA_035502815.1 Solirubrobacteraceae bacterium
TCGCCTTCGAGGGGTTCACCCACCTGATCCCGTTCGCCGCCGGCCACGAGGTCATCCGCCAGGGCCGCCGCGAGCTCGAGCTGATCCGGATGACCCCGGACCTTCTGTACGACCAGATGATCGGCATGGGCGTCGCGCGCCGGCTCGTCTTCTCCTACGGCGGCAACCCCGGCGTGGGCGGACTGCATCGCTTCCGCGACGCGATCGAGAACGGCTGGCCGCACCCGATCGAGATCGAAGAGCACAGCCACGCCGGCATGGCCAACCGCTACGCAGCCGGCGCGGCCCACATGCCGTGCGCGGTCATGCGCGGCTACGTCGGAACCGACCTGATGGCGCATACCACGGTGGCGCATGTCACCTGCCCGTTCACCGGCGAGCAGCTCGTCGCGGTGCCCGCGCTCCGTCCGGACGTCGCGATCGTCCACGCCCAGGAGGCCGACCGCGAGGGCAACGTGCAGCTGTGGGGGATTCCGGGAGTCCAGAAGGAGGCGGTGCTGGCCGCCCAACGCTCGCTCGTCACGGTCGAGCGGATCGTCGACGAGCTCGAGCTCCGTCCCGGCGGGATCGTGATCCCGAGCTGGGTGATCAGCGCGGTGGCGGAGGCCCCCGGAGGCTCGCGCCCCTCCTACAGCCTCGGAATCACCGAGCGCGACAACGACTTCTACAAGTTCTGGGACAAGCTGAGCCGCGACCGCGACCAGTTCACCGACTGGATGAACGAGAACGTCCTTGGCCAGGAGCTGTCCAGGCGATGAGCACCGCGACGCAAGAGGTCACCGCTGGCGAGACGCAGACGATCGTCGCGGCGCGCCGGCTGAGCCACACTCGGACCGTGTTCATCGGCGTCGGGCGCCCGAGCACGGCGGCCATCCTGGCCCGCATGGTCCACAACCCCGAGCTCGTACTCGTCTACGAGTCGGGAACGATCGGGGCCAAGCCTTACCACGTCCCGCTGTCGATCGGCGACGGCGAGCTGGCCGAGACGGCCGACGCGATTGTCTCGGTCCCCGAGATGTTCAACTACTGGATCGGTGCGGGTCGGATCGACGTCGCGTTTCTCGGCGCGGCGCAGATCGATCGGTACGCGAACCTCAACTCGACCGTGATCGGCGACTACGCGCATCCGAAGACGCGACTGCCGGGGGCCGGCGGCGCGCCCGAGATCGCGGCGAGCTGCGGCGAGGTGATCGTGATCGCGCCCCACGCCAAGCGCACGCTGGTCGAGAAGCTCGACTTCGTGACCACGGTCGGGCATGGAAACGGTCCACAATCCCGCGAGCGCCTCGGTTTCCGCGGCCGCGGCCCGACCGCCGTCATCACCGACCTCGGTGTACTCGAGCCCGACGCCGAGACGTGCGAGCTCGCCCTGACGCAGATCCATCCGGGCGTCGACGTGGACAGGGTCCGCGAGGAGACCGGCTGGAACCTGACGGTGGCCGACGAGCTGGCGAGGACCGAGCCCGCGACGGCCGAGGAGCTGGGCAAGCTGCGGGAGCTGCTCGCACGGTGAGCGCCGCCTACGTTCTCGACGCGGTGCGCGCGCCGTTCGGCCGCTACGGCGGCGGGCTCTCGCATGTGCGCCCCGACGATCTCGGCGCCCACGTCGTCCGCGCGCTGCTCGACCGCGCGCCGGACCTCGACCCTGAGCGCGTCGACGAGGTCCTGTTCGGCGACGCCAACCAGGCGGGCGAGGACAACCGCAACGTCGCCCGCATGGCATGGCTTTTGAACGGCCTGCCAACCAGCGTCCCCGGCTCGACGATCAACCGCCTGTGTGGCTCGAGCCTCGACGCGGCCATGCAGGCGAGCCGCGAGATCGAGACCGGCGAGGCCGACGTCGTGCTCGTCGGAGGGGTCGAGTCGATGAGCCGGGCGCCCTGGATCCTGCTCAAGCCCGAGCGCGCCTTCCCGGCCCAGCAGCAGGAGCTCTACTCGAGCACGCTCGGGTGGCGGATGGTCAACCCGAACATGCCCGACCAGTGGACGATCTCGCTGGGTGCGAGCGCCGAGAAGCTGGCCGACATCTACAAGGTTTCCCGTGAGGACCAGGACGAGTTCGCGCTTCGCAGCCACCAAAAAGCGCAGGCCGCCTGGGAGAGCGGCTTCTATGGCGAGTGGGTGATTCCGGTGCCGGACACCGAGCTCGAGCGCGACGAGAACATCCGGCCCGACACCTCGCTCGAAAAGCTGGGCAAGCTCAAGCCGGCGTTCGTACAGGCCGGGACGGTCACCGCGGGCAACTCCTCGCCGCTCAACGACGGCGCCGGTGCGGCGCTGCTCGCCTCCGAGGAGGGCGCGCGCGCCGCCGGGCGGGAGCCGATCGCGCGGATCGCCGCGCGCGGCGCGGCGGCGGTCGATCCCGACGTGTTCGGGATCGCGCCCGTGCGTGCGGCCGAGATCGGTCTCGAGCGCGCCGGAATCGGCTGGGACGACGTCGCCGTCGTCGAGCTCAACGAGGCGTTCGCCTCGCAGTGCCTGGCCGACATCGGCGAGTGGAAGGGACTCGATCCCGACAAGGTGAACCCGAACGGCGGGGCGATCGCGCTCGGTCACCCCCTCGGTGCGTCGGGCGTTCGTATTCTCGGGTCATTGGCCCACGAGCTACGGCGCCGCGGCGGCGGATTTGGCGTGGCCGCGCTGTGCATCGGCGTCGGTCAGGGACTGGCAGTCGTACTGGAGGCATGACACATATGACCGAAGAGCTTCAAGCCGAGAGCGAGGCGGACGGGGTCCGCACGATCTACGACCCGATCGCGGATACGCCGACCAGCTACCTGCGCGAGCCGGAGGGCGCCCACCCGCCGTTGGATTTCGAGGGCTACAAGTCGACCGCGCTTCGCCACCCCAAGCAGCCGCTCATCTACCTGCCCCAGATGATCACCGAGATCACCGGCCCGCAGCTCGCGCCGGTCGTGGTCGGCGAATCCGATCACGACCTGACCATCCAGCACGACGGCGAGCCGATCGGCGAGCGGATCACCGTGTCGGGCCGCGTGTTCGACACCGAGGGCAAGCCGCTGCGCGGCACGCTCGTCGAGGTGTGGCAGGCCAACGCGGCCGGGCGCTACCTGCACCGCTGGGACCGCTGGCCGGCGCCGCTTGACCCCAACTTCAGTGGCGCCGGGCGGTGCATCACCGACGACGAGGGCCGCTATCAGTTCACGACGATCAAGCCGGGTCCGTACCCGTGGGGAAACCACTACAACGCCTGGCGCCCCGCCCACATCCACTTCTCGCTGATGGGCCGCGCGTTCACCCAGCGCCTCGTCACCCAGATGTACTTCCCGGGCGACCCGTTCTTTCCCTACGACCCGATCTTCAACTCGGTGCGCGACCCCAAGGCACGCGAGCGCATGGTCTCGAGCTTCTCGATCCACGACACGGTGCCGAACTGGGCCGCCGCGTATGAGTGGGACATCTACCTGCGCGGCCCGGGCGCGACCCCGTTCGAGGAGGCGCATTGATCTTCCAGACCACCCCCTCCCAGACGGTCGGGCCGTACTTCGCGATCGGGCTCCCGTTCGACGTGGGGCCGTTCGTCGTGCCCGAGGGCACGCCGGGCGCGATCCACATCACCGGCACGATCTACGACGGCGCCGGCGTTCCGATCCCGGACTTCCTGCTCGAGACCTGGCAGGCCGATCCCGACGGGCGGTTCGCCGACATGCACGGCCACGGGGGCGTGTCCGAGATCCCCGGGTTCCGTGGGTTCGCCCGCTACGGGCTCGAGGACGGCGACGGGACGTTCGACATCGTGACCGTCAAGCCGGGCGCGCTGCCCGGCCTGGGTGAGGGCCAGATGCAGGCTCCGCACATCGACGTCTCCGTGTTCGCGCGCGGGATGCTCCACCGCACCGTCACGCGCATCTACTTCGCCGACGAGACGGAGGCCAACGCCGCGGACCCGGTGCTCGCGCACGTGCCCGTCGAGCGCCGGCGGACGTTGCTCGCGCAGCCGACGTCCGACGGCTACACGATCGACTTCCGCTTCCAAGGCCCGGACGAGACCGTCTTCTTCGACGTCTGAGCCGCGGCGTTTGGTATGTAAGTCGGAAATAGTCCGACGCACGTCCCAAGCGCCCCCCGAGTCAGGCCGCCAGCCCGAGGCGGTGGGCCAGCCCGGCCGCCTCGGTACGGCTGCGGACCCCGAGCTTGGCCAGGATCCGCGACACGTGAACGCTCGCCGTCTTCTCGGCCATGAACAGCTCCTCGCCGATCTCCCGGTTGGTCGCGCCCCGTGCCACCAGCTCGAGCACCTGTCGCTCGCGCTGGGTCAGCCCGAACGGGTCCTCGATCTCGCCTTCGACGTCCGCTGACGACGCCGTCGCACCGGCCGCGTCGCCCAGTCGCAGCCGCGCCCGCGCGGCCAGTCCTTCGATCTCGCCGCGCAGCCAGCCGGCGCCCAGCGCCGTCGCCGTGGCGTGCGCTTCGCGCGCAAACCCCGTCGCGGTGGCGCGCTCGCCGGCCTCGACAAGCGCCTCGGCCTGACGGAAGCGCATGAACGCCGCGGGATACGGCCGGCCCAGCTCGGTCCAGCGCGCGGCGGCGGCGGCGTACGCATCTGGGTCGGCTGGTCCGGTCGCCCGCTCGCGCTCGGCGCGCGCCACGAGCGACCACGCGCTCTCGAGCGGGAGCCGGGCGTCGGCCGGGGCCGGCGTCCGATCAACATGGCCGTCGGCCAGATCGCGGGCGAGACGTTCGGCCTCGTCATCCCCGAGGTCGCGGGCGCGTTGCGCCGCGTCAGCCTCAACCGCCGCCCCGACCGCGCTCACCCGCGCCAGCCGTACGCGCTCCTCGCTGCTGGACGGCAGCCGGTCGACCGTGTCGGCCGCCGTGCGCCGTGCGGACTCGAGATCGCCGTCCCGGCGCTCCAGCTCGGCGCGCAGCGCGCCGAGCACGCCGACGAATTGCGGCTCGTCCATCTCCGCCCCGACCCGTCCCGCCTCCTCGAGCAGCTCACGCGCCTCCTCGTGCCGGCCGCGCCCGAGCGCGAGCTCCGCCCGTCGCAGGTCGAAGTTGACCAGGCCGTTCCCGGTCGGATGTCGTCGGATCCCACCCAGGATCTCCTGGGCCCGATCCCAATCCCCGGCCTCGATCGCGAGCTCTGCCTGGAGGATCACCAGCCACACCCAGTTGCCGGGCCGCTCGCGCGCGAGGCCCTCATCGACGAGCGCGCGGGCCTCGGACAGCCGGCCCCCGAGATGGAGCGCGTCGCCCAGGTTCACGTACGCCGAGTTCTGCTCCGAGACGAACCCTTCCCGCGTCGCCTCCTCGAGCGCCTCCCGCAGCGCGCGAGCGCCGGTCTCGATGTCGCCGAGGTTCATCAGTGCCGTCCCCAGCGCGTTCAGAGCCCGGCACCGCAGCCGGAGGAGGCCCAGCGTCTCGGCGATCTTCAGCGCCTCGTTCGCCGCATCGATGGCCTCGGAGTTGCGCCCTCGCAGCATCATGGTCAACGCCCAGGACCGGAGCAACGTGCCGCGCTCGAACGAGACGTCGTCGGACGGCACGAGCGAGAGCGCGTGCTCGAGCGTGGCGAGCGACTCCTCGCCGCGACCGATGTGCCACTGCGCGTCCTGCAGGATGTCGAGGAACCGCGCCGCGCGGTGCGGCTCGGCCTGCTCGTCGACCTCGGCCAGGGCCGCCCTGGCCAGCGTCTCCTGCCGGGCGCTGTTGCCCTCCATCTTGTGCTGCATCGCCGCGCGAGCCAGAAGCTCGGCCCGGCGGATCTCCGCCACCTCTTCGGCCTGCGGAACTCGATCGAACAACTCCACGGCCTGCTCGAACAGCGCGGCGGCCTGGCCGTAGGCGTGCACCTGGCCGGCGGCGTCGGCGGCGCGGATGGTGGCGCGCAGCGCGGCCGCTCGGTCTCCCGCGGACGCGTAGTGATGGGCTATCGCCGCAGCGAGGCCGGGGCTCATGCCGTCCAGCTCGGAGCGCCGCTCGAGCGCGAGGGCCAGACGCTGGTCGACGGCCCGGCGCTCGCCGGGGAGCAGGTCGTCGGCGACAACCTCGCGCAGCAGGGCGTGGCGGAAGCGGTAGCGGCCGTCGGTCTCGACGACCAGGATGTTGCTCGCCATGGCGGCGCGCAGCGCGAGGTTGAGGTCATCCTCGTCCAGGCCGGTGATCTCGCCCAGCACGCCCTCGTCCAGCCGCTGGCCCACCGCGAGCGCGGCCAGGACGCTCTGGGCCGCGGCCGGCAAGCGCTCGACGCGCGCCATCAGCGCATCGCGCAGCGTGCCCGGCAGGGGCCCGAGTCCGTCGGCGCTCGCCGCCACCAGCTCCTCGACGAACAACGGGTAGCCCTCCGAGCGCGCAAACACGCGCTCTACGAGGTCCTCATCGGGCGCGGCCCCGAGCAGGCCGGTCAGCTGCAACGACATCTCCGCGCGGTTCAGCGCGGGCAGCTCGATTCGCGCTGACAGGCTCAGGCGCTCGAGTTCGGCCAGGAGTGGGCGCACCGGATGGCGCCGATGCAGCTCGTCCGCTCGATACGTCGCGACGACCAGCAGCCGTTCCGCACCCAGGTTACGGGCCAGGAACGCGAGGAAGGCGCGCGTCGCCTTGTCGGCCCAGTGGAGATCCTCGATCGCGAGCACCGCGGGAGCGGGATCGCCGATGCGCTCGAGCAGCGAGAGCAATGCTTCGAACAGCCGCCCCTGCTCGGAGCCGTCGGCCGAATTCGGAGCGCGAGGCGCGTCCTCTCCGAGCTCTGGCAGGAGCGCTGCCAGCTCGGACCGCGCGAACTCGGGGATCTCCCCGAGCACCGGATCGCGATCGCGTGCGAGCGAGCGCAGCACGGCGACGATCGGCGCATACGGCAGCTCGCCCTCGCCGAGCTCGATGCAGTCCCCGCCCATCACGCGCGCCCCGCGCTCGCGGGCCCTGGCGGCAAACTCGGACAGCAGGCGCGTCTTTCCCACGCCGGAGTCCCCGGCCACGAAGACGAGTCGGGGCCGCCCCTCGATGGCCTCCTCGAGCGCTGCCTCTAGCCCGGCCAGCTCGTTCGAGCGCCCCACGAATGTCGAGCTCCATACGCGCTCCGGCACGTTCCCAATTATCGGCCGTGGCCAGGGGCGGTGAACGCCCGGCGCGCGCAGATCGCGATCGATCGAGCCAGCTCTCCGGCGCGCTCTATCCGCTCGATCGCGTCCGCGAGCTCGCGCCGGCCGGCACACACCGACCAGGCCTCGAGCATCACCGGCCGGCCCCGGATCGCGCCCTCCAGCCGGTCGAGCTCCGCCGGGCCCAGCTCGACCGAGCGCCGGTAGCGTGAGACCACGGCGTCGACCAGCCGCAGGTCCCGAGCTCCCGCGGCCCACAGCAGGAAGCCGAGCGACCATAGCCGCGGTCCCCGTCCCGCCCCGGTCCAGTCGATGATCGCGAGCTTCTCGTCGGCGGTCGAGATCGCGTTGGCCGGGACGAAGTCGGGATGCACGAACGCGTGCGGCAGATCGTGGCAGTCGTCGGTTCGGGCGACCTCGTCGCGAAGGCGATCAAACAGTGCCAGCTGGCGGACGGCGACCCGGGGGAGATGGTCGTCCAGCAGCTCGGATGCGGCGGCGATCTCCTCGCGGGGCCCACCGACGAACGAGAGGTGATGCCAGGCGCCACCGGACCGCAGGTCGGTGGCCGGACGCGCGTGCATGCGCCCCAGAATGATTCCCAGGATCGCGGCCGTCCGCCCCGGGCGCAGCGGCCCGTGATCGGTAAGAAAATCGGTCACGAGCACGCCTTGGTCGCGCAACTCGGACACCGGCTCTGGATCTGCCGGGCGCTCGGCGGGAAACCCGGTCTGCTCGAGCCGTTGCAGAAGCGCGGCATCCTCGTCCACGCTCGCGAGTGGTCGCTCGGCGGGGAACACGCGCGCCACCCAGGGTGAGCCGTCACGTCGATCCACGCGGAACACGCCCGCGTCGAGCGCCGTGATGTTTGCCACCCCGACGCCGTAGCGATCCTCCAGATGCCGGCCGAGGCCGTCCATCACGGTACGCGCATTCCCATCAACCGCAGGTAGCGCGTCACCGCCTCGGCCCGGTTGGCCGCGTGCAGCTTGCGCAGGATGCCGCCGACGTGGAACTTGACCGTTCCGCTCGAGATCACGAGCGCATCGGCCACCTGGCGGTTGGTGGCGCCCTCGGCGAGCAGCCGCAGCACATCGAGCTCGCGACGGGTCAGCAGCCCCTCGAACACGACGCGGTCATCGCGTCTGTCCCCGGGCCCAGCCCACCCGGCAATCGGCGGAGGTCCCGGCTGGGGCGGCGCAAGCGGCGCGTGACCGCCCACGGCCAGGGTCACCGGAGCATCGGTCAGCTCGCTCGAGCGCGCCCGCAGCCACTCGAGGAACTCGCGCATCTGGTCGCGCTCGTCGCGCAGGGTGCGGCGCAGCACTGAGGACTCGTACGCCTGCGCCAGCCCGGTGGCGAACTCCCACAGCACGTCGCGGTCGAGCACGTCGAGCGGCTCGCCCGCACCCCGGTCGCCGTGGATCACGCCCACCACCTGCGAGCCAACCACGAGCGGCGCCGCGGCATACGATCGCCATCCCATCAGGCGGGCCATCTCACGATCGACCCGGGGATGCACGTCCGCGTCGACGACGATCGTCGCCCGCCGCCGGCGCAGCAGCTCCGTCTCGATCAGCGGATGCTCGAGCCGGGGCGGGCTGTTCTGAAGTTGAGCGAGCACCGTCGTGGCGCCCGCCGGATTTCCGGCGAAGTGCGCGGCCTCGGCGACCATCCTCCCGCTCCTGACCAGGCTGAGGATCGCGCGGTCGAAGGCCGATCCGGCGCACAGCACCGCCGGCGCACGGCCGAGCATCTCGCGCGGCGAGGTCACCTCGCGCAGCTCGGCGATCGACGCCTGAATCCGGTCGAGCGCGTCGAAGCGTGCTTCGAAGCGAATCCGCAGGCGCTCGAGCGCGCTCTCCTGCTCGCCGATCGATCCATCGCCCGCCGTAACGCGCCGGCGCAGCGCGTCGATCAGCTCACGAAGCCCGGCCAGGTCGGTGTCGGCCCGCGCCGGGACGCCGAGCAGCTCGCGCGCGTGGGCGGCCCGCTCGTCCAGCCGGCGCTCGAGTTGATCATCGAGCTTCACAGCTCGCCCCCGCGTCCGGCGCGCGCATAGCGCGCCACCGCATCGGCCCGGCTCGTGGCGCCCATCTTGCGCAGGATGTTCTTCACGTGATACTTGATGGTGCCCTCGCGTACGACGAGCTCGTTGGCGATCTCCTGGTTGGTCTTCCCGCGCGCGAGCAGCCGGAGGACGTCGACTTCGCGCGGCGTCAAAGCGTCGGTCGCGCCCGGGTCGCTGAAATCGCCGGCCGCGCTCACCTCGCCGGCTCCCGTGGTGAGCTGACCGAGGCGCGCGCTCATCCACTCGACCCCAGAGCGCAGCTCGTGATGGTGCATCTGGAGCATCTCGCGGAGCACCGCGCGCTCGAACACCCCGGCCAAGCCTTCGGCGTAGCGAGCCGCCACCTCCGCGTCGAGCGCGTCGGGGACGCGCCCGCCGCCGGTCGTGTCGGCATGGATCAGCCCGACGGTCGTTCCCTGCACGACGAGCGCGGTGACGACGTAGCCGTCCCAGCCGAGCACCTCCGTCAGCCGCCGGCTGGCGAGCGAGCGAGCGGCCCGAGCCCGGACGATCTCGGTTCGCGGGCGGCGGGCGACCTCGTCCTCGATCGACGGGTACTCGAGGCGAACCGGCGCGGTGCACAGCTCCGCGAGCGACGCCGCGGCGAGGGCGGGATCGGCGCCACTCCACAGGGCGCGCACGTGCAGCTCGTCCCCGCGCACCTCCCCGAGCACGACCCGATCGAACTCCGAGCTCGTCCCGAGCTCCTCGGCCGCACGCTCGAGGATCGCCTGCGGCGCGCCGACCTCGCCGAGTCGCCTGACGGCGTCCGCGACTCGCTCCAGCGCGTCCGCGCGGCGCACGTAGGCGGCCTCGACGATCTCGCGTTCGAGCGCGAGCAACTCGGTCAGCGCGCGCTCGGCGCCGGCCGCGTCAACGGCGACCGACACGGTCCCTCGAGAAGATCAGACGAACGGGAGCGTGGCGGGGCGCAGACGCTCCATCAGCGTGTAGCGCGCCGTCGCTTCCTGCCCTACGCAGCTGATCCCGTACGCGCGCCCCACGCGCTCGATCGCCAGCCACACCTCGCCGGCGTGCTCGCGGTCGACCAGCGCCAGCGCCCGTCGGTCGGACTGAAGCAGCCACCAGGCCGCCACGCCCTCCACCGCCCCGCGTGCGAACGGCCTCGCCGCCCGGGGATCTCCCGCGGCGCCGTACGCCCCGAGCGCCTTCAACACCTGGCCCGTGTTGTGTCCGAGCAGGCCGATCGCCGCTACCTCGTCCGACAGATCGCGCACGACCACATGTCGCGCGGCGTCGGCTCGCAGGCCACCCACCAGCCGCGCCGCCGTGCGTGGGTCGCAAACCACGACCACGCGATCGGAAGCCTCGCCACACCACCATGCCCCGCCTCCCGCCACCAGCCCGCCGGGCGAGACGGTGGCGCCAACGAGGCGGTGGGTGAGCGCGGCGAGCTGGGCCGGCGGCGCTTCGAGCGCGAGCGTGCTGAGCTCGGAACGATCGACGAGCCCCACCGTCCTGACACAGACGGCGAGCTCGGCCGCGGCCGAGCCGAAATTGATCGCCACCGGCCGGCCGTCGCGCGTGGAGAGCACCGCGCCGGCGCGCCGCAAGACCATGTCGAGTTCGGAGGAGGAGGTTCCGGAGGGTCGTGCGGTCGCCGACACGTCCGAGAAGGTACATCGCGGGCGCCCCGCCGGCCCTGCTCCTTACTCCGGAATTACCTGTCCGATCGAGATGTACCATGATCATGCTCAGCGCCTGGTCAAACGAGGCTTTGCCTTCAGACCCTCTCTAAAGTCTAGGCTAATCCGGCGGTGTGAGAGTGGCGAATCGGCCGGGGGAGCGACAAGCTCTTACGGTTCGCCAGCTGTCAGGGCGGGCAACCATCCCGATCCCAGGGAGGAAGAGAGAGTGACGACGAATTTGACCCCGGCGGAGATCGAGCGAGGCGTTGCCAAGGCGCAGCCGCCAGGCGCCGCCGACAAGTTCCATTCCCAGTACGAGCGACTCTCCCGCCTGCTCGCCACCGACCAGGTCGTGATGATGGACGGCGCCACCGGTACCGAGCTGATACGCGTGGCCGGGGAGCGGCCCGAGCTCGAAGAGCACCTGTGGGGCCTAACCGCGTTGCTCGAGGCGCCGGCCGACGTCAAGGCCGTCCACCGCCGCTACGTCGACGTCGGCTGCGACGTGATCTGTACCGACACCTGGGGCCTACCTACCGCGTTGCGCGACGGCCAGGCCAGGATGTGGGAGACGAGCGAGCCGATTCACTGGATGGACGTCGCGCGTCGCGCCGTTCATCTGGCTCGCGAGGCCGCGGCGGAGGGTGGTCGCGCCGACGAGGTCGCGGTCGCCTTCAGCATCAACGGAGACGTCGATACGCCCGACGGCCGCGAGACGATCCGCCTGCTCGCCCGCGCGTTCGAGCACGACCCACCCGATCTGATCCTGGTCGAGACGCTGACGCTGGTGCGGAGCTCAACCTACGCCACCGTCGAGGCGCTGCTCGACACCGGTCTGCCCGTGTGGCTGAGCTTCCGCCGCTGCCGCCACGGCGTGTGCGGCGTGTACGGCGAGCACTGGGGTGGGCCCGAGGGCGACGCGTTCGGCCGGGCCGCCCGGCGCTTTGAAGAGATGGGGGTGGGCGCGCTGGCCATCAACTGCCTCCCGCCCGACCACGTCACCGGGATGCTTGCCTGGCTGCGCGATTTCACCGATCTACCGCTCGGCGTATACCCGAACCTCGGTTACCTCTCGGCGGCCGGCTGGCGCCAGGAGTCGGGGGTCGGCCCGGAGGAGTACGCCTCGCTCGCGCTGCGCTGGCGCCAGGAGGGGGCCCAGATCGTCGGTGGGTGCTGTGGCGTCGGTCCCGAGCAGATCGCGGCGGCGCGCGCTGCCCTGGAAGAGAGCAAGCCGGGGCACGTGCGGCCCGAGGCGCTCCCCGACCAGGGCGTGGGGCCGGTCGCGCTCCAGGACAGGCAGCACCCGGCGCCGCGCTGGAGCGACGCACGCGGCCGGCTCATGTACCCGCTCGACTTCCCCGATATCACCATCGAGCCCGGGGTGTTCGTCCCCACCCAGGGGAGCATGATGGTGTGGAAGTACCTGTACCAGGAGGGCGTCGGGGCGCACCAGCGCTGCCTGGACATCGGCTGCGGGACGGGTCTGCTCACCGTCCAGCTGGCGCGCAATGGAGCCGCCCACGTGCACGGCCTCGACATCAGCGCCGAGGCGATCAAGAACACGATGACCAACGCGTTCCGCAACGGCGTCGCCGATCGGGTCAGCGCCGCGGTCCAGGACCTGTATCCATGGGTGCCCGAGGAGCGCTACGACGTGATCGTGGCGAGCCTCTTCCAGACGCCCGTCGACCCGTTCGAGCCGGTCGTCTCGCACCGCCCGCTCGACTACTGGGGACGCGGGCTGATCGACCACCTGCTCCGGATGCTCCCCGAGGCATTGGCGGAGGACGGCACCGCGTATGTCATGCAACTCTCTATCATCGGCGAGCGGCGAACCACGCAGCTGCTGGAGCGCCTGGGCTATCAGGCTCGCGTCGTGGACTTCGGCTTGTTCGAGTTCACGGACCTGTTCAAAGACGCGCGCGATCAGATCGCTCGAGTCGAGGAGCTGTCCGACGCGTACCACCTGAAGCTCGGCGCTCTGGATGTTATGGCCGCCTATCTGCTTGAGATCACGCGCTAAGGCGCCACTACTTCATAAGGACCAAGGAAACGAGACGCCCATGACCCACGCCGACAACGAGTTCCTGTTCACCTCCGAGTCCGTTACCGAGGGGCATCCGGACAAGGTCGCCGATCAGATCTCGGACGGCGTCCTCGACGCGGTCCTCCGAGACGACCCGACCGGTCGCGTGGCGTGCGAGACGCTGGTCAACACCGGGCTGGTCGTGGTCTCCGGCGAGATCACGACGACGACGTACGTCGACATCCAGGACATCGCGCGGGAAACGATCAAGCGGATCGGCTACACGAACGCGGAGTACGGCTTCGATTGCCACACGTGCGCGGTGATCAACGCGATCGACAAGCAGTCGCCCGACATCGCCCAGGGCGTCGATCGTGCCTACGAAACCCGGACGAACGCCAAGGACGAGGATGAGCTGGACATCGCCGGCGCGGGGGATCAGGGAATGATGTTCGGGTACGCGTCAAACGAGACCGACGAGCTGATGCCGCTGCCCATCTCGCTCGCGCACAAGCTGGCCAAGCGGCTGGCGGACGTGCGCCGGGCGGAGATCCTGCCCTACCTGCGTCCGGACGGGAAGACGCAGGTGACGGTCCGCTACGTCGACGGCCGGCCGGTCGAGATCGAGAAGGTGCTGATCTCGACCCAGCATCGTGACGGCGCCGAGTCGCTGCTCAAGGAGGACCTGTGGGAGCACGTGATCGAGCCCGAGCTGCCCGAGGAGCTGTATGACGCCAAGCGGCTTCGTCGCAACCTGCTCGTCAACCCGACGGGCCGGTTCGTGATCGGCGGACCGATGGGTGACTGCGGCCTTACCGGACGCAAGATCATCGTCGACACGTACGGCGGGATGGCCCGGCACGGGGGCGGCGCGTTCTCCGGTAAGGATCCGAGCAAGGTCGACCGCAGCGCCGCGTACGCCGCGCGCTACGTGGCCAAGAACGTCGTCGCCGCCGGCCTCGCCGATCGTGCCGAGGTCCAGGTGGCTTACGCGATCGGCGTGGCGCATCCGGTGTCGGTCATGGTCGAGACGTTCGGGACCGAGAAGGTCTCCCGGTCGAAGATCCTCGAGCTGATCGGCGAGCACTTCGACCTGCGCCCGGGGGCGTTCCGTCAGTACCTGCGGCTGCACCGTCCGATCTATCAGAAGACCGCGGCGTACGGCCACTTCGGCCGCGAGGATGGCGACTTCACTTGGGAGCGGACCGACAAGGCCGCGGCGCTGCGCGAGGCGGCCGGGCTCGACACCGCGGCCGGCGCCCAGGTACTCCGCGCGTGAGTATCACCGTAGTCGGCTCGGTCGCGTTCGACGCGGTCAAGACGCCGTTCGGCGAGCGCGAGCGGATGCTCGGTGGCGCCGCGACCCACTTCGCGCTCGCCGCCTCGTTCTTCGACGAGGTCCATGTCGTGGGCCGCGTGGGCGACGACTTCAGCGACGCGGACCTGGCCATGGTGGCCACGCGCGGAACTGACGTGGTCGATGTGGAGCGCGTGCCGGACGGCCGGACGTTCTTCTGGAAGGGCGAGTACGGGTGGGACCTCAACTCCCGTGAGACCCTCGACACCCAGCTGAACGTGTTCGAGTCCTTCCAGCCGGAGCTCTCGCCCGCCTCGCGCCAATGCGACGTGCTGTTCCTGGCCAACATTCAGCCCGAGCTCCAGCTGAGCGTGCTCGAGCAGTGCGGCGAGACCGGGTTCGTCGCGATGGACTCGATGAACCTTTGGATCGACATCGCGCGCGACGCGCTGCTCGACGTCATCCGTCGCGTCGACTGCGTGATCCTCAACGATGCCGAGCTCCGGCAGCTGACCGAACGCCCAAGCATCGTCGGCGCGGCCCGCGCAGTGATCGAAATGGGGCCGTCGGTCGTGGTGGCCAAGCAGGGAGAGTACGGCGCCGCGCTCATCACCGAGGATCAGTTCTATGCCCTGCCGGCCTATCCGCTCGAGACGGTGGTCGACCCTACGGGCGCCGGCGACACGTTCGCCGGCGGCTTCATTGGCTATATGTCCCGCCACCTCGACGGCTTGACCAGCGAGCCGCTGCTCCGCCAGGCGATGGCGTACGGCACCGCGCTGGCCTCGTTCAACGTAGAGGAGTTCGGGACCGAGCGGGTGCTGCGGCTCACCGCGGGCGAGATCGACGCGCGCGTCGAGGACCTGCGGCGGATCACGCAGTTCGATCACGTGCCCGCGCCGCTCGAGGCTTCGTGACCACCGAGACGCCGCCCCAGCCGGGGCTACTGCGCCTACTAATTTCCTGTCCCGACCGCCCAGGAATCGTCGCCGCCGTGTCGCGCTTCCTGTTCGAGGCCGGCGCCAACATCGTCCGTTCCGACCAGTACTCGACCGACCCCGAGGGAGGCACGTTCTTCCTGCGCATGGAGTTCGCGCTCGCGCCCGACAAGCGCGACGGGCTCGGCGAGCAGTTCGGGCTGAAGGTGGCCGAACGGTTCGGCATGACGTGGCGCCTGTGGGATGCCGGCCGGCCCAAGCGGATCTCCGTGATGGTGTCCCGCTACGACCACTGCCTGCTCGATCTACTGTGGCGGTGGCGGCGCGGCCAGCTCGAGGCGCAGATCGCGATGGTGATCTCCAACCATCCCGACCTGCGCGGGGACGTCGAGCTGTTCGACGTCCCCTACCACCACGTGCCCGTCGAGAAGGACGGCAAGGCCGACGCCGAGGCCAGGCAGCTCGAGCTGCTCGACGGATGCTGCGATCTCGTGGTCCTGGCCCGCTACATGCAGGTGCTCTCGCCGGAGTTCCTGGACCGCGTGGGCGTCCCGATCATCAACATCCACCACTCGTTCCTGCCGGCGTTCGCCGGCGCGAACCCCTATGCCCGGGCCAAGGAGCGCGGCGTCAAGCTCGTCGGAGCCACCGCGCACTACGTGACCGAGGAGCTCGACGCGGGTCCGATCATCGAGCAGGACGTGATGCGCGTCAGCCACCGCGACGACGCGGACGCGCTCGCCGCCCTCGGCGCCGACGTCGAGCGCCTAGTGCTTGCGCGAGCGGTCCAGGCCCACTGCGAGGACCGCGTGCTTCGTCACGGCAACACGACCGTGGTGTTTTGACCCGCGGCGAGCCGACGGAGCGACTCTGGCCGGCGAGCTGATCCGCACGGGTGGGTGGACGCTCACGTCCAGGAGCGCGGCGCTGCGCTGCGGGAGCGTGAGCACGTAGCCGGCGCGCCCGCCGGGGGTGATCGTCTCGGTCTGGGCGGTCCCCACCCACTGCGCGTTGCGGCCAAGCCGCTGCCCGTCAAGCGTGACGCCCGCGCGCGAGTAGGCCGACGGGGCGAGCAGCCGTTGGACGGTGGCCGGGCCGCTCGCGGGGAGGTGCAGGTCGACGCGCACGCTCCGCTTGCCCTTGTCGAGCAGCAGCACATGGAGATTCCCGCCGCGGACGCGCACCGCCCACGCGCTCAGGTCCAGCGAGTGCGACGCGGTCAGCTTGAGGCGCACGAGCTGTGAGTCCTGGCCGCCCAGCGTGCGCGTGAACAGGATCAGGCCGTACAGCAGTGGCCGCGCGTACAGCCCGCCGCCGTTGATCGTGAACGGTGCGTTGATGGCGTCTGCCCTGACGTGCAGGTTGGCCCCGTCGACGCCGGCTCGCATCAGCGTGAACAGCGCGTCCGGCGCCCACAGGGCCGTGGCGAAGGTGTTGCTGACGCCGAACTTCCCGCCGCAGGTAACCGAATTGATCTCGGTCAGCCGGAACTTCAGCCCGGCGTCGTGCGCCACCGCGACCGCGCCCGCCACGTCCTTGGTCAGCCCGGAGGATGCCTGCGGACTGAGCAGCTTCGGCACGGTTGGATAGCCCGACGCGTGCTTGTCCTTTTCGCACGCTGAGTATGGATAGAGGTGCCCGGTCACCGCCCCCAGCTCCGAGCGTTCGTCCTGGATCAGCGTGGTGATGTAGCCGAGGCTGACGCGGGGATGGGCCACGGCCGGGCCGATCAGCGGGATGTCAGGGGAGTTCTCGCCAATCGCGCGGGCGTAGGCGGAGAAATCGGACACGTACGTGCTCGGCGTCAACTCGAGCGGCAGCGGCCCGGTCTGCAGCGGCGAGCGTGTGATCGTGGACACCCAGTAGGAGCGGGAGTAGAGGTCGGGCTCGTTGCCGATCTCGAAGCCGACGATGCTCCCCTTCGGCAGGTACGTCTCCGCCGCCCGCGCCCATTCGGCCGCCGTCAGGGGCGTGTCGGTGATCAGGTTGAGGTCGACGATCAGGCGCAGATGGTCCCGCAGGACCAGCGCGCGCAAGCGCGACAGGTAGCCGGGCGTGAGGGCAAACGCCCACGACGGCATCCGTTTCGGCTTGGGATCCCAGAACGAGTGGTCCGCGGAGTCGCCACCGATCCGGAGCACCATCGGTCCGTCTCCCTGTACATGCAGCAGCGCGAGCACGCGATCGAGCACCGGCGAGTCGCGCTCGAACAGGGGCAGCGCCCAGTACTCGGTCGAGATGCCAAACCACGAGGCCGGCACGGGGGTCGTGGCGGCGTCCGCGGCGATGGTCAGCGTGGCGCCCGGCAGCGACGGCCCGCGTCTGGTCGCGTGCGCCCGATGCGCGGGCGTCGCGGGGTGGACCGGCCTCGACGTGCTCGCGTAGATCACCTGATCGCGCGACCTGGCGACGGCGCGCGTGATGCCGGCGCGGTTCGGCAGCGCCAGCGGCACGAGCACTGCGCCGAGCGCGGCGACCATGGCCGCGACCGACACGAGCCCGGCGGTACGGCGCCGGCGCAGGTGGCGCGGACCCCAGGACGCGGCGCGTGCGAACGCAGTGGCCAGCGAGCGAAGCGGGCCCCCGACGCGAACACGATCGTCGGAGCGCCGCCGTGAGTGACGGGGTCGTGCATGCTCCTTCGAACGGTTCACACCTGGCATCCGGGGCTCCCTCCCATTGGCAAGGCTTTATGCCCAGCATACGGGCGGCACCCGTGTATCGGTCCCCGTTCCGGGCCGCCTTAACCCCGGCGGCGGTGACCATAACGGCCCGCTAACCGAACGGTGGCGGCCCGCAAAATCGCGCGCCACGCCGCCGGCCCGCAAGGTGAGAATTGTCATATCCAGGGCCGGTCCCCCGACCATCCGGCGCCGGCGTGGGCCCGGCGCCGGTCCAAAGCCCCAGGAATGGACGCGACCCCGCCACCCCGGGTCGAGAGATCCCGCCACCCCGGGTCGAGAGATCCCGTCACCCCGGGTCAAGCGATCCCGCGCCCCCCGGTCAAGAGGTCGCTCCACCCGGATAACGGCGCACTCGACCACCCCCGTGGACGTGAATGCCGGTTCCCCCGGCTATAGCACGGGCAACGGGACAGTCGAGCCACCGGGCTCAACGAGTGTGCCGTTATCCGGGCTCGGCAGCCCGTTATCCGGGCTCGCGAGCCCACCTTGAACGCGCTGGGGCACACGCGCTCTCGGGCGCAGTCCGCCGGCGCGCCTCAGCTGCCGCCGATCACAACCTTCATGACCTCGGTCGGGTTCGCCATCGCGAACCGCAGTGCCTCGGGCGCCCGCTCGAGCGCGAACCGGTGGCTGATCAGCCCGGCCAGCACGCCGGCGTTGCGCTCGACCACCCCGACCGCCTCGCCGAACTCCTCGCCGGTGCAGACGCTGACGCCGAGCAGGTCGAGCTCCTTCTCGGTCAGGCTGCCGATGCGGAGCGTCACCTCCTCTCCTGACATACCCACCTGAACGGCCCGGCCAGCCGAGGCGACCATGTCCACCATCGCCCGGACCGCGGCCGGCGCACCCGTCGCGTCGATCCCCACCGGCGGCCCGGCCGGCCCGGCCCAGCCGCGGGCCGCGGCGACGACCTCGGCCGCGTCCGTCCACACGAGCGTCTGCGCGCCCATCGAGCGGCTCAGCCCAAGCCGGCTCTCCTGTAGGTCGACGACGAGCACCTCGGCCCCGCGTTCACGCGCCACCAGGCAGATGCACTGGCCGATCGGGCCGGCCCCCAGCACGACGACGTGCTCGCCCGAGGCCACGCGCGCCCGGTTCACCGCGCGCACCGCGATCGACACCGGCTCGGCCAGCGCGGCCAGAGCTGGATCGTCCACCGCGATCGGGTAGAGCTGCGAATCCGGCACGACGAGCTGGTCCTGCAGCCCGCCGTCGACGTGGATTCCGATCAGCTCGAAGTTGTCGCACGTGTTGGGCCGTCCGACGCTGCACGGGTAGCAACGGCCGCACGCCCGCAGCGGCCACAGGGCCACGCGCTGACCCGCCGCGAGCTCGTCCCCCGAGCCCGGTCCGACCGCGACCACGGTGGCGCCCACCTCGTGGCCCTGCACGCGCGGAAACCGCGAGCCGCCGGCCGCCTCGGACAGCTCGCCGGCGAAGAAGTGGTAGTCGGAGCC
>DATJUA010000149.1:0-23173 GCA_035502815.1 Solirubrobacteraceae bacterium
CCCGTATGTGTCTACTCGAGCCGGCCGGCTGAGACGTGTATCACCCGCATCGGGTGATGGACCCCCGCCGCGAGGCTGCGACGATCGCCGGTCATGACGGCCATAGCGACATCACGCACCGGGCGGGACACGGTCCCGCACCTCACCGTTAGCGAGCGCATCGCGCGCGGTAAGGCGGCCCGCGCCGAGGTACCCAGATCCCGGCACTCTGACTGCGAGATGCCAGCGGACCGCGCCGACCCGATCGAGTTGCTCGAGGTCCAGGCCCAGACGCGCGTGCCGGAGCTCGTCCCGATTCGCTACGGGCGGATGCTCGTGTCTCCGTTTACGTTCTATCGCGGCGCAGCCAAGATCATGGCGCACGACCTGGCGGGAACTCC
This sequence comes from Solirubrobacteraceae bacterium, assembly GCA_035502815.1. Classification (GTDB taxonomy): domain Bacteria; phylum Actinomycetota; class Thermoleophilia; order Solirubrobacterales; family Solirubrobacteraceae; genus Palsa-465. Next base: position 381 of record DATJUA010000149.1, read on the forward strand.
GCGCTCCGGCCTCACCGTCCAGTGCTGCGGCGACGCGCACCTTTCGAACTTCGGTGCGTTCGCCTCACCCGAGCGGCGGCTGGTGTTCGACATAAACGACTTCGACGAGACCCTTCCCGGACCCTGGGAGTGGGACGTCAAGCGGCTCGCGGCGAGCATGCTGATCGCGGCCCGGGATAACGGCTACGCGACCCGGGATCAGGATCGGATTGTGCTGGACACGGTCACGTCGTATCGCGAGGCGATGCGAACCTTCGCGGGAATGGACAACTTGGCGGTTTGGTACGCGCATCTCGAGATCGAGCCCCTGCTCGCGCAGTACGAGGGGTACCTGAAGCGCACGCAGATCAAGCGGACCAAAGCGCAGATCGCCAAGGCGCGGACGCGCGACAGCATGTCCGCGTTCTCGAAGCTCACCGGACAGAGCGACGGACAGGCCGGCATCGTCGACCAGTCACCACTGATCGTCCCACTGCGCGTACTTTTGCCGGATGCCGACCAGGAAGAGATGTTCGATGAGCTGCGCACCTTGACGCATGCCTACCGCAACTCCCTCGACCACGACCGGCGCGTGCTGCTCGACCAGTTTCAGCTCGCGGACTTCGCGCGGAAGGTGGTCGGGGTCGGGAGCGTCGGTACACGCGCGTGGATCGCGCTGATGTTCGGGCGCGACGGTTCGGACCCGCTGTTCCTCCAGATGAAGGAAGCGGAGGAATCGGTGCTTGAAGAGCACGTGGGCAGGAGTGAGTTCAGGAACCACGGCCAGCGCGTGGTGAGCGGCCAGCGCCTCATGCAGGCGGCGAGCGACATCTTCCTGGGCTGGCTGCATGTCCGGGCGGGGCTCGACGGCGTAGCCCGCGACTTCTACGGACGGCAGCTCAAGGACTGGAAGGGCTCCGCCGAGATCGAGCAGATGATCCCATCCGGAATGACCGTCTACGGCAAGCTGTGCGGTTGGACGCTCGCGCGCGCGCACGCTCGTAGCGGCGACAGGATCGCGATCGCGTCCTACCTGGGCGGCGGCAACGCATTCGACCGAGCCATCCTCGGATTCTCCAAGGCGTACGCCGATCAGAACGAGCGCGACTACCAGGCGCTCGTCGATGCCGTCAGCAGCGGCAGGATCGCGGCTCAGACCGGGCTCTGACGTCTCCCCGACAACCAACCTGAGCTCGCCCGACAACCTCAGTCGCGCGCGAACGCCAGCCGCACCTCGTTGGCGAGATCGACGAACGGCTGACCGCTGACGTCGATGACCGCCTTGTGGATGGTGCCGCCCGCGAATGCCCACGGCGCATCGCCCGGATAGTCGTCGGTGACCGGTTCCCCGCCCTCGTGGCCCACGTTGAGACCTTCCCCAGCCAGCGAGAATTTGCCTGGCTGGGTCTTGATCCTGGCTTCGCCGACTGCGTCCTCTCGGATGTGGAGGGTGAGCGTTCCCTCGGTCGGCATCGTGTCGCCATCCTTCTCGAACGAAGCCGAGAGGACGACGTGGCCGGTCGGGACGTTCTCGGTCGACTCGACGACCTGCTCGAACAGGCCGACCCAGTTGTACACGTACTTGAGCTTTCGGTCCTTGATGTACAGCGCATGGCCGCCGAATCGCGATCCCTGCGCGAACAGGACGCCCTCCGCCTCCTCGGTGTCGATCGTCACCTCGACGCCGATCGAGTATGACCGGTTGCGGGTGTTGGGCGCGACCGACTCCGGAATCTCAGAGCCGCCCGGGTAGTAGACGTACCGGCTGCGATCTTTGGAGAGCTGCGGGCGCTCGGTGGTCAGGATCTCCACCGCGCCGCGATCCTCCAGCGGCAACGCCTGGTAGCGACCGGCTTCGTGCCACCACAGGCCGATCAGCTGCTGAACCTTGTCCGGATGCTCGGCGGCGAGGTCGTGACACTCGGTTGGGTCGTTCTCTGTGTCGAACAGCTCCCAACGCTGGGTCGAATAGTGCGCCCACATATCGGGTGCCGACGGTGACACTGCTGCGGCCTTCCAACCCCGATGCCAGATCGCCCGGGTGCCGCCCATCGAAAAGAACTGCGTCTGCTTGTCGGTGTTCGCCTCGGCGTCGTTGAACGTGGGCGCGAAGCTGACGCCCTCGATCGGGTGCTGGGTGTGGCCCTTGACCGCCTCGGGCGGCTCGACCCCGAGCGCCTCATAGATCGTGGGGACGACGTCGACCGCGTGGGTGAACTGGCGCCGCACCCCGTGCTGCTTGATCTTCGCCGGCCACGAGACGATCAGCGGATCCGCCGTTCCTCCCTCCCAGTTGCCGTATCGCTTCCACAGCTTGAACGGCGTGTTGAATGCCCATGCCCACCCGGTGGGGTAATGGTTGTAGGTCTTGGGCGTGCCGAGATCGTCCAAGAAGGGCAGCGCCTCCTCGATCGTGTCCGGCAGCCCGTTGAACAGCTTGTTCTCGTTGACCGACCCGTTCGGGCCGCCTTCGCCCGAGGCGCCGTTGTCGGAGACCAGCACGACCAGCGTGTTCTCGCTCTGACCCGATTCCTCCAGGTAGTCGAGCAGGCGTCCGATCTCGTGGTCGGCGTGGCTGAGGAAGCCCGCGTAGACCTCCGCCATGCGCGCGAACAGGTGCTTCTCATCGTCGGAGAGCGAGTCCCACGGACGCACGGTGTCGAGTTCGGGCCAGGGCTTTCCGTCGGCGCTCGTCTCGTCGATGTACGGGTTGATCGGTGAAAGCTCGGCAGCCTCGGTGACGACCCCGAGCTTTTTTTGGCGGTCGAACACCAGCTCGCGGTAGGCCTCGTAGCCCATGTCGAATTTGCCCTTGTACTTGTCCGCCCACTCCTTCGGAGCGTGGTGGGGCGCGTGGCAAGCACCTGGGCAGTAGTAGAGGAAGAACGGTTTGTCCGGTGCGATCGCCTTCGCGTCCTGTATGAACGACAGCGCCCGATCGGTCAGGTCGGTGGTCAGGTGGTAGCCCTCTTCCGGGGTGTACGGCTGCTCCTGGGGATGGTTGTCGTAGACGAGGTCGGGATACCACTGGTTTGTCTCGGCGCCCAAGAAGCCGTAGAAGCGCTCGAACCCACGTCCGATCGGCCACTGGCTCTTGGTCGAAGCCAGGTTCATCTCGTCCTCGGGCGTCAGGTGCCACTTGCCCGTCATGTACGTGTTCCAGCCGCGCTCGCCGAGCACTTCGGCGATCGTGCCGCACTCGAACGGGATGTGGCCGTTGGAGCTCGGGAATCCGGAGGCGGCCTCGGTGATCGAGGCCATGCCGTTGGTCGTATGGTTGCGGCCCGTCATCAGACATGACCGCGTGGGCGAGCACAGTGCCGTGGTGTGGAAGTTGGTGTAGGTCAGGCCCCGCTCGGCCAGCCGGTTGATGTTGGGCGTCTCGATCATTCCACCGAACGGCTCCATCGCCGAGAAGCCGACGTCGTCGAGGACGATGTAGAGCACGTTGGGGGTGCCCTCGGGCGCGATCGCCTGGGTGTAGGGGCCCCAGTCGGGAACCGAGTCCGTGATGTCGACGTTGACTACTCCCTTGAACGGCTGGGTCATCGGCTCATCTCCCGTTGAACGGCTTGGGCGGCGATCTGCGTTCTCTTCACTTCGGTGCCAGAAACCTCCCATCGCCGTGGGTGAGTCTGAATCACCCCGGGCGGGTGATTGCGCCTCACCCCTCCTCGCCCGAGCATCAAGCCGTGGCGACCTCCTCCCCGCCCCGGGTGCCGGCACGGAACATGACCTGGATCCCCGGCGGCGAGTTTCTGATGGGCTCTGACCGGTTCTATCCCGAGGAGGCACCGGTACATCGCGTCGCGCTCGACGGATTCTGGATTGACGAGCACCCGGTGACAGTGGCCGAGTTCCGCCGCTTCGTGAAGGCGACGGGACACGTGACCGGCGCCGAGCTCACGCCCGATCCGGCGGATTACCCCGAGGCGGATCCGGCGCTGCTCGTCCCAGGGTCGCTCGTGTTCGCGCCCACCGACGGGCCGGTCGATCTACGCGACTTCCGAAACTGGTGGGAATGGACACCGGACGCGTTCTGGCGCCGGCCGGAGGGGCCTGGGTCCAACGTCGGCGGCCGTGAGCTCCATCCGGTCGTCCACGTCGCGTACGCCGACGCGCTGGCCTACGCGCACTGGGCCGGCAAGGAGCTCCCGACCGAAGCCGAGTGGGAGTACGCGGCGCGCGGCGGGCTCGAGCAGAAGGTGTTCGCGTGGGGCGACGAGTTCGCGCCCCGGGGGCGGATGATGGCGAACTCCTGGCAGGGCGAGTTCCCGTGGCAGAACCTGCTGAGCGACGGCTACGCCGGCACCTCGCCGGTTCGAAGCTTCCCACCCAACGGCTACGGCCTGTACGACATGACCGGCAACGTTTGGGAGTGGACCTCGGACTGGTTCAAGCCGCGCCACACCGACGATGCGCCCAAGCCCTGCTGCGTGCCGCGCAATCCGCGCGTGGACTCCGATGCCGAGAGCTACGGCCACGGCGAGGCGATCGCCCGCAAGGTGATCAAGGGCGGCTCCCACCTGTGCGCGCCCAATTACTGCCTGCGCTATCGCCCGGCGGCAAGGCAGGCCGAGGCGATCGACACTTCGACCTCGCACATCGGGTTCCGCTGCGTGGCCCGCTCGCCGCTGGAGGCCTGAACCGGGCGGGGTTGTTCGCTCAGCCATTCACCCCGCCCGGGTGATGCTGGCTCACCCCGCCGTGCTCGAACGTGACCGTCGTCGGGCGCCCGGGAAAGGAGTGACTGCTACATGAACGATGCCCTCCGCGGATACGGCCGCGCGATGTTCGCGGCCATCCTGCTGCTCGTCGGCGGCGTCTTGGGCGTGATCTACGGCATCGCCGCGATCAGCAACTCGAGCTTCTTCGCCGGCAGCACCAAGTTCATCTTCAGCGATCTGAAGACCTGGGGGTGGATCACGCTCATCCTCGGAATCCTCGAGCTCGTCGCGTCGGTCTCGCTGTTTCGCGGCGGAACGTTCGGGCGGTTCTACGGCATCACCATCGGCGCGCTGAACGCGATCGGGGCGTTGCTGTCGATCTCGGCCTACCCGCTCTGGTCGATCGCCCTGTTCGCCCTGAGCATCTGGATCGTCTACGGCCTGGCCACCTATGACCCGGACGCCGCGCTGCCGTGACGATGACGCATTCGATGTCGCACCCTGCCGGATCCCCGTACAACCGTGTAACAGGAGGAAACACAGATGAGTGATCTCGTTGCAATTGCCTACGACGACCTTGGCACCGCACAACAGGTTGCCAGCAACGTCGCCGAGGCGCAGAAGGCCCACATCATCGAGCTCGACGACCTGGTCGTCGTTGAGCGCCAGGCGGACGGCAAGGTCAAGCTCCACCAGCCATCGTTGGCCGGCGCAGGAGCCGCCACCGGAGCACTGTGGGGCGGGTTGATCGGCCTGATCTTCCTCGTGCCGTTGTTCGGCATGGCGATCGGGGCCGCCACCGGCGCGGCGACCGGCGCGCTCAGCGACTACGGCGTCGACGACAATTTCATGAAGGAGCTCGGCACGAATCTTCACCCCGGTGGCGCCGCGGTGATCGCACTGGTGCGGGAAATGTCGGTCGACAAGATCCTGCCCCAGATCAAGGTCAAGGGAACCATCATTCAGACCTCGCTCGACAACGAGACCGAGGCACGGTTGAGCGAGGCGCTCGCCACCGCCGCTCACTGAGCGCGCCGCACCCACCGAAGGACGGACATGGGGCAAGCGATTGGCAGCGTCCTATCGCTTGCCCTCGGCGTCGCGATCAGCCCGCTGCCGATCGTCGCCGTCGTACTGATGCTGGCCACGCCGCGAGGCAAGGTCAACGGCCCGGCGTTCGTCGTCGGCTGGATCCTCGGGCTCGTCGTGGTCGGGGTGATCGTGCTGCTCGTGGCGGGCGGGATCAGCGCGAGCAGCGCCACCGCGAAGCCCAAGACGTGGGTCAGCGTGCTGAAACTCGTGCTCGGACTGCTGCTCGGCGTCGTGGGCGCGCGGCAGTGGCGCGGGCGCCCGAGAGGCGAGTCCGAGCCGGACATGCCGGGCTGGATGAAGACGATCGACTCGTTTACGCCCGTCAAGTCGCTCGGACTCGCCGCGCTGCTGTCGGGGGTGAACCCGAAGAACCTGCTGCTGAACGTGTCCGCCTCGGCCACGATCGCCCAGGCGGGGATCTCGGCCGGCCAGCAGGCGATCGTGTTCGCCATCTTCGCGCTGATCGCGACGCTCGGCCCGGGCATCCCGCTCGGGATCTACTACGCGATGGGCGATCGTTCGCAGAAAGTGCTCGGGTCCATCCGCGACTGGATGGTCCGCCACAACCAGGCGATCATGGCCGTCCTCTGCCTGGTCATCGGCGTCAAGCTGATCGGCGACGCGATCGCCGGCTTCACGGCTTAGGCCTAGGCGCGCCGCCGTCAGGCGCCGCCGCCCAATCCCCGCGACGTCAGCTGCACTTCGACTTCGACGCGCTGACGAAGTTGCTGACCGCGTCGACCACGGACTTCGCGTCGCTCGCCACGGTCGCGAGCTGGGACGGCGTCGGCGAGGAGCTGAGCGCGCCGATGCTGGACTTCAGGCTGCTCACCGAGGTGTCGATGGCCGACGTCTCGTTCGGGAAGTCGCTCTTGGCCGAGGACACGAGCGACTGCGCGTTGCTCTCCACCGTCTGGAGCTGGGTCTTCAGCTTGCTGAGCCCGCTCGTCACGTTGATGTCCCTGACCGATTGCTCGAGCGCGGTCCGATCGCTGCAGTACGCCGGCTTGCTGCTTCCGCATCCGCCGGCCAGGCCGCCCGCCGCCACGGCGACCGCGGCGATGACGATGAGCTGTTCACGCGGCGGGCGCATCTATCGCGTGGGCACGATCTCGACCCCGAACGGCGCCAGCGACACCGGGATCAGCTTGAAGTTGGCGAGCCCGAGCGGGATCCCGATGATCGTCACGCACAGCGCGATCCCCGTCACGATGTGACCGATCGCCAACCACCAGCCACACAGCACGATCCAGATCAGGTTGCCGATGAACGATCCGGCGCCGGCGGTCGGCTTACGCGCGATCGTCCGCCCGAACGGCCACAGGGCATACGCCGCGATCCGCAGCGCCGCGAACCCGAACGGGATCGTGATGATCAGGATGAAGCAGATCAGGGCGGCGAACGTGTACAGGATCGCCATCCAGAACCCGCACAGGACCAGCCAGATGATGTTGAGGATGAACCGCAACGTGCGCGAGTATCGAGCGGCGCCGGGTGACCGCCCATCACCCGGCGGGGGTGATTGGCCGAACGGGTCCGAGCGCGCTTTCTAAACTGAAGTGAATGCTCCTGTCCGTCCTCGATCAGTCGCCCATCTCCGAAGGCTCGACCGGCGCCGACGCGCTGCACAACACGATCGACCTGGCCCGGCTCACAGACGAGCTCGGCTATCACCGCTACTGGGTGGCCGAGCACCACGGCGGCCCAATGCTGGCCGGACCGAGCCCCGAGGCGCTGATCGGCCCGATCGCCGCGGCTACCAGCGGGATTCGGGTCGGGAGCGGCGGCGTGATGCTGCCCCATTACAGCCCGCTCAAGGTGGCCGAGACGTTCACCGTGCTCGCCGCCCTGTTTCCGGGGCGGATCGACCTCGGAATCGGTCGCGCCGCGGGCACCGACCCCATGACCACGTTCGCGCTCCAGCGCGATCGCCGCCAGGCCGCCCCCGACGACTTCCCCCAGCAACTGGCCGAGCTGCTCGCCTATCTGGACGACAGCCTGCCCGAGGATCATCCCTTTCACCGTCTCGCGGCCACGCTCCCTGGCCGCCCCGAGCTTCCCGTCCCATGGCTGCTGGGCTCCTCGCCGCAGAGCGGGATCTGGGCCGCCCAGCTGGGGCTGCCCTACGCCTTTGCGGACTTCATCAACGCAGAGGGCGCGGACATCGCTCAGCATTACCAGGGGAGCTTCGAGTGCAGCCGGGACCTCAAGGCCCCGCGAACCGCGGTCGCGGTGTGGGCGCTCGCCGCACCGACCGAGGAGGAAGCCGTCTTCCTGTCGACGAGCAGCCGTATGTCGTTCACGCTGCTGCGCCGGAACCGGCTGATCCCGGTTCCCCCGCCCGAGCAGGCCGTCGAGTTCCTCCGGCGCGAAGGCAAGCCGTTGAACGGCGCGCGCCCCGGCCGGCGCTCCATCGTAGGCTCGCCCGAGAAGGTGCGGGCCGAGATCGAGACGGTCGCGTCGGAGTACGGCGCTGAGGAGGTGATCGTCGTCACGATCACCTACGACCATCAGGCCCGCCGGCACTCCTATGAGTTGATCGCCGAGGCGTTCGGGCTCGAGCCGCGCCGGCCCGAGACGCTCACGGCTGAAGCGCTCGCGTCGCCGCGCTAACCAGGTTCTGGGCGGTTGAGTCGCCCACGTCGCCGAGCGGGATGAAGCGCGGCACGTCCAGGTTCGCGGCCAGTTCGAGCGTGATCTGCGTGCCCTGCCGGCCGTCCACCCGCCAGGTCACGTCGAAGCGCTCGCCATCGGAGCTCTCGTTCGGAATTCTCCTCAACGCGATCGTCCCGGTCGGATCCACCTTGACGTTGAACCGCAGATCGAAGTCGCGCGTGAGCGGCCCGCGCTCGACGTGGAGCTTGGCCCGCGCCTTGGTCGGGTGTCCACCGGCGTCGCGCTCCAGTACCTCGGCCTGTTTGACGACGTCCGGGGCCCAGCTCGGATAGTTCTCGATCGCCTCGAGCAGCGCCATCGCCTGCTCCTGCGTGGCGGCCGTCGTGCCGGATGCGTTCCCGGTCAGCTCCTTCACTGACCGGTCAGACTACTGAGCTTCGTCGGCGGCGCTTTATTCCGAGGTTGCCGTCTCCAGCGAGCGTCCGGTCGCCGTGATCCCGAACAGGATCAGCCCGCCGGCGACGACGCCGCTGATCGCCATCACCAGGAATGAGGCGGAGAAGCCCCAGGCCGAGTAGGCACCGAGCACGATGAGCGGCGCCAGCGCACCGCCGACGTGCCCGAGGCCGTCGCTCAGCGCGACGCCGGTGGCGCGCGCCGAGGTCGGGAAGTGCTCAGCCGTGTACGTGTACAGCATCGGTACGGTGAGTCCGATCGTGGTCGAGGCGATGAAGCCGAACACGATGATGATCGTCGGCGAGACGAACGCGCCGATGACGAACAGCGAGATCGCCCACGCCAGCGCGCACAGCGGGATCGTGTACTTGCGCTCGAAGCGGTCGGTGAAACGAGTGGTGGCATATGCGCCGACCAGGAACCCGATGCCCGACACGACCAGGTAGGTCGTGCTGTCGGCCAGGCTGTAGCCCTTGTCGGTGAACAGCGTCGGGGCCAGCGTCAGCCAACCGTAGTTGCCGATGTAGTAGACGAACCAGATCGCCACGAACAGCGCGACGCGTCCGGCCATCGGGCGGCGCAGCAAGGCCTTGATCGGCACGCGCTCGGCCGGCGCCTCGTCGGCCACCGGCTCGGGTTCGGGCAGGCGGTCCGCGTCGAGGTTCTCGAGCGCCGTCTGCTCGGCCGTCTCGACCAGGTCTCGCGCCTCATCCGTCCGTCCCTGCGAGATCAGCCAGCGCGGGGAAGGAGGCAGTCCGCGCCGCATGACCAGAATCGTTACGCCGCCGAGCGCGCCGATCAGGAACAGGATCCGCCATCCCGCGGCGAACGTGGGCACGAGGCCCCGCGCGATGAACGGCACGACCGAGAAGCCCGCGTACGCGGCGGTCGTTGCCCAGCTCGTGTAGCGGCCGCGTAGCCGGGCGGGTGACAGCTCGCCGATGTAGGTCGTGACCGCGGCGATCTCAGCGCCGATGCCGAGGCCGGCGATGAACCGGAAGGCGATCAGCTCGGTTACGTTGGTACTCACCGCCGCGAGCACGGTGCCGATCGAGAACACCGCCACCGATATGCCCAGGCTGAGCTTGCGACCCCATTTGTCCGCGATCGTCGAGTCGGCGAATGCACCGATGATGTAGCCGATCAGGCTGCTCGTGACCGACAGCGTGACCGTCGCCTTGGAGACGTGGAACTGCGTGGCGATGACCGGCGCGGCGAACGAGATCGTCACGATGTCGAAGAAGGCAAAGAAATAACCCGCTCCGACGATCCACAGGAGCTTGCGCTCATACGGCCACACGGGGATGCGATCGAGTCGAGCGGTGACGCTCGCCCTGCCCTCGCGGCCTTCCGCGGCTCGGGTTCCGGTCCCGGTGCGACGCGGCGCTACGTGTGACATCTCTACCTCCCTCGCCCCATCGCCTACCCCGCACCCGGGGTCCGAAACCTCGAGGGCGCAGGCGGCTACCGCGCGTGGACCCGGACCGTGCTCCCGGTTTCCCCGGTGCGCACCTCGACGAGATCGCAAAGCTGATTCACCATCCACAGCCCGAGTCCGCCGATGCCGGGAAGCCCGCGCCTGCGGCCGGCCAGCGGATCGGAGATGCGACCGCCATCCTCAACCTGGCAGACGAGCTTGCCTCGCTCGCTCCACACGCGCAGGATCCCGCTCGTGCCGGCATGCCGGACGGTGTTGGTGGTCAACTCGTTGACCGCGAGGACGAGCTCAGCGACCCGCTCGCGGCGCAGGCCGGCTCCGGCCGCCTGCTCGGCCACGACCGTGCGCACGCGCCGTAGGTCCTGGGCATCGAACGGGATCGCTACCGACTCGGGCGGAGGCTCGGGCAGCGGCGCCTCGCAACGTGGCGGTGGTACGGCGCCGCCGTACGCCGCGCTCGCCTCAGGGCGTCCGTCCCGGACCAGGCCAGGGTGGGTGTGCTCGGCGTCGATCAGTACCGAGTCGTCGAGGCCGGCGGCGTCGTACGGGCACAGCGCCAGAACTTCTCCGGCCGGCCACGCCGCATTGATCAGCGCCTCGTAGCGCGTGGCCTCGCGGATCTCCTCGGGCGAGCGCCCGGGCCAGATCGGCTCGCCGACGTAATGCAAGCGGCCGGAGCGCCGCTCGGCAATCGCCTCGACGGTGGGGATGATCCGGCCGGGATTGGACCCCAGCTCGGCCATGTCGAGCAGCTCGATCTCCGGCGGGTGTTCATCGGCCAGCCGATCGCGCACGAGCATCAGGTTGGGACCCGGGACCGCGATCGCCACCGGCTCGCCCGCCTCGAGCGCCGGCGCAATGAAGCTCCAGATCCCGTCGAGATAATCCTCGGAGTCTTGGTAAAACAGGGCGCGATGGGATTCCACCGCGCAAGTATCCCCAGCGCCCGCGGGTGCTACACACCTACTCCGCGGGCGCGTCGCCGGTGGCGAGCAGCTCGTCCGGCGCGTCCACGATCGTCAGCAGGTCGCGCACCCCGGTGAGCGTGAGCACGCGCTCGACTTGATCGGCGCCGCGCACCAGCGCGAACCGCCTGCCGTTCTCCTTCGCCTGTTGATGTGACCCGAGCAGGACCCGCAGCCCGGTCGAGTCCATGAACTCGATCATCCGCAGGTCGAGGATCACCAGCTCGGCGCCGGCCCCGAACGCGCCGTTCAGCCGCTGCTCGAGCTCGGGGCTGGTGCGCAGGTCGAGCTCGCCGCTCACCGTGAGGAGCACCGCGTCGCCATGGCGACGCTCTTCTACGCTGAAATCGCTTTCCACGAGTGTTCGCGTTCCCCGACGTGCCCGCCGACTGAATCGAACCGAAAACCTAGCACCCCGCCCAACGGCGAGGGCTCAGGCGGGACCCCGCCATTCGGTACCGAGGATCCTCTGACCGCTCGTCGGGGCGGTCGCGAGGTACAGCGCCGGCGCCACCACGATCTCCGGCGAGAGCAGCGCGAGCTCTGCCGGCACGCCGTCGGGAACCATCCCGGTCGCGGTCGCGCCGCCCGGGGCCAGAAGGTTGATTTGAACGCCGGTCCCCTCGAGCTCCTGCGCCCAGATCTCGGTCATCGCCTCGAGCGCAGCTTTCGACGGGCCGTACGGCGAGAAGCCGCGCCGCACCATCGTCTCGTGGTTGATCGTGACGTTGATGATGCTGCCGCGCCCGGCGGCGAGCATACGCGGCACGACCGCCCGTGACATCAGGAACACGCCGACGGTGTTGGTCTCCATGACCACTCGCCACGCCTCCGGGTCCGCCTCCCAGAACGGCCGCGGCTCGGTCATGAACCGCTCGTTGACGAACCGCATCCCCCGCGCCGCGTTGTTGACCAGCACGTCGATCCGCCCGGTGATCGCGAGCGCGCGCTCGACCAGGCGATCGACATCGGCCCGCGCGGTCACGTCGGCCTGGACGGCCTGGATGCTGCCCGGCAGGGCAGCGGCGGCGCCGGCGACCTCCTCGGCTTCCCCGGGGTTGCGCGCGACGCTGATCAGCACGTCGGCGCCCGCCTTGGCGTACCCGAGCGCGATCGCCCGGCCGATCCCGCGCCCGCCACCGGTAACGATCGCAACCCGCTCGCGCAGGTCGACCCTCAGCTCGCTGGCGGAGGTCACTCAGTTACAGAGTACGCAGCGCCCAGTCGAGCACGAGCATCGGGGCAGCTCGGCCTCCGACGCGGCCGCGGCCGCGTCCGGATGCCACCGGCGCAGCCAGTCGAGCGCGGCGCGCTCGGTGCGGTCTTCCGGACCTCCCGGCCAGCACTCGCCAAGAAACAGCGAGGCGAGCTGCTGCGCAGTCGGTTCTTCGCCGAGCGCGACTGAGTCGATGTGATGACGGAGCTCCTCGCGGTCCATCCCGGTCCTCTACCGCGCGGATACCCGCTTTCCTTCCCTGAATCACCCTTCGCCGTTGGCTGGCACATTTCCTTGCACGTCATCCTGGCGCGCGGTTCGTGCCTGCGTGGCCCGGTCGTAGGCCATCCTGAACAGCTCGACGGCGCGCTCAGCCTCGTCGGGTGAGTGGATCGAGACCGTGATCCACCCGGAGTGCGGCAGGACGTGATGTGGACGCGCCCGCCCCTCGGCGATCAGCTGATCGCGCACGCGGCGGGGAAACGGCAGGTCGGCGATGCGGTCACCGTGTATGTGGCCGAGCTCGCGGCGCCCGAGGCGGAACTCGACTCCGCCGAAGCGATGAGGCGCGGTCTCGACGCCGGGCCACGAGCGAACGGTGGTGGCGATTTGTTCTCCGGTTGACTGGTTCATGCCCGTCAGGCTAGGGCGCGCGCGTCCCGACAACCAGACGCAATTGGTCCTAATCCGATGGTCGGCGCCGCCCCGGGCAGCGCCTTAGGACCTATGGTCCATGGGTCTGATGGCGCAGCGCACAAGCTTTGATGTGGTGATCGTCGGGGGCGGGCACAACGCTCTCGTCGCCGCGACGATCCTCGCGCGCGCCGGCCGATCGGTGCTCGTGCTCGAGCGCCGCGACGAGGTCGGCGGCGCGGCCGTGTCGGCCTCGCCGTTCCCGGGCGTCGATGCCCGGCTCTCGCGCTACTCGTACCTGGTCAGCCTGTTCCCGCCGGCGCTCGCCCGCATGCTCGGTCTGTCCGTGGAGCTGCGCCGGCGCCGCGTCGCCGCGTATCCACCGCTGCCCGAGAGCGCCGCGTGGCAGTCGATGCTGGCGCGTGTGGCCGAGCGGGTGTTCCCGACGTTGCTCGAGCCGCTTCGCTCGCGCGAGGAGATGCGCCGGCTGATCGACGACGACGCGACCTGGGCCGCCCTGCTCGAGACGCCGCTGTCCGACGCGCTTGAGCGGACGTTCGATTCCGACGTCGATCGCGGGACGGTGCTCACCGACGCCCTGATCGGCACGTTTGCCGCGGCCGACGACCCGCAGCTGCGGCAGAACCGATGCTTTCTGTACCACGTCGTCGGCGGCAGCTGGAACGTTCCGGTCGGCGGGATGGGCGCGCTGTCCGCCGCACTCGCCGGCGCCGCGCTCGGCGCCGGGGCGGAGCTGACGGTCGACGCGGACGTCGTCTCGATCGCCACCGACGAGCGAAGCGCCGAGGTCACGTGCGCCGACGGGCGGCGCTACGGCGCGCGACACGTGCTCGGGGGCGTCGCCCCGGCGGTCCTGGCCGCGTTGTTGGGCGAGTCCTCGCGGACCGGCGAGCGGCCGCCCGAGGGCGCGCAGCTCAAGATCAACATGCTGCTCAGTCGCCTCCCCCGCCTGCCCGACGCGAGCGTCAGTCCCGCCGACGCGTTCACCGGCACTTTCCACGTCAACCAGGGCTACGAGCAGCTCGCGCATGCCTACCGCCAGGCGAGCGCCGGCGAGATCCCCGCCCTTCCGCCATGCGAGGTGTATTGCCACTCGCTGACCGACCCGAGCATTCTGTCCGCCGAGCTGCGCGCGCGGGGCGTGCACACGATGACGCTGTTTGGCCTGCACATGCCGGCCCGCCTGTTCGCCGCCGACGCGGCGGCGCGCAAGCTCGAGGCGGTCGAGGCGACGCTCGGGTCAATCGACTCGGTCCTCGCCGAGCCGCTCGAGGACTGCCTGCTCCGTGCGCCCGACGGCACCCCGTGCCTGGAGTCGCTCACACCACCCGAGCTCGAGGCCGAGCTGGGGATGCCCGGCGGCCACATCTTCCACCGCGACCTGACCTGGCCGTTCGCCGAATCCGAGGAAGATCTGGATCCCGTCCGCCCCCGGTGGGGAGTCGAGACCGCGCATGCCAACGTGTGGGTGTGCGGAGCCGGCGCCCGGCGTGGCGGCGGGGTGAGTGGGATCCCGGGGCACAACGCGGCGCGCGCGGTGCTCGAGGCGCGCGGGCGGTGATCCCTCAGGACGGCGCCAGGTCCGCGTACACGAGCGGGGAGATCGACTGCACCGTCGAGATTCCGTACGCCTCGCTCGGGTCGTGTGCGGTCAACACCGCGATCAGGTAGTCGCGCCCGTCACCCTTGATCCAGCCGATGCTGTTGATCTCCCAGTTGGTGTTCGTCGTGAGCGGCAGCCAACCGTTCTTGAGCGCCACGCGCACGCCCGAGGGTATGCCCGCCGAGACGCCCCAGTCCTGATCGGCCTCGATGTTCTCCATCAGGCCGAGCTCGTACTCGCGTGACGCGGCGTCGAGCAGCCCGCCTGGAAGGGTGAGCTGGCGCAGCAGCTTGATCTGATCGGCGGCCGACGTGAGGCTGGTCCCCCAGTAGCCGTCGGTGTTGAGCGTCGTCTGGTCGAGTCCCACCGCGCGGTTATAGGAGCCGACGCCGCCCGCGCCGCCGTCCTGGTCCCACAGGGCGGTCGCGTCGTCGTTGTTGGAGTTCTCGATCATCCCTTCGGCGGTCTCGGCCACCGACTCACCGAGCGGGGTCCGCTGCTCCATCGCCTGGCGCAGGAGCGTCTCGAGGATGTCGACCTTGATGATGCTCCCGGTCTGATCCCGCGCGCCGGGATTGAACAGCCACTCCTTCCCGGTCAACAGATCGTCGACCGCGATCGTGACCTGCCCCTGACGTTCATCGACCAGACGGCCGATTGCCGCGGTCTGCTCGGTGTCGAGCAGCGCCGAGGTGTGCGTCGATCGGCGCGCGCGCCGGACCCGCGGCGAGGCCTCACCGCGGTACACGGCCAGCGTCAGGAGCAGCGCGACGGCAAGGCACGCAGGCGGGACGAGGACCCGAGTCACGCTTCGTCGACGCCGCCGCGCACCCCGCCGGCGAGGGCCGGGCGCAGACATGGCGGCGATCCTACGCGGCCCGGCGGGCGAAATCGGCGCCCCTGCCGCAAATTCCTACGAAGTCTTAATCGGGGTCAGAACACGATCACGGCCCGGCCTCGGAGACCACCTGCATCCATCAGGCGGTGGGCTTCGGCGGCCTGCTCGGGAGGTAGCTCGGTCGCCACGCGCAGCTTGATCCGCCCCTCCGAGGCGAGCTCGCGGAGCTCGTCGAGCCAGTCGGTCCGCTCCAGGACTCGCCCGACCATGACCGGATGCACCTGGATGCCGCGGTCCTCGACCTCTTTTCCATCCCATCCGCGCACGAACACGACCTGCCCGCCGTCGCGAATCGCCGGGAACACGTCGCGGTACAGCAGCGCGGTGTCGAACACCGCGTCGACGCCGTCGGGCGCCACCGCGCGAACCGCGTCGCCGAAGGCCTCGCTGCGCGGCACGACCACGTCGGCGCCGAACCCCTTGACGAGCTCCTCATCCTCGGGCTTGGCGTCGGCGATCACCCGGAGGCCGCGTTCCTTGGCCAGCACGATCACGTACGAGCCGAGCAGCCCGGCGCCGCCGGCGACCGCGAGCGTGTCGCCGGAGCTCAGGTCGAGCATGTCGAGGCCGCTCTGCGCGGTGAGGCCGTTCATCGGCAGCGTCCCGGCCTCGGGCAGGCTCGCCCCATCCGGGATGGCGACGACCGAGGCCGCCGGCACCACGAGCAGCTCTTGCTGCGCTCCGCCGTCCGGCCGGCGCGGGGTGACGGCGGCCATCACTTCCTGGCCCACCGCTAGCCGGTCGACGCCCGGCCCCAACGACTCGACCACGCCGGCGGCGTCCATACCCGGGATCCACGGCTGCGGCAGGTCGTCGCCGCCACCACGCTGACGGAATCCGATGTCGGTCGGGTTGACCGCTGCTGCCTTGACGGCGATCCGAACCTCGCCCTCCTGCGGTTCATGGGCGGAAATGTCGGCGACCTCGAGGACGTCGACGTCCCCCGGCTTGGTGATGACAACGGCGCGCAAAGTTTCAGATCTCCTTGTTCGTGACGTTCGTTCCCCGGTCGATGACGAGCAGCGACGCGTGCGTCTCGCCGTCCGGGCTGATGATCCAGCGGCGGGGTGGGTGGGTATTGCTAAGAAGCACCGTCTTGTCCCCCGGCTGGGCCGGGGATCGGTATTCAATCTCGACATCGATCGACGGCGGATCGCCGTCCTGCACGAGCTCCTCCTCGAGCGGAAGGAAGTACGCGGCGTTGTTGACATGGCCGGCGAGGTCGCACTCGGTGCCGCGAAAGCGCCACGGAAAGCTGTCCCTCGCCTCGTCGGGACCGGGGTGGTGAAGCCGAGCGGTGACCTTTCTCCCGCGCGTGGTTTGCGCCCACGTCGCGAGCTCCTCATCGCGCAGCGGCGTCGGCCGGCCACTCACCGGATCCAGGTGAACCCACAGCGAGACGACCTCGACCCGGGCGCCGTCGGCGCCGGCAATGCTCGTCCGCCGCTCGGCCCACATGCGGCCAAGGCCGCTGCAAAACGTGGCCAGCTCGAGCAGCTGCCCGAAGCGCGGAAAGCGCTCGACGCGCATCCGCGTGCGGCGGACCACCCACCATGTGGTGTCAGACAGCCCGGCCTCCTGCGCGTCGGCGTAGGCGATGTCCTGAGTGAACCGGGCCAGCGCGTCGAGCCGGACCCGACCGGTCGGGGCGCAGTCGGCCAAGCCCGGGCGCGCCGGCTCGATGAACACCCGGCCCCCATCGGGACGTTGCACGAGCTCGCTCAACTTGGTTGTCCCCACAACCCATCAGCCTACGATCTCGGGCTCGCCGGCCGCTTGGTCGTTCGAGGCTAGACGAACAGGCGCGGGTCGGAGGTGGCGATCCCGTGGACCCCGAGCTGGCGCAACCGGCCGATCGCGGCGCGCTCGTTGACCGTCCACGCATACAGCCGGCCCTCGCGCGCGACCACATCCTCCAGCAGCGCGTGATCGACGAGCCGGTGCTGTGCCATCAGCACGTCCCACCGCCGGGTATGCAGACCGGCCAGCGCGGCGATCCGCCAGCCGCGCCACCGCCGGCTGAGCCTGGCCACCCGCCCGCCGATCGAGATGCCGACCCGGGCCCGCGGCTCGAGCGCCCGCACCCGGTCGATCACCTCGGGGATCTGCGAGGAGATCAGCGTCCGCTCGAGCAGGCCGGCGTGGCGCAGGCGATCGAGCAGCTCCGGCTCGCAGCCGATGTGCTTGACGTCCACGTTCAGCTCGAGGTCGGCGAACCGCGGCGTCGCCAGGTGGGCCAGCGCCTCCGACACGCGCACGTTCCCGCCCCGGCGGGCGTGGAAGATCGTGTGCGCGAGCACCAGCTCACCATCCCACGCGCGCACGTCGAACTCGACCATGTCTACCCCGACATCGCGGGCGGCGTCGAACGAGGCCAGCGTGTTCGCCGGCGCCAGCGCGCTCGCGCCACCGTGGCCGATCCGCTTGCACACGCCGGTCAGCGTAGCTTGGACAGCCACTGGGTTATCGCACTTTGCACCGCAGCCAGATCGCTCCGCAGGCTGTGATTCCCCTTTACGGTCACGATCTCGCGCGCCGGGCCAGGTGCCGGCATGCCAAACGGATCGCTGTCACCCTGGACCACGAGGACCGGCACCTCGACGTCATCGAGTTCGTCCTGGCGGCTCGGGGCGTCCGGGCGCCCCGGCGGCTGGAGCGGGAACGCGAGGCACAGCACGCCGATCGCGCGGGTCTCGGCCGCCGTGCGGCACGCCACTCGCGCTCCCGAGGAGCGCCCGCCGCATACGAGCGGCAGCCCGCGCAGCGCCCGCGTCCGCAGGTGCGCCACCACCGCGATCCAGGCCGCGTCGAGCTGGCGGGCCGGCGCCGGCGAGCGCCGCCCGGCCACCCGGTAGGGCTGCTCGATCAGCGCCACGCTGAAGCCCGCCTCGTCCGCCGCCGCGGACGCGGCGCTCAGATCCCGCGACCCGACCCCCCCGCCGGCGCCGTGCCCGAGGATCACCGCGCCCCGGGCTCCGCGGAGCTTGGTCAAGTGCGCCCGGGCCAGCCCGTGCGGGGTGTCGATCTCGAGAACGGCCGGTGGCACGGTGGCGATTGTCCCGGACCCCGGTGGCGATTGTCCCGGGCCCCGGGTCATGAACCCGCACTCGACCTCCACCAGGCGGTGAATGTGGATTCAACGCCACATGTGGCCCATAGCGCCGTACTCGAGCAGCGAGGATCGCCGAGTGCGGGCTTATGACCCACTCACCCGGACTCACTCGGCCGAGCTCCGGTATCGCTAAGGTCCGCCCGCAACATGGCAAACCTGTCCGGCGATTCGACCGCGGAGATCGACGCCCCCCTTGACCAGGTGTGGGCGGTAGTCGCGGACGTCGAGTCCGCGCCCCAGTGGCAGGGCGGCCTCAACAACCTCCAAACCCTCGAGCGCGACGACCAGGGCCGGCCGATCCGCTGCGAGACCCAGACCGACGGCAAGGTCAGGTCGGTCAAGTCGGTCGTTCGCTTCACCTACGAGGAGCCGACGAGGCTCAGCTGGACCCAGGAGAAGGGCGACCTCAAGTCGGTCGAGGGAAGCTGGAAGCTCGAGGATCTCGGTGGCGAACGCACCCGCGCCACTTACGACATCGAGGTCGATCTCGGGCGAACCCTCGGCATGCTCATCCGCGGCCCGCTCGTCGACCTGCTGCGCCACGTGCTGGCCGGCGCCCGCGCCGGCGAGCTCAAGCAGCGGGTCGAATCCGAGTCCTGAAAGGCTCTAGGCGGCGGGGGCCGACACCGCGTCGGCGAGCTTATCCAAGATCTCGCCGTAGATCCGGCGCAGCCCCATCGGCGCGAACGTTCGCTCGAACACGCCGCCTACCCCGCCGGCGCCCTGCCACGAGGCCTCGAGCGTGACCTGCGCGCCGGCGCCGTCCGGCGCCACCGTCCACCGGCTGACGAACGAGGACAGCTGGTCGCGCTCGGACAGGCCGCCGCTGTCCTCCTCGACGCTCAGGCGGTAGTCCCGCTCGCGCCCGCCGGCCGCGAAGTGGTAGCCGATCACCGTGCCCTTCCCGTGGCCGCCCTGCTCGACCCGGTAGGCCGTGTAGTTGTCGGTCAGGATGCGCGGACGGCCCTCGCGGTAGTCGCGTAGGAACTCGAGGACGCGCTCAGGCGGAGCGTCGACCGCTTTGGTGGCGCGGGCGGTCACGGTGGCCATGCGCACCAGATTGTCGCACCCCGCGCCGCGCCGCCCCTCCGACGTCAGGCATGATGCAGCCCAATGCTCGCCGCCTTCGCCGCCGCGATCGACCGAGATGACCCGCTATCCGGCCTGCGCATCGAGGACCGCCCGGACCCGGAGCCGCCCGACGGCTGGACCACGATCACGGTCAAGGCGGCCTCGCTCAACCACCACGACTTGTGGTCCCTGCGGGGGGTCGGATTGCCCGAGGATCGTCTGCCGATGATCCTCGGCTGCGACGCCGCGGGGCTCGACGGGGACGGCAACGAGGTGATCGTCCACGCGGTCATCAGCGACCCGGCCTGGCACGGCGACGAGACGCTCGACCCCCGCCGCTCGCTCCTCTCAGAGCGCTACCAGGGGAGCTTCGCCGAGCGCGTCGCCGTTCCCCGCTGGAACTTGCTCCCCAAGCCCCAGGAGCTGTCCTTCGAGGAGGCGGCCTGCCTGCCCACCGCGTGGCTGACCGCCTACCGAATGCTGTTCACCCGAGGCGACATGAAGCCCGGCGCCACCATCCTGATCCAGGGCGCCACCGGCGGCGTGGCCACCGCGCTGACCGTGCTGGCCAGCGCGACCGGCATCCGCGTGTGGGTGACCGGCCGCAGCGAGGAGAAGCGCGCGCGGGCGCTCGAGCTCGGGGCCGACCAGGCGTTCGAACCCGGAGCGCGGCTGCCCGAGCGCGTCGATGCGGTCATGGAGACGACCGGTCAGGCGACCTGGGGCCACTCGATCCGCTCGCTCAAGCCGGGCGGGAAGATCGTCATCTCCGGCGCCACCACCGGCGACGCGCCACCCGCCGAGCTGACCCGGATCTTCTTCCTTCAGCTATCGGTGATCGGCTCGACGATGGGAACCCGCGAGGAGCTCGAGCGCCTCGTGCGCCTGTGCGTGGACAAGGGCGTTCGTCCGGTCATCAACCGCACGCTCCCCCTCCGCGACGCCCGCCAGGGCTTCGAGGCCATGCGCCGTGGCGAGACGTTCGGCAAGATCGTCTTCACGAACTGACCCGCCATATCAGTCGTCGCTCAGCACGACTCCGGCCGAGGCACACGTGACGAGCGCGAGCGGCAGGTCCATCCCGTCGACCCCACGCAGATCGGGGTGCTCGAGGTCGATCGCCACCACGCGTTCGGCCGCCAGCCCGGGATCGAGTCCCAGGCTCGCATAGCCGTTCCGGCACAGCTCGCCCCACAGGTCGCCCACCGCCGCCAACAGGCCCGTGCGGAGCTGGCGCTCCCGGCGCGAGCCCGTCTCCAGCTCGCGCGCCTCCTCGAACGGATCGATCCGGACCTGGGAGTCGCTACCGATCGCGAGCGGTGCGCCCGCTTGTGCGTAGGCCATCGCCGGCAGGTACCCGTCGCCCAGGTTCCCCTCGGTCGTCGGACACGAGACGACCGTCGTGCCGGTACGAGACAGGATCCCGACGTCCCCAGGAGAGACGTGGATGCCGTGGATCACGCTCGCGAGCGGGCCGAGAAACCCGGTTCGGTCGAGCAGTTCGATCGGCGAGCAGCCGTGCTCCGCCCGACACTCGGCCAGTTCGCGTTGCTGCTCGGAGGCGTGGACGTGGCGCACGATCCCCTCGCGCTCGGAGTACGACGCAATCGCCGCGAGCCAGCTGCTCGGGACCGCCCGTACGCTGTGGGCGGCGATTCCAACCTCGACCCCCGGCACGCGCCTCGCCCACGATCGCAGGGCCTCGACGCGCTCCAAGAAAACCGAAACGTCCGGGTCACAGAAGCGGCGCTGGCCCGGAGCCGGCGGCAGATCCGAGCCGTGCGCGGACCCACCGCGGTGGTAGGCCGCGGGCAGCAGCACGATCGGCAAGCGGGCCTCGGCCGCCGCCTCAGCGACCGCGAGCGCCATCTCGTTGGGTTGTGGGTACGGGGTGCCGTCGGGCTGATGATGGACGTAGTGGAACTCGCCCACCACGCCGTAGCCCGCATCGCGCATCTCCGAGTAGGTCTCGAACGCGACTTGGCGCATCGTCGTGGGGTCGAGCGCGTCGGCCAGGCGGAACATCTCGGTCCGCCACGTCCAGAAGTCGTCCTGTCCCTCGCCGCCCGGGCGTTCGGCCCGCCCTCGCAGCGCGCGCTGGAACGCGTGTGAGTGGGCGTTGGGCATGGCCGGGATGGTCGCCCGCGCGCCCGGATCGCCGAACTGCGCCGCCGCGCTCACGCGAGCAGCTCCAGCGCTCGCTCGACCACCCGAGCCGCGATGGCGGCGTCGTCGAGGGAAACCGCCTCCTCGGGCGAGTGGCTGACCCCGGTCGGATTGCGAACCAGCAGCATCGCCGCGGGCACCCGCTCGGCCAGCACGCCCGCGTCGTGGCCGGCGAAGCACACGAGCTCGGGCGCGGCGTGACCGAGGATCTCCTCGCTCGCGCGCGACAGCGCGGCCCGCAACTCGCCCGAGAACTCGCGCGGATCAGACCGCGAAGCCGTGGTCACATCGATCGCCACACCCGTGCGCTCCTCGAGCTCGCGCACCAGTTCATCCAGCGCAGAGCGCCAGGCGTCGATCGCCGCAAAGCTGGGCGCTCGCGCGTCGATCCATAGTCGTACCTCGGCGGCGATCGTCGTCGGTGCGTTGGGTTTGGCGATGATTCTTGATGCGGTGACCGTGACCCCGCCGTGGTCCCCATCGAGCGGACTGCCGCCATCGGGCGACGCCAGATCCTCGGCACCCGCGATCAGCCGGGCCGCCGCCGCCAGCGCATCGCGGCGCTCGGCTCGCGGCGTCGTCCCCGCGTGATCGGCGCGGCCGCTGAGAACCACCTGCAAGCGGGTGCGCGCGGCCAGCGAGGTGACGACGCCGACCGGCGCGCCGGCCCGGGCCAGCTCGGTCGTCTGGTCGATGTGGATCTCCAGGAAGCCGGCCAGCTTGTCCAGCCAGCCCGGCGCGTCCGCGATCCTGGCCGGGTCCACGCCGACGGCCGCCATGGCCTCACGCAGCCCCACGCCGTCGTCGTCGGTGCGCTCGAGCACGGCCGGAAGATCGAGCCGACCGGCCAGCGCCTTGCT
>DATJUA010000150.1:0-13207 GCA_035502815.1 Solirubrobacteraceae bacterium
TCGAGGTCGGTGCGGTGCTTGACGATCACGCTCATGGTCTCGACGAAGGTGGCGTGGTCGATGTCGCCGGCGCCGAGCAGTAGCAGGGTGCGCGCCCAGTCGATCGACTCGGCGATCGAAGGGGGCTTCTTGAGGTCCAGCTGGCGGATCTGGTGGACGATCTCGGTGAGCTTCCGGGCCACCGTCTCGTCCAGCTCCGGCGCGTGGAGGCGGACGATCTCGAGCTCGTGCTCGAGGTTGGGGTAATCGAGCCACAGGTACAGGCAGCGGCGCTTGAGCGCCTCGGTCAGTTCCCTGGTGTTGTTGGAGGTGAGCAAGACGACCGGGCGGGTTTTGGCCTCGATTCGTCCGAGCTCCGGGATGCTGATCTGGAAGTCGCTCAGAAGCTCGAGCAGCATGGCTTCGAACTCCTGGTCGGTCTTGTCGATCTCGTCGATCAGCAGGACCACGGGTTCGCTGCTGGCGATCGCGGTCATCAGAGGCCTGGGCAGCAGGAACTCCTCGCCAAAGATGTCGTCCTGCACGTCCTGCCAGGCGGCCTGTTGGGATTCGGTCTGGATGCGCAGCAGCTGCTTGCGATAGTTCCACTCGTACAGGGCCTTGGCCTCGTCGAGCCCCTCGTAGCACTGGAGCCGGATCAGGCTGCGGTTCAGGTGGGTGGCGAGAGCCTTGGCGAGCTCGGTCTTGCCCACGCCGGCGGGCCCTTCGACGAGAACCGGCTTGCCGAGCTTGATGGCCAGGAACGAGACCAGCGCCGTCGAGTCGCCCGGGAGGTAGCCGACTGCTCTCAGTCCGGTGGCGAGCTCCTGCGGGGTCTGCGGCGTTTGGGTCTCGGTTTGCATCGGGACCGTTCAAATATAGGCGCCGGCCTGCAACAAGTCGGGGTCGGTGGGCGGTGGCGGGTGCAGACTCGGTGGCGTGAGCACGATCTTCCGCCGGCGTGAGGTCCCGCGCTCGGGTCATCGGGTCCCCAGCCTGGGTCACCGGGTCCCCAGTCCGGGTCATCGGGTCCCAAGCCCGGGTCATCGGGTCCCAGGCCCGGGTCATATCCCGGCACTCGCCCCCTCGCCGGGGGTGAATGCGGATTCAGCGCCACATATGGCTCGTGCGGGCGCGTTCGGCAATCGCGGCCGGTCGAGCGCGGGGTTATGACCCACGGCCGCGATGCTGCGATCGCCGCACTTGCCGGCGGGCAACGCACAATCGTCGGCCACCGGCAGTTGCTCGCGCTGGGATGCAGTCGACGCACGATCGCCCACTGGGTGAACCGGGGCCGCTTTCAGGTGGTGTTCCACGGCGTCTACTCGGTGATCCAGGGCGATCTGCCGCCACTCGCCCGCGAGCAGGCGGCGCTTCTCAGCTGCGGTCAGCGCGCTTTCCTCAGCCACCACTCTGCGGCCGCAATCTTGGGCCTGGTCCGGTACGTCCCGACCCTGGTGGAGGTTTCGGTCGTCGGCCGGCGTTGCGACTCACGCAAGGGGGTCCGGGTGCACCGGATCCAGGCGATCCACCGGAGTGAGGTGAAGCTGCACGAGGGTCTTTGGATGAGCACGCCGGCGCGGACCGTGCTCGAGCTCGCGGCCACGGGCACCTGGGACGAGCTCGCCAGCGCGATCGACGAGGGCCTCGCCCACCGGCTGTTCACGCCGTCCGAGCTGCACAAGGTCCTCGCGCGGAACCGACCCTGCCGGGGCGCAGCCCGCCTGGCGGCCATCCTGGGCGATGAGACCGCGGTCGCGGTCAGTCGGTCACGCACCGAGAAGGCGCTGCTTCGGTTGCTGCGCGACGCGGGGCTTCCGCTGCCGGAGACGAACGTCCCGTTTGGCCGCTTTGAGCTCGACTTATTCTGGCGGCGCGAACGGCTCGCCATCGAGTTGGACAGCTACTCGTTCCACCGTGGCCCATCGGCTTTCAACCGGGATCGCGAGAAGGATCTCCGCGCCCGGGACGCCGGCATCGAGCTCATGCGCTTCACGCGCCACCACGTCCGGCGTGAATCGACGAAGGTGCTGGCCCGGATTGCCGGCGAACTCGCCCGGCGCGCCGTGAGCGATTAGCGCTCCGGCCGGCGGCGGAGAGGAAGCGTGTCGTCCTCGCCGAGCGACAGGGTCTCGTCCTCGCCGAGCCGATGGGTCTCGTCGTTGCGGAGCCGGAGGGTCTCGTCCTCGCCGAGCCGGAGGGTCTCGTCTTCGCGGAACGGGATCGTCAGCTGGTCGTCGTCCGAGGCCGCGTTCTCCGGCTCGGAGGCCGTCGGGAACGAAGCCCGGCTGGACGGAGGAATGCGGCCGAAGCGCATGGCCGGCGGGTCCTCCGGCACGACGCGCTCGAACAGCTCGGCAGCGCTGACACGGTGGCGCGGTCGGACCGGCGTGGCGTCATCCTTCCAGTCCGGAGTGGCGCGTGGCTCGCCATCTGTCGCCACCGGCCTCGGAGTCCTCGGTCGCCGGCCCGGCTGAGTGGCCGGCGTTCGCCGGCGCGGCTCCCCGGTCGAGCCGCCGCGCCGTGGCTCTCGCCCGTGCGGGTGCTCGGTCGTGTCGGCTGCCGCGTTGGAGCCGATCGGGGCACGGTCCTCCCCGGGTAGGGGCGGTTCCGGCCGGTGGGCGGCGCGGATCCGGGAGCCGCTGTAGGCCAGGAATGCTCCGGCCGCCAGAGCGGTGAAGATGCCCCACTCGACGCCCGAGCTGGTGGCGGCCGGGCCGTTGGTCGACGCGCCCTGCTTGTCGAAGATCCGCCACACGACCAGCACGCAGGTCCAAACCCCCGCCGCGGTAATTACGCCGCCGTCTCCCCCCGGCAGGTGGAACGCCCGCCCCTCGGCGCGTTGAAAGAGCAGGGTGAGCACGCCGGCGGCGACGAGCAGGACGGCGGCCTCGACGAACGAGAAGGCGCCCCAGCCGGTGATGGTGGCGCTGGCCGATTGAAGCGTCGCGCGCTGGCCGCGGTCGATCAGCGTCACCTGGTACCAGGGCAGAAACAGCGTCAGGAAGAGCGCCATCGACGCGAACGCTGCCAACCGGGACTCGTGCGGCAGCACCCGCCAGGCGCGGGCCAGGCGAGTCGTCCCCGCCCCGACCCGCCGCGCGGCGGCGGTCGGTGCTTCGCTCATCCCCCGATTGTAAGCGTCCGAGAAGCGGCTCCCGAAAGGCACGGCCGGCCGCCGTCCCCGGCTAAAGAATCGGGATGTCCTGGACCTCCACCGCCTGTCCGCGCCGCCGCTCGAGCCGCTCGAGATACCAATCGATCAAGGCCCGGAGGGCGAGCAGCAGCTCGCGTAGGGCGGCGATCAGCCGGCGCTGGAGATCCGCGGGGATGAGCTCGCGGACCGCCTGGACGAAAGCCACGAACGGGTCGAGATCGGACCAGGTCGGAGACGGACCGTCGTCGGGGAGTTGCCAGCCCGCCGGCGGAGGGTCTGAATCCTCGCCCGGATTGGCCGACTCACCGGGATCAGGATCACTGCCCCCCGCGGCCGCGTGTGCCGCCTGCGCCATCAGGCGCTCGGCCGCCTCCGAAGCGCGGTCGAGTCGCTCCTCGATTCGCCGCAGCGCTTCCTCGGGCGACCCCGGGGGCGCGGGGTCGCGCCGGCGCTCCGGCTCCTCGGGCGGACGAGACTCGGGCGGGTCGGACATCACTCTGGTGCCTCAGCCATCGTTCACGCGGGCTCCGGATCTCGCGCCCCGTGGAAAGTGACCTCGAGTGACCCGTCCTCGAAGGTGGCGCCGGTCGGCTGGAAGGCCGCCAGCGCGGAGGGCAGGATGATCGTGCGGCGGTGCCCGTCGACGCCGACGATCAGTTCGAGCCCGATCTTCTTGAGCGAGATCTTGCCCTTCTGGGCGAACGGGAGCATCAGGCGCAGCGAGGCGCCCTCTTCGGACACGCTCAGCTCCTGGGTCAGGCGATCGTGCAGGACGGCCGCGGGATCGAGCCGGTCTGAGCCGAACAGCGCGCCGCCGAGACGGTCGAGCATCTCCGCCCCGAGTACCTCCTGGTCGAAGTACGGCGCGCAAAGGATGGGCACGGGCGCGAACGCCGAACGGACGAGCTCGAGGTGCTCCTCCTGGACCTGGCGCCAGCCGGCGAAATAGTCCCCGACGTCCGACGGAAAGATCCGGTTCACGATCACGGCGTCGGTCAGATACCCGTACAGGTTCAGATAGGTGAACGTCCGCATCGCCTCGCCGATCACCATCTTGTCCGGGTTCATCACGAGCCTGACCGTGCAACGGTCGCGGTCGCGGAGGATCTCGTTCATCTCGATCAGGTTCTGTGACAGACGCTCGATGTCCGCGAACACGGCGGAGCCGGGCAGCTGGATGTCGAGCAGCGAACGGGCCAGCGGACGCGCGGCGGCCAAGATCTGGCGCTCGAACGGGAACACCTTCTCGATCCACCACCGCGCGACATCCGGAAACGACAGCAGGCGCAAGGTCTCGCCGGTGGGCGCGCAATCGACGATCACCGCATCCCAGTCGGGCGACTGGTGCGCCGCCTGGAGGCGGAGCAGGGAGAACAGCTCGTCCATCCCCGGCGGCACGGTCAGCTCCTGGGCTGAGATCCGGTCCACTCCGCGCTCGACGAACACCTCACCGAGCCACTCCTGAACGCCGGACCAGTGCCGCTCCATCTCCTCCTGGGCGTTCACCTCCTGACCCCACAGGCGATCCGAAACCGGACGCGGTTCGGCCCCCAGAGAACCGCCCAGCGACTCGGACAGGCTGTGCGCCGGATCGGTCGAGATGATCAGGGTGCGCAGTCCGGCCGCCGCGCACGCGCGCGCCGTGCAGGCCGCGACCGATGTCTTGCCGACGCCGCCCTTGCCCGTGTAGAGGATCGTCCGCGGGGCCATGATCGGGCGAGTCTAGGCGGCTCGCGGAGCCCGGGGCGAACCGGCGCCGACCGACGGACCGGATGCTAGATTCGACCAGGCCATTCTGTGCCAGAGAAGGAGGGGGCAACCGCAATGACTCACCGACGAACCGCACTCATGCTGCTCATGGTGCTGGTGGCAGCGGTGGCGGTGGCCGCGTGCGGGAGCAGCAGCGGCGGAGCGGGGTCGAGCAACCCGAACACGCTCCTGAGTGAGACGTTCAGCGGCGAGCACAAGGTCACGAGCGGCAACATCGATCTGAGCCTCACGATCGACCCCGCCGGTTCTTCCACGCTGAGCGGTCCGATCACCCTCAGCTTCGGCGGTCCGTTCCAGACCCGCGGCAAGGGCAAGCTGCCCGAATCCAACTTCACGGTGAGCGCGAGCGCACTCGCACACAACGTGTCGCTGGGCATCGTCTCGACGGGGACGACCGGGTACGTGACCCTTCAGGGCGCGAGCTATCAGATGCCCCAGGCCACGTTCCAGAAGCTCGAATCGAGCTTCGGGCAGCTGGCCTCCTCGGGCAGCTCGACCTCCGGCTCGGGGACGCTGTCCAAGCTCGGCATCCAGCCGCTTCACTGGCTGACCGATCCGACCATCGTCGGCACCGAGACCGTGGGCGGTACCCAGACGACCCACATCCACGCTGGGGTCAACGTCCCGGCGCTGCTGAGCGACCTGAACACGGTGCTCCAACGGGCCTCCTCGCTGGGCGTTTCTGGGGCGACTGCCCTCAAGTCGGGGCTGCCGGCGGCCACGCGCCAGAAGATCGCCGGCGAGATCAAGAACCCGAGCGTCGACGCGTGGACCGGCAACAGCGACCACACGATCCGCCGGCTCACGATCACGCTCACGCTGCCGGTCACCGGCAAGGCCTCCTCCGAACTGGGCGGGATGACCTCGGCCGACCTCAACCTGACCATGCAATACGCCGACCTCAACCAGCCACAGACGATCAAGGCGCCGACCAAAGTGCTGCCCTTCAGCCAGTTCCAGTCAAAGGTGAGCGCGTTCGTGCAGGAACTTCAGAGCGCGGCCGGCGGACTGGTCAGCGGCGCGTCGAGCGGCAGTTCGGCCACCGGCGGCACGACCAGTGGCACCGGCACGAGCACCAGCGGCTCCTCGACAAGCGTGACGAAGTACAGCCAGTGCATCCAGCAGGCAGCCGGCGACGTGTCGAAGATGCAGAAGTGCGCTTCGCTGCTTAACAGCGGCAGCTGAGGCGGGTAGGAACGAACCTGGTCGGCGGCGTCTGACGGCGGCGCCTTAGAACCTGGTCGGCGGCGCCTGACGGCGGCGCCTTAGTTAGTCCTCGCGCCCCAGCTCCTCGACTTCCTCTTCGTAGTCCTCGGGGTCCTCATCGGGGTCGGCCTCGAAGTTCGCCCCGGCGTGCCTGGTCTGGAAGGCCTCGAGAAGCTCGTCTCGGCGCTGTTCGTCGACCGGCACCTCGTCGGCGACCAGGACCCAATCGGCGCCTTCGAACTCCTCCATGTTGAAGATCTCGCTATCGAGATCGGGGGAGTCGTCGACGACGACGAGGACCTCGGTCTGCGGGTTGAAGTAGGTCCCCGGCCGGTTGGCCAGTTCCTCGAATTCGAATCGGCGCAGATCGGGCATGGCGCCGGAGACTACCGGGAATGAAATTTCGTCGGCGGCGCCTTAGAAGCTTTGTCGGCGGCGCCTGGCGGCGGCGCCTTAGAGATCGCCAAGCGCGGTGATCTCACGCTCGATCTCAGCCTCGACATCCAGCGGGGGTTTGCCGGCGCGCACCCGGCGATGATTTCGCGCGACGACGAGTTGGCGGATCTCGTCACGGAGCTCGGGATCGACGGACGGCGCGGTCAGCCGGGCAAGCTCCTGCTCCACGTCGATCGGCTCCTCGCCGCGGCGGGCCCGCCGCTCGTTCCGAGCTTCGAGCAGCTGGCGGATCTCAGCGTCGCGCTCGGCGATCGCCGAGCCCGATGAGGCCCGGCTCTCGTCGCGATCCATCACGAACTGCCCCTTGCCGAAGTCCTCCCAGGTCTTGCGGCTGGCGATCAGCGCCGCGAACGCGATCACGACGGCCAGGATGCAGACGACCCAGATGACGATGTTGAACGTCGAGTGCATCGAACCCCAAGTCTGGCGGAAGATTGCGCCCTTTGTGGCACCGGCGTCCTCGCGAGATGGGATTGGGGACGCCCGTTGTTGGGGTAGCATTGACGTGTTGACTGACTAGTCAATCTACGCTTTCAAGGAGAACCCGAGTGGTTGATTTCACGCTCACCGACGAGCAGAAGAGCATGCGCGAGATGGCGCACGACTTCGCCGAGAAGGAGATCCGGCCCGTCGCCTGGGACTACGACCGGGACGGCACGTGGCCTCAGGAGGTCATCGATAAGGCGTGGGAGCTGGGCCTCATGAACACCCATCTTCCGGAGGAGTACGGCGGGCCCGGCCTCGGCTTTCTGGAAGGCTGCATCATCGAGGAGGAGTTGAGCTGGGGTTGCTCGGGCATCACGACCTCGCTGTCGTGCAACGGGCTGGCCAGCGCGCCGGTCGCCATCGGCGCCTCGGAAGAGCTCAAGAAGGAGTACTTGGGCCGGCTGGCCGAGGCGCCGCTGCTGGCGTCGTTCTGTCTAACCGAACCCGACGCCGGCTCGGACGTGTCGGGAATGAAGACGACCGCCACCCGCAAGGGCGACAAATGGGTCATCAACGGCTCCAAGTGCTTCATCACCAACGGCGAATACGCCAACTGGTACACGGTCTACGCCAAGACCGACAAGGAGGCCGGCCACCGGGGAATCTCCTGCTTCATCGTGCCGCGCGATGCGGGTGTGGTCGTCGATAAGCACGAGGACAAGATGGGCCAGCGTGCCTCGAACACAGCCACCATCACCTTCCCGGAAGTCGAGATCCCGCTCAACCACCTGGTGGGCGAGGAGAACAAGGGCTTCAAGATCGCGATGATGACGCTGGACCGAACGCGTCCCGGTGTGGCCGCGATGGCCACCGGTGTGGCGCGCGCGGCGATGGAGTTCGCGATCGACTACTCCAAGGAGCGCGTGCAGTTCGGCGTCCCGATCGCGATGCACCAGGCGATCCAGTTCATCATCGCCGACATGGCCACCAAGGTGCACCTGTCCCGCCTGGCGACGTGGCAGTCCGCAGCGCTCCTCGATCAAGGCAAGCGCAACACGATTGAGTCATCGCACGCCAAGCGGTTCGCCGCCGACAGCGCCATGGAAGTGACAACTGACGCAGTCCAGGTGTTCGGCGGGTACGGTTTCATCAAGGAGTACAAGGTCGAGAAGCTTATGCGTGACGCCAAGATCCTTCAGCTGTACGAGGGCACCGCGCAGATCCAGCGGCTCGTCATCGCGCGGGAGACGCTGCTGCCGCGACGGGCGGAGCAGCCGGCAACCGCGCACGCATAGCTCGCAGAAGCTCCCAGTGGGGCTGGGCGGGAGGCGCTGGGACGGCCAAGCAGGGGCGTCCCAGCGCCTCATTATTCGGGCTCGCCGTCGCCGATCTGGTAGAGCCCGAAGCCCTCCTCTTCGAGATCGTCCACCAGCGAACCGAGAGCCGCGCGGCGTTCATCCTCCGGCATCTCCGTGATGGCCTGCAAAGCTCGGTCGCCTCTGTCGCCACGCTTCCTGAGCCCGGTCCGCAAGCTGTTGCCGATCAGCGCCATGGCTTTGTCGCGGGTCACCCGGCTCACGGTATGAACGGCGTTAGCGGCGAACTCAACCGGTTTCGCCGGCCCGTCCTGCGTCGGGTCATTGCTGACCAGATCAAGTGGGTCCGGCGGCCGGACGGGCTCGTCAACAGGAGGACGTACGCTCCCAGCGCACTTCTGGCATCTCTCGCGGTCTGAATCGTTGACCCAGGCGCATTTTGGACATTGCCACTGGTTTGCATTGACCCAGCGCCCTGTCGGATCAGCCATCAGAATCCTCCGAACTGTGTGCGCAGCGAATCGGATCGTTCCCGGTTACCCCACGCGTGACGCATCCATTCACCGGCGGCACCGCGGTACTCAGCGGGAGGAGGCGACCAGGTTCAGGTCGCGGCCGGCGGGAGTGACGAACGCTGACTTCGCCTTGGGCTTGGCGGGGGTCGATGACGGCTTCTTCGCCATCGCGTAGACCCCGAGCACGATCACGCCGAGACAGATCGCGCCACACACGCCTGCCAGCGTGTAGCCGGCCGCTCGTGAACTGCCGGTGTGCGCGCCGGCTCGGTTCGCGATCTTGATCCCGAGCAACAGAAACCCGAATATGACCACGACGCCACCGCCTGCGGCCAACGCGACGACGAAGATCTTCCACATCGCGTTCCAGTCGACGATCGGTGTTGCCAGGACGAACATCTGCGCTCGTTAGGCCAGGGCCGGGCTTGCGGCCTCGGCTCGCTCCGCCTCTTCTTCGGGAGTGAAGCTCGTGCGGTCGAGGTCAGCAGCTGTGACTCGGTTGCGCTTGGAGAGCGTGTAGAGCCCGAATGCGATCACCCCCGCGAGCACTGCGATCACGATCGCCCCGACCTCGCTGTTCTTTCCGAACAGGTTCGACACGTTCCACGCCGCGGCGCCAACTATGGCTGCCGAGGGGAGCGTGATCACCCACGCGATCACCATCTGCCCGACAACCGGCCAGTGCACGACACCGCCTCGCTTGCCGAGGCCTGCACCCATGACGCCGCCCGAGACGACCTGCGTCGTCGACAGGGGGTAGCCGTAGTACGACGACGCGAGGATCGTGGCCGCGCTGGATGCCTCGGCTGCGAAGCCCTGCGGCGACTCGACCGTCGTGATCCGGTTGCCCATCGTGTTGATGATGCGCCAGCCGCCGGTGGCGGTGCCGAGCGCCATTGCCGTCGCGCAGATGAGCTTGACCCAGATCGGCACGGTGAAGTGGACGGCACTGAGGTGGCCCGTCGAGATCAAAGCCAGGGCGACGACGCCCATCGTCTTCTGAGCGTCATTGGTGCCGTGGGCGAGCGAAACGAGCGACGCCGAGCCGATCTGGCCGTATCGGTACCCGGCTCTGGCCTCTTCTTGGCCCAGACGGCGGATCAGCATGTAGGCGGCGCTCGTGGCGAGGAACGCGACGATGCCGCAGACGAAGATCGCGAGGACGCCTGGAGCCACGACCTTCTGCACGATCCCGTGGACGCTGACCGCGGAGCTTCCCACGGATGCGAGCGCCGCGCCGATCAGCCCGCCGATCAGGGCGTGGCTCGAACTCGACGGGATCGTGAAGTACCAGGTGATCAGGTTCCAGATCATCGCGCCGATCAACGCCGCCTCGACGACGGCGAGGCCGTCAGCGCCGGCGGTGGCCGACGTAGGCACGATCCCCTTGGCGATCGTCGTCGCC
Organism: Solirubrobacteraceae bacterium; assembly: GCA_035502815.1. Taxonomy (GTDB): domain Bacteria; phylum Actinomycetota; class Thermoleophilia; order Solirubrobacterales; family Solirubrobacteraceae; genus Palsa-465. The sequence continues at coordinate 10,231 of DATJUA010000150.1, forward strand.
ACGCTGATCGAAATGAACGCGCCGGCGAAGTTGAGGACCGCCGAGATCAGAACCGCAACCATCGGCTTGAGCGCGCCGGTGGCGATCGAGGTCGCCATGGCGTTCGCTGTGTCGTGGAAGCCGTTGGTGAAGTCGAACGAGACCGCCGCGACGATCACGATCACGAGAACGAGGGTCGATCCCATGCCCCGGCCAGCCTCGCAGTCTGGGAACCAACCGAGGTAAACGTCCTGTGAAAACCCTTATTCGGTGCGCGAGAACTCCGCGATCGCCACGCCGAGGCACAACAGGCCGATGCCGAGAACGACGGCCACCTCGACGAGTGCGGGCACATGCCAGCCGAACCAGGTCACGCCCGGGTCGAGCACGTGACGCGCCGCGGCAGGGACGTTGATCGTGCTGAACACGAGCTTCTTCATCGGATCGACCGCGTATGTGAGTGGGTCGATGCGGTTGAGGAAGGTGAGCCAGCCCGGCAGGTTCGACACCGGGAACAGCGCGCCCGAGATGAAGAACATCGGCATCACGATCATCTGCATGACGCCGAAGAACGCCTGCATCTGCTTGATCCGGACCGCGATCATCACGCCGAAGGCGGTGATCGTGAAGGCCAGCAGCAACTGCAGGGCGAAGACCCCGATGATCAGCTTGAAGCTGTAGGGCACGTGAACGAGCGGCGCGAGCAGGATCATGATCACGCCCTGCGTGCAGGCCACGGTGGCGCCGCCGAAGCACTTGCCGATCACGATCGAGCTGCGCCGAATCGGCGCGACCAGCATCTCGCGCAGGAATCCAAACTCCCGGTCCCAAACGATCGACGCGGCCGAGAACATCGCGGTGAACATCACCGAGATGCACAGGATGCCCGGATAGATGAACGTCTTCAGGTTGACGCCGTGCGTGCTCGCGCTCGAGAGCTGCTGCAGCCCCGACCCGAGCACGAACAGGAACAGCAGCGGCTGCACGAGCGTGGCCAGCATGCGGATGCGGTCGTTGACGAACCGGATCAGGTCGCGGCGCCAGACGATCCGCATCGCCCGCAGCTCGGAGAAGATGCTGTGCGGAGGGACGTGGACCTGGATGACGGGCGCCGACGGCGCAGCGGAATGGTCCGGAGTCTGAGCCCGGTCTGTGGTGGTGCTCATCGCCGACCTCCGTGCATCATCTGCATCATCATCCGGTTGCGGTTCTTGCCGGCGTCCTCCTCGGCGTCGCGAATCGTGGTCCCGGTGTAGGACATGAACACGTCGTCCAGGGTGGGACGCGAGACGCTCACTGCCTTGATCGGCGGGAGTGCCGGGTCCCACTCAGCGAACAGGCGCGGGACGAACTCCTCGCCTCCGGGTACGCCGAACATGACTGCCCCCTCGGCCGTACGGGCCTCGATGCCGAATCGTTCCTCCAGCGCGGCGATCGCGGCGTCGTTGTCGTCGGTGTTGATGACCACCCGGTCGGTCCCGACCTCCGCCTTGAGTGCGTCGGGTGCGTCGAGCGCGACGATCTCGCCGTTGTCCATGATCGCGATCCGATCGCACCACTCGGCCTCGTCCATGTAGTGCGTGGTCATGAAGATCGTGATGTCCTCGCGCTCCTTGAGCTCGGCGATGTAGCCCCAGATCGACCGGCGGGTCTGGGGATCTAGGCCGATGGTCGGCTCGTCGAGGAACAGCACGCGGGGCGAGTGCATCATCCCGCGGGCGATCTCGAGTCGGCGGCGCATGCCGCCCGAGTAGGTGCCGACCGGGGAGTCCTTGCGCTCCCACAGCCCGACCATTTCGAGCACCTGTTGCATTCGCGGGGCAACCAAGTCGCGTTGCAGGCCGTAGAGCTCGGCGTGCAGGCGTAGGTTCTGGACCGCGGTCAGGTAGTTGTCCAGGGTCGGATCCTGAAACACCAGGCCGATATTGCGCCGGACGTCGTCGCGCTCGGACACGACGTCGTGGCCGGCGACCTTGGCGGCGCCGGCGGTGGGCGTAACCAGCGTGCACAGCATGCTGATCGTGGTCGTCTTGCCCGCGCCGTTGGGGCCGAGGAAGCCGAACACCTCGCCGGTGGCGACCTCGAATTCGACCCCCTTCACCGCCTCGACTTCGCCGTAGTGCTTGACGAGCCCGCGTACGTCTATCGCCGTGGGCCGTCGGCTTCCGTTCCCACCCGTCATATCGCTCACAAGCTTAGGGGGTCAGACATCGGTGTCCGGCTCGTCGTCGTCATCCGGCTCGGCGCCGGCCTGCGCCAGGATGCCGTACAGGGTCCGGCGGGCGTCGGTCAGCGTGCGCGCCGCCTGCTCGACCTGCTCGCGACCGCCGAATCGGGCCACCTGCATGGAGGCGGACGCGATCTCCGCGATCAGCCTCCGCATCGAGATGTCCGGATCACCCTCGGCGTCGCCCTCGTCCCAGGGGGCGGGTGCGTCGCCGCGCTCGGCGAGTTGCGCCCTTCCAGCGTCGGTGATCTCGAACAGCTTGGTGCCGTCCTGGTCGACGCCCCGGATCAGGCCCTCGTCCTCGAGTTGGGCCAGAGTCGGATACACGGAGCCGGGGCTCGGGCGCCAGCGGCCGTCGCTTCGCTCTTCGATCGTCTGCATCAGCTGGTAGCCGTTGCGCGGCTCCTCGGCCAGCAGCATCAGCAGCGCCAGCCGGACATCGCCCCGGCGCCGCCGGCCACGGCCGCCGAACGGCCCACCCCGCCCGGGTCCAAACAGCGGACCCTCACCGAACGGACCACCACCGCGGAACCCGCGGAGCGCGGCGATCCTCTCGAGGTGCTCGATGCGCGCGTCACGACGCCCGCGTCCGCGCCCCTCGCCCTTCATCATCGCCAGACGGGCCATCAGCGGCGGCCAATCGGCGGCAAATTCGTCACGACTCATGGTGCCTCCTGAGTTCGATTCTGTCGTAACGATGTATAACGATATATCGGTGACAGTCGCTTGTCAAGCGGTCGCTTCGGCGGCGGGTCCATCCGGCGACACCGC
>DATJUA010000151.1:0-31336 GCA_035502815.1 Solirubrobacteraceae bacterium
GCGGGCAGTAGAGAATGCGCACGCATGCTCCGTCTGATCGGCATCGTCATCTCGATCGGCCTGGCCGACTCGCTCAACCCGACCACGATCGGGCCGGCGCTCTACCTGAGCACGGGCGAGCGCGCGCGTGAGCGAGTGTCCGAGTTCACGGTCGCGGTGTTCGCCGTCTACCTGATCGGTGGCGCAGCGATCGCGTTTGGTATCCGCCAGCTGATCCGGCCGCTGCTGCCCCACCCCCACCACCACATCACAGACATCATCGAACTGGCCGTCGGCGTGGCGATGATCGCCGGCTCGACCCTGCTGTTCCGCTACCGGCACACGCTCGCCGATCGGGACCCGCCGGACTTCGATCCCCACGGCCGCTCGAGCTGGTTGCTCGGCGCGTCGATCACCGCGGTCGAGCTGCCCACGGCCTTCCCGTACTTCGCCGCGATCGCCGCGATCGTGGGCTCCGATCCGGGGCCGGTACGAGGTCTGGTGCTGCTCGTGCTGTTCAACTTCTGCTTCGTGCTTCCGCTGATCGGGATCGTCGCGACGCTCACGTTCGGCGGCGACCAGGCCGACCGGCTGATCTCGACGGGTCGGGATTTCATGCAGCGCCACTGGCCCTCGGTCCTGGCCTCGCTCGCCCTCGTCGCCGGCCTGTTCGTCGCGCTGCTCGGCGCCACCGGCATCGCGGCCACCCACAGCGCTTTCATCCGCCACCTGCACCACACGCTGCATCGCGCCTAAGGAGCCGCCGCCACGCGCCGGCCAGGATCGCCAATCAGCGCGAGGGCATCGCCCCGATACCTATGATCGCGCCGATGGCGACCACCGAGCCGCAGGCCACCGACGTCCAGGCCGAGGATCTCCAGCCGCTCCTCGACGGCCGCTACGCGTCGCTGCGCCGGCAGATCCGCGATCTCCTGTCGCGCCCCGAGTTCGCCCCTCCGATCGCGATTCCCACCGCTGAGTACCGCCAGCTCGTTCTGGCCTGGATGCAGACGATCGCCGCCGAGGGCCTCACCGCCCCCGGCTTCCCGGTGCAGTACGGCGGCCACGGCGACCCTGGGGCGAACATCGCCGGCTTCGAGACGATCGCCTACGGCGACCTGTCGCTGCTGGTCAAGTTCGGCGTCCAGTTCGGCCTGTGGGGCGGCGCGATCCACCAGCTCGGCACCCGCATCCACCACGAGCGCTATCTCCGCGCCACCGCGACGCTCGAACTGCTCGGCTGCTTCGCCATGACCGAGTCCGGTCACGGCTCCAACGTCCAGGCACTGGGGACGACCGCTACCTATGACCGCGAGACCGACGAGTTCGTCGTCCACACGCCCACCGACGAGGCGCGCAAGGACTACATCGGCAACGCCGCGTGCCACGCCGGCCTGGCCGCGGTGTTCGCGCAGCTGATCGTCGACGGTGAGAACCACGGCGTGCACGCGCTGGTCGTCCCGCTCCGCGACGAGCGCGGCCAGATCCTCGAAGGCATCCAGATCGAGGACTGCGGCGAGAAGATGGGGCTGAACGGCGTCGACAACGGCCAGATCTGGTTCGACCACGTCCGCGTCCCGAGAGAGGCGCTCCTGAACCGCTACGGCGGGGTCAACGACCGTGGCGCGTACGAGAGTCCGATCGAGAAGGCCAACAAGCGCTTCTTCACGATGCTCGGCAACCTGATCCAGGGCCGCATCTGCATCTCGGGGGCGTCGGTCAGCGCGGCCAAGAGCGCGCTCACGATCGCCGTCCGGTACGGCCTCAGACGCACGCAGTTCGGCCCGCCGGACGAACCGGAGGTCGCCGTACTCGACTACCGCACGCACCAGCGGCGGTTGATGCCGCTGCTGGCCAGGACGTACGCCCTTCACTTCGCGCAGGCCGAGCTGCTCGAGAAGTTCCATCGCGCGCAAAGCGACAGCGAGGAGACAAGCGAGCGCGAGCAGCGTCAGCTGGAGTCGCTGGCCGCCGGGATGAAGGCGACGTCGAGCTGGCACGCCACCGAGACGATCCAGACCTGCCGCGAGTGCTGTGGCGGCGCCGGCTACATGAGCGTCAACCGGTTCGCCGCACTCAAGGCCGACACCGACGTGTTCACGACCTTCGAGGGCGATAACACCGTGCTGATGATGCTCGTCGCGCGCGGACTGCTGACCGACTACCGCGACCACTTCGGCGAGCTCAACCCGCGCGAGCTCGTGCTGTTCGTGGCCGAGCAGGCGGTCGAGACAATCGTCGAGCGGCTGTTCGCGCGCAAGATCGCCCAGGTGATCGCGGACATCGTGCCGGGCCGGGACGAGACGAGCGACCTGCTCGACCGCGAGAACCAGCTCGAGCTGTTCCGCTGGCGCGAGGGCCACATCACGGCGGGAATCGCGCAGCGCTTCAGGCGCGGGCTCGAAGCGGGCTACGACCCCTTTGAGGTGTTCCGCGCCGTACAGAATCACGCGGCGAACGCCGCGCGGGCCCACATGGAACGCGTCGTGCTCGAGGCGTTTGCGGACGGCGTGCAGCGAACCGAGCCTGGCCCGGTCAAGGAAACCTTGAGCCGTCTGTGCGACCTGTATGCCCTGTACGCGATCGAGCAGGACCGCGGCTACCTCCAGGAGCACGGCCGGCTCACGGGGCCGCGGTGCAAGGCGGTCACCCGAGAGGTCAACCGCCTGTGCGACGAGATCCGAGGCGACGCCGAGGCGCTCGTGGATGCATTCGGGATACCCGACGAGGTGCTGCGGGCCCCGATCGGCCTGCCGTGAGCTCTTACTACGACCTCGAGCAGGTCATCCGCCTCGAGGGCGTGATGGGGCCGGACGTCCCGTCCATCGTCGCGCCGATGCTGGCCAGCATGACCGAGGCCACCGACGAGATCGAGTCCGCGATGACCGCTGGCGACCTCGACCGCGTGACCCGCGCCGCCCACCGCTGCCGCAACGACGCGATGGTGCTCGGCGCGCATCAATTGTTGAGGGCACTGACCGACCTCGAGGCGGCCGGTCGCGAGTACGACAAGACCCGCGCGGCCGAGGCGCTGGCTCGCGTGCGCGAAGTCTGGCCGCCGACGCGCGATGAGCTCACGGAAGTCGCTAACCCTCCATAAATCCTGCAAGCCCGAGTCAAGCCCGCGCCTCGGGGCGACGATTAGAGCGTCATGGAGGGACGCGTACTGATCGTCGACGACCACGACTTCAACCTCCGGCTGCTCGAGCGACTGCTTGAACTCGAGGGCCGCGAGGTGCGCGCCGCCGATTCGCTCGCAGCCGCTGAGCAGGCGCTCGCCGAGGAGGAGCCCGCGCTGATCGTGCTCGACTTGAACCTGCCCGACGGCAGCGGCCTGGACCTGACCCGGAAGCTGAAGTCCGAGCCACGCACCGCCTCGATCCCGATCGTCGCCTGCACCGCGGCCGTGTTGAAGTCAGACGAGGAGCGCGCGCTCGCGGCGGGCTGCGACGCGGTCGTCTCCAAGCCGATCGACATGGGCCGCTTCTCGACGATCGTCTCGGCGATGCTGTCGTAGCGACGGTACTGTTCGAAGTCCAGTGGACTTCGCGTTCTCAGATCGCTGCCAGGACCTTCGCGAGCGCCTGCTCGCGTTCATGGACGAGCACATCTATCCGGCCGAGCCCGTCTACCACGAGCAGCTGCTCGAGTCCGGCGATCCGCACTCCCACCCTCCGATCATGGAGGAGCTCAAGGAGCGCGCGCGGGAGCTTGGCCTCTGGAACCTGTTTCTGCCCGAGCCGACCCAGGGCGTCGACGTCCCGGGCCTGAGCAACTCCGAATATGCACCGCTGGCCGAGATCATGGGCCGCAGCCACATCGCCCCCGAAGCGTGCAACTGCGCCGCCCCGGACACCGGGAACATGGAGGTACTCAACCTGTTCGGTTCCCCGGAGCAGAAGGAGCGCTGGCTGGTACCGCTGCTCGAAGGGGAGATCCGCTCCGCGTTCGCGATGACCGAGCCGGCGGTGGCGAGCTCGGATGCCACCAACATCGAGCTGCGGATCGAGCGTGACGGCGACGACTACGTGCTGAACGGCTGCAAGTGGTGGATCTCGGGTGCGATGCGCGAGCGCTGCAAGATCCTGATCGTGATGGGCAAGACCGATCCGGACGGGCCGACGTTCAAGCAGCAGTCGATGATCCTCGTGCCCAAGGACACGCCCGGCGTGACGGTCGTCCGCAACCTGCCGGTGTTCGGCTACATCGACCAGGAGGGCCATGCCGAGCTCACGTTCGAGGACGTGCGGGTTCCCGCCTCGAACCTGGTCAGCGAAGAGGGCCACGGCTTTCTCATCGCTCAGGCCCGCCTGGGCCCGGGCCGCATCCACCACTGCATGCGCACGATCGGCGCCGCCGAGCGCGCGCTCGAGCTGATGTGTGCCCGCGCCGCTTCTCGCGTCACCTTCGGCCAGCCGATCGCCGAGCGGGCCAACGTTCAGGACTGGATCGCCGAATCCCGGATCGAGATCGACATGGCCCGGCTGCTCACGCTAAAGGCCGCCTGGCTGATGGACACCGCGGGCAACAAGCACGCCCGCACGGAGATCGCCGCGATCAAGGTGGCCGCTCCCAATGTGGCCTTGAAGGTGATCGACCGGGCGATCCAGGTCCACGGCGGCGGTGGCGTCTCGGACGACTTCCCGCTCGCCAGCATGTACGCCCACCTGCGAACGCTGCGACTGGCCGACGGACCCGACGAGGTGCACAAGCGCTCGATAGCCCGGATGGAGCTGCGCAAGGTGGCGACGCCGGAGACGACGGCTAGCGCCGCGCCCTAGCAAACGCCGCGCCCGCGCCGAGCCACAGGCCGACGGACAGCAACAGGCGCTCGGCGATGCCCGAGCCCATCGACAGCGCGGCGATGCCGCACGCGAGCAGCACGATCCCGATCAGGGCCACGTCGTTGCGCCGCGTCATGCTCATGTTGGATTAATCGGCATGACGGCGTCCGTGCTTGACCGCAGGGTCGCGACGCCCGATATACGGTGCGGGCCTATGGCACTGGATAAGTCACTGCGTCGCAATCGCGACTACATGCTCGTATGGGCAGGTCAGGGCGTGTCCGAGCTCGGCTCGCAGATCTCGACCGTCGCCTATCCGCTGCTCGTCCTCGCGCTTACGCACTCGCCGGCCAAGGCAGGCGTGGTTGGACTCGCCGCGACGCTGCCGCTGCCGCTGCTGGCGCTCCCGGCCGGCATGCTCGCGGACCACTTCGACCGCAAACGCCTGATGCTCCTGTGCGACGCGATCCGCGCCGTCGCGCTGGCCGCGCTGGCGATCGCGGTATTCGGCGGGCACGTGGCCTACGGCGCGATCGCGGCCGTGGCGTTCATCGACGGCTCCCTGATGACCGTCTCGTTCGTCACCGAGCGCGGCGTACTGCGCCGGCTGGTGGCGCCCGAGCAGCTGTCAGCCGCGGTGGCCCAGACCGAGTCGGTTTTCTACGCCGGCAGCGTCCTCGGGCCGCCGGTGGGCGGGCTGCTGTTCGCGATCACCCGGGCACTGCCGTTTCTGGCCGACGCTGTCTCCTATGCCTTCTCCGCCGCGGCGAAGCTGCTCACCCGCGCCAAGTTTCAGGTGGAGCGCACCGATCAGCGAGGCAATCTGGCCGCGGAGTTCACCTCGGGGCTCCGGTGGTTATGGCGCCAGCCGCTGCTGCGGACGTGCTCGCTGCTCACGGCCGCGGCCAACCCGACCTGGCGCGCGCTGTATCTGATGCTGGTCGTGTTGGCCAAGCGTCACGGCGCCTCCTCGGAGCTGGTCGGGGTGATGTTCGCGATGATCGCCGCCGGGGGGCTGCTCGGCGGCTTGGTGGCGGGGTCGAGATTCGCCGAGGGGATCTCAGCACGGGTGGCCGTTCGCTTCGACATCTGCGTCACGGCGCTGCTGATGCCACTGCTGCTGATCGAGCAGGGGACGTTGTTCACCGCCGTGATCGTGGCGCTGATCGAGGTCCCGGCCCCGCTCGCCAACTCTCAGATCGAGGGCCTGCGTGGAACGCTCGCGCCCGAGCACATGCAGGGCCGGGTCCACGCGGCCGCCGGCGCGCTGTCCCAGTCGCTGGGCTGGGCCGGACCGCTGGCCGTCGGGCTCGCCCTCCAGCACTTCTCGGGGACGACCACGATCCTGATTCTGTGCGGCTGGGCACTCCTATCGGCGCTCGGGGCACTGTTGCTGCCTAGCATGCGGGCGACATGGGAGACCCCGGCGGTAGAACTTTCCTGATCACCGGCGCCAACACGGGTATCGGCAAGGAGACCGCGCGGGCGCTCGCGAGCCGCGGCGCGCGCCTGTATCTCGCCTGCCGCTCGCAGGAGAACGGGCGCCGGACGATCGCGGAGATCTCCGGGCAGACCGGCAATCGGAATCTGACCCTCCTCTCGCTCGACCTGGGCGACCTTGGCTCGGTCAGGCAATGCGCCGAGGAGTTCATGGCCGCCGATGAGCCGCTTCACGTCCTGATCAACAACGCCGGCGTAGCCGGCACGCGCGGGATGACCGCGAGCGGCTTCGAGCGAATGTTCGGGACCAACCACGTCGGCCCGTTCCTGCTGACGAACCTGCTGCTCGATCGGCTCCGTGCCAGCGCGCCGGCCCGGGTCGTAAGCGTCGCGAGCGCGGCCCACTACGGCGCCCCCGGGATCGACTGGGAAGCCGTCCAGCGCCCGACGCGCACGATCACCGGCATGCGCGAGTACTCGGTGTCGAAGCTCGCAAACGTCCTGCACGCCCGGGAGCTGGCGAGACGCCTGGACGGATCGGGCGTCACGACCTACTCGCTGCATCCGGGCGTGATCGCCTCGGACATCTGGCGCCGGGTTCCGTGGCCGGCGCGAGCGCTGATGAAGCTGCGCATGGACTCACCCGAACAGGGCGCGAAGACGTCGCTGTACTGCGCGACGTCCGAGGAGACGGCGCGACAAAGCGGCCTCTACTACGACGACTGCGAGCCCGAAGAGCCCGCTGCAGTGGCCACGGCCGACCTCGCGAGCGAGTTGTGGCGGCGCAGCAGCGAGTGGACAGAGCAAGGCGTGAGAGCCTGAACAACCACGGCCGCCGCCGTGGCGATCGAGAAGGCTGCGAGCGAGGCCAGCCCCAGGAGGGTGCCGTTCGCGGCGCGCCACGAGTGTCGAGGCCGCGACGAGCGACGGCGCCACCACGAGCGCTATCAGTGTGCTCCCCACGGCGCGGCAGCGTGCATCCACACGAGCCGGAGGGCCGACGACAAAGGCCCGCCGAGCCGCAGCGTTAGGCGGGAGCGTCCCGGGGTAACGGGTGCTCGAAGCTCGGCGGGGCGTTCCGTCCGCCCGGCCGGGTGTCAATGGCGCGAGGAAGGCGAGGTGCCCACCGGGTGCGTCGCCGGCCTCGCGCTGACACGCGCCCGCCGGTACCGCCTCGCGCTGACACGCGCCCGCCGGTAGATTGGCGCCGATGCGATACGTCCACACCTGCGTCCGGGTGCGCGACCCGAAGGCCTCCGAGCGGTTCTATGGCTTGCTCGGGTTCGAGCGCCGGGGACGGCTCAACTTCGAAACCGCCTACAACATCTACATGGGCCTCCCGGGCGACGGCGACACGCTGGAGCTCACCGTCAACCGCGGCCGCGAGGAGGCCTACGACCTGGGGGACGGCTACAACCACATGGCGCTCGTGGTCGAGGACCTGGACGCGCTGCTCGCGAAGCTGGCCGGCGAGGGGATCGAGCCCGAGCGGCCGCCCTACCCGCCTGGCGGCCGCCCCGAGATCGGCCGTATCTGCTTCGTCGCCGACCCCGACGGCTACCGGATCGAGCTGATCGACAAGGACTTCCCTACTCCGCAGGATCCCGACGACTGACCTGCGCCCGCCGGCTTCGGACGGGGTGTTGGGCAGTTACTGAACGCGCCTCCTTGGCGGGAGTAGAGTGGCGCCACCACCGTCAGATAGGAGAGGGCATGTACGAGAAGAATGGGGAGAAGTACTTCGTCGTCGATTCCCACCTCCACTTCTGGGACGCGAGTCCCGCGAACTGGGTGAAGGGGCAGGAGCAGTACGCCAAGGGATGGATCGAGTGCTTCCACGCCTACATGGGCCTCGGGCCCGCGGAGACGCACTGGCCGCTCGAGAAGTTCATGAAGTACTCCGAGGAGGACTTCGTGCACGACGTGTTCGAGGAGGGCCACGTCGACGTCGGCGTGTTCCAGTCGACCTATCTGAAGGAGTGGTACACGGACGGCTTCAATACAGCGCAGCGCAACGCGACGATGGCCGAGAAGTACCCCGACAAGCTGATCGTCAACGGCCGGTTCGACCCGCGCGAGGGCGAGGCGGGGCTCAAGCAGCTCGAGGAGGACGCCAAGCGCTACAACCTCAAGGGCGTCAAGGTCTACACCGCCGAGTGGTACAAGGGCTCGCGCGGCTGGAAGCTGACTGATCCCGAGGCGCAGATGTTCCTCGACAAGTGCAAGGAGCTCGGGATCAAGAACGTCCACGCCCACAAGGGGCCGACGATCTGGCCACTCGACAAGGACGCGTTCGACGTCAAGGACATCGACGTCGCCGCGACGAGCAACCCGGAGCTCAACTTCATCGTCGAGCACGTGGGCCTGCCGCGGATCGAGGACTTCTGCTTCATGGCCACGCAGGAGCCGAACGTGTACGCCGGCCTGGCCGTGGTGATCGGGGGACTGATGCACGCCCGCCCGCGGTTCTTCAACAAGGTCATGGGCGAGTTGCTGTTCTGGGTCGGCGAGGACAAGATGCTGTTCTCGAGCGACTACGGCATCTGGGAGCCGAAGTGGCAGGTCGAGGGGTTCGTCGACTGGACGATGCCCGACACCGAGGAGTACTCGGATTACCCGCACCCCACGACCGAGACCAAGAAGAAGATCATGGGGCTCAACGCGGCGAAGCTGTACGACATCGAGGTGCCGGCCGAGCTTCAGCTGAAGAACGGCGGCGCCCCCGCGGCGAAGGAGGACGCGCAGCTCGTCGAGTCGGCATGAGCGCGATCGAGACGACGACGGCGAGCGTGATCGGCGCGCTCGCCGAGGTTTACGACCCCGAACTCGATGAGCCGATCACGAGGCTCGGGTTCGTGAGCTCGTGCCACGTGAGCTCCGACGGCGAGGTCGAGGTCGTGCTGCGGCTGCCCACGCCCCAGTGCGCGCCGAACTTCGCCTTCCTCATGGCCGCCGACGCGCGCCAGGTGGTGCGCCGGCTGCCCGACGTCCGCGCTGTCACGATCAAGCTCGAGGACCACTACACGGGCGCCGAGATCAACGCCGCGCTCGATCGCGGCGAGGGCTTCACCGGCGCGTTCCCGGGCGAGACCGTCGACGACGACCTCGACGCGCTGCGCGATCTGTTTCTGCGCAAGGCCCTGATCGGCCGCCAGTCGCGCCTGTGCGAGGCGCTGCTCGCGCGGGGCGAGAGCCCCGAGCGGATCACCGGGCGGCGCCTCGAGGACCTGCCCGAGGACCACCCCGACGCCCGGCGGTGCGTCGAGCTCCGCCGCCGGTTGGGCCTGGCGGACGACCCGAGCTCGGCGGCGTTTGTGCTGCCGAGCGGCGAGCCGGTAGCGCCCTCGGAACTGAAGCGCTGGTTGCGTACGGCCCGTCTCGTGCGAATGAGCCTCGAGGTCAACGGGGGCATCTGCCGTTCGCTTCTCCAAGTACGCCACGGCGTGGCGATCGACGATCCCGAGGAGGTCCTGACATGAAGGCGGCGAGGCTGCATGCCTACCACGATGCGCTCAAGCTCGACGAGGTGGACGAGCCCAAGATCGTCGGGCCGCTCGACGTGATCGTGCGGATCGGCGCGGCCGGGCTGTGCCGGACCGACCTGCACATCCAGGAGGGTCAGTGGGCGGAGAAGTCACAGGTCAAGCTCCCGTACACGCCCGGACACGAGAACGCGGGCTGGATCCACGAGGTCGGCTCAGCCGTGACGAACGTGCAACCGGGCGACACGGTGATCGTCCACCCGTTCATCACGTGCGGGCTGTGCAGCCCGTGCCGGCGCGGTGACGACATGCACTGCGTCAACGGGTCGTTCCCGGGCATCAACCGCGACGGTGGGTTCGCCGACTTCCTCCAGACCTCGGCCCGCTCGGTGGTCAAGCTCGACCCCTCGCTCGAGCCCAAGGACATCGCGGCGCTGGCCGACGCCGGCCTGACCGCGATCCACGCGGTCAAGAAGGCGATCCCGGTACTCGAGCCCGGCACCACCGCGGTCGTGATCGGCGCCGGCGGCCTCGGTCACATCGGCATTCAGTGCCTGAAGGCGATGACCTCGGCCACGGTCGTCGTGGTCGATCCGTCCGAGCAGGCGCTCGCGCTGGCCGGCGAGATGGGCGCCGACCAGACCGTCAAGGTCGACGGCTCCAAGCACGTCGAGACGGTCAAGGAGATGACCGACGGGTTCGGCGCCGAGGCGATCATCGACTTCGTCGGCGAGAAGGGCGCGATCGAGGACGGCATCGCGATGGTGCGCGACGGCGGCTTCTACTACGTGATCGGCTACGGCGAGAACATCGACATCCCGACGATCGACGTGATCTCGCGCGAGATCTCGTTCATCGGGAACCTGGTCGGGACGTACACCGATCTGGAGGAGCTGATGACGCTCACCGCCCAGGGCCAGGTCACGCTGCACACGAGCACGTATCCGCTCGACGCGATCAACGACGCGATGGCCGATCTCGACGGCGGGCGGTTGCAGGGGCGGGGGATCCTGATCCCGGCCGGGGGCTAGAAGCCGATCGTCGCTTCTACGCGGCGCGCGGCTCGGAAACGCCCGGATCCCAGGGAATGTCGTCGACTACGTCCGGGCACAGGCCGATCGGCGCCGCCCTGACCAGTTCAAACACGGTTCGGATCTTGTCCGGGAGGAACTCCAGACACCGCATGTTGCGGCAGTTCTCGACCATGATCCGCACCGTCGACATTCCCATCACGCCCGGTCCGCGCTGCATGCCCGTCACCTCGTACAGGTCGATCCCGTCCGTGATGTAGGCGCCAGGCTGCATCCGAGGGTCGCGCTCGACGATGCTGATGGCGGCAAGCGTCATGACTGCCGGGCTTAGTACCCGCTATGCGCAGCTTCAACCAACCCTTCGCCGGTTGACGAAAGGTTTCAGGAGCTTTGGCGCTCCCGGCTAGTGCACTAGTTCATCGCGGCGTGAGCGTGTAGCGCACGGTCTGGACGCGGATCAGGCCGTCCCGGAACACGAACGTGTCGATCCCGTCGAGCGCCTGCGTCTTCTCGGACTTCGCGTTCCACTCGATGAAGAGGACGTCGCCCTCGAAGATCGTCGTCGGGACCTGCCACTCGGCGCTCGGGAGGTCCGACAGCAGCTTGGTGAACGCCTGACGGACACCGTCCTTACCGCGGAGCACTCCGTCGGGCGTGATGAATACGGCGTCGTCGGAGTAGTCGGCCACGATCCCCTCGAGGTCCCCGGCAATCAGCACGTCGGCGTGATGCCCGAACACCTCCTGCGGCGTGCGCGTGGTCGTCGCTTCCATCGCCTCTCCTCTCGTCCGGTCTGCGGTCACCTGGCGCCCCGAGCATATCGCCGGGGCTCACGCTGCCGTTCTCGCCGATCAGGTAGGTGACGCGCGGGTGTAGTTCGAGTCCGCGGGCGAGCGGCGCGATCGCCGCAAGCGTCCACGGGTAGCCCGCGCGCGGCTGTCCGTCACGAGGCGGGAGCAACTTGACCGAGTTCAGGAACGCGTCAGCCACGCCCCACGAACGGCATCTCCGAGGCCATCACGGTCATCGACAGGACGTTGGCGCTGAGCGGTAGGCGGACCATGTACAAGACCGCGTCGGCGACGTCCTCGGCCGACATCGTCGGCTCACCGAGGACCGACCCGTCGGCCTGGAGCGCACCCACCTCGAGCTGCTTGGTCATGTCGGTCGCCGCGTTGCCGATGTCGATCTGGCCACAGGCGATCCCGTGCCGGCGCCCCTCGAGCGCGAGTGCCTTGGTCAGCCCGGTGACGCCGTGCTTGGTCGCGGTGTAGGCGACCGCGTTCGGCCGGGGAACATGGGCCGAAAGCGAGCCGTTGTTGACGATCCGCCCTCCCTGCGGCCGCTGGCGGATCATCTGGCGAAACGCGGCCTGCGCGCACAGGAACGCGCCGGTCAGGTTGGTTTGCACAACCACGGACCAGTCGGGGTGCGCGACGTCCTGCACCGGCGCCGGAGGCCCGAACACGCCGGCGTTGTTGATCAGCACGTCGACCCGGCCGGCGCGGGTTACGACCGCGTCGAACAGCGCGTCGACGCTTTCGGGCCGAGTCACGTCGGTCGGCACCACAAATGACTCGGGCTGCGCCGGTAGCGAAGCCCGGGTTGCCTCGAGCGACTCGCGGTGACGGCCCGCCAGCGCCAGCCGATATCCCGCGCCGGCCAGGCGCTGGGATACCACTCGCCCGATCCCCGACCCCGCGCCGGTGACGATCGCGACCGCCGCCTGCTCGTCAGTGCTCATGAGCAGATTCTCGGTTATCGTCGCGCCGAGCGTGTCGGAGCGGCCCCTGTCGAGCACGGTGGTTGGAAGCTACCCCCAGCCGGAGTGGCTGATCGACCGCGAGGCGCTCGGCTCACATTCGGTCCCGCGCGTACGCGTCAGCCAGGCTTGGCGGATCCCTGAGCAGCACCTCGACGAGGCCCAGGACGATGCCACGGTGGTGGCCATCCGCGACATGGAGCGCGCCGGGATCGACACGATCACCGACGGAGAGATCCGCCGCGAGAGCTACTCGAATCGCTTCGCCACCGCGCTCGAAGGCATAGACGCGGACAGTCCCGCCACCATCCGATCCGGCACGCGCGGAGAACCGCGTACGGTCCCGCGGATCGTGGGGCCGGTGCGCTGGCGCAGCCCGGTCGAGGTGCGCGACGTCGAGTTCTTGCGCGCCCACACCAACCGTGCCACCAAGATCACCCTGCCCGGGCCGTTCACGATGGCCCAGCAGGCGAGCAACGAGGCCTACGACGACCCCGACGAGTTGGTGATGGACCTGGCCGCCGCGGTCAACGCCGAGGCGCGGGCGCTCGAGGCGGCCGGGGCGGACGTGATTCAGCTCGACGAGCCGTGGCTGCGCAACGACCCCGAGGCGGCCAGACGGATCGCGGTGGCCGCGATCGACCGCGCGCTCGCGGGGCTGACCGCGACCACCGCGGTGCATCTCTGCTTCGGCTACGCCGCGCTCGTGCGCGACAAGCATGCCCACCGGTACGACTTCCTCGGCGAGCTGAGCGACGGCATCGCCCAGCAGATCTCGGTCGAGGCGGCCCAGCCCAGGCTGGACCTCGGACAGCTGGCTGAGCTGAGCCCCAAGGTGATCGTGCTCGGCGTGCTCGACCTCGGCGACCCGGAGGTCGAGAGCGCGGACATCGTCGCGGCGCGGATCCGGGCGGCGCTGCGCCACGTGCCGGCCGAGCGGCTCGTCCCAGCGCCCGACTGCGGCATGAAGTACCTCCCGCGCGAGCGCGCGTTCGCCAAGCTCCGTGCGCTCAGCGCCGGGGCCGCTCTGGTCCGCGCCGAGCTTCTCGGGGAAGCGGCGTGACGGCGGACGACGTCGTCGCGACCGCGGATGACGTGGGGCTTCGCCTCGTCAGGTTCCTGTGGTGCGGTAACGACGGCACGATCCGGGCCAAGGCATCGGGGCGCCACGGTCTGGCCGAGCGGCTCAGCGCCGGCATCGGACTCACCGTCGCCATGCAGGCCATGAACTCGCTCGATCAGCTCCAGCCGGTGCCCGGCATGGGGCCGGTCGGCGAGGTCCGGCTGCTGCCGGACCTCGACACGTTCCGCGTCCTCCCCTACGCCCCCCGCACCGGCGCCGTGCTGACCGATCACATGCGCCTGGACGGAACGCCCGCTCCGGCCTGCCAGCGCTCGTTCCTCAAGCGGATGGAGGGAGCGCTGGCGCGACAGGGATTGGGGTTGCGTGCCGCGTTCGAGAACGAGTTCTCGCTGGCCACCGTTTTCGAGGACGCCTACGTTCCGATCGACTCTGCCCTGTGCTTTTCGACGATCGGGATGAACGCCGCCCAGGACTGCATCGACGACCTCGCCGGCGCGCTGGAAGCTCAGCGCATCCCGCTCGAGCAGTACTACGCCGAGCTCGGCCACGGCCAGCAGGAGATCTCCACCGGACACGCGCCGGCGGTCCAGGCCGCCGACGAGCAGCTGCTCGTGCGCGAGACGATCCGGGCCGTGGCCAACCGGCGCGGGTTGATCGCCTCGCTCGCCCCCAAGCCCTGGCCGGACAACGCCGGCAACGGCTGTCACATCCACTTCTCGCTGTGGGACCGTGCGCGGAGCAACCGGTTCTACGACGGATCGCGCCCGGACGCCCTGTCAGACACGGCGCGGCATTTCATCGCCGGCGTGCTCGCCCATCTGCCGGCGCTGTGCGCGCTGACCGCGCCCAGCTTCAACTCCTACCACCGGATCGTGCCGCAGTTCTGGGCCGGCGCGTTCGTTTGCTGGGGGCACGACAACCGCGAGGCCCCGGTCCGGATCCCGTCCCCTTTTGATGGTTTCGAGGAGGCCTCGACCAACGCCGAGCTGAAGGCGTCTGACGCCAGCTGCAATCCCTATCTGGCGCTCGGGGGGCTGATCGCCGCCGGGCTCGACGGGCTGGCCAGAGAGCTCGAACCACCCGAGCCGGTCGAGGTCGATCCGGCGACCCTCAGCGAGGAGCAGCGTGTCGCGGCCGGCGTCGAGCGAATGCCGTCGAGCCAGGCCGAGGCGCTCGACGCGCTCGACGCCGACGACGTCCTGCTCGGTGCACTCGGTCCCGAACTGGCCGCTTCGTACCTGGCCGTGCGCCGGTCGGAGTGGAACACGTACTCCGCGGGAGACCCGGCATTCGAGCAGCAGGGTCACTTCGAGAAGTATTGAGCCGGACCCCTGCGGTCGACCATCACGCGCACGGGATCTTGCGCGCGCCCCCCGCGGACCTGGACGAGTTCCGGGGCCTGTTCTCCGAGAGTCCGGACCCCCGCCAGTGGCCGCACGTGGCCAGCGCCGTGACCTACCGGCGTGCGATCCGGCTGCTCGCCGAGCACCTGGGGTGCGAGCCGAGCGAGGCAGCCGTATACGCGCGGCGTCTGGCCACCGACCCTGACGCGTATGCGTCGGGGCTGCTCCGCGCGACGAACACCGAGCGGCTGCTCGTCGACGAGGGGTTTCCGCCGCCGGGGCTCGGCACGAGCTGGCGGGAGCTGGGCGAGCTGGCCGGGTGCGAGGCGCACCCGATCATGCGGATCGAGCACGTGGCCGAGACGGTGGGCGTCGACCAGCTCGACGCCCTGCGCGAGGCGGTGGCGAGCGCGCGCGCCCGCGGCTACGTCGCGCTCAAGACCATCGTCGCCTACCGCGGCGGCCTCGACCTCGACGCGCTCCCGCCGCCGGCACGGGCCGACCGCCTGGAGGGAACGGCGGTGGGCCACGTGCTGCTCGCCGCGCTCGAAGCCAACCAGGAGACGGGCGATCCGCTCCCCGTCCAGGTTCACACCGGCTTTGGCGACTCCGACCTGCTGCTGCCGGCGGCGCGACCGGGGCTGCTGAAGCCGCTGATCGAGCGCTTCGGCGCCACCACGTTCGTGCTCCTGCACTGCTATCCGTTCGTGCGTGAGGCGGGCTGGCTGGCGCACGTGTACGGAAATGTCTTCTTCGACGTCTCGCTGACCATCCCCCACGTGGCCCGGCCCGCCGCCGCGCTGTCCGAGGCGCTCGAGCTCGCGCCGGTGTCGAAGCTCCTGTACGCGTCCGACGCGTCACGTACGCCGGAGCTATTTCTGCTCGCCTCGACGTGGTGGCGCGAGGCGCTGGCCGAGGTCCTGCCGGCATTGATGCCCGAGGACGACGCCCGCGCCGCGGTGGGGCTGATCATGCGGGAGAACGCCCTCGCGGTCTATCGCCTCGGCGCGACCTCGCCGCGCACCAGCTCGATGTAGCGCTCCGCCGAGCGCTCAACGATCCCCTTGGCGTCGCCGTCGATCACCGGCCGCCACCAGCCGCCGTAGATGCGGTCGAACTCGTAGGGCGAGAGGGAGTCGACGAGGTGGCGAACGGCGCGCTCGGGGAGCGGCAGCCGGTTGGGTGCGCTCCAGATGAACGACACCCGGTCGGCGCCGGGCGTGACGAATATCGTGTCGCCGACCAGCAGCGCGCCGCGCCCGTCCGCGCCGGCGGCCCAGTGCGCCGCCGTGCTGCCGGGGAAATGGCCGCCGCACTGCACGAGCGTCACGCCGGGCACGGCCTCGTGGCTCCCCGACCACACACGGACCGCCGGATCGGGGCGCATCAGCCAGCGCTGGTCGGCCTCCGCAAGCAGGATCTCGGCGTCGAACGCGTGGCTCCATTCGACGATCGCGCCGTACATGTGCGGATGGCTCGAGCTGACCGCGGCGAGGCCGCCGGCGTCCCGGACGGCGTCGATCGCCGCGCCGTCGATGAACGGGGGCGGATCCCAGAGAAGGTTTCCGCCGGTTGTGCAGACGAGCAGCGCGCGCTGTCCCACGCCGACATCTCCGGGCTGGACGCCGATCCCGAGCAGTCCGGGCTCGTGCTCGCGCACCTCGGAGTGATGACCGGTCCGCTCGAGCTCCGTCATCGTCGTCCATGCCTGTCCGCTGGGCGGCACCCACTGGCGCTCGTCCTCGCACAGCGGACAGCGCTCGGGTGGCGCGGCAGACGGCGGGTAGTTCGCGCCACAGGCGGGACAGATCCAAAGCCGGGAGGACACCATCGCCCCCCACCCTAATGGAGCACACGAAGCTGCCCGACATGCCGGTTTGTGATTGGCCCGCGCGTGGGTATGTACTGAAGGCAGTCCGATCCAGGCAGGGTCCCCCTCGCCGCGCCACCGGAGGAATATTCATGCGCAGAGCCGCCGGCACCACCGTGACCGTCGCGATCATGTCCATCGCCATGCTCGTCGGAGCGAGCGCCGCCGGCGCCAAGGCCCACGCCACGGCCAGATCACGCGCGGCCGCCACACATGGGCTCGGCGCGCTGATCCCTGCCCACAAGGGCCAGGTGCTTCCGATTCACGGCGGCACGACGGACAGCCTCAACTGGTCCGGCTACGCCGTGACCCCGAGCACGGACAACATCACCGCCGTGTCCTCGACGTTCGTCGTCCCGTCCGCCGGCCTGGACCCACCCGGCGAGGCGGCCACCTGGACGGGGATTGGCGGCTACAGCACGAGCGACCTGATCCAGGCCGGCACGGCCGAGCAGTCGACGCCGAGCAATCCGCTGCTCGGTGACCAGTACTACGCCTGGTACGAGCTGCTGCCGGCGAGCGAGACGCAGCTGACCGACTGCACCGGCGATTCCAACTGCACCGTCACCCCGGGCGACGACATCACCGTGAACATCAGCCTGGTCTCCGGCGACACCTGGAGCATCTCGATGAGCGATGCCGGCAAGTGGACGTGGAGCAAGGACGTCACCTACACCTCTTCGGAGTCGTCGGGCGAGTGGATCCTCGAGGCGCCCACGCTCGTCGCCCAGACCGTGCTGGCGAACGTCGGAACGGTCGCCTTCGGGCCGACATCGACGTACACCGCGGGCGGCGTCACCCACACGATCGCCGAGGGAGATCCGACGACCATCGATCTGTCGCCCGGCGTAGTCAACGAGGCTACGCCGTCCGCGCTCGCCTCCGATGGTCAGTCGTTCAACGACTGCGCCTACGAACAGACCTGCCCAACCCCTTGACCGGCGCCCGGCGCCCCTCCGGGCGCGCGGGCGCGAGCCAGTCGCATCGGCGCTCTCGGCGGCATAAACGTCGAGAGCGCACAGCCCGGCGTCGTGCGCGCAACGCGCGACACCACCGGGCGAGGAAGTAGCTAGCGCTCCTGGAGAAACTGCTTTGGCCAGGCGCTTGGGCGCCTGACACAGCCACGCGTCGACCAACACCTCCTCGAGCTCGCCCCCGCCATCGATCAGTCCAGGACGGCGCCGGGCGCGGCCGAGCTCTCCGAACCGAGATCGAGCCGCTCCACCACAATCACGGCGATGTCGTCGACCTGCGGACCGCGCGCGAAGCTGTGCACGGCCGCGTCGATCCGGGCCACCGCGTCGGCGGCGCCAGTGCTGCCGCGCAGCACGCCGGCCAGACGATCCTCGCCGAAGCGGTCGTGCTCGCCGACGGTGTCGATGACTCCGTCGGTGTACAGGACCAGTTGGTCGCCGGGCTGGAGCTCGAGCGTGACCGGAGCCCAGTCGCCTCGCTCGTAGGCGCCCAGGAATGGGGCGAACACGCCGGCGGGCTCGGGCCTGCCCTCGCGTATGTGAAAGGCCGGGGGATGCCCGGCCAGCACGACATCACATTTGACATCGGCGTCGACGTCGTGCAACAGCGCACAGCACACGCTGACCAGCGACAGCCCCGGTCGCTCGCGCAGCGCGGCATTCAGCTGTTCGAGCGTGGCCACCGGGTCGCCCAGCAGCCTGCCCGCGGTTCGCAGCGTGTAGCGCGACAGCGACGTGAGCGCGGCCGCCGCGGGCCCGCGACCGGCGACGTCACCAACCACCACCATCCAGCCACCGCGGACCTCGAACGCGTCGTAGAAATCACCGCCGACCTCGTTTTGCTCGCCCGCCGCCTGGTAAGCGCCGGCAAGTCGCAGGCCGGGGATCGACGGCAGCTCGGGTGGGAGCAGGCTGCGTTGGAGCGTCGCGGCAATCTGCGAGCGCTCGCTGTACAGGCGCGCGTTCTCGACCGCGATAGCGGCGCGCTGACCGAGCTCTCGCGCGAGCACCAAGTCGCTCTCGTCGAACGTCCGGCCCGACTGCGCCATGGCCAGGAACACCGCGCCGATCGGCGCCTGGCCGGCGAGCGCCAGCGGCACAGCGATCACCCGCCCCGCCAGGCGCGCCTCGGCCAGCTCGACCGCCTCGGCCGCGACGCCCAGGTCATCCTCCTCGGCCGTGACCACCGACTCGGCGTGCGCCACCGCGACCTCCTCTAGCCCGTCGTCATCGCCCCGGAGAAGCACGTGGCAGCGGTCGGCGAACCCCGAGACCGTGAGCTCCGACACCCGTTGCAGGCTCTGGTGGTAGTCGAGTGAGGAGGACAGGACCTGCCCGGCCTCGGCCAGTAGCCGCTGAGCCAGCTCAGCGCGCTTGACCTCGGTCAGGTCCTCGATCACGCTGACGACCATCGCCAGCGAGCCGTCGGGCGCGAGCACCGGGGTCGCCTTGTGCAGCAACCAGCGCTGCTCGCCGGTGGCGCGGACCACGTTGCGGACGAGCAGCGGCGTGGCGTCCTCACCGCGGGCAGCGATCGCCGAGGGAAGGTCAGCCAGGTCAAGGCGTCGGCCCCGCTCGTCGAACACGTCATAGAGAGCCATCAGCGACCCCGGTACGGCGTCGGTTATCTCCTCGGCGGTGGCGACCCCGAGCAGGCGCGCCGCAGCGGCATTGGCGAACACGATTCGCGCGGCCGGGTCGCGGACGATCACCGCCTCGGCCAGGTTGGTCAGCGTCGTCTCGAAGCGCTGCTCGAGTCCGGTGATCGCCGCCGACAGGCCGGCGTTGTCCAACGCCAGCGCAAGCCGACCGGACAGAAGCTCGGCGAAGCGCAGGTCCTCAGGACCGTAGTCGCGACCGGAGGTGCCGACGCCGCAGGCCAGTGCACCCACGATGCGCCCTCGTGCCAGGAGTGGAACATCCAGCACCGAGCGCAGCTCGAGCGCCCGCAACAACTCGAAGTCCGCCTCGTTTGCGGCAATCGCCCGCAGGTGCTCGTCCGTCACCCGCTCGATCAGCTGGCTCTCTCCGCTGGCCAGCGCCGCCGGCAGTCCGACTGGCGCCTCGGGGACGGGACGGCGCCGCAGCAGGCCCGCTTCGAGCGCTTCCCGCCCTGGGCCCTCAACTCGGGACCCGATGCGACGAAACACGCCCCGGGGCGAGATCGTGTCCAGCGTCGCGACATCGGCGAAGGCGGGCACGACGTACTCGAGCAGGCGGGCCACCGTCTCGCCTAACAGGACCCTGCCGTCGGTTATCTCGTCGACCGAGGCGAGCAGCGCGAACCGGTCACCTTCGTTCCCCGCGCTCAACCGCCTTCACCGCCCGCCAACAGCCACGACGGGTCAGCGAACAGCCGCTCGTCGCCGGCCAGCCCGGCTATCTCGAACAGACGCTGCACCTTCGGCGGCCCGGGAAAGACGGCGAAGCGGTAGCCATACTCCTCGGCCCGCCGCTGCTCCTCGATCACCAGTCGCAGGCCCGACGTGTCCATGAACCCGACCTCGCGCAGGTCGAGGAACACCGACCCGGGCGCCTCCCGCGCAGCATTCATCGCGTCAGCGGCCTGACCTACCGTCGACAGATCGATGTCGCCCAGCGCCGATACGACCGTCGTGTCGCCGATTCGCCGGAGCTCGAGGCTCAGATGACCCGCCCGTCCCACACTACCTCCCGCCCGTCCCTCCCAGTGCTTCAGCTCGCCTCTCCCACGGCCGCTCGCAGGGCAGAGAGGTTGGTCGACCCGAACACCACGCGATTCCGCGTGGCCACATACACCAGATCGAGGTCGACGCCCGCCTTAGCGATCTTACGCGTCAGGTCGGCCAGCACTCCAGGACGATCCTCGACATCGACCACGACGACCTCCCGCTCGCGCGACACCGCCAGGTGCGAGATGCCCAGCGAGTGCTTCGCCGCCCCCGGATGCGGAACGAGGATGTGCAGCTCGGCCCGATCGCCCGCTCCGATACACGTGGCCGCCGCGAGGTTCACCCCGGCGTCGCTGATCGCGGCCGCGACCTGCGCCAGCGCTCCCGGAGTGTTCTCGATGTCGATGACCAGGTCGTATGCCATGTGGCGGCGTGGTGCGAGCCTACTACCCGCGCCGGGCTTCATGTGAGCGCGCTCATGCGCGCTCCGCGATGCCTCACTGACCGTCGATAGCGCACCGTGGCTCATCGAGCCCGGGCGCCGTCCAGCGTCTCGATGTCGTCGCGGTAGACGTCATACGCGGCCGTGTACTCCATGACCCGCGCCACCTCGGAAACGAACTCTTCGGCGTAGCCGGCCCGGCGGAGGAGGTGCAGGCCCATCTCCATCCCCGAAGTGATGCCGCCCGCGGTCACGATCCGTCCGGCGTCGACGACCCGGCCCCGGCTGACGCGGCAGGCCGGCGCGAGCTCGGCCAGACGGTCGATCGGCACCTTGCCCGACGGGCCGGACTCGAGTCGATCGGGCTCTTTGCGGTTGGTCGCGGGCAGCCCGTCGAGCATTCCCATGCGCGCGTAGACCCAGGAGCCGGTGCACACGCTCGTGAGCAGGCACTCCTCGGGCTGCGAGGCGATGAACTCGTGCAGGCGGCGGTTGTGCATCTCCTGGCGGGTGCCGAATCCCCCCGGGACCAGGAAGGCGTCCATCCACGGCCGGTCGGCGAAGCTGTAGTTAGGCCACACCGTGAACCCGGCCTGGGCCTGGACCGGCCGCATGGCGTCGGCGATCAGGAACGCATCCAGCTCGGGGTCGTGGCCGCGCCTGGTCCGCGCGGGGAATTCGTTATCATTTCTGATAACGTTCCCGCGAACGAGAACCAAATTGGGGGAGGACCGTCATGGCGCCCACTGGTAAGGATGGAGCGCGCCGGCGTCGCGCCGGCATCATCGTCGCCGGAGCAATGCTCGTGGAGACCGCCGGACTGTGGCTGCGCGCCCGCCGGCTCGGCGGAAACGTCGTCGTCCGGTGCCGCGCGGGACATCTGTTCACGACCCTCTGGATCCCGGGTGCGTCCGTCAAGTCGTTGCGGCTGGTGGCCTGGCGCTTTCAACGCTGCCCGGTCGGGAGACACTGGTCGCTCGTGACCCCCGTTGACGCTTCGAAGCTGACCGAGGACGAGCGGCGGTTCGCCCGCGAGCACCACGACGTCCACCTTCCGTAGCCGGCTTGCTCGGTGCCGGCCTCGTCGGATAGCGTTGCGCCATGGCCGACAAGACACTAACCGTCGTCGAGGAAGCCCCTCGGTCGAGCGCGATCATCCACGCTCCGCCGAAGGGAAAGCTCGCCTACAGCGGTGACGGCCCCGACCGCCTCCTATGCGGAGGCTGCTCGATCGCGCTGGCCGAAGGGGTCAGCGAGGGGCAGCTGTTCGGGGTGTTCATCGAGTGCCCCGATTGCGGGACGCTCAACGACGTAGGCTGAATCGCGCAGACGGCTCACAGGCCAGCCGGGCAGCCATCGGATGGCGGCTCGGCTACGCGCCGGCGAGGTTCTCGAGCGCAGCGAATTCCTCCGCTGTCAGCAGCCCCTGGCATGCGCTCACGCAGGCCCGGCACGTTTTCGCGCAGAGCGCGCAGTGACGGTGATGGGCGGCGTGGCGCTCGCACTCCTCGGCGCAATCCGAGCACGCCAGCACGCAGGCACGCAGGATGTGGTGGGTGACGCGATGGTTGGCGGCAAAGCGCCGGGACAGGACTCGCGCCGTCGTCGTGCACACGTCGGCGCAGGCCACACACAGCGCGACGCAGCGTGCCATCGCCGCGACGTCCTCCTCGGCCAGGTCCGAATCGGCGCACGACGCGCACGACTGCTGACACGCCAAGCTCGCGTCAATCGCGGCGGCCACGGCCTCGACCGGGAGCTCGGAGGCCAGCGGCGAGGCCTCGAGCATCTCTCGCGAGAGCGTCATGTCCGCCGGTAGCGCGATTCCTCCTCGACCGTCCGTTCGGCCGTGGGAAGTGCCTCGAGCCGCCCGTCCGGGATCGGTTCGCCGCTCTCGACCGACAGCCCGTACGTGCCGGCCTCGAGCCGGGCCTCGGCGCGCTCGAGCGCGGCCATCGCGGTCGCGAGCTCCTGGCGCCGGCCCTCGTCGAATTCGTCCTGGTAGAGGTCTTCGTCGTCCTCGTCGCCGGGCTCGAGCCGGGTGTCGCTTTCCAACGGTCCATCGGCTCCGAGTTCGGCCAGCGCGGCCTCGATCCGCGTCCTCTCTTTGCCAAGCAGCTTGCGTGCGTGTTTCTCGTCCATGACCGAAGCCTAAACCTCCGCGCCGTTCACCACCACTTGCGCTCCTGGGCGCGTCCCGTGCCGTGCGTGCGATCCAGGGCGTCGAGTGCCGCGATGTCCTCGTCGGACAGCTCGAAGTCGAAGATCTGCGCGTTCTCTGCGATGCGGTCGCGATGCGTCGACTTGGGGAGTACCGGGAGATCGCGCTGGACGCACCAGCGCAGCAGCACCTGGGCCGGCGTGCGCCCCACCGTTTCGGCGATCCGGGCGATCGTCTTGTCGCCCAGGTGCCGACCGGTCCCGAGCGGGCTGTAGGCCTCGAGCACCACACCACGCTGATCGCAGTCCTCCAGTAACGCGCGCCGGTAGGCGAACGGGTTGAACTGCACCTGGTTGACGGCGGGGACAACGCTTCCCGCCGAGCTGACCCGCTCGAGCTCCTCGACGTCGAAGTTCGAGACGCCGATCGAGCGGGCGTAGCCGCGCTCACGCGCCTGCTCCATCCCGGGCCAGGCCCAGGTCGGGCCGCCCTGAGGCCAATGGATGATGTACAGGTCGACCTGGTCGACCCCCAGCCGGCGCAGGCTGTTCTCGGCCTCGGCGACGGGGTCGCGGTGGCGGGGAAAGAACTTGGTCGTGAGGAAGATCTCCTCGCGCGGGACGCCACTCTCGCGCAGACCCTGGCCGACGCTCTCCTCGTTGCCGTAGGCCTGCGCGGTATCGATGTGCCGGTAACCGAGCTCGAGCGCCCAGCGCACCGCGTTCACGCACTCGGGGCCGTTCGGCACCTGCCAGACCCCGAGGCCAAGCAGCGGCAGCTCGTTTCCATCGTTGAGCCGTCGTACGCGGCGGTCGGCAGTCGGTTCAGCGGACATTCGGGCTCTCCTTGGTCGATGCGAAGCTGCGGCACGTCACGTCGAGACTCACGTTAGGACGCGCGATGAGTTTTCTCGCGTCTGTCAGTCTTAGCGGTTAGAAATACAGAGATCGCAGGCGCCGTCCCGCGCCCAACCCCCGATTTCGGCGCTCACGCCGCCGGCGCAAGCGGGGGCAAAGGGGGCTCGTGCCCTCGGGAAGCCGGTTGGTTCGCTGCCCTTTCCGGCGGGGCGCCGTGAGCGTGAGTCGCGGGGCCGCGCCTGTTCGAAAGGACACCTGAAGTGACCGAGCACAAATCGTTCAAGCGTCTGGTACGCGTCCGCATGGAGAAGACCGGAGAGAGCTACACGGCGGCGCGTGCGATGCTGCTCCGCGCCCAGGCCGCCGAGCCCGCGGCCGTTCCGACGCTCAAGACCTCCGACGAGAACATCCGCCGGCGCACCGGGCGCGGCTGGGAGGAGTGGTTCGCGTTGCTCGACGAGTGGGGCGCGGCGGACCGCTCGCATCGGGAGATCGCCCGATGGCTGGCCGAGCGGCAGGGGACGGCGCCGCTGGCTTGGAATGTCCAGACGATCGTCGCGAGCTACGAGTTGACTCGGGGGCTGCGCGAGGAAGGCGAGAAGGACGATGGGTTCGCCATAAACGCGTCGAAGACCTTCGCGGTGGGTGCCGAGCGTCTGTACGACGCGTTCGTCGATCCGTCGGTGCGCGAGCGCTGGCTCCCCGATGCTCAGCTCACCGAGCGGACGGCGACCAGGCCGAAGTCGGCGCGCTTTGATTGGGCCGACGGCTCGACCCGCGTCAACGTCACGTTCGTGGCGCGGGCACAGGACAAGAGCACGGTGGCGGTCGAGCATCGCCGGCTACCCGACTCGCACGCCGCGGCGCGGTTCAAGACCTACTGGCGCGACGGGCTCGTCGCGCTCGAGGAGCTGGTGGAGCGATGACTCGGCTAATTGACGACGTGATGACGATCGGCGTACCGGTCTCCGACCAGGATCGGGCGCTCGCGTTCTATCGCGACACGCTCGGGTTCCAGCCGATCCGGGACGTACCGCTGCCCCAGTTCGGCGGCCGGTGGATCGAAGTCGCGCCACCGAACGCCTCGGTCACGATCGCGCTGGTGCCGGCGCGACCGGGGCTGCCGACCGGGATCGAGACCGGGATCCGGTTTACGACGGCCGACGCGGCCGCGGTCCACGCTGAGCTTGAAGCTCGCGGCGTCGACGTGGGCGAGATACTGCGCTGGCCGGGTGTGCCCGCGATGTTCGCCTTCGGCGATCTCGACGGCAACCGCCACGCGATCGTCCAGGCGGGCTGAAACCTACAGGAGCTTGGCCAGGCGGATCTCGGAGGCGTGCTCGGGATCGAGAAGCGCCTCGAGTGCCGAGTCGTACGCCGGGAATGCCAGCACGCCGCCGTCGTGAAGGACCATCAAGAACCTGTCCATGCGACGGAGGAACGCGCGATCGTGGGATACGGCCACGACCGTGCCCTCGAAGCTGTCGAGCGCCTTTTCGAGGGCTTCAGCGGAATCGGTGTCCAAGTTGTCCGTCGGTTCGTCGAGCAGCAGCAGGTTGTGGCCCTCGAGCTCCAGTATCAGTACCTCGAGTCGCGCCTTCTCTCCCCCGCTGAGCACGTCGTACTGGCGGCGGGCGGCGTCGGCCAGGCCGTAGCGCGCCAGCGCGGCCATCGCCACACGCATCTCGCCACGCCGCGCCAGCACGATCTCGAGAACGCCGCGACCAGCGAAGTCGGCGCGTGACTGGAGTTGGGTGAAAAACCCGGTTGACACTCTGGGGCCGATCCGGAGCTCCCCGCTGTCGGCGGCTCTCTGGCCGGTGAGCACGTGCAGGAGCGCGCTCTTGCCCGATCCATTCGGCCCGATCACACCGACGCGCTCACCGAAGTGGACCTCCTCCGAGAACGGCGCCACCAATCCCGCGATCCCGAGCGAGCGCAGGTCGAGCACGATCCGCGCCGAGTCGCCGCCCCGGATCCGCACCGCGATCGCCTGGTCGGACACCGGCGACGGCGGCGGACCACCGGCTCGGAAGCGGCGCCACCGCGACTCCATCGCGTCGGCCCGCTTGGCCCAGTCCGGGGCATAGCGAGCGCGCTCCTTGAACGTCTTCATCAGGCGAAACAGCCGCCGCTCCTCCTCGTGCCAGCGCTTCACGGCGTCCCCGAGCCGGCGCTGGCGATCCTCGCGCGCCTGCGCATAGGTGGCATATGAGCCGCCGTGCACCCACGCGCCGTTGCCCTCCAGCGTCACGATCGTCCCCACCGCGCCGGCCAGCACCTCGCGGTCGTGGGAGATCATCACGACCGTCTTCTTGCACGCCTGCACTCGGCGCTCCAGTGCCAGCTTGGCCGGGATGTCGAGGAAGTTGTCGGGCTCGTCGAGCAGGAGCACGTCGGCGTCGCAGGCAAACAGGACGTCGAGCACGAGCTGCTTGCGCTCACCGCCCGACAGCGTCCGCGCGGGCCGCTGCGCAACCTCGGCAAACGGTGCGCCGACGATGCGCCGGCACGCCACGTCCCACTCGCCCTCGAGCTCATACCCGCCGAGCGCGGACCAATCGGCTATCGCCTCGCCGAGTTTCATGCCCGCCGACGGATCCCCTCGTTCGAGTTCTGCCTCGAGCGCCAGCATGCGCTCGCCCGCGAGCCGCACGGCCCGTGGCGCCAACGACAACAGAAGCGCCCGGACGGTCTGGTGGCCGTCGGCGACGCCGACGTCTTGAGGCATGTAGCCGAGCAGGCCGCCGACGGCGTATTCGCCCTCGTCCGGCGGGAGCGCGCCGACGAGGATCTTCAGGAGCGTGCTCTTGCCGACCCCGTTGCTCCCGACCAGGCCCACGTGTTGTCCCGGCGAGACTCGGAACGAGACCTCCGAGAAGAGCAGGTCACCGCCCGGGTGGGCGTAGGCCAAGTTCGAAACGGCGACATGCGGCACGGGCGCATGTTCCCATGCTCACGTCATCGGTCGACGGTCATACAGGCGTCGTGCCCACAGATAACACGCGAGCGTGATCCCCAGGCTCCAGGCAATGGCCCCGATGACGGTGGAGGCGCTGGGCGTGGCGCCGAACAGCAGGCCCCGCACCGTGTCGGCGACGGGGGTGAATGGTTGGTAGCGAGCGAATTGGCGCAGCCCGACGGGCAAGGACGCGATCGTGACGAAGCCGCTACTCAGGAAGGGCAGCAGGGTCAGGAACATCGGGGTGTTACTCGCCGTCTCGACGCTTCCGGCGGCGAGACCGAGCGCGGTCGACAACCAGGCCAGCGCGTTGGCAAACAGCGCCAGAGTCGCGAACGCGGCCAACCAGTCAAGCGGGCTTCCCGTAGGGCGGAACCCGATCGCGAGCGCGATGACCGTCACCACGACGACGCCGACGAGCGCCTGGATGACGCTGCCGAGAACGTGACCGGCCAGCACGGAGGCGCGGGCGATGGACATGGTGCGAAAGCGAGCGACGATCCCGCCGGTCATGTCCATCGCCACCAATATGGCGGTGCCGTTAGCGGCCACCCCGACCGTCATCAGCAGGATGCCGGGCACGACGTAGTTCAGGTAGGCGTCGCGGCTACTGCGGCCGGCGCCGTAGGCGTCGTGCAGCCCGGCGCCGAGCTGACCGCCGAACACGAAGACGAACAGCAGCAGGAACACGACGGGCATGCCGACGAGCAGCACGGTCATCGACGGGTAGCGCAGGAGGTGCTTGAGCTGCCTGCGCAGCATCGTGCGCGAATCGGTGAGCGTGTAGGCGAGCGATGTCATGTTTGCGGCTCCGGGTCGGCGGCGTGATGGCCGGTGAGGGCGAGGAACACGTCGTCGAGATCGGCGTCGTGGATCGAAAGGCGATCGGGGTCGATCCCGGCGTCTCCAAGGCGATCGAGCAGCGCGCGCAGCGAGGCCGGTGATCCGTCGCCCGCGAGCTCCAGCATCGCGCTCCCCGCGTTACGGGGCTCGACGCCCAGAACGTGAGCGGCCGACTGGGTCGTCTCGGGGTCGACGAAGTGCAGGCCGATGTGGCCACCGGGCACGCGCCGCTTGAGCTCGTCCGGGGTTCCCTCGGCGACGAGCCGACCGTGGTCAAGCACGGCGATGCGGTCGGCCAGGCGATCGGCCTCCTCCAGATACTGCGTGGTCAGGAAGATCGTGACCCCGGCGCTCACCAGCTCGCCGATCAGGTCCCACATGTCGCGGCGGCTGCGCGGGTCGAGCCCCGTGGTTGGTTCGTCGAGGAAGATGAGCTGGGGATCGCCGAGCAGCGTCATCGCCAGGTCGAGGCGGCGCTTCATCCCGCCCGAATACGTCGACACCGGCTTGTCCGCCGCGTCGGTCAGCTCGAAGCGCTCGAGCAGCCCGCCGACGCGACGCCGGCCTTGCACCCGACCGAGGTGGCGCAGATCGGCGATCAGCCGCAGGTTCTCCTCCCCGGTCAGCAGCGTGTCGACGGCTGAGAACTGGCCGGTCACGCCGATCGCGCTGCGCACGCCCTCGGGATCGCTCACCAGGTCGTGGCCGGCGATCTGTACCTGCCCAGCGTCCGGCGCCAGCAGCGTGACGAAGATGTTCACCATCGTCGTCTTGCCGGCGCCATTTGGCCCGAGCAGGGCGAACACCGTGCCTGCCGGCACGGTCAAGTCGATTCCGTCCAGGACGACCTTCTCGTCAAATGACTTGCCCAGGCCACTGGCGGCGATCGCAGCTCCGGCTTGCATCGCTCTGATCCCTAGCCCGGTAGCTCGCCCCGGGCCCGGAGGGCGTCGCGGTGCGCTTCCCATTCCTTCTGGAGGGTCTGGATCCGCTCGACCAGGAAGTCCGCGAACGCAGCCATCCAGAGCGCATCGGTCCGGCGCTCGGCCGGTGCGTCCTTGAGCACCTCGAGACCTTCTCGAGCGAGCTCCCCGAGCTCCTGGTATTCGGTGATATCGAACCCCCGGGCTTCCGCGGAGGTGTAGTCCAGGCGGACGCGGTCCATCCGCTCGCCGGCCGCCCGCGAGCGCTGGATCGTATGGAGACGCTCCAACACGGCCAGCGCGCCGGCGATCGCGCTGCGGCTGGCCAGTAGTGCCTCGCTCAGCTCTGCGATCGACTGCTCGGGAGGCTCGCAGACGAGCAGGTAGCCCAGCACCCGTCCAACCATCGGCGGAAAGCCGTAGCGGCGGGCGTAGAACCGACCGGCGTGGTCGGCGAAGGTGATCTCTTCATCGCGCGGCATGAGGCAGTTATACCACATAGGACTGAGATAACACAAATATGTGTAATCTCAGTCGCCCTTTATGGAGAGCCGACCCACATGCGGATCTCCTCATCAAGCGTTTATGAAGCTCACAGCCTCGCTCCCTACCGTCCTTCACGGGGGTCGGCGAATCCGGGGTTCGCCTGCAAGTTGAGCCAAACGTCGCTGCGGCGGCGGGCCTGTCCGCAGCCAGACGAGGAACTAGCCGACCATGAGCACAACCGCGAACCAACCCGCCCGGGCCTCTGACCCCCCGACGCAGGCCAAGGTCCCCGACCGGGCGCAGGCCAAGGTCCCCGAGATCACCGCGTGGTTCTGGGCCACCAAGATCGTCGGGACGGCGATGGGCGAGGCCGTCTCCGACTTCATGAACTCCTGGCTCGGACCAGCAATCGCGGTGCCGATCATGCTGATCGCGCTCGGCCTCGTGCTCCGTTGGCAGTACCGCACCGACCGGTACAGCACGTGGCGCTACTGGTCGGTGGTCACGGCGGTCGCGGTGTTCGGCACCTCGGCTGCCGACGCATTGCACGTCGGCCTCGGCATCCCCTACTTCGCCTCCACCGCCTTCTATGCCGTCGTGCTCGCGGCCGTGCTGATCGCCTGGTACCGCAGCGAGGGAACGCTCTCGATTCACAGCATCTACACCCGCCGGCGCGAGAACTTCTACTGGTTGACGGTGCTCGCGACGTTCGCGCTCGGCACCGCCGGCGGCGACTTCACCGCCACGAGCCTCAACATCGGCTTCTTCCCCTCGGCGCTGCTGTTTGGAGCGTTGATCCTGGTGCCGCTTGTTGGCTACACCACCCGGCGCATGAACCCCGTCCTCGCGTTCTGGTTCGCCTACACGCTCACTCGCCCGCTGGGCGCCTCCTTCGCCGACTGGTTCGATCAGCCTCGCTCCATGCACGGCCTGAACCTCGGCCAGGGCCCGGTCGCCATCTCACTCGCGCTCGTGCTCGCCGCGTTGATCACCTACATGGCCGCCAACCAGGTCGGCGTGCGCCGGGCTCGTCCCGTCCCGCACCTAGAGCCGACGCTCGAGCCCGTCGGCTCCTAGCGCCCTAGCGCCCTAGCGTCCTAGCGCGAAACGCCGTTACCCGGGTGTAACCCGGCGAGACGTAACCTGCCGACAGCGTGTGGTCCCACGGCCGTGTGATTCCCGTTGCCTTCACGTGCTGCGCGGTGGCGATCAGCGCGTGCGGATCGTCGAGTGAGTCGACGACCAGGACCGCGGCGACACGCACCGCCGTCGCCCTGGAGTTCGCGGCGTGCATGCGCTCGCATGGCGTGCCCACCCTCCCCGACCCGACGCCGAACGCCACCTCGGCAAGCGCCGGCCAGGTCGACAAGCGATCGCCGGCGTTTCAGTCCGCCCAGCGCGCCTGCCGGACCGTGCAGGCGGAACTGGCGCAGGCTAAGCCCAAGCAGTCGATCGCGGCGCAGCTCAGGCAGGCCGAGTGCATGCGTGCGCACGGCGTGAGTGACTTCCCCGACCCACTTCCCGGCGGCGGATTCACCGTGCCCTCGACCATCAACTCACAGTCGCCGAAGTTCATTGCCGCGTCGAACGCGTGCGCAAACTCCTGACCTCAGCCGGCGTTGCCCGCGGGTTGACCGACCGGGCCGCCGAAGTGGCACGCGATCTCGGCCTGTTTCGCCGCAGGCGACTGGAGATTGACCGAGCTCGGCACCGCGAGGAAGACACCGTTGTGCCCGACCACCATGCTGTTACCGGTGGGGCTGCTCGGCGGCGTCGTCGTCGGATCGGGGAAACCGCTGACGCCGTGTGCGCGCATGCACTTCGAGATCGCCAGCATCTGCGCCTGGTCGGCCGCCGATGGTCTCCCGGATCCGGGGCCGCCGCCCGGGAGCAGCTTGCCGCAAGTCTTCTGAGCCGCCTGGAACGATGGCGATGCCGGGTTGACCCCAGAGCCGGACTGGACTCGGAAGCTGACGCCGCCCCCGGAGGTGGTGGGATCCGGGAAGTTCGGCACCCCGTTCGAACGCATGCAGTCCGAATATTCGATCCCCTTCGACGCAAGCGCGGACGCGGTTTTTGACCCGGAGGTCCTGGACGTACCCGACGACCCGCAGCCGGCGAGCACCAGCGCGCCGAAGGCGACCGCGACGGCCATCGCTTGCCGACGGCTCACCAGGTGTGATCGAGCCGGCACCCGACGTGTTGTACTCGCCCCGGCGTAACACCCCGGTTACGGGACGTCGAGGAAGAAGTCCTGCCGGA
>DATJUA010000152.1:0-10614 GCA_035502815.1 Solirubrobacteraceae bacterium
CGCTTCACACGCGAGAGGTCGCTGGTTCAAGCCCAGCCGTGCCCATATCGATTTGCAGGGATTTCTTGTCTGAGTGATCTCTCGCTGCTTTGGGCCCGGGGCCTCAGTGGCCCAGTGCGTGGCCCAGTAAGCCTTCGGCGACCCACGAAACGTGGTACTAAAGGGCGGCCAAAGTGCCACGTTCGCGGTGGTTAGTGCCACGTTTCATGTAGTGGAGAGCGCTACACTGCGCTACATGTCCCAACCGCTCAGCCTTCGCCTGCCGGACGCGACCCTAGACCGCCTAGGCGCCCGAGCGCGTAGCCGCAACATCGCGCCACGGACGCTCGCTCAGCGCTACGTTGAAGAGGGCCTTCGCACCGACGAGCATCCGCTGATCCGATTCGTGGATGGGCCCGCCGGCCGTCGTCCCCGGCTCTTGGGTACGGGGCTCGATGTCTGGGAGGCCATCTGGGTCGTCCGAGACAACGACGGCGATGAGCGGGAAGCGGCCGAGTATCTCCAGATCCCGCTCGGCCTGATCCAGGCGGCAGTCGCCTACTACGGGGCCTATCGGGACGAGATCGATGAATGGATCGATCTCAACGCACGTGAGGGCGAAGCTGCTTACGAGGCCTGGCTGGCCGGGCAGCAAGCGCTCAAGCGTTGAAGCTGCTCCTCGACGAGATGTTCTCCCCACTCGTGGCCGAGGAGCTACGGGCCCGTGGGCATGACGTCGTCGCGATTAAGGAGCGCGACGAGTGGCAATCGCTGCCTGATCCCGACGTCATCGCGCTCGCGCGGACAGAGAAGCGGACCGTCGTGACAGCCAACGTCCGGGACTTTCGCCCGCTGCACGCCGAGCTCGTCGCGCCGGGTGGCGAAGGGCATCACGGCATGATCTTCTTTCCCGGCACCTTGCGACCGACCAGAGCCGCGACCGGCAGGATCGTCGAGGCGCTAGTCGCCCGACTCGCCGAATACCCCGGCGACGACGATCTCGCAAATGGCGAGACCTGGATCTCAGTCGAGCTGACGGGTTAGCTCACGACCCGTGCTCACGCCGCTGTCCGCGCCGGTGAGCAACCGGTCGAACGCTGCGTGAACGTTCTTGCGCGAGACCCGCTTCTGCACCTGCGCGTAGATCTCGAGCGTCGTCTTCGAGTCGGCGTGGCCCACCTGGTCCATCACGTACGGCAATGGAGCGCCGGCTTCGAGCATGAGGCTGATGTACGTCCGCCGCAGAGCGTGCGGGGTGATCTTTGGCAACGGCGCGATCCCACGAGCTTCGCGGATCTCGTTGACACGATTGACGACCGGCACAAGGACGCGCTCTCGCACGCTGTCCTTGTCGCGAGGACGACCGCTATCCGTCGCGAACACGAACTCGTCGACACTGGCCGGCTTACGCTCGGCGCGCCACGTGTTCAGCTCCTCCACCAGGTCGAGGCTGAGGTCGACCTTGCGGATGCCCGCTGCCGTCTTGGCTTGCTCGACGGCGAGCCGCTGATGGGCCGGGTCGACGGAGCGCCACCGGAGCGCGCACACCTCCCCCACCCGAAGCCCCGACTTCGCCATTACCGCGATCAACGGACGTCGGCCGATGCGTTGGTCGGATCGGGCGGAGCGATCGAGCTCGCCGGCGACGGCGAGGAGCTCGGCGAGCTCGTCTGCCTCGAGGAAGCGACGAGTCGGCCGATCGGCCTTCAGCCGCCGTCGCCTCCCCCTCGCCGGGTTGCTCGCGAGCAGGCCGTGCTCGACAGCGGTATCGAGGATGTTTGCGAG
The DNA here is from genome assembly GCA_035502815.1 of Solirubrobacteraceae bacterium. GTDB lineage: Bacteria > Actinomycetota > Thermoleophilia > Solirubrobacterales > Solirubrobacteraceae > Palsa-465. The sequence continues at coordinate 1,765 of DATJUA010000152.1, forward strand.
GAGAACCAGGGTCTTGTTGATCGACTCGTTGCTGAGGGCTACACGTCGCTGTCCGCGCCGATCGCGGATCGGCCGTCCAGCCGCGGCTGCGGCTGTGATCCGCTCCCGCTCGATCACCTTCTCACTGCGGTACTCGTCCACCAGCGCGATCGTGATCGCCGAAACCCGGAAGTCGGCGAAGAATGGCAGCAGGTGCTTGCGCAGCCGCCACTCGTAGTCGGCCTGCGTTGTCGGACGCAGCTCCGACTTGCGAGCGAACCACCACCGCGAGGCGAATTCGTGGAAGGTCGGATCCTCGCCTCCGGCGGACATGCTCGGCGGCCGCCACACGCCGACCCGGACCTCGGCGAGGATCTGCTCGAGGGCGCGCTCGGCCTTGCGCATCGTCCAGCCGTCGGCGTCGGTCCCGAGTGTGACCACCTCGCGCCGGCCATAGGCGCGGACGCGGAGGCTATAAGTGGTCAGACCGTCCTTCCGGTCATGCGTCCGAATCTGACCGTGTGACCGCTTCTCCATCCGCGAGCGAGTCTACGTTCGGCCCCGGCGACAGTCCTGAGCTTCCGTGCCTGGGCATTAGCTGTCCGTTTCTTGGGTGGGTCGGCCGAGCGCCAACGCATCCCGAGTCAGCTCAACGAGGCCGGCCTCTTCGAGGCCGGAGACGATCTCGTCGAGGTGCACCTGAAAGAGCGACATGAGGGCATCGTTGGTGATGTTGCCGGTGGCAACGACGAGCAACCGTTGCGGCGATCCATGGAGCAGGTGACCGTCTCGGAAGTCGCGATCCTTGGTGACCACGACCCGGTTCTCAGCGTCCGCGCGCTGGACGATCTCGGCGTCGGTCGAGCGATTGCCCCGCGGCAGCTCGCTCGTATGCATCGCGTCGTGCCCCGCTCGCTCCAGTAGCTCTGCGAGCCGCGCCGGCATCTGGGCGTCGACGAGGAACCTCACGCAGCGGACAGCGGCACAACCCGGCCGCCCGCCGCGCGGGCACCGAACTCCAAAGCCGCGAGGATGTCGTCGCGCTCTAGATCCGGGTAATCGGCGAGTACCTCGTCGAGTGTCATGCCCGACGAGAGTAGTTCGAGGATGCTCTCAACGGTGTAGCGCAGTCCCCTGATTGTCGGTTGGCCGTGACAGATCGCAGGGTCCGACGTGATTCGATCGAGTCGGGACATAGTCGTCACGATACCGCCCGGTCGGTCGCTTGCATGAGGTCTGCACGGTCCTGCGCGAAGTCCTGCGCTAAGTCCTGCACGCCGTGCAGGACCTGAGAGCCGACATCGCCCGCCGCCACTAAGGTTCGTGGGGGTGTGTGTGGCCGACTACCCGCCCTCCACGTTGGTCGTTCGAGTAGTCGGCCACACACAAGAAGACTTCATCTCAAGGCGGCGGGAGACAGCACGGATTCGGAGGGTGAAGGTCGATCGAGTGAGACGGGCGAATCGATCAAAACGGGAGCCCTCGAGCGAATCGTGAGACGGTTCGATGCTTGAAGTGTGGATCAGCCTTCACCTTCTAGAGGCGACACGTCAGCGTCGACCAATGGCAGCACCGAGTTGAACGCCGAGGTCGAGAACGAGCTCTCCACGCTCGGAGCACGCGACGCCCTGGTCCTGGCGGCTATCTGCGTCCCTCCCGAGCGCCCCAGAGCTTCCCGGCACAAGCTGCGACACGCACTCGCGTTGCGCCTGGTCGGAGCCCGACGTTCGATGAAGAACCTCGAAAGGCGCGGATACCTGGAGCCTGGCTGGCGCGTCGACTCCCTCGGGGCACATTGTCAAACAACGGACGTCGGCAGGCGTGTCGCGACGGCCGTCGCGGTAATCGTCAACGTCGCGCCAGCCGGCGGCCCGCTGGGTGTCGTCGACTTTGTGGTCAGGTTCTTGCTGAACCGCAGATTCCGGCTCCGCAGCTGAACTCGCTTTCCTTTCCTTTGGAGCGAGACGAGCTGTCGCGGTCGTGATGGCATTGAGTCGTGGGGCGACGGGAGCGTTCCTTGGCTTACTGCGGCGCAAACTCCCTGCAATTCGATACCACACTCGGCGAAGATGGCAGCCGCCATCGCTTCACAAGCCGTCGGTTAGCTTGCCATCGTCGAGCAGCGCTTGTATCCGCTGTCGAACGTCTGCGCTTGGCTCCGCATCGCGAGCCTGAACAAGTGCTTCTCGTGCCGCGTCCGGCCAATCGTCGGTCGGCCAAGCATCGAGGACCCGTAGAGCCCCGTTGCGGCTACGGGTAACGGGGTTGTTGAGCGCCGCGGCGACGAGTGGCCATCCGGCACCCGGAAAGCGTTGTAGGCCTTGGATGATGACCTGCAGTGCGCTATCTGCTGCGTAGTCCGGACCGAGGCCGAGGTTGTCCTCGGGTCCGCTGGCAAGCTCCGCTAGGGGGAGGAGTCGGTAGGCATCCTCAAGCAGTGCATCGAGTTCATCCGCGCGGGTGTGCTGAAGTAGCCATTGCCAGAGATAGCCGTTGAACGGCAACCGCTGCAACCAGGTGTGCGCCGTGGGGCGACCGTCAATCGCGAATCGCTCAGCGAGACTGAGACCGAGCGTGACGTCGAGAACCCTCTCGGATGCCAGCAGGGAGAGGACGACCTGGGCGCAGTCTGGTCGCGACAGGACTTTCGTGACCGATGCGAGCAGCGACCGGCGCTCCGTCTCGGAAATCAGCGAGTTTGAGTGAAATGTCCGCCTATCAAACGCAACTCAGCTCGCCGAATCGGCTGACTTCGGCTCTGCCAGGCAAGGTCGTGATCCCGGAGGATGTGCGCTTCGATCAAGCCCGACGAGCGTGGAACCTGGCGATCGATCAACGACCCGCGGCGGTGGCGTTCCCTGAGTCGCCACACGATGTCGCGGCCGTTGTTATCCGCGCCCGCGAGTTGGGCCTGCGGGTCGCGGCGCAGGGCACCGGCCACAGCGCGGGACCGCTCGGCTCACTCGAGGACACGATCCTGCTCAAGACCGAGCGGATGCACGGCGTCTCGATCGATCCTGCCCGCAGGACCGCCCGGGTCGAGGCGGGAGTCGTTTGGCTCGAGGTCGTCGAGGCCGCAGCACAGCATGGCCTCGCGGCGCTTCCGGGGTCCTCGCCCGACGTCGGGGTGGTCGGCTACACGCTCGGGGGCGGGCTGAGCTTTCTCGGCCGTAGATACGGCTTGGCCGCCAACCACGTAAGCGCGATCGAGCTCGTGGCCGCCGACGGCCGATTCGTGCGCGCCGACCGCGACCACGAGCCAGACCTGTTCTGGGCGCTCCGCGGCGGCGGCGGCAGCTTCGGCATCGTCACCGCGATCGAATTCGAGCTGTTCCCGCTCGCGCAGGCGTATGCGGGAATCCTGTGGTACCCGATCGAGCGTGGCCCTGAAGTCCTGCACGCCTGGCGGGAGCTGACTCACAGCGATCTGCCGGACGAGCTGACCACCGTCGGTCGGTTCCTGAATCTCCCACCAACCCCGGAGATCCCCGAACCCGTCCGTGGCAAGTCGTTCGCGATCATCGAGGCCTACCACCTCGGCGACCCGACACACGCCGACGAGCTACTCGCGCCGCTGCGCGCCCTCGGACCACTCAACGACACGATCACCACCGTCCAGATGCCGGCGCTCACCCATCTGCACATGGACCCCGAGCAACCAGTTCCGGCGGCCGCCGACGGTCTCATGGTCGACCGTCTCCCGGCGAACGCGCTCGACGCCTTCGTCGATGCGGCCGGCGCGCACGCCCCGTTCCCGCTCGTGTCGATCGAGCTGCGCCACCTCGGTGGCGAGTTGCGCCGCACGCGACCCGAGCACGGTGTCCTGGACTCGATCGACGCGGACTACTCGATGTACTCCGTCGGCGTGGTGCCCACGCCCGAGCTCGAGGCACCCGTGCGCACCCAAGTACAGGCCGTCAAGGCCGCGCTAGCGCCCTGGGCCGCGAGGCACATGAACCTGAACTTCACCGAGACCCAGCAAGACGCGGCGACCTTCTGGACCGAGCAGGCCTACCGCCGCCTGCGCCGCATCAAAACCGCCGTCGACCGCAACGACCTCATCCGCTCAAACCACCCCATCCCGCCCACATCACCGCCGCTGCGCAACGGCGCCGGCGCTCTCCCACCACTGACCCCAAGGACGTAAGCCAACGAGCAGTAGCCGCCCGCCCGGCCATGGCTAGACCACCTTTCCTTGCGCCGCGCAACCTCGGACGGCTTTGACCTGCTTTAGCCTGGCGATGGGCATGTCAGGGCCTTCGGCTCGTGCCCCGAGCAATACTCGGCCGGGCGCCGTTTCTGACGCTCGCTGCTCGTCCACTGCAAGAGGGCGGGAGTCGGCTCCGGCTGGCTCGAGCGCGAGGGGTTACAGCAGTCCCACCCCCGAGCGTTCCCTGACGCTTGAGATCAGGCCTGGACCAGCTCGGATTCGGACCCCGTGAGCGCGGCAGCTAGCTCTCGGCGTGAGTTGATCCCCATTTTGGAGAATACCTTGCGGAGGTGGTAGGCCACGGTGTGCTGGCTCAGAAAGAGTCGAGCGCCGATCTCACCGTTCGACATGCCATCTCGAGCGAACAGCGCGATTTGCCGCTCCTGTGCGGTCAGCTCATCCCGGGTCTCAACCGTCCGCTTGCGCACGTTCTGGCCGGTCGCCAGCAGCTCATTACGTGCGCGCTCGGCGAACGCCTCCATTCCCATCGACGTGAACTGGTCATGCGCGGTGCGGAGCTGCGCGCGGGCATCGACGCGACGATTCTCGCGGCGCAGCCACTCCCCGTACAGCAGACGAGTGCGGGCGAGCTCGGCGCGTACCCGTGTTCGGCCTAGATGGTCGATCGCCTCGCGGAAAATGCCGTCGGCACACTCGCCTTCGCTCAGCAAGGCTCGTGATCGGGCCTCGATCCCAAGCGCCCAGCTGGCTCCGGTTGCACGCGCCTTGCTAGCCAGCCGATCCAGCGCGTCCATTGCCAGATCTGTCCGGCCCGTCCGCGTGGCCGGCTCGATCAGCTCGCTCAGGCCCCAGTTCTCCGCGACGACTTCTTCGTATTCGCTTGCGGATCGGGCGGCGACGAACCCCTCTTCATACTTGCCCAAACCGTTGCACAAGACCGCTCGGGCATACTCACTGATGGCGATCCCGATGCCCTCGCCGCGGGCGCTGACTTCGCGGAGCGTCGTCTCGATCAGCTCTGTCGCATGTGGTGTCTTGCCTCGCCACGCCTCGAGGATCAATGCGCCGTAGGGCGCCGACCTGATCCCGGTGATCTCCTCGACCGATGCGGTTTCTGCAATCGTCGAGGCTGCGGCGGAGAAATCCCCACAGAAAACGAGAACCGGGGCGCGCGCACTGAGGGCGAGGGCCAGCTCACTCAGCGTGCCGGTTTCCCGCGCAACGCGAACGGACTGTTCAGATAACGCGAACGCGCTCTCGTCATCCCACACTTCGAGAGCGACGACGCAACCCTGCCACAACCACCGCAGCCTTTCCTGGGGCGAGATCGTCTCCCCACGGAGTTTCTGCAACGCTCGCCGGCAGAGCGGTACGGCCGTGGCGAAATCATCGGCGAGACCGACGAGCGCGTCGAGCAGGAGGTCGGTAGCCCTAGGCTCAATGTCTGTTTGGCGGGGCGCGGCGCGGGCGGCGTCCGCGACATCAGGTACCCCAACGCTGTCATTGAGCCGGGCGCCAAACAGAGCCGCTGAGAATGCATCCAGGTACGTCTCGCGGGCGAGCGATATATCCAAGGGTTCGAGCCGTCGGGCGGCTTCGAGCAACAGCGGTGTAGCTTCGGTGCCTCGGCTTGATGCGAATGCCAACTGAGCCTGCAGCAGGTCGATCAGTGCGCGCTCGAACGCGTCGACCGGACCGGCCTCCGCCATCGCCAGCAGTCCGCGGACCGCGTCGAACGCACCGGCCTGCAGATGCGCTTGCGCGGCGGCCAGCGCGCGCTTGGCACGCCGGGTTGGGTCCTCAGTCAGCGCGACCGCCCGCTGCAGGAACGCCGCCGTGGCGGCCACGCCACCACGAGCCTGCGCCCGGCTGGCCGACCGCTCGAGCTCCGCGGCGACCTCCTCATCGGGACCCGTCGTCGCCGCGGCCAGATGCCACACTCGCCGGTCCGGATCGACTCCTCGATCGGTCACCTCCGCCAACGCCAAATGCACCGACCGGCGATCCTCGCTCGCAGCCGACCCATACACCGCCGAGCGCACCAGCGGATGACTGAATACCACCCGCTCCCCGATCGCCAGCAAACCCTCGTTCGCCGCTTGATCGGCGGCCCCTGCCTCGATGCCGAGTTGCTCTGCCGCCCGCCACAGCAGAACCGGGTCGCCAACCGGCTCGGCCGCTGCGAGCAGCAGGAGACGCCTCGCGTCCTCAGGAAGCGCCGCGACACGGCGCGTGAAGCTCTCCTGAATCCGCCCGGGAAGCGCGTGCCGATCCACCGGCCCAAAGCCGAGCGCCAACTCACTCGGCGTCAGCCCCCGCGGCAGCTCCAGCAGCGCCAACGGATTCCCGTGCGTCTCCGCGACGATCCGCTCCCGCACCCGCTCATCCAAGGTGAACCGCACCGCAGTCCCCAGCAGCGCACGCGCGTCGCCGTTGCGCAGGCCGCGCACCTCCAGCCCAGAGACGTATTGCAACTCTTCGCCGGGCTCGCGCGCGGCGAACACGATCCCGACCGGCTCGGCCAGCAGGCGACGGGCCACAAACGCCAACGTCAGCGCCGAACTCTGATCCAGCCACTGCGCGTCATCAACGACGCACAACAGCGGACGCTCGTCCGCAGCCTCCGACAACAGACTTAGCACCCCCAAGCCCACCAGGAACCGATCCGGCGCCGCCCCCTCGGTCACGCCGAACACGACCCGCAACGCATCGCGTTGCGGAGCCGGGAGCCGCTCGAACCGATCGAGCAGCGGCGCGCACAACTGATGCAGGCTCGCATAGGCCAGCTCCATCTCCGACTCCACCCCCACCGCCCGCACAACGGTCATGCTCGATGCTGACTCGATCAGATACTCGAGTAGCGCCGTCTTCCCGATCCCAGCCTCACCGCGCAACACCAAGGACCTGCCCTCCCCCCGGCGGACATCAGCCACCAACCCATCCAACAGGCCGCACTCCTCCGCCCGCCCGCGCAGGGCGCGCCGCCCCGATCCGGCAAGACGAATCTCCATAAACCCACTGCGATCCTATAGAAGCCAGCCATCCAAGCCGACCGCCACGCGCCGCGGTCAGACTCCCGTAAACCCATCGGCGCTTCGGGCCAGTTGGACCCAGCTCGCCGCCCTCTCGAGCGGACGAGATCCAGAAGCGCCGCCCCGTCGATCAGAGGCTGCTCCAAAGTCGTGACGATCCGGGAGCGCTGGCGACCATCCGTTCCCGCGGAGACCTCCTTTGCCGCTCCGACGAGCATCTCGCTGGCGCATAGCGACGGCCTCCCTTTGCGCGGGGACCAGGGCTTAAGCAGCACGGCGAGACTGTCGAGCTTCGACATCGCGGCCGAAGCTATGCTGGTAGTTGAGGTCGCAATCGATCCCAAGGAGAGTCATGTCCACCAAGGAACGTCTGATCCCCGGCCCCGACCACCCGATCACTGTCGCGCCGACTGGCAAGCACGTCGTCGTCAAGGCGGGGGGCAAGGTGATCGCCGAGACCGACAGCGCGCTGACGCTGCGCGAGTCCAACTACCCACCCGTCCAATACTTGCCGCTGCAGGACGTTGACGCTGACGTGATCAGCCCTACCGACCACGAGACCTACTGCCCTTACAAAGGCGACGCGTCCTACTACAGCCTCTCGACCGCCGACGGCGAGCTCGAGAATGTGATCTGGACCTACGAGCAACCCTACGACGCAGTCGCGGACATCAAGGACCACGTCGCGTTCTATCCGAACAAGGTCGAGATCAGCGTCGGCTGACCGCGCCTTACTGCTTCGCTGGCAGCCTGATCGGTGGCTGGCGTGCGCGCTACACCTCGGGCGCTGCCCTGTGAAGGACTTGCCGAATTTCAGGAGCAGGCCTGCGCATGATGGGCGGGCCCGCGCCTCTTGATCGTGGGCAGCGCGGACATCAGGTGAGTCCGCGTTAGCGCGCGCGTCGGAGGGTGGCGTCGATCTCGGACGTGAGTAGATTGAGATCGAGTTCGTCGGGCTTCTTTGGATCGAACGGATGAAAGCCGAGTCGTTCCCACCAGGTCCGAGCCGTTTGGCTCAGGGCGGTCACCACGACCGCTCGGCATGCGGCCTTCTCGTTTAGCTCGACGGCCGTCGCGAGGACGTGGAACGCCAGCGCGGTCCCGATCCTCAGACCGGCGTAGCGGTGGTCGACCGCGAGTCGACCGAGGAGCAATGCTGGGATGGGGTCGGGTGCACCCTTTGCCAGGACGCCAGGTGCGGCCGAGCGGTCGATTGCTGTCATCGAGACGCTCGCATAGGCGACCACGACATCCATTGCGTCGGTGACCACCCAGGTCGCGGCCGTGTCTCGGCGCCGGTTCTGGCCGGCGTAGCGGCGTAACCACTCATCGAGGACCGGCTCGCCGCTGTTGAACTGGTCGCGATCGTGCCGGCGCGGGTCGAGCGGCGCCGGTCGCCGCAGTTCAATCAAGCCAGCTGAACTTGCGCTTGCGCCGCATCGCGCTCGCGAGCCGTTCGTTGACCTCGGCAGGCCGCTCGAGCGCTTCGGTGAATGCGGTCGCCGCCTCGGCGGAGAGACGGATGCTGGAGCGCTCGGCCAGAACCTCCTCCGCTCTGGACGCCGCGGCCTGAATGACGAATGCGGAGACATTCAAGTGCGATGCGGCAGCGGCTCGCTCCAGCAGCGCCTTATCCGACGGACCGACCCGGATCTGGAGGCGTTCTTC
>DATJUA010000153.1:0-18731 GCA_035502815.1 Solirubrobacteraceae bacterium
GGTTTCTGCGATACCGCTACCGGGATTCGAACCCGGGTTTCCGCCGTGAGAGGGCGGCGTCCTAGTCCCCTAGACGATAGCGGCGAGGGTCTTCAGCGTAGCGGCCCTGGGGAGGCTCCGCAGCGCGGACATAGCGGCCGATTGCGGATCGGTGGCCGAGACCGCGACGGCCGGCCGGGCGCTCGAGCCGTGATAATTTTGGGCCTGCCCGCGGCTGTGGCGGAATTGGTCTACGCGCACGGTTCAGGTCCGTGTGGGCGAAAGCCCTTGGAGGTTCGAGTCCTCTCAGCCGCACTCTCAGCCGGACGCAGGCCCGCACCGGGCTAAAGCCACCCTCGCTCCTCGGCCACGCGTACGGCCTCCGCCCGGTTGCGGGCGTCGAGCTTCTGCATCGCGGAGGAAAGGTGGTTGCGGACTGTGCCCGGGGAGAGGAAGAGGGCACGGGCGAGCTCGGCGACGGTGGCGTGCTCGCGCGAGGCGGCGAGCACCTCGTGCTCGCGGGGAGTGAGCGGGCTCTCGCCCTGGCTGAGGGCGGCCGCCGCCAAACCGGGGTCGACGACTCGGTCGCCCGCGACGGCGCGGCGGATGGCCGCGGCAAGCTCCGTGGCGGGAGCGTCCTTCAGGAGGAAGCCGGCGGCGCCACCCTCCATGGCGCGCCGCAGGTAGCCCGGACGCCCGAACGTGGTCAAGATCAAAACCCGGCAGTCGGGTAGCGCTGTGCGGAGGGCGTCGGCGGCGTCGAGGCCCGTGGCGCCGGGCATCTCGATGTCGAGGAGGGCGACGTCAGGTGTCGATGCGCGGGCGGCGGCAACCACCTCGTCTCCGCGAGAGACCTGCGCCACGACCTCGATGTCGGCCTCGAGGTCGAGCAGGCTGGCCAGGGCGCCCCGCACCATGGTCTGGTCCTCGGCCAGAAGGACCCGGATCACGCGCGGGGGACCGGAACCGTCACCGCGAGCCGGTAGCCGCCGCCGCCCACCGGACCGGCTTGGAGCGTCCCTCCCAGGAGTTCGGCGCGTTCGGCCAGACCGGCCAGGCCGTGGCCCCCGGCGCCATTGCTGGTGGATGCGCCGTTCACCCCGCCCGGGTGCGGACCAGTGTCCGCGGCGGCACCGTCGTCGATCACCTCCACGCCGGAGTCAGTCAGGCTGGCGGTCACGCGCAGCTTGCAGTGTCGGGCGTGGCTGTGTCTGATCACGTTGGTCGCCCCCTCCCGCACCGCCCACGCGAGCACGGCCTCGACGCTTGGGTCCAGTGGCACCCGGGCCTCCTGGACGTCGGCCTCGATGCCGGCGGCCGACAACGCCATGCGGGCGCCGGCGAGCTCACCCTCCAGCGTCGGCTGGCGGTAGCCGCTGACCGCCTCGCGCACCTCACCAAGTGCACCGCGGGCGACGTCCTCGAGCTCGGCGATCTCGCGCGCCGCGTGTTCCGGACGGTCGGTCAGCATGCGCCCGGCGAGCTCGGCCTTGAGGGTGATGACCGAGAGCGACTGACCCAGCAGGTCGTGCAGATCGCGGGCGAAGCGTTCGCGCTCCTGCGACACGGCCATCTGCGCGAGCTCGGCCCGCGCTTCGCTCAGCTGCTGGTTGCGCAGACGCAGGTCGCTCATCACGAACATCAACATCCCGATCCCGGCGGAGCTCGCCACGAAGCCGATCACGGTTCCCCCGTCCGCGCCGCCAAGCGAGGAGGTGACGCCGGCGAGTACCGTGGTCAGCGCGACGGCGTAGAGCCCGAGCTGCCTGCCCGCGACGAGCGCCGTGCAGGCTGCGCAGTACGTGAACAGGAATCCCCACCCGGACGACTGCCCGATCGTTAGGGCAGACGCCACGCTCAGCAGAACCACGAACAGGAACAGGGTCAGGCGGTTCGGAGGCTGGAGTTGCCACGTCAGCACCATGATCACGTAGGCCGCGACGAACACGGTGGCCCCGGCGATGATCAGGGCCTGCTGGACCGGGGACCCGTGCTTGCCGATCGCGTTGACCAGCGGGAAGACGATGAACGCCACCCAGACCACCGCCGACGTGGCGCGGACGGCGCGTGGGGCGTGCCGGAAGGGCACGAACCTGGTCAGAAACAGGCCCGCATCACGGCCGACCGGACCCTCGTCCGGCCGCCCGCACTCGTCCTCGACGGCGTAGCTCATCCCGTCTCGCCCAGCGGCTTGCGCAGGAAGCGGAGCATCAGGAAGATCCCGACCGCCGCCCAGATCGCCAGCGTGCGCAGATCGTGCGCGTTGAGGCCCGCTCCCGTCGTGTAGGGATTGAACGCGCGCTCCAGCCCGTCGGCCAGCGGCCGGATCGGGAAGACGTTGGCGATGTCGACGAGCGCTTTGGGCATGCCGTTGGCAGGGAACCAGACACTCGATATGAACGTCAACGGGAAGACGGTCAGGTTGACGACAACCGGGGCAGCCTCCGGGTTCGGGATCAGGCGTGCGATTCCGATGCCGAGCGTCGTGAACACCGCGGTCCCGAGCACCAGCGTGACGATCAGTCCGGGCAGCGTCGAGGCGCGAACGTGGACTCCGTACAGAACGGCGCCGAGTCCTAGCGTGATCACGGTCATCGCGAGCACGATGAGCGCCGTCGAGCCGACCCGCGCCGCGACGTACGCCCACCGTGGGAGCGGCGTACCCTGCATCCGCTTCAAAACCCCCTGATCGCGGAGGATCGCGGTGCTGATCGCCATATTGACGTACGAGGTCGTGATGACGCCGTAGGCGAGGATCCCCGGGACGAAGAACTCGTCGTACGGGATGCCGCCGAGGCTCTTGATGTGCGAGCTCTTATCGAGCGAGGCGAAGATGACCAGGAACATCAGCGGGAACACGAACGTGAAGAACCCGCGGGTGCGGTTGCGCCAGAAAGCGCGCTGTTCGTAGCGAATCTGCCAGGCGACCAAGCCGACGTCTCGCTTGGCCCCGGTTGTGGCCACGGCGCTCATCGAATTGCCTCCTCGACTGTCTGCTCATTCTCCATCACGGACTTCGTCAGCTCGAGGTAGATGTCCTCGAGGCTCGGCTGGGTCACCGAGAAGTGCCCGAGGTCAACCTCGTGATCAAGTGCCCAGGTGGTGATCCGCTGCGCCGCCACCACGGGCTCCTTGGTCGCCACCAAGACCCGGTCTCCCTCGAGCGTGCGCTGCTCGAACGGCACGTCCGGTAGATCGCCCAGCGACCACGCCTCTGGGAGCGAGAAGCGAATTTCGGCCGGCCGCAGGTCGCGCCCTCCGAGTTCCTCGGGCCGGCCCAGCGCGATAATCTGCCCCGCGTTCATCACCGCCACACGGTTGGCTAGATGTTGCGCTTCGTCCATGTAGTGGGTGGTCAGGAACACCGTCTTGCCGAGATCGCACAGCGAGCGAATCGTCGACCAGGCCTGACGCCGCGCCCCCGGATCAAAACCGGTGGTGGGCTCGTCGAGGAACAGAAGATCGGGATCTCCGACCAGGCCCAGCGCGAGGTCGAGCCGGCGGCGCTGACCGCCCGACAGGTCTCGCGCGCGTGTGTCTCGCTTCTCGCCCAGTTCGACGAGCTCGATCAGCTCGTCGACGGGGCGCCGCCGCGAGTAGTAGCGGCCGTACATCTCGATCAGCTCGGTGACGGTCAGGTCGGTCTGTACTCCGGACTGCTGGAGCACGATCCCGACATGCTCCCGCAGCTCGCGCCGGCCGTCAGCCGGGTCCAGGCCCAGCACCCTGGCCTCGCCGCCCGTGCGCGTGCGGTAACCCTCGAGGATCTCAACCGTGGTCGTCTTGCCGGCGCCGTTGGGCCCGAGCAGACAAAACACTTCTCCCCGCGAGACCTCGAAGCTCACTCCGCGCACGGCTTCCACCTCGCCGTATGACTTGCGCAGGTCGCGCACTTCGATGGCGAGTCCGTCCGTCTGTGTATGGGTCGTAGTCATGCATGGCACAGTAAGCACGGCCGGCCCGTTGCGTAAGTGGCGGGCGGCCCAAATCAGGGGTGACAAATGTCACCCCTGGGGCAGGTGCAGCACCGACCCGGGACGGCCTACGGCGCCCTATTCCAGAGCTGGAGAGCTTCGGTGTCGCGCTCGAATCCGAGCACGGAAAGTGACCCGGCGCCGAGCAGGAAACGATGACCCGCCGACACGTCCATCTGCACCCAGCGAGCACCCACGACCCGGAGTATGTGTCCGTGTGCAAAGGCGAGCGCATTGCCCTCCGAACCCCGCAGCCGCTCGAGCACCCGGTCCGCGCGTGCCCCGACCTCGGCCGGCTGCTCACCTCCCGGACACCCGTCCGTCCAGAGATCCCAGCTTGGGTTCTGCTCCCATATCTGGGGCGTGGTCAGGCCCTCATAGTCGCCGTAGGCCCACTCGCGGAGGTCCTCGCAGATCTCGGCCTCCTCCCCGTATCCGGCCAGCTCGCACGTCTCGCGCGCCCGGCGCAGGGGACTCGTCAGCACGAGGGAGAACTCCCACGCCGCGAGCAGGGGCCCGAGCTTGACCGCCCTCTCCCGCCCCTCGTCAAGCAGCGGCAGGTCGGTCGAGCTCGTGTGCTGCCCGCTGCGACTCCATTCGGTCTCGCCATGTCGGACGACGACGATCTGCACCCTCAACCCCCAGTTTGTCTTTGCTACGACGCCACGCCGCTAGGAGTCAGCGGCGTCGTAGGCCTCTTCGGAAATCGTCTCCCGCGCTTCTTCCTCTTCCAACGACGCGTCGGGGTGTTCTCGCGCATAGTGCTGGCCCATCTGGCCGAGCAACTCCTCGTCGGTCGCGGCGGCCAGGGGCTCGCCGCAGATGTTGCACTCGATCACTCGTTTGGTCATGACCCGCTCGCTTCCTCGTGGGCAGAAAGAGTCGCCGCCGGCCCGTTCAGGCGATCACGCCCGGCCGACGCCTCCACCTCCTGCGCGGCCAGCAGCGCCGCGCCGAGCACGCCGGCCCGAACGCCGTGCCAGGCCAGTCTGATATTGGTGCCGCGGCCGAGGCCGGGCACGACGTATGCACGCGCGACCCGCTGCGCGGGCTCGAGCAGCAGCTCGCCGGCGCGGGCCGCTCCGCCCCCGATCACGACCTCCTCGGGATCGAACGTGTTGATCGCGTTGGCAATGCCGATTCCGACGCGCTCGGCCCAGGTCTGAACGATCTCCATGGCGGCGGTGTCCCCGGCCTGAGCCGCCTCGACCGCTTCGGCCCCGAGCACCGGCTTTCCCTCGGCACGCAGCTTGCCGAGCGCCGAGTCCGGCTCGAGCAGCGCGGCCTCCGCCGCCAGGCGGTCGAGCGCGTGGCCCGCGGCGACGTACTCGAGTGAGCCCGGCTGGGGAAACCGCTCGCCCGGCGACGGCACCGGCGCGGCTCCGTCCAGGCCGAGTCCGACGATCGTGTGGCCAAGCTCGCCGGCCCCACCGGTGGCGCCGCGGTAGATGCGCCCGCCGAGCACGATCCCACCCCCCACCCCCGTGCCGATCGTGATCATCACGAGGTTATGGGCGACGAGCCGCAGCTCGGCGTCGTGAGCCTCGGCCAGCGCCGCGACGGTCGCGTCGTTATCGACGAACACCGGCACGCCCAGCCGCTCGCCCAGCACCTGGCGCAGCGGCACGTCGGTCAGCGGGATATTGACCGACGAGACGACTCGTCCGGTCTCGAAGTCGACGATCGAGGGGACCCCGATCCCGACCGCCGCCAGGTCATCCGATCGGATGCGGTCGACCATCGCGCAAAGCTGGTCGATCAACGCCGTGCTGGCCGAGCGGTCGGTCGGCTCGAGCGCCGACTCGCTGAGCTGGTTCCCGCGCAGGCAGGCGACGATCACCTTGGTGCCGCCGAGGTCGATTCCGAGGACCGAGCTCACTTCGCCCCCGAGCCCGCCGGGCCCGACCCGTTCGGCCCCAGGACATTCGACCCCAGCCCGGCGGCCGCGTCGCGGTCTAGCAGCACCTTGACCTCCTTGGCCATAGGCGGCAGCAGCGATGAGGGCACGTGAGGGTCGGGCTTCGCGTTCGGCCCGAACGCCGCCGCCACCGGTCCGGCCTTGTTCTCTCCGGTGGCGAGGAACACGATCTGACGCGCGTTGACCAGCGCTGGGAAGGTCAGCGTCACCCGCGGCACGTACGGCTCCCAGCCGGCCTCGTGCACGCCGAGCACCAGCCGCGAGCGCTCCGAGAGCGACGACTGGTCGGGAAACATCGAGGCCAGATGGCCGTCCGGGCCGATCCCGAGCAGGACCAGGTCGAACCGTGGCGGGCCCGCGGCGCGGAGCTGCCGCTCGTATTCGGTGGCCGCGGCCTCCGGTCCGAGCTCGCCCTGCATCCGGTGGACCACCGGCGCGGCGGACTCGCCGAGCGGGTCCAGGAGCGAATCACGGACCATGCCGTAGTTGGAGCGCTCGTCGTCGGGCGCCACGCAGCGTTCGTCGCTGAACCACAACGTGCACCGCGTTACGTCGATCCCGACGGTCTGAACCGCATCGACGAACTCGCCGTAGGCGGCCCGCGGCGTCGAGCCACCGGTAAGCACCATATCCCCCCCGCCCGCGGCGACTCCGACCAGCATCGCGGCGCACGCCCGCCCCGGGTCGTCCACGACCTCGATGTCAATCGCCATCGCGGCCGAGCTCTCTGGCGGCGCGTAGCGCCGGGCCGTAGGTGGGGTCGCGCAGATGCGACTGCCTGACTCCCTCACCCAGAATCCCGCCCTCGCCCCGGGAGGCCCCCAGCACCAGCCAGCTCTGCTCGCCGCGGTCGGGCGAGCTCTCTTGCGCACGCAGTCCGCCCAGAGCCCGGTCCAGCGACAGGCTGCGCCCGCCGCCGCATGTCACGGTCACCCCGGCCAGCCCGGGGACCTCCTGGTCGGCCGTCTCCAGGCGGATATCGACGTAGCGCGATCCAGAGGTGTACGCCCGGCCGCGCATCCCCTCCCCGTTGGCCGGCTCCAGCGGCCGGATATCCCAGTGCAGCTGCGACGCCAGCCATCCTGCTAGCAGCAGCGCGCTGGCTCGCGAGCTCGCCTGATGGCGGATGGTCATGCCCTCGAGCGACACGAGCGTGGCACGGCGTGACGGCGGATCGAAGCTGGCCGCGAGCCGCTCACGCCACGGCGTCGTGCGCAACCAGGCCAGGTCGACCACGTAGGCCAGATTGAGCTCATCCTGCGCCCGCGCGAGCGCGGCGACGGTATCGGGGATGTCGTCGGAGTCGAGCAGGGTCACGTCGATGACGTCGCGCAGAGCGGCCGCTGCCTCATCGTGGCCGTGTGGGCTCCACAGCACGGTCGGGAGGTCGGACATGACGACGGGGTCCACGATCGTGTCGAGGGCGCTCAGCTGCTCGGGCCCCAGGTCGATCTCGACCGCCTCGCGCATCACGCCGATCCCGCCGCCGCGCGGTTCGTCGTAGCTCACCACGGCCACCGCGTCCAGCGTCTCGCGCCCCTCCTCGACCGCGCACAGGATCGTGCGCGAGGCGTGGTAGCGGCCGACCCGCTCCAGCCGGTTGGCGATCTCGCCCTTCCACTCCCGGTCTACCACCACGACCATGTTGAGCACGCGCGCCGGCGCCAGCGCTTGGTTGGCGGCGTGCCGTTCGCGCAGCAGTTCGCGGAGGGCGGCCTCGATCGCGTCCGGGTTGGTGTTCTGCTCAGACCAGACGTCTTCGCTCACAACCGTCGCCACTTGCGGTCGTCTTCGAGCAGCGCGTCGGCCTCGGGCGGCCCCGCCGACCCGGCCGGATATTGCGGGATCGGCGAGGTGGTGTCGTCGTGCCAGGCCGTCAGGATCGGGTCGATGATCCCCCACAGGGCCTCGATCTCGTCCCCTCGCGTGAACAGCGTGGCATCGCCCCGCATGGCGTCGAGGATCAGGCGCTCGTAGGCCTCCGGAGACTCCGACATGAACGACGTGCCGTAGCGGAACTCCATGTTGACCGGGCGGATGCGCATCCGCGGACCCGGGATCTTCGCGCCGAGCGTGACCGACACCCCTTCGTCGGGCTGCACGGTCAAGATGATCTGGTTGGGCTGGACGCCGACCGAGCCGATGCTCTGGAAGGCCAGGTGGGGCACCGGCTTGAGCGTGACCGCGATCTCGGTGAGCTTGCGCGCGAGCTGCTTGCCCGTGCGCAGGTAGAACGGGACGTCAGCCCAGCGCCAATTCGACACGTGCAGGCGCAGCGCGGCGTAGGTCTCCGTACGCGAATTGGGGTCGACCCCCTCCTCCCCGCGATATCCAGGCACGCGCTTACCTCCAATCGTCCCGGGCCCGTACTGCGCCCGGACCGACATCTTCGAGACGTCCTCGATCGCGGGCGGAACGATCGCCTCGAGCACCTTCAGCTTCTCGTCGCGAACGCGGTCCGCGTTGAACGAGGTGGGCGGCTCCATGGTCAGGAGCGCGAGCAGCTGCATCATGTGGTTCTGGACGAGGTCGCGCAACGCCCCGGCGCCCTCGTAGTAGCCGGCGCGACCCCCGATCCCGATGTCCTCGGCGGCGGTGATCTCGACGTGGTCGACGAAGTTGCGGTTCCAGACCGGCTCGAACAGCGCGTTGGCGAACCGGAGCGCCATCAAGTTCTGGACCGTCTCCTTGCCCAGGTAATGGTCGATCCGGAACACCTGGGACTCGTCGAACACGTCGAGCACCTCGGCGTTCAGCTGCCGAGCCGAGCTGAGGTCGTACCCGAACGGCTTCTCGATCACGATCCGTGTCTCGGCGTTCTCGCACTCACTGAGTCCCGCGGCGCCCAGCTTGCCCGCGATGACCGGGAAGAACTGCGGGGCGGTCGACAGGTAGAAGATCCGGTTGAGCGGTTCCCCGGCGCGCTCGTCGAACTCGCGCAGCACGCCGCCGAGCTCCGAGTAGACCTCGTCGTCGTCGAACGCACCGGGTACGTAGCGCATCTCGGCGGTCAGCCCGTCGAGCACGGGCGGATCGGGCCGGCGACGCGAGAAGCGCTCGATCGACTCTCGCGCCATCTCCCGGAAGTCGAGGTCCTCCTGGTCGCGTCGCGCCACGCCGATCATCTCGAAGCGCTCGGGCAGAGCCCCTTCGTGGGCCAGGTTGTAGAGCGCCGGCAGCAGCTTGCGGTGAGCCAGATCGCCGGTCGCGCCGAAGATGACCAGCGCGGTGGACCGCACGGGCAGCCGCTCGAGTCCCGCGATCAGAGGGTTTTCCTGCTCGAACTCGGTGGCTACGGCTGCGCTCTGCATCGTTTAGCTCTCCTGAAGGATTGCGGCGATCCGCTCGGTCAGGACTGGCACGCCCTCGGCCGGGTCTCCCCCACTACCCGCTCGACCGCACCTGGTTGACGACCTCCCGGCTGACCTCGGCGATGCGCTCGGGGGTGAAGCCGAAGTGCTTGTAGACGGCACCCGCCGGGCCGGAGGCACCGAACGTATGCATGCCGATCGTCGCTCCGTCCGGACCCACCCACTCGTGCCAGCCCAGCGTTGCCGCGGCCTCAACGGAGACCCGCGCGCGGCACTGGCGCGGCAGCACGCTGTCCCGGTAGGCGGCGTCCTGGGCGGCGAAGTTCTCCATGCAGGGCATGCTGACCACGCGCGTGGCGATCCCCTCGGCCTCGAGCAGATCCGCCGTCGCGGTGCAGATATGAACCTCGGTCCCGGTCCCGATCAGGATCAGGTCGGGGGTGTCCGGCTGGCCGCTCGACGGGCGCAACACGTACGCGCCCCGCTCGATCGCGTCGTCCGGGATCTCGTCCGGGTTCCAGGTCGGGATCCCTTGGCGCGACAGGACCAGTGCGGTCGGGTGGTCCTTGGACTTGATCGCGTAGTGCCAGCCCATCGCGGTCTCGTTCGCCCCGGCCGGTCGCACCACCCGCAACACGGGCATCGCGCGCAGCCCGGCGAGCTGCTCGATCGGCTGGTGGGTCGGACCGTCCTCACCGAGCCCGATCGAGTCGTGGGTGAACACAAAGATCGAGGGCAGCTTCATCAGCGCGGCGAGCCGGATCGAACCGCGCATGTAGTCGCTGAACGTGAAGAACGTCGACCCGTAGCCGCGGAAATAGTGGAGCGTCAGCCCGTTGACGATCGCCCCCATGGCGTGCTCGCGGATCCCGAAGTGCATGTTGCGCCCGCTGTAGGCGTTGTCCTCGACGCTGTCTGACCCCTCGATCACGGTGAGCGTCGACGGCGACAGATCGGCCGAACCGCCGACGAGCTCGGGAACGTGAGCGGCGGCCCACTGGAGCACCTCCTGGCCGGACTTGCGTGTGGCGGTCATCTTGTCCGTGGCGTGGAACCGGGGCACCTCGTTGTCCCATCCCGCGGGCAGCTCGCCGGCGATCATCCGCCGGTACTCCTCGGCCGGCTCCGGATGCTCCTGGGCGTAGGCCTCGAACCGCTCGCGCCAGTCCGCCTCGAACTCCTCGCCCCGCGGAACGCAAATCCCGCGGAAGTGGTCCAGCGCTTCCTGGGGAACGTAGAACGGCTCGAGCGACGGCCAGCCCATTCCCTCCTTGGTCAGCTTGATCTCTTCCTCGCCCAGCGGCGAGCCGTGCGCGCCCGCCGTGTCGTGCTTGTGGGGGCTGCCCTGGGCGATGTGGGTGCGGACGATGATCAGCGAAGGCTTGTCCTGCACCTCCATCGCGGTGCGGAGCGCCTGCTCGAGGTTGTCGAGCCCGATGTCCTCCTCCAGGTCCTGGACGTGCCACCCGTAGGCCTCGTAGCGCTGGCCGACGTCCTCGGTGAACGCGAGCTTGGTATCGCCCTCGATCGAGATGTGGTTCTGGTCGTAGAACGAGATCAGCCGGCCGAGCTTGAGGTGGCCGGCGAGCGAGCTCGCCTCACCCGAGACGCCCTCCTCCAGATCCCCGTCGGAGGCGATCACGAACGTGTGGTGGTCGACTATCTCGTGGCCGGGCCGGTTGAATCGCGCGGCCAGCATCCGTTCGGCCAGCGCCATTCCGACCGCGTGCGAGATGCCCTGGCCGAGCGGCCCGGTCGTTACCTCGATGCCCGGCAGGTCGCCGTACTCCGGGTGCCCGGCGGCCATCGAGCCGAGCTGGCGGAACTGCTCGATGTCGTTCTCGAGGCTGACGTCGTAGCCCGACAGGTACAGGCTCGAGTACAGCAGCATCGAGGCATGCCCGCAGGAGAGGACGAACCGGTCGCGGTCGGGCCAGTCCGGCTGCCGGGGGCTGTGGCGCATGACCCGGGCGTACAGGACATAAGCCACCGGCGCGAGCGCCATCGGCGTTCCCGGGTGGCCGGAGTTCGCCTTCTGCACCCCATCCATCGACAGCGTGCGGATGGTGTCCACGCACAGCCGGTCCAGCGTGATCGCATCTGTCGTAGTCACGCGGGCAGCATAACCCGATCGCGTTGCCAGGAAAGAAACGCTGGGGTGAAATGCAAGGTGACGCCCCCTATCCGAACAAAACGTCGAAGTGCTCGTACTCTTCGACCGGCACGTGGCGGACCTCAGCCACCGCGTCGGCCAGCGCGATCAGCTCGACCTTGGTCGAGTGCAGCGCGGCCATCATGCCCCACCGTCCCGAGTGGGCGGCGTCGATGGCGGCCAGCCCCAACCTCGTGGCGAGTACCCGGTCGAATGCCGTTGGCGTACCGCCGCGCTGGACGTGGCCGAGCACGGTGGCCCGCGTCTCGTAACCGGTTCGGGCCTCGATCTCCCGCTCCAATGCGTAGCCGATCCCGCCCAGGCGCGGATGCCCGAACTCGTCCAGGGAGCCGGTCTGCGCCACCTCCATCGTCCCCTCCTTGGGAGTGGCGCCTTCCGCCGCGACGACGATCGAGAAGTATCGGCCGCGCTCGTGGCGCCGGCGGATAAGCCGGCACACCTCGTCGATGTCAAACGGGATCTCGGGGATCAGGATCACGTCCGCGCCACCCGCGACGCCCGAATGCAGCGCGATCCAGCCGGCCGTCCGCCCCATCACCTCGACCACGAGGATCCGGTTGTGGCTCTCGGCGGTGGTGTGGAGGCGGTCGATCGCCTCGGTGGCGATGTGCAGCGCGGTATCGAAGCCGAATGTGACGTCGGTCCCGCCAAGATCGTTGTCGATCGTCTTGGGGACACCGACCACGTTGACGCCGTCCTGATTCAGGCGGTTCGCCACCCCGAGGGTGTCCTCGCCTCCGATCGCGATGATGCCTTCCAGGTTGAAGTCCTCGAGCGTCTGGCGGACGCGCTGGACGCCGTCTTCGCGCGCGTACGGATTCGTGCGCGAGCTGCCGAGGATCGTGCCGCCGCGGGGCAGGATGCCGCGGGTGGACTCGATCGTTAGCTCCTCCAGGGAACCCTCGAGCACCCCGCGCCAACCGTCGCGGAAGCCGATCAGCTGGTCGCCGTAGCCATCAATCCCCTTGCGCACGACCGCGCGGATGACCGCGTTGAGCCCGGGACAGTCGCCTCCGCCGGTGAGCAAGCCAATCCGCATCGGGCCGGAATGCTATGCGGTCGGCTGCGCCGGGTGTTTCCGGCAAGTTGCCGCCCGGTGGGCTGTGATGGCCTCCCCAGCGGTAGGCTTGCACTGACCATGACGGTGCGTCCAGCCCGAGCATGAAACTACCTTCGTTGACGGGCAAAGACCATCGGCGCGCGCTCTGGACGGCGGCTGGAACCGCCGGCGCCCTGGCCGCCGGGGGCGTCCTTCAGGCCGGACACATGCGCCGGATCGCCCACGATCCCGAGAAGGAAGAGCTCGAGCACGCGCCAACGGGCCGCGTGCAGCGCGTGCGTTCGGTCGACGGGACCGTCCTTCACGTGGAGGTGTTCGGGCCCGAGGACGGCGACACGGTCGTGCTCGCCCACGGCTGGACCGAGGCACTGCGCTTCTGGACCTACGTGATCCGCGGGCTCGTGCACCACGGGCTGCGGGTCGTTGCCTATGACTTGCGCGGTCACGGCGAGAGCGATCCGGCCAAGAACGACGACTACGCGATTCCCCGCTTCGGCGAGGATGTCGAGGCGGTGCTGGCGGCGTGCGTCCCGGATGCCGATCGTGCCGTCATCACGGGCCACTCGCTCGGCGCGATGTCGATCGTGTCCTGGGCGCAGAAGCATGACGTGCACCGTCACGTGCGTGCCGCGGCCCTTCTGAACACGGGCGTCGAGAACCTGATCAACGACAACCTGCTTCTGCCCCTGCCCGGCATCGCGAACGCCCTGCACCGGACGATCGCCCTGCATGGCTTCCTGGGTGCGAGGGCGCCGCTGCCGCGATTCTCGACCCCGCTCAGCGCGGCCAGCATCCGCTACATCGCGTTCGGCCCCCACGCGTCGCCGGCCCAGGTCGCGTTCTTCGAGCGGATGCTCGTGACTTGTCCTCCGGACGTGCGCGCGCGGGTCGGGATCGCGATGTCGGATATGGACCTCCAGGGTGCACTTCCCCGCCTCACCGTTCCGACCATCGTGATCGCCGGCGCCGACGACAAGCTCACGCCCCCCTCCCACGCGCGCCGGATTGCCGAGATGCTCCCCGACCTGAGGCGGCTTATCGTGCTCGAGGACACCGGTCACATGACGCCGCTCGAGCGACCCGAGGTGGTCATCGACGTACTCAGAGATCTGGCTGCGCTCAAGACCGAGCGTGCCGCCGCCTGATGCTTTGATGACCGTGTCCGATGTGCCGACGCGTTGTCACGTGCTCAGGGAGGACGCTGAACTCGCCGACGTGATCCCGCGCGAGCGCCGCGAACGGGCGATCGCGGAATGCACGGCGCCCGAGCTGGTGCTTGCGCCCGGTTCCTGGGGTGGCCGCGGATCGCTCGGCTTCCGCGGCGGGATTGGCGTGCTCGTGCTGGACGGCCTGATGGTCCGCCGCGTCGGGATCGAGGGGCGGTTCGGCGCCGAGCTGATCGGAGAGGGCGATCTGCTGCGACCGGACGAGCAAAGCATCTCGCCGCTGCTCCCGCTCACGACCAACTGGTCGATTGTGCTGCCCACCCGCGTTGCGGCTCTGGACGCCAGCTTCGAGCAACGCGTCGCCCAGTATCCCGAGCTCGTCCACGGCCTGATCGCGCGGGCGATTCAGCGCTCAAAGAACCTTGCGGTCAACATGGCGATCGTCCATCAGGCTCGGGTCGACGTGCGGCTCCACATGCTCCTGTGGCACCTGGCCGCGCGCTGGGGCAGGGTCCGCAGCGACGGTACCGTGCTGCAGCTGCGTCTCACCCACGCCGTGCTGGCCGACCTGGTCGCCGCCCGCCGGCCAACGGTGACCACGGCCCTCTCCGAGTTGTCGCGTCGCGGACTCGTCCAAAGCGACGGCGAGACCTGGCTGCTGTCCGGCGACGCGCCCGGTGACCTGCTCGCGTTCGCGCGCGAGGCCGGGAGCCGGGCCGACGAGGCCGGCGTGCATCACGGCCGCATCGACTGACCCACGTGCATATCGATCCGTACATCGTCCTGGGGAGCGCGGTCGTCGGCTTGCTCGTCGGCATGACCGGAGCCGGCGGCGGCGCGCTCATGACCCCGATGCTGATCCTGCTGTTTGGGGTCTCGCCCTC
This sequence comes from Solirubrobacteraceae bacterium, assembly GCA_035502815.1. GTDB lineage: Bacteria > Actinomycetota > Thermoleophilia > Solirubrobacterales > Solirubrobacteraceae > Palsa-465. The sequence goes on from DATJUA010000153.1 coordinate 14,466, forward strand.
GGCGGCGATCTCGAGCGACCTGGTGGCCGCCGTGGTGATGCGACCGTTCGGGTCGGCCGTGCACATGCGCGCCGGCACGGTCAACTTCCGCCTCGTCAAGTGGATGGTGCTCGGCTCGGTCCCGGCCGCGTTCGTCGGCGCTTATCTCCTCCACGCGCTGGGCAACGCGAAGTCCGCCCAACAGCACATCGAGACGGTGCTCGGCGCCGCGCTGCTCGTCGGCGCGGGCGCGATGGCCTTGCGGTTCCTGCTTGACCGCCGCACCGGTCAGAACCGCCTCGGCGTGGTCCATGACATCGAGCCGCGGCCGCTGGCCACGATCGCGATCGGAATCGTCGGCGGCCTGATCGTGGGCATGACCTCGGTCGGGTCCGGCTCGCTCATGGTGGTGCTGCTGCTGTTCCTGTACCCGACGATCGGAGCCAATCAGCTCGTCGGCACGGACCTCACCCAGGCGGTGCCGCTGACGCTGGCCGCCGCGCTCGGAGCCCTCGTGTTCGGGCACGTCGTACTCGACGTGACCGGATCGCTGATCATCGGGAGCGTTCCGGCCGTGCTGGTGGGATCGATGCTGTCCTCGACCGTCCCGGACCGGTACGTACGCCCGGCGATCGCGTTCGTCATCTTCGCTTCGGGGTTGAAGTACATCGGAGTCGGCACGACCACACTCGGCTGGACGCTGTGCGGGGTACTGCTCGCCGCCGCCGTGGCTTGGGTGGTGGTCGCGCGGCCTTGGCGGACTCCGGTCCACGCCGAACCCGAGGCCCCGGCGTCGAGTGCCGCCGACCGGCAGACAATCGTGCGCTGATTGCCAATTCGGGGCGGCGCTCCTTCCCTACGATCACTCCGATGAGCGCCCCCGAGACCGTCGGAACGGGAGTCGCGCCACCGGAACCTGACCTGACGCCGGACGAGATGGTCGCCCGCGCCGTCGCTCTGCGCCCCGAGCTGATCGCCGACCAGGAGGCGACCGAGCGGCGGACGTACTACTCGCAGGCGATGCACGAGGCGTTCCTGAACGCCGGCTTCTACCACCTGTACGTGCCGCGACGCTACGGCGGCTACGAGTTCGACGTCCCGACCTACGTGCGCGTGGTGAAGGAGATCGCGCGCGGGTGCGTGTCGACGGCCTGGTGCGTGGGGCTGGCCATGAACCACGCACTGATGGTCGGCTCCTGGTGGCGCCAGGAGGCGCAGGACGAGATCTTCGCCGGCGGGGACTTCCGCTGCTCCTCGGTGGCCGCGCCGGTCGGCAAGGCGGCGAGGGTCGACGGCGGCTGGGAGATCAACGGCCAGGTCGCCTTCGCCTCAGGCACCCCGTACGCGACCTTTTACATGGGTCAGGCGCTGCTCCCCCCGCCCGCCGGCGCAGATCCGTCCGACCCTCCCCCGCAACTGCTGTTCGTCGCGCCCCGGAGCGGGTGGAGCATGCTCGACGACTGGGGCGACATGCTCGGGCTCAAGGGCTCGGGCTCGCACAGCATCCGTTTCGAGGCGACACGCATCCCGGAGCGCTGGGGCTTCGAGGGCACGATGCTCGATGTCGAGGTGGGCGGCGGCACCCCGGGCTGGCGCCTGCACGGCAACCCGATGTACTCGGGTCGCGCGGTGTCGATCTTCACGCTGTCACTCGCCGCGGTGACCGTCGGCGCGGCCTACAACATGCTCGATGAGTACGAGCGGCTGATGCGCGAGCGCAAGACGCCGCTTCCACCTTTCATCCCGCGCATCAAGGACCCCGACTATCAGCGCTGGTACGGCCGCGCGCTCACTCACATCGCGACAGCGGAGGCCGCGGTCCACCACACCGCGCAACGGCACATGGAGCTGTGCCGGCGCAACGTGGAGGACGGCGTTCCGTACACGTTCGGCGACGACATGCTGCTGGCCGGCATCGCACGGGAGGCGATGCTGATGTGCTGGCGGGTGATCGATGACGATCTGTGGCAAACCGTGGGCGCGAGCGTGGCCCGCGACGGCGAGCGCACGGCGCGCGTGTTCCGCGACATGGCTGTCGCCGCCGCCCATCGCAACCTGCAGCTGCGCGACACCTTCTACGGCGACATCGGCCGCGCCGCGCTCGGCGAGCCGAACCGCGTCCCCGGTCGCTGATTTTAGGCCGCCTACGGCGGCGTCCTTGGGGCCACCCAGCCCCGTCCGGACGGGGACTGGGATTTTGTCGGCGGCGCCTGACGGCGGCGCCTTAGACGGCCCCATGGATGCCGCGAAGCGGCCCCTAGCTACCGAGTCGACTCGCCACCCAGCGCGTTAGCACCGCCAGCGTCTCGGCGTTGTTGCGCTCGATCATGATCCCGTGACTGTTGCCGTGCACGCCGTGGTCGGCCAGCTGGATCAGCTCTACGTCGCACCCGGCCTGCTCGAGAAACGACACGAGGTCCTGGTCGAACGCCCGGAACATCGACGCCTCGCCGGTCACGACCGCAATCGGGAACCGGGTGAGGTTGGGCAGCTGCCGTGGCGGATCCTCAGGGACGACCTCGATCGCGATCAGCGCCGCCACCGCGTCCGGCCGCGCGTCGGCGGCCAGGAACGTGCCGGGCCCCGCCGCGGAGTGCGTGACCAGCACAGCCGGCCCGACCACGTCGAGCAGCTCGGCCAGGCGGGCCTGCTCGAGCGCGTGCATGTCGGGCCAGCTCGCGAGCATCGGGCCGGACGGAGCCAGCCACTGGTCGTAGATCGGGTCACCCGGCTCGCGGCCTCCCGGCCACTGGGTATGCAAGCGGGCCCAAGGGTTGGAATCCTCGCCCTCGGGCGGCGGCACGAAGATCGGCCGCAGCGCCTGCGCCCCCATCTGCGGTCCCATCGGACCGAGGACATCCGGATGAAAGGGCGACCGGCCGTGGCCCGGGCGATCGACGACGTACACGGTGTGGCCCTGCTGTACGAGTAGCCGCGACCACCCGAGCCGCCCGTCCGGCGTGGTCAGGTAGTCGGTGCCCTGTCCGCCCCCACCGTGGACGAGCACCCACGGGGGACCCGAGGAAGACGCCGGCGCCTCCCACTCGACGTACACCGGTCCGCGCAGCACGGTGCCGAGTGGCCCGTCGACCCGGTCGGACACGCCCACCCAGAACGAGCCGCGCCGCGACGTGGTGACCGGTCCACCGGGAACGTGACGCGTCATACCCGCTCGCTCGCCCGCCGGGCGCCCTCGGACAGCGACGCGAGCTTCGCCCAGCAGATGTCAGGGTCGATCGCGCCGAACCCCGACCACGTGCCGAACCCACAGTCGGTACCGGCCATGACTCGCTCGGGACCGACGATCCCCGCGAACGTGAGCAGCCGCTGGGCCACGAGCTCCGGGTGCTCGATGTAGTTGCACGTCGAGTCGATCACGCCCGGCGCGAGGATCTTGTCCTCGGGAATCGCGGCGTCGCGCCACACCGCCCACTCGTGCTCGTGGCGCGGGTTGGCCGCCTCGAACTGGATCGTGGCGGGCTTGGCGCGGAGCACGACCTCGATGATCTTGTCCAGGTCGATGTCCAGGTGGTGCGGGCCCTCGTAGTTCCCCCAGCACAGGTGCAGCCGCACGCGGTCCGCCGGGACGTCGCGCAGCGCATGGTTGATCGCCTCGACGTGGCGCGCCGCCGCGGCGACGAACTCCTCGTCGGGCCGGTCGCGGTACATGATGTGGCGGCCCATGGCCAGGTCGGGGGCGTCGATCTGGACCTGGAACCCGGCCCCGACGATCGCCTCGTACTCGACCTTCATCGCCTCGCCGATCGCCTCCAGGTACTCGTCGAGCGACGCGTAGTACTCGTTGGGCTGAAACAGCGCGATGATCCCCGGCGAGGGCGCGTTCATGAACGCGCCCGCGATCGGTTGGCCTTCCACAGCCCGAGCGAGTCGAGCCAGGTCCTGCTCCACCGGCTCGCGATGCTCATACGCGATCGGGCCGCGGCAGATCGGGCGCAGGTAGCGGGCGCTCCCGCCCTCGTCCGCGAGTCGCTTCATGTACCGCGGATACGCGTCGAGGTCCGCGGGAGTGGCTCGCGGCACGTCGCCGACCTCGAACCCGCTCAGGCGGTGGCGGATGTAGGTGGCGTAGCCGATCTTGCTCATCTCGCCGTCGCTCACATAGTCGATCCCGGCCTCGACCTGGTGGCGGACGCGGTCCCTGACCGCCTCGTCCAGCAGGCGCTCGTACTCGGCGCGGTCGACCTCGTCGCCCCGGTCCTCGGCGAACACGAACTCGACCAGCTCGGGAGGGCGCGGGAGGCTGCCGACATGGGTGGTGAGGATGCG
>DATJUA010000154.1:0-15044 GCA_035502815.1 Solirubrobacteraceae bacterium
GGGATCGTCGACCTCGCGACCGAGGCGACCGACTGCCATGCCTGCTTCATCTACCTGCTGCAGGACGGGATGCTCACGATCCGGGCCGCGTCGCCCGTGTACGCCGACGCGGTCGGCGTGGTGCAGATGCGGATCGACGAAGGGCTGACCGGGTGGGTGGCGCGCCACCGTACGCCCGAGTTCATCCGCGAGAGCGCGATGGGCGACGCGCGGATGAAGTACTTCCCCGAACTCGAGGAGGAGCGTTTCCAGTCGATGGTGGCGGTCCCGATCCTGTCGCGCGCAGGCGCGACGATCGGCGTGATCGTCCTGCACACCGAGGCGCCGCGCGAGTTCACCGAGGACACGCTCAAGCTGCTCGTCCATATCGCCTCGCTCGTGTCGGGCGCGATCGAGAACGCGCAGCTGTACGACCAGCAGCGGCGCCGGGTGGACGCGCTGACGAAGCTGTCCGGACTGGGGCAGGAGGTCGCGGCCGCCAACGACGCCGGGGAGATCGGGCTGGCGGTCACGCGTGGCACGCGCATGCTGCTCGACGCCGAGGTCTGCCAGGTCTACCGGCTCGACCGCGAGGGCATCGCGCTTCAGCTGCTGTCCTCCTCGCCGGACAGCGCGCCCGAGCCGGAGGTGCTCTCGACGCCCGAGTTGCTGCTCGCCGCGTTCGACGCCGGCGCCTCGCGGCCGCCGGCGCGGACGTTGTGGCCTGCGCTCGACGTCGCCGACCTGCTGGTCACGCCGCTCGTGTCGGGCGGCGAGCGGATGGGTCTCTTGTGCGCCGGGGCGCCGCCCCGGCGACCGTTCACCGGCGAGGACACCGAGATGGCGCGCGCGATCGCGCACCTGGCCGCGATCGCGATCAAGCGCGCCGAGCTGATCGAGGGCCTGACCAACGCCAACACCGTCAAAGACCTGTTCGAGGCGCTGGCCGCCGGCGCCACCACGTTCGCCGTGGCCAAGGCCACCGAGGTTCACTGCGACCTGACCAAGCCATACGTGATGGTTTGCGCCGTCCCCACGGACGGGCGCGAGCAAGGCTCCGGCAGGTGGCGGGCCACCGCCGAGACGCTCGGCCAGGGGCTTGCGGAGCTCGCGTCCAGAGCAGCGATTGAGGCGGGCCCGGGTCCGGTGCGCGCCGTGCTGCCGCTCGAGCACCGCGGCGCGCGGAAGATCGACGACGTGATGCGCGCATGCCGCGAGCTGGGCCAGCGGTCGGACTCGGCGATCGGCGTCAGCGAATTGCACGGGGCGCCGAGTGACGCGACCCGCGCCTACCGCGAGGCGGTCGACGCGGCGAAGATCGGCGCGGCCCTCCTCTCCGCCGGCGGCTCGGTCGCCTACTCGGAGGTGGGCGCTTATCGCTACCTCGTCCACATCGGGGCCGAGGACGCCCCGCACGACCGGATGCGAGCCGCCGTCGATTGCCTGATCGAGTACGACCGCAAGCGCAGGACGGCGCTGCTCGACACGCTGGAGCGCTATCTGACCGAGCGGCGCAGCGTGATCGAGAGCGCTCGCGCGCTGTTCATTCACCCCAACACGCTGCGCCAGCGACTCGGACGGATCGAGGAGCTCACCGGCCTTAGCCTCGACGACGACGACCTGCTCTCGCTGGAGCTCGCGATCAAGCTCGCGCGCCTGCACGGCCGCCCCTGAGCGGCGCGAGGTTCCAAACCCCGCGCGGCTCGAGGGAGCTGCGCCCCGTCAAACTCCGATCATCGCGCCGACGGTCGCCGTTCGGTCGACCGGCAGCCGGAACGTGTCGATCGGGCTCGCCGCGTTGCGCGCCATCGCCACGAACAGCAGCTTTCGCCAGCGACCCATCCCGTGCTTTTCCGTGGGCGTGATCGTGATTCGAGAGATGAAATACGAAGCATGCTCGAGATCGAGGTTGCGTTCGAGCAGCCCGCGCTTGCGGGCCAGCGCGAGCGCGGCCGGGATGTCAGTGGTGTCGTGGTAACCGGCGCGCACGGTGATGTGCCTGATCTTGCAAAGGCCGCTGCCCAGCGTCTCGGCGATCAGCCGCTCGTCCGGACCGACGTGCGGAACGCTCACCGGTTCCACGGAAACGATCAGCACCTTCTCGTGGAAGATCCCGTGATGTTCGACATCGGCCTTCAGCGCGAGCGGCGTCGTGTTCTTGCCCGGGCTCATGTACACCGCGACGTTTCCGCAACGGTGGATCGGCGGGTCGCTCATCCGCACCTGGTAGAGGAACTCGTCGAGCGGCCCTTCCTCTTTGGTTCGGTTGCGGGTGACGATCTCGCGCCCGCGCCGCCAGGTGACCATCAGGATCGCCGTGAAGAGGCCGACGCAGAGTGGGATCCAGGCACCGTGGGTCACCTTGCTCAGGTTCGACGCGAAGAACGAGACCTCGACGGTCAGGAACACCGCGCCGATGATTGCCACCTTCCACTTGGCCAGGTGCCAGAGCGACCGCGCCACGGCAAGGAACAGGACCGTGTCGAGCACGAACGTCCCCGTCACCGCGACGCCGTAGATCGAGGCGAGCGCGTCCGAGCGCTTGAAGATAAGGATCAAGGCGATCACGCCGGCGGCCAGGACGAAGTTGATCAGCGGCACGTAGATCTGGCCCTCGACCTTTGAGGTGTGCGAGATCTTCAACCGCGGCAGGAACCCCAGCTGGACCGCCTGACGGGCGATCGAGAACGAGCCGGTGATCGCCGCCTGCGAGGCGATGATCGTGGCGATCGTGGCCAGGACCACCATGGCGATCCGTCCCCCCGTCGGGACCAGCAGGTAAAACGGATTCCTCACGGTGGACGGATCGTGGAGGATCAGCGCGCTCTGCCCGAGGTAGGAGAGCAGTACCGCCGGGAACACGATGCCGAACCACGTTCGACGGATCGGCGAGGCGCCGAAATGACCGCGGTCGGCGTACAGCGCCTCCGCACCGGTCAGCGCCAGGACCACCGCCCCCAGCGTGAGAAACGCCGCGATGCCGTGGTCGACCATGAAGCGGAAGCCCCAGGTCGGCAACAGCGCCTGGAGCACGGCGGGGTGCCCGATGACCTCTCGAAGACCCAAGCCGGCGATCACGGTGAACCAGATCAGCATCAGCGGGCCGAACAGCCATCCGACCGCGCCCGTGCCGAATCGCTGGAAGGCGAACAGCGCGATCAGGATCGCGAGCGAGATCGGGACGACGAGGTGAGCGAGACTGGGCGTGTCGACCTTCAACCCCTCGACGGCCGAGGTGACGGAGATCGCCGGGGTGATCATCCCGTCTCCGAAGAACAGGCCGGCGCCGAAGATGCCGAGCGTCACGAGCAGCGTCGTGCGGCCGACCCCTTTGCGCTGGATCAGCGCGGCGAGCGCCATGCCTCCGCCGTCGCCATGGTTGTGCGCGCGCATCAGGAAGCCGGCGTACTTGATCGAGACCACGATCACCAGCGCCCAGAAGATGAGCGAAGTGATCCCGAAGACACCGGCCACGGTCGCATGAGCCGCGTCCGCGTGCTGGCTGAAGATCACCTGCTCGGTGTACAGCGGGCTTGTCCCGAGGTCGCCGTAGACGACGCCGAGGGCCCCGAGCGCCAGCACGATGCGGCTGGCATGGGCGACGACGTCGCGGTCGTCATCCTCGGGGGCGATGATGGCGCGCCCGTTGCGCTCGGCCGGCTTGACCGCCGTGACCGGCCAGTAGCCGAGCTTGTGCGCCGCCTCATTGAAGGTGCGACGGACGCCGGCGGGCATCGTCCCGTTGCCGTTTCCGTTGCTCTGGGCCACGGGCAGTGCCTTGTGAGCCGCTTCGTTGAGGCTACGCCTTCCGTGCGTAGGCGTCATGGCAAGTTTCGCCTAGACCAGCTGCTCCGAGGGGACCAGCGCCGGTCGCAGTCCGAGCAGCCGGAGATCGGTCATCAAGTCCATGACGTCGTCCTTCGCGTGGCCATTCGAGTTGTGCCGGAGCTCCACACGCAGCAGGAGCGCGCCGCGATGAGAGCCGTTTGTTCGTTCCCGGGCCAGCACGGCTCGCCCACCTTCCATGCGGTCGGCGAGCCACGCGCGCAGCTCGGGCGTCAGCAGAGCAGGTCGCTCCAGCCGAATTAGGACTTCCGACATACCCGGAGGCTGGCAACCGGAAGCTCACACCTCTATGGGTGCAAGTGCCTATCTTGTGCCACTGATCAGGGGCGCGGATTGAAGATGCTCGGCGGCGCCTTTGAAGATGGTCGGCGGCGCCTTCGGCGGCGCCTTAGGGCTCGATCAGACCTCGGCGGATCGCGTAACGCGTCAGATCGGCGACATTGCGCATACCGAGCTTCCCGAGGATGTTCGCGCGGTGGTGATCGACCGTTTTTCGGCTGATCACGAGTTCGTCGGCGATCTGGTCGCTTGAATGCCCCTCCGCGATCAGCTTGACGACCTGGAGCTCACGGGGCGTGAGCGGGTCCTCGGGCGCCGTCTCGCCTCGACGCGCCTGCTCGAGATATTCCCTGACCAGCGTCGTGACGGCGTTCGGGTACAGGAACGACTCGCCACGCATCGCGGCGCGGCAGGCGCCGACCAGGTCACGATTGGCGGCCGATTTCAGCACGTAGCCGCTGGCTCCGGCCTTCAGCGCCTCGAAGAAGTACTGCTCATGATCGTGGACGGACAGGATCAGGACGCGCACATCACGGCGATGACGGCGAAGCTCCGCCGTGGCCTGGAGCCCGGTGAGCCGCGGCATTGAGACGTCGAGGATCGCGAGGTCGATCTCCCCCGCGAGGGTCTTCTCGACCGCCTCCATCCCGTCCTGCGCCTCGGCAACGACCTCGATGTCCGGTTCGCCGTCGAGTACGGCGCGCAGCCCGCTCCGTACAACGGCGTGATCGTCCGCGAGCAGCACGCGCGTCTTGAGCGGCGTCGTCACTTCTACACCGGAACTCGGAGGACCACGTCGGTTCCACCGTCTGCCCCCGGGGTGACCTCGAGCTGGGCGTCGATCACTATCGCTCGCTCGCGCAGCCCCCGGAACCCGCGCCCGTCGGCGCCCGCCGGAAGACCGCATCCATTGTCGCTCACGACGAGCGCGACCCCTCCGTCCTCGCGCTTCAAGCTGACCGAAACCTCGGTGGCCTGCGCGTGGCGCAGCACGTTGGTCAGCGCCTCCTGGGCGGTTCTGTAGATGACCAGCTCGACCTCGGACGAAAGCTTGGGCAGGCGCCAGTCGAGCTCGCGGTGGATCCGCAGAGTCCGTTGCTGGTCCATGCGGCCACACAGCGCGATCAGCGCGTTGACGAGCCCGAGGTCGTCGAGCGCCTCCGGTCTGAGCTCGCGCCCGATCCGCCGCACGTCCTCGAGGCTGCGGTGTGCCGTCTCGCCGATGTCCACCAGCGCGTCGGTTTGCGACGTCGGCTCACCCGCCGCGCGCTCGGCCCGCAACGCGATCGCGGTCAGGGTCTGGCCAACCTCGTCGTGCAGCTCGCGCGCGATCCGGATGCGTTCCTGCTCCTGAGCCGCCAGCACGCGCCGGCCGCTCTCCCGCCGCTCGCCCTCGAGCCGGTCGAGCATCTCGTTCAGCGCGCGAGCGAGCGCATTCACCTCCGGGCCCGCCGTGTCGAACGACTCGGATCTCCGACCGGGTTGGGTTGGGTCGACGGCGCCCATCGTCGCCGCCAGCCGTTGAAGCGGGCGCAGCGCACGGCGAAGCAGCACGAGGTCGACCATCAGCATCAGGATCAAGATGATCGCCAGGACGAGGTCCTCCTTCGGCGTCGCGACGCGATGCACCGTCACCGGCGCCCAGGCGACCGTCGCGAACGCGACGGCAAACACCGCGGCGTTGCCGAGGAACACGCGCCAGAGCAGCGACACCCGGCTCCAGGGCCGCACCCGGTCGGGCGGCGAGGGCTCGCCCTCCCCGGCGTCGGGCGCCGGGAAGGATCGGGACGGCGCGCCGGCCGGAAGCTGAATCTGAGTCGGATGCGAGCCCATCGCTCTCGCGCTCAGGCCACTCTGGCCGCGCGCGGGTGCTCATTCTGGCACTCGCTCAAGCGTCGGCCGTGATCCGGGCCGAGACGACCAGCGCATCGAGGACCTGTTGCAGCGCCAAGCGAAGCGCCGCCGCGCCGCCCGTGGCGTAGATAGGTCCGCTGCCGTCGCGCAGGAGCAGCTCGAGCCGCGCGACGCCGCGCGCATCGACCGCTTCGCCGCCTTCGAGCATCTCCCCGACTTGCTCGACCAGATCCAGGACCAGGCGCACGTGGCCGGGGACCGGGAGGACGGGATCGAAGCGGTGAGCCGGCTTACCCGCGGCGCGCACCAAGCCGCGCAGCTCGTTGGCCAGGCCGAGGCGATAGCTAGTCCCGATCAGGGACTGAGCCCGCAGTGACAGCGCCGCGCTCGAGTCCGGGCTCGTGCCCTTGAGGAGAGCCTGATCGAGCGCCCGCGCCCGCGCGCGCGCCACCAAACGCGTACACACGCCACAACGGCGCACTTGAACGACGCGGGGATCCGGCCCGCGCGTGAGCAGCAGGGTTGTCATCGAGCCCCTTCCCGGAGCCGGAGAGATCAGAGCCTGGGAGGGTGGTTTTTAGTACGGGCGCGTCGCGACGTGGTAGCCAGCTACAGCGGTGCTTGACGAAGACCGCGGTTGGCGCCAGGCTTTCGCCTTGGAGCGGCGGGCGGCACAGGGCCCGAGCGGCGCTAAAGGGCAACAGCAGTGCTTGACGGTCAAGCTTCAAATCTCAAGGTGAGCACCGGCATCGACGAGCTCGATGCCGTGCTGGGCGAGCTGTACTGGGGCGACAACGTCGTGTGGGAGCTCGATGGGGCCGCGGCGGACCCGTTCTACGCGGCGATCGGCGCGCTGGACGACGCGTTCGACACGCGTGCCTTCGTCTCGATCGGCGGTTCGATGCGGATGTCGAGCGCTCCCGGCGTGACCGAGATCCAAGCCGGACCGGGCACTCGGCTGGCCCAGCCCGCCGATCTCCTGCGCGAGATCCAGCGCCTGTGCCACGTCCCGAGCCGGCGGCTGCTGCTGTTCGACTCGCTCGATGAGATGGTGCGCGCGTGGGGCGCCAACGGAGCGCGCGGGTTCTTTACCCGCTGCTGCCCGTTTTTGCTCGACGCGGGCGCAATCGCCTACTGGGCGATGAGCGTGCAGGAGACCCCGTCTGCCGTACGCGACAGCGTCCACGCGGTGACCCAATGTGTCCTGCGCGTCGATGACCGCAGCGTTCGCGTGGCCAAGGCCGAGGGCCGCGAGCACGGTGTCACCGGGTCAGTTCTGCACTGGCACCTGGAGGACGGCCGCCCGGTTCTCGACGAGGCGAATATCACCGGACGGGTGGCGGCGTCGCTGCGTTCGCTGCGCCGGTCTCGCGGGCTCAGCCAGCACGACCTGGCTGGCCTGGCCGGCGTGACGGGCAGCGCCATATCGCAAGCCGAGCGTGCCGAGCGGGGGCTGTCGCTCTCCACGCTGGCCCGTCTCAGCGCGAGTCTGGGCATCACCATCGACGACCTCGTGCGGGGGGAGGCCCCCGACCTGTACCGGATCGGCCGTCGCCCCGAAGACCCGCAACACCGCGCCGAGGCCGCGATGACGCTGCTCGGCAGCGCGGAGTCAGAGCTCCAGATCGACCTCGTTCAGCTCGCTCCTCGCGAGGCGGGCGGGCCGATGTACCGGCGCAGGGGCCGCGGCATCGTGGCCGTCGCGAGCGGGCTCGTACAGGTCCAAGTTGGCGGCGTGACGCCGGCGGTTCGGCGGGGCGAGGTCCTCATCGCCGACAGCGAGCAGGTCGAGCAGTGGCGCAACGTCGGCCACGGCGACGCGCTCCTATTCTGGATCTCGCTCGCCAACACGGGGCCGGCGGCCCCGCACCGGCTGGGCGTCTAGTCGGTCACGAGGAACACCGGCACCTTGGCGCGCCGGCGCACGCGCTGGGGCTCCTGCGACCACATGAAGTCACCCGCGACGCGGTTGCGGTCGGGGTCGGCCGCCATCACGATCGCGTCACAGCCCGACAACCCGGCCTCCTGGAGGATCACCTTGGTCGACTTGCGGGTGCCGACCACGCGACCGTCGGCCTCGATCCCCTTGCGCTGGAGGCGCTTGACGATCTTGCGTACCATGTCCCGCTGCTCGTCCCACTCGTGCTTGGTCGGCAGCAAGCCGGGGTTGGGGAGGCCGAAGGCCACACCGTGGACGCGCGCGATCGACAGCACATACACGCTCGCGTCCGATCGCTTGGCCAGCTCGAGTACCCGGGCGACCGCGGCGTCGGGGATCTGCCGTCCTTCTGATGCGAGCAGGATCCGCCCGAACGGTCCGGTCTCCGTCTCGGAACGATCCTGCTCGCGCACCGACGCGGGTACGGCCCTCACGGGCTGTTGCTGGTCGCGGCCATCATGGCCGCTTGCTCGGGCGCCGGCGGCGCATCGCGCTTGTCCTCCACGCGTTTGCGATACCAGTACAGCGGCAGGTAGGCGAGCAGCACCCCGAGCCCGATGAAGTAGTAGGGCAGCGTCGACTTGCCCGCCTGAGAGCAGGTACACGAGGCATACATCGGGCCGCCCCAGATATAGATCACCGCGTACACGAAGGCGAGCGCGAGCGCCGCATACTTCATCCATTCGGGCAGCCTGTATGGCCGCCGGACGTTGGGTCGCCACTGGCGCAGGCAGTAGTAGCCGATCAGCACGGGGATGAACGAGAACAGGTAGCCCACGTTCGAGAACGTGTAGATCTGCACCGCGCCGCCCATGAACACGACGATGATCGCGCAGACCACGTTGAACGCCATCGAGTGGCCGGGTACGCCGTGCGAGTTCGTCCTTGAGAAGAACTTCGGGAAGTGTCCGTCCGCCGACATCTGGTGCAGCGAGCGGGCCGTGCCGGTGATCGCGTTGAGCGCGGACAGGATCAGCGCGAGGATCAGCATCCACGCCACCAGCCAGTCGAGGACGGTGGACGCGCTGCTCGTCCCGAACACAGCCGAGGCGAAGTGGACGAACATCGTCTTAGGATCGACGAGCGCCGTGTTGCCGAGGGCATGGACGCCGAGCACGATCACGAACGCGATCGGGATCATCGTGTAGATGAAGACGCCGTAGCCGCCTTCGAGGTTCATCGCGATCTTGGCGTCGCGATCGGGATCGCGCGTCTCCCCGATGTAGCACGCCGCCGCCTCCATCGCGATCACGTTCCAGGTCAGCAGGAACGAGAACGCCACCGAGATCGTCAGCCACCCGTGACCGTACAGGGACGAAAAGAAGCCGCTTCCATCGGTGTGGCGGAAGTGGGTGAGCTGACTGAAGTCGACGACCGAGGGATGGAAGATCCACGAGATGGCCAGAAAGGTCAGCGGGATCATCGACAGGAGCGCGAGCGCCGTCGCGAAGAACGTGCCGAAGCGCAGTCCCCGGTAGGAGGGGATGAACAGCAGCACGATCCCGACGACCGCGATCGCGACCGTCCACCACGCGATGTTCGTCCCGAGCAGGTTGATCCCGCTCGAGGTGTTCAGTTTGAAGAGGTCCGCGATGTAGAAAGACGCCAGGATCATGTTGAGCGGCGCCACCGGGAACCAGCCGAGCCAGTAGCCCCACGCGGTGATCCCGTTGATGTGCCCAGCGAACTTCGGCCACCGGTCCTTGAAGGCGACGTACGCGTACGTGGGCGAGCCGCCCGAGCGATCGGGCATCATCGCCGCGAGCTCGGCCAGGAACATGCACAGCAACCAACCGCTCAGCGTGATCAGGAAGGTGATCGGAATCGCCGCCGCGCCCAGCGATGTCACCATCGTCGGCGCAATGCCGGTGACGAGAATCGTCCCCGCCAAGCCGATCACGAAGGCGCTCCACCAGTTGCCCGTCTTCGGCAGTCCGCCGCCTTCGTAACTGAGTTCGTCGTAGTCCGTTGCGGAGACGTCCGTCATTTATGGCCCTCCAAGACCCCGGTTGTATTGACCGGGATTAGGCTCCCACGTGGCCAGGACACGTCCCAGGCGAGATGCGCACACAATTGCACCGCTTCACATGGAGCAGCTGAACACATTCCTCGCGCATCACCCGCCGTTCGATGTGCTCGGTCCCGACGAGCTGCGCGAGGTGGCGGCCGGCGCTCGGCTCCAGGCATACGAACGCGGCGCTTTGGTGCTCGTCGAGGATGGCCCGCCGGCCCCCGGCCTGTGGGTGATCCTGACCGGGTCGATGGAGCTTCTGCACGAGGGGGAGCCGGTCCAGGTGCTCGAGCCGGGCGAATGCTTCGGCCAGGCTTCGATGCTGACCGGTATGGCGCCCACGTTTACCGTGCGCGCGCGGGAAATGTCGAAATGCGCCCTGTTGAGTGCCCAGGCCGGACGCCGGGTGCTGGGAACCGAGGCGGGCGCCGCCTATATCGCGACCTCGATGCGAAAGCGTCTGACCTACACGGGCCACACCGTGCACGGGCTGCTCGACGTCGGCACCACGCCCGTCTCGGCGATCATGAGCCGAGCCGCGTTCTGCGAACCGGACGAGCCGTTGCGCGACGCCGCCCGTCGCATGGGAAGCGACGGGACCTCAGCGCTCCTGATCCGCCTCGACGGCGACCGGGTCGGGATCCTCACCGACGCCGGCGTGCGAGCGGCGGTCGCGGCCGATGGGGCGGCGCTCGATGCGCCCGTGCGGGCGGCGGCACGGACGCCGGTGCCGACCGTCCCGGCCGACCAGCTCGCGATCGAGGCCACCGTGGAGATGCTGGCGGCGGACTCCGAGCACCTCGCCGTGCTCGACGGCGAGCGCGTCTGCGGGCTGCTGTCCGCCACGGATCTGCTGAGCCTCGACGCGCGCAGCCCCATCGGCCTTCGTCACGTGCTGCTCGGCGCCCCGGACGAGGACGCGCTCGTGCGCGCCGCGGGACGCATACCCGGCCTGTTTCTGCTGCTCAAAGAAGCCGGCGTTCCCCCGCGTGAACTCGGTCGCGTCCTCAGTCTCCAGCACGACACGGTGGTCGAGCGGCTGATCGAATTCACCCTCGCGCGGCACGGGGCGGCGCCGGCGGCGTGGGCATGGCTGGACCTCGGGAGCGTGGCTCGGCGGGAATTCACGCTCGCGTCAGACCAGGACAACGCGCTTGCCTACGGCCCCCTGACCGCGGACGGGCCGAGCTCGGTCGACGCCGTCGACGACTACTTCGCCCGGTTCGGGGCGGATGTCAACGACGGTCTGGTTCGGTGCGGGATCGGGATCGACAACAACGGCGTGATGGCCCGCAACCGCCAATGGCGGATGTCGAAGGAGGACTGGCTGAGGACGTTCGACAACGTGCTGCGCGACCCGGACGAGTCGCACCTGATCCGTGCCACGGTGGTATTCGATTTCCGCTCGAGCGCCGGCGGGCTGATGATCGCCCCGGAGTTGACCGAGCGGATGCGGACCGCTCCCCGATACGCCCCGTTCATGCGGCTGCTGGCACGCACAGCGACTGGCTACCCGGTGGCGTTGGGCTTCCGGGGGCAGCTCGCGGTCGGACACGACGGCGACCCGCCGGGCCGGCTGGACCTCAAGCGCGGCGCGATCATCCCGCTCGTCAACCTGGTGCGGTTTCATGCGATCGCAAACGGGATAACGATTTCCTCGACGCTCGACCGGATCGAGGCCGTGGCCGGCGTGGGGGGGTTCGAACGGGGGCTGGCGGACGCGCTGAGCGAGGCGTTCACGGTCATCAGCAGCATTCGCCTCGGGCATCACGCATCCCAGATACAGGCCGGCGTACCGGCCGACAACCTGATCGACCCGGGCGAGCTCGGGCCGATCGCGCGCACGGATCTTCGCGAGGCGCTTGCAGTTGTGCGACGGGCCCAGAAGCGGGTCGGCGCCTGGTCGCCGCCATGAGGGGAAGTCCTAAGGATCCGTAAAGAGGTAGTGCGCGCAACCACATTTGCGGGCGAAACTGTGCGCGCCCGTGCTATTGGCCCAATGTCCAGCAAGCTCTAGCCTGGACCGGCCATGTGCGGAATCGCGGGTCTTTATACGAAGTCGGCCACGCTCCGTGAGAACCTCGGCGCTCACCTCGCGAACATGCTCGAGCAGCTCTCCGATCGCGGCCCTGACAGCGCGGGCGTCGCCTTCTATCGCGATCCGGCGCCGTCCGGCTGGTGCAAGGTGTCGCTGCAGTCGCCTTCGCCCGCGCCCGAATGGGAGGCGTTGACGGCCGAGCTCCAGGTCGAGTTCGGCGAGGCCTCGCCACCGCGGGTGCGAGCGACCCACGCGGTGTTCGAGATCGGCGCCGAAGCGGAGGATGCCGAGGCGTGGTTGTACGAGACTCACCCCGAGCTGACGCTGATGAGCGCCGGGCGCTCGATCGAGATCTACAAGGAGGCCGAGCTGCCCACGCGGTTCGTCAAGCGCTTTGCCCTGAGTGAGATCGCCGGTAGCCACGCGCTCGGGCATACCCGGATGGCGACCGAGAGCCGCGTCACCACGGCGGGTTCCCATCCGTTCTCGACCGGGCTCGATCTATGTCTGGTCCACAACGGGTCGCTGTCGAATCACAACCGCCTGCGCCGCTCGCTTCAGCGCGAGGGAATGATCTTCCGGACCGAGAATGACAGCGAGGTCGCGGCGGGGTACCTGACCTGGCGGCTGCGCGAAGGGGCTTCGCTGGAGCAGGCCCTCGAAGGGTGCCTCGACGATCTGGACGGGTTCTACACGTTCGCGGTCGGGACGGCGGACGGGTTCGCGGTGCTCCGCGACCCGATCGCATGCAAGCCGGCGGTGATGGCCGAGACCGACGAGTGGGTGGCGATGGCATCGGAGTACCGCGCGATCGCGGTGCTGCCGGGGGCGGAGAACGCGGTCAGCTGGGAGCCCGCGCCAGGGCACGTGTACAGCTGGGGCACCGCGTCGCTGGTGGCGTGATGGCCGCTCCTGACGTCACGCGCGAGGCGGTGCGGTCGTTCGACCTGGCGGTCGATACCGTGCGCGAGCTCAACCAATCGCTGCACTCGGATGTGGTTACCGGCCGGGTTGTCGTCTTGAATCCAAGCGGGCGGCACGCCGTCGCCGTCGGGCTCGACGCCCCGCTGGAGGTCGAGATCGAGGGCCACGTCGGCTACTACTGCGCCGGCATGAACAAGCTCGCCACCGTCCGCGTGCGCGGCAACTGCGGCGTCGGCGTGGCCGAGAACATGATGTCCGGCGCCGTGATCGTCGAGGGGAGCGCCTCGCAGTCGGCCGGCGCCACGGCTCGTGGCGGGCTGCTCGTGATCCACGGCGACGCCTCGGCCCGGTGCGGGATCTCGCTCAAGGGTGCCGACATCGTCGTCCGCGGCTCGGTCGGGCACATGGCGGCGTTCATGGCCCAGAAGGGCTCGCTGGTGGTGTGCGGCGACGCCGGCGAGTCGCTCGGTGACTCGCTGTACGAGGCGCGGCTGTACGTCCGCGGGTCCGTCGCCGCGCTGGGCGCCGACTGCATCGAGAAGGAGATGCGCGACGAGCACGTCGAGCAGGTGCGCACGCTGCTCGACGCCGCCGGCCTCGACGACGTCGACCCGGCTGACTTCCGGCGGTACGGCTCGGCCCGGCGCCTTTACAACTTCCACGTCGACAACCTGGGTGCGTACTGATGGCCGCGGTTTCCAATGGCTGGCATCCCGGGCTGCGCGAGTCCGCGACGTTCGACCGCGACGCGATCGCTGAGATCCAGCGCGCGGCACGCGAGGGGATCTACGACATCCGCGGGTTCGGGGCCAAGCGTCCGGTACCGCACTTCGACGACCTGCTGTTCCTCGGCGCCTCGGTGTCGCGTTATCCGCTCGAGGGCTACCGGGAGAAGTGCGCCACCGACGTGGTGATCGGAACCAGGTACGCGCGCGAGCCGATTCACCTCGACATCCCGATCACGATCGCCGGCATGAGCTTTGGCGCGCTGTCGGCTCAGGCCAAGGAGGCCCTGGGACGCGGCGCCAGCGAGGTCGGCACGTCGACGACGACCGGCGACGGTGGCATGACGCCCGAGGAGCGCGGGCACTCCTCGGTTCTCGTGTATCAGCTGCTCCCCTCGCGATACGGGATGAATCCGGACGACTTGCGGCAGGCGGATGCTGTCGAGGTCGTGGTTGGCCAGGGCGCGAAGCCGGGGGGCGGGGGGATGCTGCTCGGCCAGAAGATCTCGGACCGGGTGGCGGAGATGCGCGACCTGCCAACCGGAATCGATCAGCGGAGCGCGTGCCGGCATCCCGACTGGACCGGCCCCGACGACCTCGAGATCAAGATCGAGGAACTGCGCGAGATCACCGACTGGCGGATCCCGATCTACGTGAAGGTGGGCGCCTCGCGGACGTACTACGACGTGGCACTTGCCGTCAAAGCGGGTGCCGACGCGATTGTGTTGGATGGCATGCAGGGCGGTACGGCGGCGACGCAGGACGTGTTCATCGAGCACGTGGGAATCCCGATCCTGGCCGCCATCCCGCAGGCGGTCGAATCGCTCGTCGAGCTGGGAATGCACCGCGAGGTGCAGCTGATTGTGTCCGGGGGTATTCGCTCGGGCGCGGATGTCGCCAAGGCGCTGGCGCTGGGGGCGGATGCCGTGTCGATCGGCACCGCTGCGCTGATCGCGCTGGGCGACAACGCGCCCGAGCACGATCTCGCCTATCGGGAGATCGGATCCGCGGCGGGCTACTACGACGACTACCAGGCCGGGTTGGACCCGGCCGGGATCTCGACCCAGGACCCGTCGCTGGCCGCGCGTCTGGATCCGGTCGAGGGCGGCCGGCGGCTGGCGAATTACCTGCGGACGATGACTCTGGAAGCTCAGACGCTCGCCCGGGCATGCGGCAAGTCGCACCTGCACAACCTCGAGCCCGAGGACCTGGTGGCGCTGACGATCGAGTCGGCCGCGATGGCGCGGGTGCCGCTGGCCGGGACGAGCTGGATCCCGGGCCTGGTCGCGTCGCCCTAGTCGCTCGCCGGCGGCGGCTCCGAGGCCGGGGCGGGCTGCCGGGCGGGCTGGCACCATGAACGCGTGGACGTGGACGACCTCTACGGTCTCCCGCTAGACCGCTTCACGCCGGAACGCAACGCGCTGGCCAAAGAGCTCCGCCAGGGCGGGC
>DATJUA010000155.1:0-6682 GCA_035502815.1 Solirubrobacteraceae bacterium
CGGCGCACGCCTCGCGGCTCAGTTCAGCACGGCACGAGCGGCGAGGATCGCCTGCTCGGTGAGCGGGCCGATGTCGAGCTCGGGCTCGCTCAGGCGCCGGACGATCACGCCGTCGGCCAGCGCGAACAGGAACATCGCGGCGAGCTCCGGATCGACCCGCAGGGCGAGCACGCCGCTTCGCTGCTTGCGCTCGAGTGCCTCGCCGAGGTGCGAGCGCGTCCGCCTCCCGAGCACGGCCAGCTCGGCCGCGATCTCCTCGTTGCGCTGGGCCAGCGTGAGCATCTCGTAGATCATCACCGGCGCCGGCCCGTCCCCCAGCCAGTCCTCGAAGCTGCGGACCAGGGCATCGAGCACCGTCTCGGCATCGGGGGCCGCCTCGATCGCCTCCTCCAGGCGCTCGGTGCGGACCTCGGCCTCGCGGCGCACGACCTCGATCAGCAGCCGCTCCTTGGTGCCGAAGTAGTAGTGCAGCAGGCCGCGCGAGACGCCCGCCGCGCCGGCCACCGCATCGAACGTCGAACCGGCGATCCCCCGCACCGCGACACTGGCTCGCATCGCCTCGACGATCCGCGCGGCCTTGACCCCCGCCAGCGCGCGCGACCTCGAGAGACGTGGATCTGCTGCCGCCTCCACGCCGGCGATTCTAAACCGAGCTCCCTTTACGCGCCGGAGGCGCCCTCGGGCGCCTCCAAACTAGCTGCTATGACTCGGCGGCACCGTTACGCGGCGCCGACTGGCGAGCTGGGCGGCGTCGAGGCCGACGCCGGCGGCGGCGTGTACTCGAACTCCTCCTCCTTGCCGAACACCATGTCCAGCACCTTGGTGCGCAGCTTCTCGCTCCCGGCCAGCGCCAGACCGAACCCGAGGGTGACGATCAGCAGCTTGCGGCCCAGGTGGCGGCTCTTGCGGGCCTGCTTCTTGGGGGCCTCGGTCAGGGCGTCGGTCGCCTCGCGCAGCGCGTGGACCGCGATCTGCACGTCGCGCTGGAGCTTCTTATCCTCGAGCAGCACCTTGGTCGGTGCCTTTCCGTTGGTCAGTCGCGCGTACGCGCTCCGGCTCGAGTCGTATGCGGTTCGCACGTTCTCACGGAGCTTGGCGTCCTGAATCAGCCGCTGGATGTACGGCGTCGCCTTGGTGATGCTCGAGATATCAACCGATTTCAGCGGCGCCGCCACGGACTTCTTGCGTTTTGTTGCCATTGGTCTCCCTCTTGCGTGGGGTCGTCAGAGTCAGGATACGGCAATCACGTGCCCCCCCGGGGGGTTTCTGCCCGCAAACGCCCGGCGCGAAGCCGAGCCGTTTTCAGGCGGCCTCGAGCGCCCGCGGGCGCCGGCGCGCCGGCCGGCGCTGGAGCGCGATTTCGAGCGCCTCCTCGACCATCGACACGAACCGGAACTCGATGTCCTTGCGCAGGTGCTCGGGAATCTCGTCGGCATCCTGCTCGTTCAGGGCGGGGGCGATCACGGTCCGGATCCCACCCCGCTGGGCGGCGAGCGCCTTCTCCTTCAGGCCGCCGATCGGGAGCACCTGGCCGGTCAGCGTGACCTCGCCGGTCATCGCCACGTCGGACCGGACGGGCCGCCCGGTGAGAAGCGACACGAGCGCCGTGACCATTGCCACGCCCGCGCTCGGGCCGTCCTTGGGCGTCGCGCCGGCGGGAACGTGGATGTGGATGTCATGCCCCGCGAACCAGTCCTCGGGCAGTTCCGGAATCAAGTCGGCAACCGAGGAGCGCACATACGAGAGCGCCGCCTGCGCCGATTCCTGCATGACCTCGCCGAGCTGGCCGGTGATGGTCAGACGCCCGCTGCCGGGGAACGAGGTCGCCTCGATGAACAGCACCTCGCCGCCGACCGGCGTCCACGCCAGTCCGGTGGCGACGCCAGGACGCGAGGTCCGCCGGCGCGTCTCGGAATAGAACTTCCGCTTGCCGAGCAGCGACCGGACCCGAGGCTCGGTGACCGTCACCTTGCGCCGGACCGACCCCTCGGCCACCTGCCGGGCCACCTTGCGGCAGATCGTCCCGATCTCGCGCTCGAGCTGCCGGACCCCCGCCTCGCGCGTGTAGTCGGCGATGATCACCCGCAGGGCCGGATCGGTGAACGCGATCCGGCTCGGTGGCAGTCCGTTTCGCTCGAGCTGACGAGACACCAGGTAGCGACGAGCGATCTGGAGCTTCTCCTCCTCGGTGTAGCCGGCCAGCTGGATCACCTCCATCCGGTCGCGCAGCGGGCCGGGAATCGTGTCGAGCGTGTTGGCGGTGCATACGAACATCACGTGCGAGAGGTCAAACGGCAGGTCGAGGTAGTAGTCGCGGAACGAGTGGTTCTGCTCGGGGTCGAGCACCTCGAGCATCGCGCTGGACGGGTCGCCCCGGAAGTCCGAGCCCATCTTGTCGATCTCGTCGATCATCAGCAGCGGGTTGCGGACGCCGGCGTCACGCAGCGCGCGGATGATCACGCCGGGCATCGCCCCGATGTACGTCCGCCGGTGGCCGCGGATCTCGGCCTCGTCACGCAGTCCGCCAACCGAAATCCGCTCAAACGACCGCCCCAGCGCCCGCGCCATCGAGCGCCCCAGAGAGGTCTTGCCCACGCCGGGCGGCCCGACGAAGCACAGGATCGAACCACGCGCGTCCGGCTTCAAGCGACGCACCGCCAGGAATTCCAAGATCCGATCCTTGACCTGCTCGATGTCGTAGTGGTCCTCGTCGAGCACCTGGCGAGCGTGCTCGAGGTCGAGGTTGTCCTCGGTCTCCTTGTCCCACGGCAGCGACGCGATCCATTCCAGGTACGCGCGGATCACGCCGTACTCGGCCATCGCCGGCTGCAGCCGTTCGAGCCGCGTCAGTTCCCGATCGACCTGCTTGCGCACGACCTCGGGCAGCTCGATTCCCTCAAGCGACGAGCGCAGCTCCGCGATCTCGGCCTGGACCTCGTCAACCTCGCCGAGCTCCTCCTGGATTGCCTTCAGCTGCTGGCGCAGGAAGTACTCGCGCTGCCCCTTGTCGAGCTCGGACTGGACCTGGGACTGGATCTTCGAGCCGATCGCCACCACCTCGAGCTCGCGAGCCAGGATCTCGGACAGCCGGCGAAGCCGCCGCGACACGTCGAGCTCCTCGAGCAGCGCCTGCTTCTCCTCGGTCGGGATTCGCAGCGCCCCGGCGATGAGGTTGGCCAGCGCGCTCGGGTCCTCGACGTTGGCCACCATGATCTGAAGCTCTTCGGGCAGGTAGGGGACCTGCTCGATGATGTCGGTGAACGTCTGCTGGACGTTGCGCGTCAGCGCCACGAGCTCGGGCGTCTGGTCGACCACGTCGGGCGCTTCCTCGATCTCTGCGACCAGGTAGGGCTCGGTGCTCGTCCATCCCGTGATCCGGATCCGCTGAGTGCCCTGGATCAAGACTCGCAGCGTCCCGTCGGGCACGCGGATCATCCGCGCCACCATCCCCAGCACCCCGATCGTGTACAGGTCTTCGGGGTCCGGGGTCTCGACCTCGGGCTTACGGCTGGCCACCATCGCGATCGTGCGGTCGCCCCGGAGCGCCTCGTTGATCAGCTCGACGCTCCGCGCCTGCCCGATGTTGAGCGGGACGAGCATGTCGGGGAACGTGACCGTGTCGCGCAGCGGCAGGACCCCGACGCGCTCGGGCAGCTCGCGCGTGGCGCCGACCGTGACATCCCGGGCGGGACGCTCGGCGGTGTCGATCTCGATCACGAGCCCTCTTCGCCCGACCTGGCGATCGGCACCGGGCGGTGGGGCGGGCGGGGATTCAATTCATGGGCGAGCGGCAGCTCGATCCGCAGCATGCCGTCTTCGTACACCGCCTTGGCCTCCTGCCCGCGCACCTCGGCCCCGAGCTCGACCACGCGGCGGAACTGGCCACGCTCGATCTCGACCTGCTGGTAGACGTCGTTCTCCGAGCCCGACGGCCGCCGCGTGCCGGACAGCATCAGGCGGCGGCCCTCGATCTCGATCTCGAGCTCGTCCGGGTCGATCCCGGCCAGCTCAGCGGTGACGATCGCGCGGGGCGGGTCGAGCGCGTAGGCGACATCGACCGCCGGCCGGAACCCGGTGCGCCGACCGGGCATCGCGCCCCGCCCGAACACGTCGCCGAACAGCTGGTCCATCTCGCGTCGCATGCGCTCGAAGTTGGCAAACAGGTCGCGCTCGGACATCTATGACGCAGGTTAATGGGCTGCGCTTCGCGCAGCGTCCGTGGGACCATATTCCCCATCCGGACGGGATTCGAGGTCTAACATCCTCTCCGTGGCCGCCATCACCACCGAGCTTCCGACGTACCGCCTCGATGCCGATCGGTACTCACGGATCGTCAAGTCGGGGGCGCTCGATGGGCAGCGGCTGGAGCTGGTCGACGGCATCATTGTCCAGATGAGCCCGCATTCACCGGAGCACTCGCTGGTGATTCGGCGGTTGGTGACGCACTTCGCGAGCGTCGCGGCACAGCTGCTTGTCCAGCTCCCCCTGCAGGTTGCCGGCGACTCGGTGCCCGAGCCCGACCTGGCGATCGTCGACGAGCCGCCGAGCTCTGCGCATCACCCGGAGAGTGCGCTGCTCGTCGTGGAGGTCGCCCAGTCTTCGCATGCCATCGACCGCGGCCGCAAGGCCGAGCTGTACGCGGCCGCCGGTGTTCCCACCTATTGGCTCGTCGATATCCCGGCCCGCGTGATCGAGGTCCGCACCGATCCCGGACCCGCCAGCTATCGCACTCTGCGAACCTTTGGGCCTGGGGACGTTCTGCCGTCGCCAGGCGCGAGCGTCGAAGAGCTGGCCGTGGACGAGCTACTCAAAGGCGTTTAGTTCCGCCCCGTCGACCTCGTAGACGGCGCCCTCGTGCGCTAGCTCGACCGCCTGGCCGAACGTAGCGGTGGCCTCCGCACGCGCCCACTCGGCGTCGAGCTCGTCGGAGAAGTGGGTCAGCACTAGCCGCTGGGCGCCGGCCAGCCGGCCGTGCTCGCCCGCCTCGCCCGGCGTCAGGTGGCCGCGCATGCCGGTGCGCTCGGGGCGGGGCAGCGTCGCCTCGATCAGCAGCAGGTCGGTGTCCCGGGCAAACCGGACGAGGCCCTCGTTGGGGCTGCAATCGGCGCTGTAGGTGAGCCGCCCACCGTGCCCGGTGATCTGGGTGGCGAAGGTCCGCGTGTAGTGCGGCACCTCGCAGAAGCGGACCTGGAACGGACCGATCGACAGCGCGTCCGGTCCGTCGTATTCCGACAGCTCGAACGCCCGCAGGATCAGCTCCTCATCGCCCCAGCACGCGACCAGGCGACGGAACATGTCGCCTGCCCCCATCGGCGCGTACAGCTGCGGGCGCGCCGGGCGGTTCGTCCCCGGCCAGCCTCCCACCGCCACCGGCTGCTGACGGGGCGCGTACATCAACGCGTAGCTGAACGGGACGAGGTCGAGGAAGTGATCGGCGTGCAGGTGACTGATCAGAACCGCATCGACGTCGACGTACTCGCGGTAGTGACGCAGCTTGGAGAACACTCCGTTGCCGCAGTCGAGCAGCAGCGAAAAGTCATCCTCCTGGACGAGATATCCACTGCATGCCCCGCCCGCATCCTGCCAGGACGGGGACTTGCCCAGCACGGTGATCCGCACGCCGCTCCTCTCTCGGTGAGGCGTTCACTCTAGTCGGTCGGGCTGGGAGTGATCGTAGAAGGGCTAAGGCGCCGCCGTCAGGCGCCGCCGACAAATCTGAATTAGCCGGCCAGGCTGTTCAGACTGGTGACCTGGTCCGCGGGCGGCAGTGTGGGGCGCGGCTGCGGTCCGTAGTCGGTGAAGTCCGCGGTGACGTTCTCCTGAAGGGAAACACCGTTCTGGACGCTCAACGCGAGGAACATGTTCATCCGCCGAACCAGGTGATGAGCGTCCACCCACACGTCAACCGGGATCTCGCTCTGGACCACCCGCTGGACCAGAGAGCGCTCGGCCGACGGAACGTCCGAGAGGAGCTGATCGAGGCCAAGGTCGGCCCGGTAGTGGGTCGTTTGCACCCCGTCGATTTCCTGCTGCCCCTCGGTGACGACGCTGCCGGCCACCGCGCGCAGCTCCTGCAGCATCTGGCCGGGGTCACTCGCATCCGGATCATCGCCGAGCGACGACAGGCCGGGCAGGCCGGCTTCCTTGGCCGCGTTCACCTCGACCCAGGGCTTCCCGCCCAGGCTGGGCACGGCGTTGATCAACGCCGGGGGAAACTTGACGTACATATCCTCGCCGTCGAGCACGGCGTTCATGTCCATCGTCGAGCCTCCGAGCGCCTGGGCGGCCCCGGGCACCTGCGACATGTCCAGCGAGAGCGACATCGAGAGCGCATGGTCGGGCGGATCGACCACCGCGCTGCCGGCCGCCGAAATGGGGGCGCCCAGCTGCGGCGAGGTGATCGTGAAGATCAGGTTCATCCGGTATCCGGGCGCCGTCGCGGACACGGTGGCGGCCTGGGCGACCGGGTCAACTGACTGATTGCTCGATGAGCCGAAAACGACGAACACTCCTGCGACCGCGGCGAGCAGACCGGCTCCCGCGGCGATCAGCTTGCGTGACACCCGGCGACGGGACGGCGCGACGATCGGCGCGGGCTCACTGACCCCCGCGCCGTCTGGGGGAGGGAGAAAGCCGGGCGGAGGCACCGACGTATTCACGCGACACCGATCGGCCGCGCATG
>DATJUA010000156.1:0-39869 GCA_035502815.1 Solirubrobacteraceae bacterium
GTGGTCGGAGTCGTTGAAGGTGAAGAACAGCACCTCGTCGCGTGTCATCTGCGGGAAGTACCACCACTCATGGTCTGAGCTGTAATGGAACTCCGACCCGCTCGTGATCATCTTCGACTCGTCGACCGGCGCGAACGGGTCATCCGGAACGTGGTCGACGAAGTACAGCTGGTTGGGTAGGCCTTCGTCCTCGCGCACGCTGCGAAAGTCACACAGTGCGAGTGGCCAGTCCTGAGGCGGCGGGCTGAACACGCGCCACAAGCTCGTCGCCAACGCCCGGCGGTAGCCGGGGCCATCGGGGAACGTCTCGGCGTACACCCGGGGCGCCGTCATCGCGGCTCCCTCGGGGCCGTAGTCGATGTGGACGAGCGCCGCCTGGGGCTGTGACGCGTTCGCGGCCGGATCGGCCGAGCGACGAAGCACGGCGCCACGCGAGGCCACCTCGTCGGCGCCGGTGCGCTGCTTGATGAACTCGACTACCTCCGGGATGTAGACGGCGTCGACCTCGGCCTTATCGGTGAAGTCACGGACGGCGCTGGCGTGGCGTGCGATCTCAAACCCGTGCGTGTCCAAGCTGAAGCTGTCGTGCGCCAGCCGGCCGTTGTGGATCGGGACCGTGTGCGACTCGTACACACCCGTGTTTACGCTCGCTCCGGGAGCCGTGAAGCGGCGCAACACAGTCGACTCGCGCGACAGGTAGTGAAGCTCGCCCGGGACGCTCGTCACGTGCTCGGTCTGGCTGCCCGCATCGAGTTCCATACCCGGAGCGTATGACTACATGGAGCCACTGTCGAGCTTGACGTGAAGCAGGGCGCTCAGCCGTTTGGCCGCCGTGTAACCGCCGGCCAGTGCGGGCTGGCGCTTTCCGCGTAGGGTCAGTCGCACGATGCCGCAACCGTTGGGGTCGATCGTGGCAACGGCGATCGGCGACGAACTCCCACTCTGGGGCGCGTAGACGGCCACCCGGACGCGCCACCCGAAGTCCGCCGGGCACGAGTACACGCCCGGCTGCCACGCGGGCAGCGCGTTGAGCAGCGACACCACTTTTGCCACCGTGGGCCGCGAGGTGATCGTGATCGGCCCCTGGGCGAGGGTGCCGCCGCGGCTATCGGTGACGACGACGCGCCGCGCCGTGGCCGGGATCCGTTCCGAGCGCGGTCTGGGCGTGATCCACACCACCTGGCTGTCGGCGCGCACGCCGGTCGATCCGCCCGACAGCGCAACCACCCCCACGATCAGCCAGCGGATGCTGAGCTGGTCCCGGATTGCGGGCCACTGGAAGCCGGTGGTGGTGACCGAAGATTTGCCCGCCGTGAAGCTCCCGCCGAAGGATCCCGCCGACGCGCCCGCAGGCGGATGGGCGGCGATGTACTGAAGAACTTGCTGGGGCGACTCCGGAACGACCCACCATGCATGGTCGTCGACGACATTTGGCGTGTCTGGCGGGCCGGAGGCAGGTGTGGCCAATGCGCCGTCGTCACCGGCGGGCTCGCTGGACTGCTCTACGGCGCCCAGTGGCCGGTTCAGGCTCGCGAGCAGCGACGCCGCATCGCTTCGGGCCGCTTGCTCGTTGGCTGCGCCGCCGTTCGGCGGGGAGGAGGTTCGAGCCACGGCGCCACTGGCGACGGTCAGCGTCACGATGAGCGACACGGGCAGCCACCTGGCGCCGGCGCGCGACATCCATGGTCTCGCGAGTCGTTGCATCGCTCAGGTGGCATCGTAGGAGGTGTGTCGACTCCCGCGACCCTCACCGCGTCGCCGACGCTCGCCACCAACGAGCGACTGCGGCGGCTGATCGCCGAGGGCCGCCCGATTCTTCACCTGGCGTTCGGGGAGGCCGGGCTGCCCGTGCCCGACGAGGTGATCGAGGCCTTGACCCGTGGCGCGAGCGACAATGCCTACGCGCCGGTGGCTGGCTCCCCGGCGGCCCGTGCGGCAGCCGCGGGGTACCTCGAGCGCCGGCGGCTGCCATGCGACCCCGATCAGATCGTGATCGCGCCGGGCAGCAAGGCGCTGCTGTGGGCGCTGCTGTCGATCCTCCCCGGTGACGTCATTCTGCCCCGGCCGTCCTGGGTCAGCTACGCCGCTCAGGCCGCGATCGCCGGTAAGCGCGTGTGGAGCGTGCCGATCGCCGCCGATGGCGCGGGCGGGGCCCCCGATCCCGACGCACTGCGCCAGACGCTGTCGCGACCCGCGGCGGAGGGCGCGAAACCTGGGGTGCTCGTGCTCACGCTCCCGGACAATCCGACCGGCACGGTCGCGCCAGCGCAGACGATCGAGCGGGTGGCCGAGATCGCGCACGCGAATGGTCTGATCGTGATCTCGGATGAGATCTACCGGGATCTGGCGCATGCGCCCGACGAGGTCGTCAGCCCGGCCGAGTACCTCCCCGAGACCACGTACGTGACGAACGGACTGAGCAAGAACATGGCTCTGGGTGGGTGGCGGGTTGGCTTTGTCCGTCTGCCGCCGGGCGCCACCGGCCGCGCCACCGGCGAGGTGCTGCGCGCGCTGGCCAGCGAGGTGTGGTCGAGCGCGCCGGCGCCGATGTTGCACGTGGCCGCCCACGTGCTGAGCGAACCACCCGAGATCGTCGAGCACGTCGCGCGCAGTCGCCGCCTGCATCGCGCCGCCACCATGGCCGCGCACGACTCGCTTCTCGCCGCCGGCGTGAGCTGCCGCCCCCCGTCTGGCGGCTTCTATCTGTATCCGGACCTCGAGCCGCTGCGCCCGGCGCTGGTGCCGCGCGGCGTCGCCGGCGCCGACGCGCTGTCCGATCACCTGCTCGAGCGCTACGACATCGGCGTGCTCAGCGGCGTGGCGTTCGGCGACGATCCGGGCGCGCTCCGCTTTCGGATGGCGACGAGCCTGCTGTACGGCGACACCGTCGAGCGGCGCCGCCAGGCGCTCACCGCGGAGGATCCGACGGCGCTGCCCTGGATTCGGGAGAGCCTCGATCGGATCGCGTCGGCGTTCCGGGCGCTGGCGTCATGACGCCGGCCGCGACGGCCACGCGCTCGGGATCCAACAGCACGATCAGCCGATCGCCGATCGCGGCGATCTCGTCGCCGAGCTCCCGGTTTGCCGCCGCCGGCAACTGCGTGACTCGGTCCGGTGCGACGTGCACGATCCCATTGACCGCGTCGACGACGATCCCGAGCGCGGCATCCGACACCTCAACCACGAGGATCCGGCTGCCCGCGCCGATCTCGAGCTGACCGCCGAGCAGCGGCGATAGGTCGACGAGTGGGAGCAGCCGCTCGCGCAGGACGATCATCCCGCGGATCAGCCCGCTCGCGGTGGCGGTGGCGCGAGGCGGCGTGTAGCGGATGATCTCCCGCACCGTGGAGATCGGCAGCGCGTAGTGCTCGCCAAGCAGAGCGAACACCACGACCTGGCGCTCGGCCTCCGCGGAGCTCATCGAGGGCGATCCTAATCTGCCGCGAGCGGGCGGCCGAAGTTGCGCGGCCGCTCCAACCGGGTAGACGATTACACGATCCCGACCACGGAGGCGACATCGATGGCAACGCTCACCCGCACGCTCGGAAAGAAGGCGACCAAGGCGACCGTCCGGCACTCCGTGCGCGGGGTCGCGGCCAAGGCGCAGCGCAAGCCGCTGCGGAGCGCCACGCTGCTCAGCCTGGGCGGACTCGTCGGCGCGGCGGCGGGCTGGCTCGCCGGGCGTAAGACGGCTAGCAGCGCCTGACCCGGCAATCGGACACGCGCCCCCGCCCCGGACCACTCCGCCCCGCCCCGGACCACTCCGCCCGGTTCCGGCTCCCCTCGCGCCCCGAACCTGGCCGTGGAACCCGGAGAACCGACCACTCACCCGTGCCGCGCCCGACGAGCGTGCCGTTGTCCGTGCAGGAGCCGGGTGAACCGGCATTCACGGTTGGAGAGGGTGGCGAGTGGGCAGAAACCCGGCATCCCGTCCGGCGCCACCGGGAAACTGCGTCCCCCCGAAGACGAAACTCCCAAATTCCGGGCTAAACGATTGGACGGATCTTTATCCCAATGGATATAGAGGTCTGCCCTTCCGGGCCGAAATATATGGCCATATGCGCGCACGTCCTCTGATCGCCGTCACCACCTCGGAGCTCCGCCGCCCCGAGGACGTCTCCGCACGGCCGCAGGGCGAGCCGCCGAAGCTTGAGGTGGCGCTCGCGACGCTGTACCCCGAAGCGATCGAGCGGGCCGGCGGCATCCCCGTGATCGTGCCGCTGCTTCGCCCCGACGCGGTCGACGAACTCCTCGACCGGGTCGATGGGGTGTGCCTCCCCGGTGGCCCGGACCTGCAGCCGAGCGCCTACGGCGAGGAGCCGCATCCCGAGCTCGGCCCTACCGAGCCGCGCGTCGACGCCGTCGAGCTCCAGCTCGTCCGAGCCGCCGATCGGAGGAACCTCCCGATCCTCGGGATCTGCCGCGGGATGCAGGTCCTCAACGTGGCTCGGGCCGGGACGCTCCATCAGCACCTTCCCGACGTCGTCGGCAATCAGCTCCAGCACCGCCAGCCCGAGCACGGCAGCGTCACCACCCACCATGTCGAGACGGCGCCGCACAGCCGCGTGCGCGCCACCCTCGGCGGTCCCAGGGTCGAGGTCAACTCGTTCCATCACCAGTCCGTTCGCAAGCTGGGCCACGATCTGGTGGCGACCGCCTGGGCGCCGGACGGGACGATCGAGGCGGTCGAGGGATGCAACGGCCGGCTCGTGTTGGGTGTCCAGTGGCACGCCGAGGGGCTCGAGGCCCATGCTCCCTTGTTCGATCTGCTGATCGCGGCCGCGGCCGCCGGCGACACGAACGAGCGCGTCACCGACATACACGTGGCCGGCCGGCCCGCGCCGGCCCGCCGTCGCCGCCGGCCCGCCGCGCAGCGTCTCGCGCAAACTGGGTGAAAGCTCGGCGCGATAAACCTCCACGCGCCGTTCAGTGCGTGGTTAACTTGATCCACGAAAACGCTCGAGACACTGACCGGGCGCACTACACCGCAGGGAAGGGCGGAGTGGGCCAGTTGGGCGCCGTCTGACGCCTACACCGTTGGGATCGAGGAGGAGGTCATGCTCCTCGATCCGACCGACTGGGGGCTGGCCGAGCGCGGCGACGAGGTCCTGGCCCGCGCCGGCGAAGAGCTTGCCGGGAGGTGTGCGGCCGAGACCCACGAGGCGGCGCTTGAGCTCAGGACCGCCCCTCACGCCACCGTTCGCGAGGCGATCGACGAGATGCGCGACCTGCGTCGCCTGCTCGTTAGCGAGCTGGACCAGCTCGGGATGGCGGCCGCCTCGTGCGGAACTCATCCCGGCCCGCTGGCCGAACCCACTCGCGTGTCGCCGTCCAGTCGCTACCAGGTCATCCACCGCACGATGCGCGGCCTCGCCCGCCGCGAGCCGACGTTCGCGCTGCACGTGCACGTGGGCGTACCCGACTCGACCAGCGCGATCCGGCTGCTGAACCAGCTGCGCGCCCACATGCCGCTGCTGCTCGCGCTGTCGGCCACCTCGCCGTTCCTGCGCGGCCGCTCCACCGGCCTGGCCTCGAACCGGACGATTGTCTTCCAGGGCTTCCCCCGCACGGGGATCCCGCGTCGCTTCGACAGCTACGCGGACTGGGTTCGGACGCTCGATGTCCTGTTGCGCTCGGGCGCGATCCCCGAGCCCACCTTCCTGTGGTGGGACGTTCGTCCTCAGCCCCGCCTGGGCACGGTCGAGATCCGGATCATGGACGCCCAGCCCCGGCTCGCCGCGACCGCGGCGCTCGCCGCGCTCGTCCAGGCGCTGGCGCGGCTAGAGCTCGAGCAGGGGTACGCTTCGCTCGCACTGGTCTCCGCGCAAGAGGTGCTTGCCGAGAACCGCTTCATCGCCGCCCGTGACGGCACCCGAGCGGAGCTGATCGACCCGAGGACCTCCTCGCGCGTCGCCGTGGCGACCGTTCTCGACGAAGTGCTGGCCGCGGCCCGCCCTCACGCCAAGGCGCTCGACGCGCTCGAGCAGCTCGACAGCCTGCCCGCGCTGGTCCGAACCGCCGAGGCTTCCCGGCAGGAACGCCTGGCCGCGTCGGCCGGGATCCCGGCGCTGGTGGCGGATCTCGCGGCGCGGTTCGCGGACTAAGGCTAAGACGCCGCCGCCGGGTCCTCCTGCTGGGCGGCCTCCTCCTGGGCGGTCAGCTCGAGCATGTGCGCCGGCGGTTCGGGGACGGCGATCGTCGAGGTCACGCCGAGCTGCTGGTCGACGTGGACGAGTTCGCCTGACTCGAGCAGTCGCCAGAGCGGATTCGAGTCCATGGGCTGGGAGGCGATCACCGTCGCGGGCAGGATCGACAGCTGACCAGAGAAGACGCGCGTGATCCCCGAGACGCTGCGCTGGTCAAACCCATCGGAGGAGCCGTCCGGCCCGCCCAGCGCCGCGATCGAGCGCTCGAGGACCCACAGCTCGTTGGTGTCGGGGTAGCGCAGCGCCCACACGTCGGTCGGTGTGGTGAGCACCATGTTCAGCGAGTAGAGCGGGATCTCGGCGGCCAGCTCGCGCGCCGCCTGCGTGATCCCGGCGGCGACGTCACCGCCCTGCTCCTCGATCCGCTTGGTCATCAGCGTGAAGTACAGCTCCGAGTCGGTGCTGCCCTCGAGCAGTTCGGCGTGCGCGCCCAGCCGCCCGCGCAGATCGTCCAGCCCGCCCAGCACGCCGTTGTGGGCAAACAGTCGCCCGTGTTGCTCGAACGGATGCGTGTTCTCGATCGTCGGCTCGGCCGCGGTGGCGTGGCGAATGTGCGCGAGGAACGTCCGCGAGCTCACCTCGTGCGCGTCGGCAATGAACGTCTGGCTGCGGTTCGCGGCGACCGGCTTGCGGTAGCGCCACGGCGTCCCATCGGCGTGAAACGTCCCCAGCCCGACCCCATCCGGCTGGGTTTCGCTCAGCTGGAGCAAGCTCGTGGGCGCATCGAGCAGCCAGAAGGTCGCCTGGACCGCGTGTGGTCCACCGCTCATTCCGAACAGGCGGCACATGACGTGATTCTATGTTTGCCGGCGGTCATGAGCGGCGTGTTTCCTACACTGGCCCCGGCGTGAACGCTGCCTCTTCCGAACGCGCCGAGCCGCTCCTCCCGGCGGCCGCGACGCCGACCCTGCCAGTGCCTTTCCCGCGGTCCCTCGCGCGCCGTGCGGCGGCGACCGTGGAACGGGCGCGGTTCGCGATCGCCGTGTACCTCTCATCGAGGGCGCTGCTACTGCTCGTCGCGTTCGTGAACGGTGCGCTGCGTCACCACTCCTTCAGCCACGAGCTGGCCCAGTGGGACGGACTCTGGTACCGCGAAGTGGCCGATCACGGCTATCCAAACCACGTCGTGCACATCCAGTCGACCCTCGGTTTCTTCCCGCTCTATCCCGGCTTGATGTGGCTCGTCTCGCACGCGCTCGTCATCCCGATCGCGCACCACCAGATCCTGTCCTCGACAGTGGCCGGCGTGCTCATCTCGGGCGCCGGCGGCCTGGTCGCCACGGTGCTCGTCGGGCGCCTCGCCGTCAGCTGGTGGGGCGAGTCGGTGCAGCGCCGCGCGATCCTGATTTTCTGCCTGTTCCCCGGCTCGGTCGTGTTCTCGATGGTCTACGCCGAGGGGGTGATGCTTGCGCTGGTAGCGGGCTGCCTGATCGCGCTTCAGCGGCGCCGGTGGGTGCTGGCCGGAGTGTTGGCCGGCCTGGCCACCGCCACCGCGCCCGAGGCGATCGTGATCGTGCTCGTTTGCGCCGTCGCCGCCGCGCGCGAGCTGCGCCGTGGCGGCGTGCGCGATCGATCGGCTCGCCGGAGCCTGCTCGCGCCCGCGCTGTCGCTGACCGGCGTCGGCGCCTTCGGGGCGTTTCTGTGGGCCTGGACCGGGTCCCCGTTTGCGTACCTGATCGCGCAGCACGACGGGTGGAGCGAGAAGACGAACGTGTTCGCGATCGGCGATCTCGCCAACACGCTGGGACACCAGATCTCGTTTCGCCACTTCGATCACCCGACCATCGACATGAACCTGGTGGTCGGGCTCGGTGGCGCGATCGTCCTGATCGTGCTGCTCGCGCTGGTCTGGCGAAACCGGCACGAGATGTCGGTCGAGGCGATCGTCTGGACGCTCGGGATCAGCTGGCTCGCGTTGACGTCCGAGTACACCCCGCCCAATCCGCGGCTGCTGATGACGGCGTTTCCGGCGGTGATCGTGCTGGCTCGCTACGTCCGCGGCCGCGCGTTCACCGCGCTGCTGTGCGCCAGCGGGGTGATGCTCGTCGGGCTGAGCGCGCTCACGTTCGTCGGGACCACGCTACGGCCCTAGAAGAACAGCTGAACCCAGATCACGCTCGCGTAGCCGAACGACTTCGTGACGCTGTGCCCGTACCGCCGCGCGAGCGAATCGCGTAGCGCGACAAAGGTCGCGTAGTGGGCGCGGCTGGTGGCTGGTCCCGTCGGTTGTCCCTGGTGGCTGACCACCATCCACACTCGCGCGCAACTCGACGGCACCCGCGGGGTCCCGTAGCGCTCGATGTAGGGCTTGACCGGCTTGCCCGTGTAGTACGCGAATGGCATCCGCGCATCCTGTGGATAGAAGACGACGCAGTCGCCGGGGCGCTCGCCGGCGACCACGAACGCCGTGGCGGCCCGCCAGTTCTCGGGCGAGGTCCCGTAGCTCGGCGCGAGCGCCACCGCTCGCAGCGCGATCAAGACGACCAGCGCCGGCCAGGCGAATTGCGTCTGCGCGAGCACCCAGCCCACGACGAGCGCCGCCGCGGGAAGTGAGACGAGCAGGTTTCGCGCGGTGAAGATCGGCTGCCCGACCAGCGATTCCAACCACATCAGAACGACCGGGACGAGGAGCCAGGACAGCGCCAGCGCGACGCCCCAGGGAGCACGCCGGCGGACGAGCCGCGCCGCGGCGAACGCGAGCAGTGCCACGGTCACGACGGCCAGTACCCCGGCGACGGCAGTCGGGCGGAAGTTGGGCTCAAACCCGGCCGAGGTGAGCGCGAGAACCACCTGCTTCTCGCTCGTCAAATCCGGGCGCGAGATCCAGAAGAGCTGTCCAGAGCCGCGCGTGGCCGCGATCACGGCCAGCGGTATCCAGCAGACGGCGCACACCGCGATCGCACCGACCACCCGCCGCCACGCGCCGTTGCGCCGCCAAGCGAGCAGCAGCAACTGCGCCGGGAGCGCGAAGATCGCGACGTAGCTCGCGTACACGGACAGCACAGTGCACGCGACGTAGGCGATCAGAGCCCCGCCTATCCCGCGCCGGCGCGGGCCCTCGACCACCTCCGCGAAGGCGGCGAACGACCCAGCCACGAGCGCCATCATCGGGGCATAGCCGCGGGCGTCCTGTCCCCAGAACACCAGCGGCAGGCTGACCGCCGCGAGCAGGCCGGCAAACAACGCTACGCGCCGGTCGAATAGGCGCAAGGCGAGGAACGCGACGGCGCCGGCGCAGGCGCCGGCGGCCACCAGCGACGGCAGTCGGATCGCGAATGCGCCGGTGCCGAACCAGCCGACCAGCACGTGCTCGAGCGCGTAGTAGCCGAGCATGTTGCCGCCGTCGTGCGCCATCGCGCTCCACAGCGCCGACCCGTGCTGGCTGGCGATCGCCACCGTGGCCGCCTCGTCGAGCCACAGGCTTCGCGTGCTCAGCTCGTACAGGCACAGCGCCACGGCCAGCGCGGCCGGGCCGGCTACCACGCCCACGTCCCACGCGCGGCGCTCGCGTGCCGCTGGGGCTTCGCGAACGCGGACCGGAACGGGCTCGACCTGCGTGGTCATCAGGACTCGGCGACGGGACGCAAGCGGCGCGTCGCGACTCTCGGGTGCCGGCGCGAGACCAGGATCGCTGCGCCGACCCCGAGGAACAGGACGACGAACACGGGCGCGGTGTGGAGCGGGAAGGCGAGGATGCCGTCGGCCTTGACCGTCAGCGCGGTTGCTCCGATCGCTACCGGGAGCACGCGAGAGGCCTGCGCGTCGGGATCGGCCGCGAGCAACACGAGGCCCCAGCCGAGATACCAGGGCCAGGCGGCCGGCCCGGCTACCGCCACCGCGAGCAGGGCGATGCCGAGGTACCGCGCGATCGTCGGCCGGCGCACGCGCCACAGGAGAACCAGGGACAGCATGGCCGCTGCGACGAACGCGACGACGCCGAGTGCCGACTCGAGCCCGTGTGCCCCGACCGGCACGACCTGGGCCACCGTCCACCCGACCGCGGTCGCCGGCGTGATCGCCAGGCGCACCTTGCCGGGCGTCGAGAACACCGACGTCGAGAGCCAGCCGAATCCGAGCCCGCTGACCAAAGTGGTCGCCACCACCACGCCGGCGGCGAGGAGCAGGCCGCGCACGGCGGTTCGCCGATCTGCGAACGCCACCAGCATGAAGGGGATCGCCGCCGCAGCCGGCAGCTTGATCGTGGCCGCCAGGGCGCACAGCGCGACGCCCAGCAGCACCCGTCGCTCGATGGCGAGCGAGACGCCCGCGACCACCAAACCAATCATCAAAAGATCGTTGTGCGCCGCCGCCACGAGTTCGAGCAGCACGAGCGGGTTGATCAGGACCCACCACCGTGCCCGCTCCGGGTCGGCGCCCAGCGCGCGGGCGAGTCGCGGGACGAAGACGGCGAGCAGGACGAAGCCGATCAGATCGAGTGCTCTGATCAGCACCACGCCGACGACGAGGCTCGAGCCGCTGAACCAGCTGACGATCCATAGGAACAGCGGTCCGTACGGCGCCGTGGTGTGGCGCCAGAACGGCGACACCGCGTCCAGCACGCGCGTCTGGCCGTGCTGGGCGAGGACCGCAGGGGCGTCCCGGTAGGGGTCCAGCCCGAGGTGCACGATCGTCCCCTGGGCCAGATAGCTGTAGGCGTCCTGGCTGAAGAGCGGCGCGGTGAGGAGGAGCGGCGCACACCACAGCGCACCGACCCACCACGGCGCTCGGGGCGCCAGGCCGAGCCACGCCGCGAACAGCGCGGCTGCGCCGGCGTAGAAGACGGCGGCGCCGAGGGGTGGATCGAACCACCACTTCACGGGCCCTCCGGCCAGGTGCGGTCCGGCCAAGGCGACGGCGAGCGAGCCCGCGAGGCCCACGGTGGTCCACGCCCAGAACGGACGGTCAGTGATCCGCGCCATCCCGGACATTGTGGCCCGGGATGCGCACAACTGGGGGAAGTCGGCGGCGCCTGACGGCGGCGCCTGGTTACCAGATGCCCTCCGTGAACGGGTTGAACGGACCGTTGTAGCCGGTGAGGCGGGCCGGCTGATACGGGATGAACGCGGCGGCGCCCAGGTTGAGGCTGCTCGCGCTCGCGTTGAGCGCGGCCGGCATCCACACATCATCCCAGCGCCCGGTGTCGACCCGGTACTGGATCGCGTGCACGCCCGCGACCAGCTCGGCCGGGGTGAAGTTGCAGTGGCTCTGAGCATCGACGTAGGCCTGGCGCAGCAGGTAGGACCGGCCCGCGGCCGCCACCGTGTGGGCGTAGAAGTTCTCCTGCTGCACGGGCACGAGCTGGTCGGCGAT
Organism: Solirubrobacteraceae bacterium; assembly: GCA_035502815.1. Lineage (GTDB taxonomy): Bacteria > Actinomycetota > Thermoleophilia > Solirubrobacterales > Solirubrobacteraceae > Palsa-465. The sequence goes on from DATJUA010000156.1 coordinate 11,517, forward strand.
CGTCTTCAGGTCGAGTTCGGGGATCTGAAGCCGTCCGGTGTTGTCGGACGTCTGGACCATCCAGCGCTCGGCCGGGACGTACGCCTTGATGTTCGCGTCCCCGGTCAGCGTGCGCAGGTCGGCGTTCAGGTTCAGTCCGGCGGCGCGGTAGAGCGACTCGATCTGGGGCAGGTACGAGGACTGATAGATCAACCGGGAGAAGTTGACCCCGACCGTCCAGTTCGGGTTCCCACCGGCGGCGAGCTCGATCTGCTGGCGCCCGGTCTGGATGAACTCCATCACCGGGAACGGCGCGGGCGGTCCGAAGTCGGTGTCGAACTCCTGCTGCTCCTGTCCGGCGTAGTCGTTCGGGGCCGGTGGGACCGCGCCCGGGTCGACCGACCAGGTCGTGGTATTGAGCAGCGCCATGGCCAGGGCGAGCCGGGCTCGTCCCTGCGGCGTGAGCTGCGCAGCCGTGGCCGCATTCTGGAGCACGGTGGCACTGGTGACGCTCTCGGCGGGACCGTTCGGGCCGCTGAAGTTCACGAGCTGCGCCGTCCCGCCGGCCAGCAGCTCGTCGAGCGCGTACTCGCCGTCGAGCTGGTAGTTGCCCAGCTGCTCGCCGCCGGCGACGATCCCGCACGTGGTCAGCGCGCCGTCCAGCCGGCCGTAGGACTGCTCGGCCTCGATCGAGCTGATCAGCCCGCCCATCGAGGTGCCCACCGCGATCACGGTCTTCGGGCGGGACGGCAGCACGGTCCGCTCGACGTCCGACAGCGTCTCGAACTGGTCGCGCACCGCGCTGCCCATCTGCCACAGCGAGCCCGTGGGGTCATACGAGGACCCGGCGAGCGCGTAGCCCTCGTTCAGCAGCGCCTGTTGCGTGACGGGGTCGGGCGAGTCGGCCGGCGTGGTCTGGCCGTAGCCATGGCTGTATAGGAGCAGGATTCCGTTCCACGGCGACGGCACGTCGGCGATCCAGCTGCCGCCGTCGGGGAGCGTCCCGGTGTAGTGGGTGGACGTGGCGACCGGGGCCTGGGCACCCGACGTGGCAGGTAGCAGTGCGAGCACTCCTGCCGCCGCGAGCGCGATGACGAGCTTTCGTCCGAACACGACACCCTCCCTCTGGGATCGACCGGAATTGTCTGACAGAACAGAACCCTACGCCGGTGGCAAGTCACTTGTCAATCACATTGCGGTCATCTCCGCCATCTCGCCACGCGCTGGTCCAGCCACTAATGTTGTTAACCATGCCACGTGCCGCTATCGCTGAGGCCGAGTCGACCCAGCAGCCGGCGGTTCCGCGTGTGGGATACCTGGTCTACCGCGTCGAGCGACGGCTGCGCGCGCGCCTGGACGAGGAGATGCGCCTGTGTGGCGTGTCAACCCCCGAGTACACGGCACTGAGCGTGTTACGCGAACGGGACGGACTGTCGTGCGCCCAGCTGGCGCGTTGGGCGCTCGTCACCCCCCAGGCGATGAACCTGGTCATCGGCGCGCTCGAGCGGCGCAAGCTGGTCCGCCGGCGCCCGGATCCCAAGCACCGCCGGGTGCTGCGCGCCTCGGTCACCGCCAAGGGACTCGAGACGCTGCGGCGCTGCGATCGCGCGATGGACCGGATCGAGGAGGACATGCTCGGGGACATGGCACCCGAGAAGGTCGAGGTCGTGCGGGCCGCGCTCGGTTCCTTCGCCCACTCGCTGCACGCGACCAATCCACCTCCCCAGCCGCGACCGCTGCGCGGCACTCGCTGACGCCGATGGCCCAGGGTGGCGAGGGGGGCCTGTTCGCCGGCCTGTTCGCCCGCGGCGAGGCGGCGGCGCTCGTCAGCGACCGGGCGTTCGTGGATGCGATGGTAGAGGTCGAGGCCGCGCTGCTGGCCGCGCTCGCCGATCTCGGTCTGGCTCCGGCGCAGGCCGCACGCGAGCTGGGCGATGTCGTCGTGTCGGGAGGGCTCGAAATAGATCTGGCTGAGCTCGGCCGCGGAACCGGCGAGCAGGGCACGCCGATTCCCGCCCTGCTCGGCGCGCTGCGGCGGCAGCTGCCCGACAGCGCGTCGGCCTATCTGCACATGGGCGCCACCAGCCAGGACGTGATCGACACCGCGATGATGCTCGTGGCGAGCCGTGCGCTTGACGCGGCGCTGGCCGACCTGGCGCGCGCCGCGGACGACTGCGCGGCGCTCGTGCAACGGTGGCGCGGAAGCATCGTGCCCGGGCGAACCCTGCTCCAGCAAGCGCTGCCCGTCACCTTCGGACTCAAGGCCGCGGGCTGGCTGTCCGGGCTCGACGGAGCGCGAGCCGACCTGGCGGCCGTGCGCGAGCGCGAATTGGCCGTCCAGTTCGGCGGAGCGGTGGGGACGCTCGCGAGCCTGGGCGATCGCGGGCTGGAGGTGGCGGGCGGGTTGGCGGTCCGGCTCGGGCTGCCCGCGCCCACGCTCCCGTGGCACACCATCCGGCTGCGACCGGCGCGACTGGCCGCCGCGTGCGGCGCCACGCTCGGGGTGCTCGGCAAGCTCGGGCGAGACGTCGTGCTGCTCGCCCAGACCGAGGTGGCCGAGGTCATCGAGGGCGGGGGCGAGGGTCGGGGCGGCTCCTCGACGATGCCCCACAAGCGCAACCCGGTTGGCGCCGTCGGCCTCGTCGCCTGCGCGCAGCGTGGGCCGGCGCTCGTGGCGACGATGCTGGCGACGATGGCGCAGGAGCACGAACGTGCGGCCGGCGCCTGGCAGGCCGAGTGGGAACCGCTGCTCGAGCTGCTCCGGCTGACCGGCTCGGCCGCCGCGATCGCGCGCGAGCTGCTGGCCGGGCTCGAACCCGACTCTGACAGGATGCGCGCCGACATGGACCTGACCGGGGGGCTGGTGATGAGCGAAAGCGTCGCCGCGGCGCTCGCGCCGGCGGTCGGCCGCGGCGCCGCACAGGAACTTGTCGAGCAGGCGGCGCGCCGGTCGCTTGACTCTGGCCGCGGGTTTCGCGAAGCCCTGCTCGAGCTGCCGCAGGTTGCCGACACGCTCGGCGCGGACGGCCTCGATGCCGCGCTTGACCCGGCGGGGTATCTCGGCGCGGCGGCCGAGCTGATCGATCGAGGGCTGGCGGAACATCGTGCCGGTTGACCTCCACTACGAGTTCCGCGGCAAGCGGGGCTCGCCGGCGCTCGTCTTCACGGGGTCGCTCGGCACCGACCTCACGATGTGGCAGCCGCAAGCCGACGTGCTCAAGCCGCACTTTTGCACGCTTCGGTACGACATCCGGGGCCACGCGGGGTCTCCCGTTCCTCCCGGCCCCTACTCGATCGACGACCTCGGATCCGACTTGGTGGCGCTGCTCGATCGCCTGGGAATCGTGCGCGCCTCGCTGTGCGGGCTGTCGGTCGGCGGGATGATCAGCATGTGGGTCGCCGCGCACGCGCCCGAGCGCGTCGAGCGGCTCGTCCTGTGCTGCACTTCGGCCCAGCTCGGGCCGCGGGAGTCATGGCTCGAGCGGGCGGCGATCGTGCGCTCCGGAGGGGTCAGCCTCGTGGCCGACGCGGTGCTTGGTCGCTGGTTCACGCCGGACTACGCACAGGAGCACCCGGAGGTGCTCGAGCGGATGCGCGCGGTGCTGATCGCCACGCCGCCCGAGGGCTACGCCGGCTGCTGCGAGGCAATCGCGGCGATGGACCTAATACCCGTCTTGCCTTTGATCCGCGCCCCCACGTTCGTCGTGTCGGCGGCCGAGGATCCGGCCACCCCGCCCGAGCATGGGCGGCGGATCGCCGAGCTGATCCCGGATGCCCGGTTCGAGGTGATTCCGCACGCCGCCCACATCGCCAACATCGAGCAAGCGGACCGCATCACGGCGCTGATCGAGGGGTTCCTGAGGCCCGGAATCGACTGAGGCGCGCACCGCTTTTCCGGGTAATCCGGGGGTTTCGGCGGTCCCCGGGCGTCCTAGGCCGTCGGCCTATACTTGCCTCACCCCACGATCTAGGAGCTGTTCGTGCAGGAGATGGTCATTTACGGCGTTAGTTTCGACATGGTCGGAAAGCAGCCCATCGTGCTGTTGAAGACCGTCGAAAACAACAAGTTCCTGCCCATCTGGATCGGTCACCCCGAGGCCGCCGCGATCCTCATGAAGCTCCAGGGGGCCTCCACGCCGCGTCCGATGACGCACGATCTGCTCTCCGATGTGCTGGGGGAGCTCGAAGTCGAGTGCACCCGCGTGGCGGTGACCGAGCTGCGCGAGAACACCTTCTACGCATCGATCAGCCTCCGGGTGAACGGCCGCGAGCTCGAGATCGACTCGCGTCCGAGCGATGCGCTCGCCCTCGCGGTCCGCGCCGGCGCCCCGATCTACGCCGCCGACGAGGTGATCGCCGAGTCGGCGATTGAGTTCGAGCACGAGGTCGAGGACACCGAAGAGGTCGTCGAGAAGTTCAAGGACTTCCTCGACCACGTCACGCCGGAAGACTTCGCCGGCGAGTAGGCCCTCAACCCCCGATCCTTATCCGCGCAGCTCCGGGGTGAGCGCGTCCGCCGCGGCGACGATCCGCCCGATCAGCTCGTCGAACCCGATCCCGGCCGCGTCGGCCGCCTGGGGCAGCAGGCTCGTCTCGGTCAGGCCGGGGATCGCATCGGCTTCGAGTACGTAGAGCTCGTCGGTCTCGGCCTCGAGCATCATGTCCACGCGCGCGAAGCCCGAGCAGCCCAGGAGCGCATAGACGTCGAGCGCGAGCGAGGCCGCGCGGGCGGCGATTGGTTCGTCGAGCTCGGCTGGGCAGACGAACCGCGTGCGCCCGATCTCGTACCTGGACTCGAAGTCGTAGAAGTCCTCCTGCTGGGGCACCGCTTCGACGATCGGCAGCGCCCGCGCCACGCCGTCCTCGTCGATGATCGATACGGCCAGGTCGCGACCGACCACGTGGCGCTCGAGCAGCACCTTGCGGTCGTAGGAGAACGCGGCCACCAGCGCGCTCGGGACATCCGCCGGCGTGCGGGCAAACTTGATCCCGAGTGCCGATCCCTGGCCCGCCGGCTTGACCACGATCGGGAACTGCAGGCGCTCCTCCACCGCCGGCAGCGCCTGGGCGGCGCCCAGCTCGCGGAAGGCGGTCTCGCTGAATGAGTGGAAATCGGGGGTGGGGATCGCCACGTCGCGCATGGCGTGCTTGGCCAGCACCTTGTCCGCGGCGCGGATGCAGGCCGACACGCCCGAGCCGGTATGGGGAATGCCCATCACCTCGAGTAGCTCCTGCACCGTCCCGTCCTCGCCGTCGCGGCCGTGCAGCGCGACGAAGGCCAGGTCGGGTTTTTCCGCGGTCAGGCGGTCGACGAGGTCGGCGCCGACGTCGATCGCCACCACCTGGTGTCCGAGCCGCTCGAGCGCGTCCTCGACGCGGGCGCCGGACTTCAGCGATACCTGGCGCTCGAGCGAGCGGCCGCCCTTGAGCACCGCGATGCGGCTCATTTACGCCCGCTTGCGCCGGAGGGGCAGGATGTTGTGGGCCGGTTCGGCGGGCATCTCGGGCGCGACCGGCTCGGCCCGCACGGGGTCGCGCCGTGGCGTGGGTCGGTTCGCTGTCCCGGTCAGCGTGCCATACAGCTCGACCTGCTCGCGGACGACCTCGCCGATGCGCCGGATCCCCTCGCGGATGTCGTCCTCGCCGACGCCCGAGAAGTTCAACCGCATCGCCGACCCACCCCGACCGTCGACGAACGCGGCGCGCCCCGGAACGAACGCGACGTGGTCCTGTAATGCCCGCGCCAGCAGGTCGGTGGTGTCGATGTAGTCGGGGAGCGTGGCCCAGATGAACAGCCCGCCCTGCGGGAGGGTCCACTCGGCTTCGCGCGGGAAGTCCTCGGCCAGCGCGTCCAGCATGACGTCGCGGCGCCGGCGGTAGATCTCGATCAGCGAGCGCACGTAATCCTCCCACGGACCGGACTCGAAGTAGGCCGAGACGAAGTACTGGGAGATCGACGACGAGCATAGGTCCGAAGCCTGCTTGCCCAGGTTCATCTTGGCCAGCACCGGCGCCGGCGCGCAGGTCCAGCCCAGGCGCACGCCGGGCGAGAGGATCTTCGAGAACGTGCTCGCGTAGATGATGAATTCCTCGTCGAGCGAGCGCAGCGTGGGCAGTGGCGCGCCCTCATACCGGAGCAATCCATACGGGTTGTCCTCGAGCACGAGCAGCTCACGCTCGGAGGCGATCCGGACCAGCTCGTGCCGGCGCTCGAGCGACAGGGTGACGCCGGCCGGGTTGTGGAAGTTCGGGACCGTGTAGATGAACTTGGGAGTCCGCCCGTCGCGCTCCAGCTGGTCGAGTGTCGCCTCGAGTTCTGTGACGAGCATCCCGTCGCGGTCCATCGTCACCTGCACGACGTCGGCCTGGTAGGCGCAGAACGTCGGCACGGCGCCCGGGTACGTCGGTGCCTCGCAGACGACGACGTCGCCCGGATCGACCAGCGTCTTGCACACCAGGTCGATCACCTGCTGGCCGCCGGTGGTGACGAGGATCTCGTCCTCGTCGGCCTCCATGTCCTCGGCCCGCATCACCTCGGCGATGCATCGCTTTACGGCCGAGAGCCCCTCGGTGGGGGTGTACTGAAGCGCGCGAGCGCAGGAGTTGGCCGCCACCGTGCTCATCAGCGACGCGTACGAGTCGGCCGGGAAGGTCGACGTGTCGGGAAGCCCGCCGGCCAGGGAGATCACGTCGTCGCGCTCGGTGAGCGCCATCAGGTCGCGCATCGCGGAGGACTTCATGACCTTGGTGCGCTCGGCGAACAGCGCTCCGTAGCGCTCGATGTCCCGCGCGGCCGAGCGGGGGCGGCGGGAGGTGGCCTGGGGGTGGGCGGGTGGGAGGGTGGGTGGGTCCGTAATTATCTCGCCCTCTGCACTATCGTCACGAGTGGTCACGGTACAGCACGGTGCATCTCGCTTTCGACATCCTCACCGGGATCGGCGTGGCGGCGGCGGTGGGTATCCGCCCCTTCCTGGCCGCGCTGGTCGTCGGCGTTCTCGCCGCGGCGCACGTCGAGATCAGCTTCAACGGCACGGCCTATTCTTTTGAGCAGCGCTGGCCTTTCCTGCTTGCGTTGGTCGTGCTGGCGTTTCTGGCCACGGTGATCGAACGCCAGATCGGACGGGATCGGGCCGAGTTGGCGCCGTCAGGCGCCGCCGACCCTTCGATCTTCCGCAGTCCTGAAGCCATCGCCCTGGCCCTATGCTCGCTGGCGTTGGGCGCGCTGCTGTTCGCCGGTTCGCTGTCGGCGCGTGGCACCGAGCACTACGTCGCCTGGCCCGGCTGGATTGGCGGCGTCCTGTGCGCGGCGGTGGCGATGCTCGCCACGCGGCCCGTGTTCGCCCGCGCCCGCGCCCGGCTCGACGCGCAGGCCGCCGGCGCGGTGTCGCTGTACGCCGAGGGCGCGGCCGTGATCCTCGCCGCCCTGTCGGTGGTGGCTCCGCCGGTCGGGCTGATCGGGCTGCTGGTGCTCGCCTGGCTGTGGCTGGCCGGCCGGCGGCGCGAAGGGCAGAAGTACGCGGGCCTGCGGATCCTGCGGTGACGTGCCCCGGGCGGGGGACTCAAAGGACGGCGATCGCGTGACCGCCCCGAAAAAGCGAAGGGCGGAGAGCTCGCCGGGTCGGGCTGCGAGGTCGGCCGCGCCCACATCGCGTAAGAAGCTCGTGCTCGTGGTCATCGATGCTTTGAAGCCCTCGATGCTCGAGCGTGCGATCGCCAACGGGCGGGCGCCGGCGCTGGCCCGCATCCGGCGCGACGGTTGCTATGTCGACGAGTGCGCCGCGGCCTTCCCGTCGGTCACGCCGGTATGCGCGGCCACGATCACGACTGGCGCCGGCCCCGACGGTCACTGGATCCCCAGCATGAACTGGTACCACCGCGAGGAGGGCCGCTACGTCGAATACGGCTCGAGCTTCTCCGCTTCGCGCCAGTTCGGCGTCCTGCGGTCGTTGACGGACACCGTCTACCGGATGAACGCCGAGCACCTGTCTCCGGAGGTCGAGACCGTCTATGAGTCACTCGACGATGCCGACGTCCGCACGGCCGGCACCACCTATCTGATCTATCGGGGTCGGTTCGAGCACGAGGTTTCCAACGAGACCGCTTTGGCCCGGATCGTCACCTCGACCCTGTTCCGGCGGACCATCCTCGGACCACGAGAGCTGTTCTACGCGGACCTGTACGCGAGTCAGAAGACCGGGTGCCGGGGACAGCTCGGGATGCCGGGTATTCGCGACCAGCACACGGGGTGCGTCGGGGCATATCTGATCGAGAACGATCTGTTCGATTTCATGCTGTTCTCGCTGCCCGACAACGACGCCTGGTCCCACAAGAACGGGCCCCACGCGCAGGTGACCTCGATCGCCGCAGCGGACCGCCAGATCGAGCGGCTCATGCATGCGGCGGGCGGTCCCGACGCCTTCCTCGATCAGTACGCGGTGATCGTCACCTCCGACCACTCGCAGGCCGCGGTCGAGGAGCGGATCCGCCTCGACCGCGCGTTCGGCGACTTCAACGTGGCCACGCGAAGCGCGTCGCGGTCGGTCGGGGCCGAGATTGCCTTGAGCCCCGCGCAGAGAGCGGCCATGGTCTATGCCCTCGACGAGGAGCGGCGGGACGAGCTCGTCGCGCGCTCGGTCGAGGCCGCCTGCGAATTGGATGGCGTGGATCTGGCCATGTGGCTGGCTGGTCCGGATCGGGAGGAGGCCGTCGTACGAAGCCGGAGGGGCGAGTTGCGCTTCGCTCCCGGGGACAGCGTTGTCGACGATCGCGGCGGCGGCTGGGATTTCGAGGGTGATCTCGGGGCGTTGCTCGGCGAAGTGCAGGACGGGCGGTTCCTATGCAGCGAATACCCGGATGCGCTGGCGCGGACCTGGTCGGCGCTGAATTGCCGTAACGCGGGTGACGTATTGCTGTCGGCGGCCCCGGGCTACGAGTTCGTCGATTGGGGTGGCGCCGATCACGTCGGCGGGGGCAGCCACGGGTCTCTGCACCGCACCGACTCGCTCGGCGCGCTGTTGTGGTGCGGGACCGGTCCGGCATCGGCGTCGGTGCGCGATCGCTGGTCACTGCGTGACGTCGCGCCGATGGTCAACGAGCATTTCGGGATCCGCGACGGCGAGGTCGGGTTATCAGAGGACGGCGGAGCGGAGTCTGCCGAGCGCCGCTAGGCTGTCAGGTCGACGGCCTGCCCGGAGATGCCCGTCGTTAGGAAGCCATTAGTCGGCGTCGAACTCTTACGCTAGGGCGACGCGCCGCCGATAAATTCCCCGACCGATGACCACCGAAGAGATGACCATCGTCGAGCTGCCGGCTCGCTCGCGCCTTCACCGGCCCCTCGTGCGCGTCAGCCACGGGATGCGTCATCCCCACAACTGGCTGCAGCTCGGCCGTTTCGGCGCCGTCGGGGCCACCGGCTACTTCGTCAATCTGGCCGTGTTCGCGGCCTGTGTGCACCTGCTCGGAGTCGACTATCACCTGTCGGCAGTGATCGCGTGGGCCGTCTCGGTGCTCAACAACTTCGTGCTGAACCGGCACTGGACGTTCGACGCCTGCCATCAGCATCCGTTGCAGCAGGGATTCCGCTTCTTCGTGGTGTCGCTGATCGCCTTCGGCTTCAGCTACGTCGTGTTGGTGGCGCTGGTCGACGCGGGCCTGATGAAGGTGGCGGCGCAGGCGATCGCGATCGCGGCCGGCACGCCGCTCTCGTTCGTCGGGCAGAAGCTTTGGAGCTTCCGGGCCTAGCCCGTGACGATCGTCGTCGCGCGGGGCCAAGGCGCCGCCGTCAGGCGCCGCTGGTAAATCCCCCAAGGCGCCGCCGTCAGGCGCCGCCGATAATTCCTCAATTCCGCCGCCGTCAGGCGCCGCCGGTAAATCGCCAGTCTGTAGCGCTTTTCGTGGCGCTCGCGGTGGCTCTCGCCGGCTTGGGCGCGGCGAGCTCGGCCCGGGCCGCCACCGTCACGACGACCACTACAACCGTCACGCTGGCGTCCGGCTCGCCGGTCCTCGTCACCTCGCAGAACACGCCACCGAGTGGCTTTCGCCTGACCGCCTCCCAGGTCGAGCGGATCGCGGCCGCCGACCCGGCCGTCCACGCCGAGCTGCGCAAGCACCCCGACGCGATTCCCTACGAGTACACGAAGGGGCCCGGTCAGTGGCAGGTGAGCTGGTTCTCTTCCGGGCGCAACCAGGTCGAGCTGATCCAGGTGTACCTCGACGACTCCACCGGCCGGGTCACCCAGGTTTGGACGGGCTTCCAGGTGGCGTGGACGATGGCCCGGGGCTACCCGGGCGCCTTCGGGCGGCGGGTGAACGCCTGGTATGTGTGGGTCCCGCTGTGCCTGCTGTTCTTCGCGCCGTTCGTGCCCTGGCGGCGGACCCGGACCTGGCGCGCGGGGCGCGGCCGGCGGGCCTGGTCGCTGCTGCACGTCGACCTCGCGGTGCTGCTCGGCCTGTCGATCTCGCTGGCCTTCTTCAACCACGGAGCGATCGGGATCTCGACCCCGATGATGTACCCGTTCATGCTCTATCTGCTGGTCCGCATGCTGCTGCTCGGCTTCGGGCGGGGCCGGCCACGCGAGCCGCTGCGCCTCGGCGTTCCCGTCTCTTGGCTGGCGATCGGGGTGGTCTTCCTGGTCGGGTTCCGGATCGGCCTGAACGTCGTCAACTCGAACGTGATCGACGTCGGCTACGCCGGCGTCATCGGCGCGAACAAGGTCCTGCATGACCAGCCGCTGTACGGCAACTGGCCCAAGGACAACTCCCAGGGTGACACCTACGGCCCGGTCGCCTATTACGCCTACGTCCCGTTCCGGGCGATCTTCGGTTGGAGCGGCACGTGGGACGACCTCCCGGCCGCCCACGCGGCGGCGATCGCATTCGACCTGCTCACGCTGCTGCTGCTGTTCTGGCTGGGGCGCCGGCTGCGCGGACCGACTCTCGGCGTCGTTCTCGCCTACGCCTGGGCGGCGTACCCGTTCACGCTGTGGACCCTGTCGTCGAACACGAACGACGCGCTCGTCTCGATGCTGCTGGTGGCATCGCTGCTCGTGCTGACCTCGGCGCCGGCCCGTGGAGTGATGGCCGCGCTCGCCGGCTTGACCAAGTTCGCGCCGCTGGCGCTGGCGCCGCTGTTCCTGCGCGGCGTCGGTGATCGGCCGCCGCGCCGGCGCGAGGTCGTTTCCTACGTGGCCGCATTCGTCGGCACCGTGGCGGTGGTGATGCTCCCGGTGATCCTCGACAACAACTGGCACGCGTTCTGGCACGACACGATCGCCTACCAGGCCGGACGCAGCTCGCCGTTCTCGATCTGGGGCCTGTGGGGCGGGCTCGGCTTCGAGCAGCACATCGTCCAAGGCGCCACCGTGGCGCTCGGGATCGCCGTCATGTTCGTGCCGCGCCGGCGGGGGCCGATCGAGGTGGCGGCGCTCGGCGCCGCGCTCCTGATCGCGCTCCAGCTCGGCGCCGGCTACTGGCTGTACTCCTACATCGTGTGGTTCTTCCCGCTGGTGGCGGTGGCGCTGTTCGGGAGCTTCCCGAGCGAGCTCGGGCACGCGGTGGCGGCCGCCGTGGGCGAGCGGCCCTCGCAGGAGCGGTCCGTCCCCGTGCCGGCGGGTCTTTAGCCGGGTTTTCCAGCGGGCCGTCTCCCGCCACCTACCAAGGGAAATTTCGCCCTTTCTCCCGCCACGCAGACGAGGGGGGAGGGGGTAATTTCCGCGACTCCGGACGGCGCCAGCCGTTAGCAACCGGATTTTTGTGTTGGAGATGAGAAATCCGGAATTAGCCACCGGCCCAGGTCAGGTCTCTAATGGCGGAAATTGCGCGGTTCTTGCCGGCAGCCGAGCCTGGCCGCGCCCGGCGACCCCCCGCCGGCCTCTCGCCGGCCTCCGCGACCCGCCGGTGACCCCGCGACCCCCGGCGAAGCGACCGCGAAGCGACCGCGGCGACGCACGCCGTCCGGCCTACACGACCCCCGGCGCCGGCTCGAGCACCTGCTCGATCGCGCTCGCCCGCAGCGGCTTCTCGCCGCGGATCACGACGCCGTTGAGCCACGGATCGTCGGTTGAGGTCTCGAACCGGATCGGCATCTGCGTCACCATCGACGCCACGGCCTGCTCGCGCCGGACGCCGATCACCCCGCCGCGCGGGCCGGTCATGCCGACGTCGGTGATGTAGGCCGTCCCGCCTGGCAGCACCCGGGCGTCGGCGGTCGGCACGTGGGTGTGGGTGCCGACCACCGCCGTCACCCGTCCGTCGAGGTGCCAGCCCATCGCCACCTTCTCGCTCGTCGCCTCGCCGTGCATGTCGAGGAGGACGTGGTCGACCTTCCCCTCCATGGCGCGCAGCACGGCGTCCGCCTCGGGGAACGCCGGCCGGCCCGCCTTCATGAACAGGTTGCCCGACAGGGAGATCACACCAAGACGCACGCCGTCGCGAGAGACGACGCACCACCCGTGGCCCGGCTGGCTGGTCAGGAAGTTGGCCGGTCGCAGGATCCGCTCCTCTTCGTCGAGGTAGGTGTAGACCTCCTTGTGGCGGTAGGTGTGATTGCCCAAGGTGATCACGTCGACCCCCGCCGCGAGCATCTCCCGCGCGATCTTCGGCGTGATCCCGACGCCGCCGGCCGCGTTCTCACCGTTGACGACGACGAAGCCCGGGGAGTACCGGTCGCGCAACGCGGGCAGCAGCGTCAGCAGCGTTCGCTTGCCGATCCCGCCGACCACGTCGCCGACGAACAGGATGCAGACGGATTTGCTCATGTCTTGCGGGTGCTCATACTTCCAGTTGCATGCGTTTGAGGTTCCCCAGGCGACCAAGCGCCGCCGGGCGAGGCGCCGGCGCGACTGGCGCGCGCGACGACGCATTGGCTGATCCCGACGGCCTGGACGACCGCCCCGGACCTCTGCGCGAGCACCCAGACCCTCTCGGCGAGCGTTCTGACCCGGTCCTTGGGGGATCAGCTCCCCGCGGCGCCCTCGCCTCGTCCGGCGTGCCCGTGCCGCCCGTGGTCGTTCCCCGGTGGATTCAGCTCGTCGTCCTGCCCCTTGCCCTCCTGGCGCTGTGGGCTCTCGCGCGCGCCGCCGGCACGGTTCTGCTGATCCTGCTCGCGGCCAGCACGATCGCGCTCATCCTCAACCCGCCGGTGAGGATGCTCGCCAGTCGCGGGGTTCCACGAGGGCTCGCGATCCTGCTCGTGTTCCTGTGCGGCGTCGCGATCATCGGTGGCCTCGGCGTCCTCCTGGCCAATCCGATCAGCACTCAGGTCAGCCACTTGAACTCGGAGGTCCCGCACTTCATCACGAAGGCCAACCGGGACCTGGACAACTTCCAGCAGTTCCTGAACCGCCGCGGCATTCACGTCCAGATCGAGCAGCAGGGACAGACCGCGCTCCAGACCCTCGAGCACAACCTGCTCAAGCGCTCGAGCGACATCGTGTCGTTCTCGCGAGGCCTCCTCACACAGGTCGTGACCACCGGGTTTGACCTGGTGCTCACGCTCGTGCTGACGATCTACCTGCTCGTGTACGGCAACCAGATCGACAGGCTCGTCCGCCGCATCATGCCGCCCGGCGATGGCACCCCCGAGGACGACTTCCCGCTACTGATCCAGCGCGCGGTGTTCGACTACGTGCGCGGGCAGCTGCTGTTCAGCCTGATCATGGGCACGAGCGCCGCGGTCGGGCTGTGGATCCTCGGGCTGGTCGGGATCTTCCCCGACGGTGCGCGCTACGCGATCTTCTTCGGGGGCTTCTACGGGCTGATGGAGTTCATCCCGTACATCGGCCCGATCATCGGTCCCGCGCCCGCCGTGCTGGTCGCGCTGTTCGTGGACCCGATCAGCGCGGTGTGGGTGACCGCGATGTTCGTGGTCCTCCAGCAGCTGGAGGGCCATTTCATCGCCCCGCAGGTGTTCCGGATCTCGCTGCGGATCAACCCGATCCTGATCATCCTGTCCCTTCTGCTCGGCTACGAGATCTATGGAATCGCCGGCGCGCTGCTGGCCCTGCCGATCGCCGCGGTGATCCGCCAGACCGTCCTCTACCTGCGCAAGCACCTGGTACTCGAGCCGTGGGGGACGATGGGCTCGGGAGTGCTCGCCGATGTGGGCGTCGAGCGATGTGCCGACTGTGGAGCGCCCGCTGGCCCGCGCGACGCGTTCTGCCGCTCGTGCGGCGCCTCGCTCGAACCGCGCGTGAAGATGCCCGGGTGAGGCGCGCGGCAAGACGCCCGGGTGAGGCCCGCATGAGCGACCGCTAGCCTGAGGCGCCGTGTCCACCGGCGTCGAAACGGTCAAGAGCCGGGTCACGGTGTCGGCCCGCGACCTGACCAGGCGCTTCGGCAAGCGGACGGCGCTCGACAAGGTCACCTTCGAGCTGTTCGCCGGCCAGGTGGTCGCGATCATCGGGCCCAACGGCGCCGGCAAGACGACGCTGCTGTCGATTCTGGCCGGCGTGCTCGAACCGTCCGAGGGCGAGCTCACCCGTCCGATCAGCCAGCGCTTCGGCTGGGTACCCCAGGAGCCTGCCCTCTACTCCAAGCTCTCGGTGGCCGAGAACCTGCGGCTGTTCGCCCGGCTCGAGAAGCTCGCCGACCCGGAGCGCGCCGTCAGCGCGATGCTGGACCAGACGGGCCTGGGCGACCGCGCGGACGAAGAGGTCGGTCGGCTGTCCGGAGGCAACCAGCAGCGGGTCAACATCGCGATCGGCTTGCTCTCAGAGCCGCCGGTGCTGCTCCTCGACGAGCCTTCGGCCGCGCTTGACCCACGTCAGCGCGAGCGGCTATGGGAGTTCATCGGCGGACTGGCGGTCCGCGGCACGACGATCGTGTTCTCGACCCACAACGTGGCCGAGGCCGAGCGCTACGCCGGCCGGGTCCTGGTCCTGGGCGACGGTGAGCTGCTGTTCATCGGGACGCCCGCTGAGCTCGAGCGCGCCGCCGCCGCCGACGCGCCACAAGCAAACCCGGGCGACTTCGAGACCGTCTTTGTCCGCTTCCTCCACGACCGCGGCCACTAGTAACCCCTAGACGGTGCGCTGGCTGCTCATCAAGGACCTCCAGATCCTCAAGCGCTCTCCGCTCCTGGTGGCGCTGCTCGTCGTGTACCCGATCGTGATCGCGCTGATGATCGGCTTTGCACTGTCGAGCCCGCCGGGCAAGCCGACGGTGGCGCTGTATGACGCCGTCCCGACCGGAAAGGGCGAAATCAGCATTGGCACGCAGCACGTCGACATCGCGCACTACGCCAGCCAGCTGTTCGAGTCGATCAACGCGATCCGGGTGAACTCGCGCGCCGAGGCCATCGCCAAGGTCCGAAACGGCCAGGCGCAGGCGGCCTTGATCATCCCGAGCGACATCGTCTCTCAGATCAACGGCCTCGTAACCCAGGGCGTCGGCAGGCCCACGGTCGAGCTGATCCTGAACACCAGCAACCCGCTGGAGCGACAGGCGGCCGAGCAGGCGATCACGGCCCGCGCGAGCCAGGTCGAGCAGGGGGTCTCCAAGCAGGTGCTCGCCGTGGCCATCACCGATCTGCAAAAGGTCCTGAACGGCGGCACGCTCGCCTTCCTCGGCCAGCGAGTACCGCTGCTCGGGCTGCGCAACACACACGCGATCGTCCAGGGGACGATCGCGTCGCTGCCCGCGAACTCACCGTTGCGACCGGCGCTTAACCAAGTCGCTGCCTTCGCCGAGCTGGCCATCGGCGGCTTCAACTTCGCCACCCCCGTGCTCAGCTCGATCGGCTCGCCGCTCACGATCCAGCAGTCCGAGCTCGCCGGGAAGACCACCCCGACCGCCTCCTACGCCGCGTCCATCGCGGTGATCGTCTCGCTGATGTTCGTCGGCGTGCTGCTCGCTGCCGGGCTGCTCGCACTCGAGCGCTCCGAGAACGCTTACTCGCGTCTGATCCGCGGCCTGGTCACGCCGACCTCGCTCCTGTCCGAGAAGGTCGTCTTATCCGCCGGCGCGGCGGCGGCCGTCACGCTGGTGATGTCGGCGTTCGTGTCGTTGTTCGTGCACCTGGACTGGGCGCGCTTCCCGCTCTGGATCGCGGCGCTCGGGCTGGGCGGCCTGGCTTTCGGCGCTCTCGGAGTCGCGATCGGCGGCCTCGCCCGCGAGGTCAGCGTCGCGTCACTACTCGCATTCGTCCTGTCGCTGCCGGTTGCGTTCGTTGCCCTGGTGCCCGGGGACGCCGTGTCGGGCACGCTGCGCTCAATCCTCGACGCGGTGGCGTTCGTGTTCCCGTTCCGGGCCGCCCTGCAGGCGATCTCGAACGCGTTCTCGGGTGCCGCGCCGGGGATCGGCTGGCCACTCGTGCACCTGGCCGTGCTCGCGCTCGCGTTCGGCGCGCTGGCGCGGCTGGCGATGCGGCGGTTCGCCTAAGCAGTGCTCGTCAGCGCGCGCCGACCATGCGGCGGAACATGACGACGCACAGCACCGACACGATCAGCAGGACGACAGGCAATCCGTACCCGATGACGCCCGCGATCGCCAGGACCAGCGTGATCACCCCGACCCCACCGGTCACACCACCGGTCACCACCAGCTGGTAGGCGCGCTTCTCGCGTACCCGGCGTGGGGTGTACCCACTGCGCTTCTCTAGATTCGCCACATATGCAGCGTAGCGCTCCGGCGCCATCGGGTGTTAGCGAAATGGCGCAGATCCGGGCGGTGCTGGTCGAGATCCGGGCGGTCCTTCTCTAATCGGCCACCAATGGGGGCGGGGGTATCCTCAGCTGGGATGCCGTTTCCGCAGACTCGCATGCGCCGGCTGCGCGCCTCTGGGGCGCTGCGCGGCCTGGTCCGCGAGACCACCCTCAGCCCGTCGGACTTCGTGTACCCGATGTTCGTCGCCCACGGCATCGACCGTCGCGAGCCGATCGAGGCGATGCCGGGAATCGACCGGCTGTCGATCGCGCACGCGGTGGATGAGGCGGCACAAGCCAAGGCACTCGGCATCCCGGCGGTCCTCCTGTTCGGACTCCCGGCGGCCAAGGATGAGGAGGGCTCCGGCGCCTGGGACGACGAGGGGGTCGTCCAACTCGCCACCCGCGCCATCAAGGAGGCGCATCCCGAGCTGCTGGTCATCACCGACCTTTGCCTGTGCGAGTACACGAGCCACGGCCACTGTGGGGTCGTCAAGACCGACGGCACGGTCGACAACGACGCCACGCTCGAGCTGCTCGCTCGCACCGCCGCCGCGCAGGCCCGGGCCGGCGCCGACGTCGTTGCCCCGAGCGACATGATGGACGGGCGGGTCGGCGTGATCCGCCAGGCCCTTGACGACGACGGCTTCACCGACACCCCGATCCTCGCCTACTCCGCCAAGTTCGCCTCCGCCTTCTACGGTCCGTTCCGCGAGGCTGCGGATTCGGCGCCTGCTTTCGGCGATCGCCGGGCGTACCAGATGGACCCGGGCAACGGCGACGAGGCAGTCCGTGAAACGAGACTCGACGTGCAGGAGGGGGCCGACATCGTCATGGTCAAGCCGGCTCTTCCGTACCTCGATCTGATCCAGCGAATAAAAGCCGACACCCAGATGCCCCTCGCCGCCTACAACGTGAGCGGCGAGTACGCCATGGTCAAGGCGGCGGCCGCGGCGGGATATCTCGATGAGCGCGCCACCGTGCTCGAGACGCTTACCTGCATCCGCCGTGCCGGTGCCGACATCGTGATCACCTACCACGCCAAGGAGGCCGCGCGATGGCTTCACTGAGTTCAGGATTCGGCCCCAAGCTGCGCAGCCGCAAGCACGGCGCCGCCACGCCACTCGACGACCTCGACAGGCGCCTGCTCAACCTCATGCAGGGCAAGTTCCCGATCGCCCAGCGGCCATACCAACACGTGGCTTCGGAGGCTGGAATCGGCGAGCAAGCGGCCATCGCGCGCGTCCAGGAGCTCCTCGACGAGCGCATCATCCGCCAGGTCACGCCGATCTTCGACACCCGCGCGCTCGGCTACTCCTCGATGCTCGTCGCGGCCAAGGTCGATCCCGAGAACCCGTGGCGGGCGGCGAACATCATCAACGCGCATCCGGGCGTGTCGCACAACTACCTGCGCAACCACGAGTTCAACATCTGGTTCACGATCGCCACCGAGCCCGATTCGCCCCTCGGCCTCGACGGGACGCTCCAAGCACTCGCACAACTAGCTGGCGCCGAGTCGGTCCGCCAGCTCCCCACCCTCCAGCTCTTCAAGATCCGCATGGACCTGGAGATGGAGGGCGACACCGAGGCCCTGGCCAAAGCGGTCGAGGTGGCCCCGCCGGCCGAGACCGAGCCCCAGCCCTATGACCAGTTCGACATCGAGGTGATCCGCGCCACCCAGGGCGACATGCCCGTGACCGAAGAGCCGTACGCGCGGGCCGCGCAACAACTGAACATCCCGCAGGCCCAGCTCCTGGCTCACCTCCAGGAAATGCAGGAACGGAAGCTCCTTCGGCGCGTGGCCGCGATCCTCTACCACCGCCGCGCCGGTTTCAGCGCGAACGGGATGGGCGTCTGGAAGGTGCCCGACGAGCGGATCATGGAGCTCGGTCCGCGGATGGCCGCCTTCCGCGGCATCTCACACTGCTACCAGCGCCCCACCTACCAGGACTGGCCCTACTCGATCTTCACCATGGCCCATGGACGCTCCAAGGAGGAATGCGACGCGATCCTCGACTCGATCGCCACACAGACGGGCGTCACCGAGCGAGCCACGCTGTACTCCTCGACCGAGTTCAAGAAGATCAGGCTGCTCTACTTCACCGGCGACTACCGCGCCTGGGAACGCGAGCACGCGGGCGTGTGACCGCGGCCAGGCCGACCAGCGCCGCGCCCGAAACCGCGCGTTCCGAGGAGCTGTACCAGCGGGCGCGAAGGGTTCTCCCGGGCGGGGTGAACTCGCCGGTCCGCGCGATGCGCGCGATCGGGCGTGACCCGATCTTCATCGCCTCCGGACGCGGCGCCACGATCACCGACGTGGACGGCAACGAGTACGTCGACTGGGTCTCCTCGTGGGGCCCGCTGATCCTCGGCCACGCCGATCCGGCTGTCGTCAGCGCGATCACCGAGGCCGCGCAACGCGGCACGAGCTTCGGGGCGCCCACCGAAGGCGAGGTCGAGCTGGCCGGCGCCATCGTCGACCGGGTTCCGTCCGTCGAGATGATCCGCATGACCTCCTCGGGGACCGAGGCGACGATGAGCGCGCTCCGTCTCGCCCGCGCCGTGACCGGCCGCGACAGGGTGCTGAAGTTCGCCGGCGCCTACCACGGGCACGTCGACGGCCTGCTCGCGCAGGCGGGCTCGGGCCTGGCCACCCAGGGAATTCCCGCCAGCCCCGGGGTCCCCGCCTCGGCCGCGGCCGCCACCGTGATCGTGCCCTGGAACGATCCGGAGACGCTCATCGCCGCCACCGAGCAGAACGAGCTGGCCGCGATCCTGGCCGAGCCCGTCCCGGCCAACATGGGCGTGGTGCCGCCGGCGCCCGGATTCCTCGAGCTGCTGCGCCGGCAGGCTGACGAGACGGGCGCGCTGCTCATCTTCGACGAGGTGATCAGTGGCTTCCGGGTCGCTCGCGGCGGCGCCCAGGAGCGCTACCAGGTGCTCCCCGACCTGACGATCATGGGCAAGGTCATCGGCGGCGGCCTGCCGGCGGCGGCCTACGGCGGCTCGAGGCGCCTCATGCAGCGGATCGCGCCCGCGGGCGACGTCTACCAGGCCGGCACGCTGTCAGGCAACCCGCTTGCCGTGGCGGCGGCGCTGGCCACACTCGAGAGCCTCGACGCAGGCGCCTATGACCGGCTCGGCCGCAGCACCGACTCGCTCGCTCGCGGTCTCGAGCAGGCCGCCCGCGAGGTCGGCTGCCCGGTGCAGGTGCAGACCGAGCCGGGGCTCCTGACCGTGTTCTTCAGCCAGACGCCGGTTCGCTCCTACGCCGACGCCGCCGCGTGCGACCTCGAGGCCTACGCCACCTGGTGCCGGGCGCTGCTGGCCCGCGGCGTGTACCCGCCGGCCTCCCAGTTCGAGGCCTGGTTCCCGTCGCTGGCGCACTCCGAAGCCGACCTCGAACACACCTTCGCCGCCGCCCGGATGGGGTTCGAGGAGGTGGTTGGGTGATGCGGACGGCCCGGCAGGGAGCGGTGGCGCTACACGAGGCGCTCGACGCCGAGGGCGGGACGGTCGCCGGCCTCCTCGCGGCGCCCGGGTCGAGCGCCAACGGCTCGCTCGACCAACCGGGGCCGGCCCAGGTCGCGGCCTCGGGACCCCGCACGCGCGGCCGCGAGCTCGAGTACGAGGTGCTGCTCGAGATGATCCTCGAGGGCTACCGCCTCCACTACGGCGACCCCGTCGTGGTCAGGCCGGGCGACGACGATCTCGCCCTGCTCCTCGGCGATCAGCTGTATGCGCTCGGGCTGGCTCGCCTAGCCGCGCTCGGCGATCTGGACGCGGTGGCCGAGCTGGCCGACGTGATCTCGCTCGCGGCGCAGGCCCACAGCGCATCCGACCGCGAGCTCGCCCGCGCCGTCTGGGAGGCGGGCGCCGCGTCGATCGGCTGGGGTTCGAGCGACGGCCATCGCCTGGCCAAGGACCTGGCGCGTTCGCTCGAGCCGGGCGCGAACCGGGCGCTCGTCGCCGCGGCGGCTGCGCTGCGCGACGGCGTCGCCTGACCTTCGCCGCGGCGAAAACACCCTGCTTGTGACGTTGGTAGCGAGGTTGTTAGGCGTCCACGCACCGGCGGGCATCGTGGGGACTTTTTCGCGGCCGTGGCGGTACGCTGTCCGCGTCTAGTTGCCGTAAGACCGCGAGGCGCTCTTGCCAGACCGTCACAGGGAAAAGAAGTCGAAGTACACCTTGGATCGTCAGATGCCCGGCGCGTTCGAGGGCGAGACGATCACTCGGCGGAACCTGGTGAACCTCTGGGCGCAGGGCGCGGGCGGGATCGCCGCGGCAGCCTTCACCCTCCCTGCGCTCGGCTTCGCGATCGCCCCGATCTTCAAGCGCGAGCCGTGGAGCTGGCAGGCGATCGGCACGCCGGCCGACTTCCCCGACAACGTCTACGAGACCAAGGTGATCACGATCACCCCCGGAATCGGCGAGGCGGGGAACTCGATCGCCTACGTGAGGGCGCGAAACCCCGCGATCGACACCGAGCCCGAGGACCAGTACAACCATTGGGTCGCGCTGTCCTCGCGGTGCATGCACCTGGGTTGCCCGGTGCGGTACGTGTCCGCCGCCGAGCGCTTCATCTGCCCGTGTCACGGCGGCGTGTACGACTTCCGCGGGATGGTCGTCGGCGGTCCCCCGGTCCGCCCGCTCGACCGCTTCTACACCCGCCTCAACGACGGCTTGGTCGAGATCGGTCCGCGCTACTCGGTCAACAAGGAGCTTCAGCGCTTCTCGCCGCGCTTCCCCGGCGAGCCGATCGACGGCATCGGCCAATACCTCTACCCCGCGCAGTTCGCCACCTCCAAGAAGCCCTAGCAGTCCTCCGGCGCAACCCTCTCAACAATGCCTCGCATCCCGCCTCCGCCGCTCCCCAAGGCGCTCCAGCCCCGCCCCAAGCGGCCCGGCGAGAACGGTGAGAACGGCGCCACCCACCCGCTCCCGATCGAGGCGGGCATCTCCGTCGTCGACTGGGTCGACGAGCGCATGCAGATGTCGTCGGGTCTCCGTTGGCTGCTCTTCCGCAAGGTGCCGCGCGGCGTCAACTGGCCCTACACGCTCGGTTCGGCCACGCTGTTCGCGTTCCTCAACCAGGCCGTGACCGGCGTCTTCCTCGCCATGTACTACCGCCCCGACGTGTCCGGCGGCGCCTACGAGTCGATCCGCAACATCAACGACAACGTGTTCCTCGGCCAGCTCGTCCACGCCATGCACAAGTGGGGCGCGTCGGTGATGATCATCCTGATCTTCCTGCACATGGGGCGGGTGTTCTTCTACGGCGCCTACAAGTACCCCCGCGAGATGACCTGGGTGATCGGCGTCGTCCTGCTCATCCTCACGCTGGCTATGGGCTTCTCGGGCTACCTCCTGCCGTTCGACCAGCGCTCCTACTGGGCCACCGTGGTGGGCGTCAACATCAACGCCGGCGGCCCGTTCATCGGCCCGTTCCTGTCCAACTTCCTGCTCGGCGGGGCGGACTTCGGCGCCACGACGCTGTCGCGCTTCTACGCGATCCACATGCTGCTCATCCCCGGCTTGATGGCCGCCCTGATCGGAGCCCACCTCTACTTGATCACCAAGCTCGGCATCGCCGCGCCGCCGTGGATCAAGCCGCACGTCGCGGAAGACGGCGACCACACGCTGGCCGAGGCGGAGGTATGAGCCGCTTGCCCGCCCGCGCCGGGAGACGCGTGCCGTGAACCAGGCCGAGAAGGAAAAGTACCTCCGCGAGTACTCCCAGCTGAAGAACGAGGGCGAGCCGTTCTTCCCCTACACCGTCGCCCACGACGGGACGATGGCCGTGATCGTGATGGCGGTCATCATCTTCCTGGCCCTGATGTTCGGCGCCGAGCTCGGCCCCAAGGCCGATCCGACCACGACCACCTACGTACCCCGGCCGGACTGGTATTTCTTCTTCCTGTTCGAGGTGCTGCGCGTCATGCGCAACGTCCCGAAGTTCACGCCGATGGCCACGATCGGCGTGCCGACGATCTGCATGATCCTGCTGTTCCTGCTGCCGTTCTACGACCGCGGTCCGGAACGGCGGATCGAGCGCCGGCCGGTCGCGCTGGCCGCCGGCGTCGCGACGATCGCCGCGATGGCCTACCTGACCTACACCGGCGCGCACACGGGATCGCCCAACAATCCGCCGACCCTCACGCCACCGGCTGGCCTCACGGCCGCGCAGAAGGCAACGTTCCAGGCGGGCGAGTACGTGGTCGGCGAATCGGGCTGCCTGGCCTGCCACGTGATCGGCGCAAACGGCAACAACGGTCCCGGCCCGATCCTGACCCATATCGCCAGCACGGTTCCGGAGGCGCAGATCGCCTCGACCCTGCGCAACCCGACGCCACCGATGCCGTCATTCAAGGACCTGCCGGCGAACAAGTTCAACGACGTCGTTTATTTCCTCTCGACCCTGCAGTAGCCGACACCGGGGACTATGGCGAATGCAGACTTCGCGCCGACCGGCGCACCCATCGCGCTAGACACACAGCGAGCAGGATCGCTCGAGGACCCGCAGGTCCGGGCCATGTTCGACCGGATCGCCGGCCTGTACGACCGGATGAACTCCGTGATGACGGCAGGCCTGCATCACGAGTGGCGCCGCCGCGCGGCCGATCTCGCGGCGCTCTCCCCTGGCGCGCGGGCGCTCGACGTCGCGACCGGGACGGGCGACCTGGCGTTTGAGCTCGGTGCCCGCGTGGGCCCCAGCGGCGAGGTCGTGGGAGTCGACTTCTCCGAGAATATGCTCGAGCTGGCGCGCGCCAAGGCCGCTGAGCATTCTGGGGTCAAGGTGCGCTTCGAGTCGGGAAACGCGCTCGATCTCGCCTACGGCGATGGCGAATTCGACGCCGCCACCGTCGGCTTCGGCGCGCGCAACTTCAGCGATCTGGGTCGCGGACTGTCGGAGATGGCTCGCGTCGTGCGCCCGGGCGGTCGCGTCGTCGTGCTCGAGATCACGACGCCCCGACGTCCGCCACTCTCGACCTTCTTCGACCTGTGGTTCGACCATGCCGTCCCCGCGCTCGGCCGGATCGTCGATTCCCAGGCGTACAGCTACCTGCCCGATTCCGTCAAGCGTTTCCCGGGGCCCGAACAATTGGCCGCGCGAATGTGGGAGGCTGGGCTGCGCGAGATTCGTTACGTGCTGACCGCCGGGGGCATCATCGCCTTACACATCGGATTGGTACCCACCTGATGACCATAGGCGCACAAGCAGTGGTCGACGCCGGGGGAGCGGAGTTGACCCGGGTGATGGACCGCGTCGAGACGCGAATGGCCGAGCTGGCCGCCGGCCACGGGCCGCTGCTCGGGCGCTACGCGGGCGACACGATCTCCGCCGGCGGCAAGCGTCTGCGCCCGCTGCTCGTCTGCCTCGCCGCCGGCGCGCCACCGCCTGAGACCCAGCGCCTGGTCCGTGCCGCGGTGGCGGTGGAGCTGGTGCACGGCGCGACCCTCGTCCACGACGACGTGCTGGACGGCTCGGCCCTGCGCCGCGGTCGTCCCACCGTAGTGGCGACCGGAGGCCGCGGCGCGGCGACCGCCACCGGTGATCTGCTGTTCTCGCGAGCATTCGCGGAGCTCGCCGCCGGCGGCTCGATCGACGCCGTCCGCGTGCTGGCCCGCGCGAGCAGGCAGCTCGCGCTCGGGGAGCTGGCCCAGCGCGAGGACGCGTTCCGCGCCGAGGTGAGCACGGCGCGCTACCTCGACCGTTGCCGGCTCAAGACCGCGGTCCTGTTCCGCGCCGCCTGCGAGCTGGGCGCGATCGAGGGGGAGCCAGATCCTCGTGTGCTCGGCGCCTTCGGTGAGCGGATCGGCCTGGCCTTCCAGATCCTCGACGACGTCCTCGACGTGTCCGGGCCGCCCGAGCGCACGGGCAAGCCCCGGGGGGCCGACCTGCTCGACGGCACGGTCACCCTGCCCCTGATCCTCGCCCGCGACCGCGATCCCGAGCTGGTCGCGCTCGACCTGCATTCGGTGCGGACGGCGGCCGATGCGGCTGCGGTGTGCGATCGGATCGTGGCCACCGGCGCGCTGGATCTCGCGCGCGGTCGCGCCCAGGGCCTGATCGCCGCCGCCAAGCTCGCCCTGCCCGCGCTGGCTAGCCGTCAGCGCGAGGCGCTCGAGCTCGCCGCCGACGTGATGGTGCAGCGGTACGCCTGATGGGCCGCGCGCAGCGCGGCCCCAAAACCCTAGAAGTCCTCGGGCAGGATCTGGTCGGCGTGCAGGGCGGTCACGAACCGATCGATCTGATCGGCCATGTTCGCCTGCGTGAGGCGCTGGAGGTCACGCAGCATGTCGGCCAGGCCCTCGTCGAGCCGGTCTTCCAGGTCGCGCACCTGGTCGGCCGTGTAGAGGCCCTCGGTGTACCAGTCGCAGTTGGGGCAGTTGAGAACCAGGTTCCATGAGTCCTCTGGAGCCTCCGACCAGTCGATCGGCTGCACGAGCTCGGAGTTGCAGTCCGGGCACACGTGCAGACCGCGCGTGGCGTGGCTGTTCTCGCCAAAGCGGACTACCTCGATGCTGCGCCCGCTTGGCAGTACGATGCGGCGGACTGAGGGGTGTTCTTGCTCGGGGTTCATGGTGCCTCCGAGCCCTTAATCGGCCCGAGCGGAGGGCAACTTGAGGAGGTTTTCCGCCGCTGGCCAAGAGGGGGTAGAGCGCGCCCTTGCACTACGTGTAACCTTCGAAAAACCCCATCTGGAGGCGTTCGGAAATGTTCATCAAGAGTCCGTCCACCGATCTGATCATCGTCCTGGTGATCGTGCTGCTGATCTTCGGGCCCAAGCGTCTGCCCGGCCTCGGGCGCCAGCTTGGTCAGGGGATGCGCGAGTTCAAGGATGGGATCACCGGAAATTCCAAGGACGACGAGGCCGAGTCCCGGCCCGAGCTGACCGCGGCGAGCAGCGGAGCGAGCCAGCCGGCCGCGACCGCGCCGGCCGAGCGGCAGTCGGCCGAGGTCGGCTCCCAGCCCCGCGCCTAGCGGCGGGAGGGCTGCAAATCTGAAGGCGGCGCCGTGGCGAAGGTCCTGCGGCCGATTGGCCACGAAGAACGGCTGAGCATCGTCGACCACCTCGACGAGCTGCGTTCGCGGCTGGTGATCTGCCTGTGCGTGCTCCTGGTCGCCTTCGGTTTCTGCTTCTGGCAGAACCGCCCCCTGCTCGACCTGCTCAACCGCGCGCTGCCGCATAACTCCAGCGTGACTACCCAGCAGGGGCTGGGATCCGTGGCCTCGCAATCGGCCGTCCAGCGGGACGCCGACCTGGCGCAGGCCTCCGCCGACCGGTCGGTCGCTGCCTCCCCCGGGGTGTCGGCCCAGGCCCGACAGTTGGAGCTCCAGGCGGCCACCAGCATGACCCGGCTGGCCCGGGAGCTGCCCAAGACCGCCTCGGCCCAGGAGAAGCCGATCACGATCGGCGTCGGCGAGCCGTTCATGACCACGATCACGGTGGCCGGCTACTTCGCGCTGCTGTTCTCGCTGCCGATCATCATCTACGAGGCCTACGCGTTCGTGATACCGGCCTTAAATCCCCGAGAACGCCGCGTTGCCACGCCGATCATGCTGGTCGCGCCGGCGCTGTTCCTGTCCGGAGCGGCGTTCGCCTTCCTGGTCGTGATGCCGCCCGCGGTCCACTTCCTCCAGGGCTACAACCACCAGCAGTTCGACGTGCTCGTGCAGGCCAAGTCCTACTACACGTTCGAGATCCTGACCATGCTCGCGATCGGCGCGGCCTTCCAGTTGCCGCTTGGCCTGCTCGGTCTGCACCGCATCGGCGTAATAGACGGTCGCACACTTACGAAAAACTGGCGCTACGCTACGGTAATCATCGCCCTGATTGCCGCGGCGATGCCGGGAGCGGATCCAGTCACTACCGGACTAGAAGCTCTCCCCCTCGTCATCCTCTTCCTGGCCAGTATCGTCATGCTCAAGATCGCCGACCGCCGCAAGGCTGCGCGCGAAGCCGCCGAGATGCAGTCCTCGCTCGGCGAGGGCCTCGACGTCACCTCCTAGTCCATGCTTTTCGACATCCGAAGCCGGGGAAGACGGCGGACGGTCCAGGCCGTCTACCTGGGTCTCGCGATTCTGCTCGGCGGTGGCCTCGTGCTGTTCGGAGTCGGCGCCGGCAACGGCCTGGGCGGCCTGCTCAACGCCTTCAACGGATCGGGCTCGAGCTCCGGCCAGAGCTCGGCGGTGAGCGCCACCGAGAAGAGCGCGATCAAGGCCACCCAGGTCAGCCCCAACGACGCCTCGGCCTGGGCCAACCTGATCCAGGCACGCTGGAGTAACGCCACCTCCAACGGCGCCGACTACAACTCGAGCACCAGCCAGTTCACCTCCACCGGCAAGACCGAGCTCACGAACCTGACCGACGACTGGCAGCGCTATCAAGCGCTCGTCAAGCAACCCGATCCCAACGTCTCCATCCTCGCCGCCCGCGCCTACGAGTACCTGGGCAAATACGCCGAGGCCGCCACCGCCTGGCAGGCGATCACGGCCGCCGAACCGACTGAGGCGACCGCCTTCGAATGTCTCGCCGCCAACGCCTACGCCGCCGGCAACACGCGCATCGGAGACCTCGCCTCGAACAAGGCGCTGAGCCTCGTTCCCAGCGTCCAGCGCACGCTGCTCAAGAGCAAGATCGCCGAGGCCAAGACCGATCCCTCGGTCGCCGAGTCCTGCTGATCGATCGCCGGCCTCCCCCACCCTCGGCCCCCCCTTCAGCCGCGCCTCCCCGAGCCCCGACCGCGGGGTAACATCGCCGCCAAGGGCCGTTAGCTCAACTGGTAGAGCAGGGGACTCTTAATCCCAAGGTTGGAGGTTCGAGTCCTCCACGGCCCACTCGAAAAGCCCCACACGCCCACGGGCAAGCGAAGGTCGGGATCGACCAGGTCGAGGTCATCGAAAGCAGCCTTGGCGTCCGGCAGCTGCGGCTCGTGCCGGCCTGGGCAAAGCTGCATCGGGAGGAGCTCCTCGAGAACAGGCGCGGGGCTCGGGCGGCTAGCGATGGATGAGTCCCGCCAGTACGTGGGGCGCGATGTAGACCTCCCATGTGGCTGTGAGGATGAGCGTCGGTACCGCCAAGGAGACCGTGACGATCGTCGCGGCTAATAGCTGGTCCCATTCACCGCGCCGGCTGGCGACGATCCATGCGGCGAGCGGGAGGAACAGGGCGAGCAACTCCGGCAGCGCATGCGGCAGCAGGCCGATGAGCAGAAGCGCCGATGATACGTGGAGTGCAGAGGCGTCCAGACGGGTGGCCAGCCCGAGCCGGTATGCCTGCAGGCTCAGCGAGAACGCGGTTGCGCAGACCACGAACGTGATGGCGATGGGTTGGCCCCGCTCGTGGATCGCGCGCCTCCATCCGGTCTGATACTTGGCTTGCAAGGGCAGCGAGCTGCCGGCGATGAAGCCGGCCACGCACGCCATCGCGTGCAGGGCCAGCACGAGGAGGTTGTCTCTGAGGATCTCGATGACGTCACGTGCGTCTCCGACGGCAAACGGAGGCTGGTCGGGGACGAACCAGCCGGCGGGCCTCGGTGCGATCAGCGCGATCACGAGCACCGCGGTAAGGAGCAAACCAGCGGCCACCAGGGCGCCGAGCAACCATCTCCCCAATACCGGCCATGGGCGACTCCGCCACGCGCTCAGCGTCGTCTTGGTGCGACGCACACCGTGCGTTAGTGCGTAGGCCGCGTGATCCATCCCAGCAGTGATCGGCGTTCTTGCTCG
>DATJUA010000157.1:0-2816 GCA_035502815.1 Solirubrobacteraceae bacterium
GCTGCCCGACGAACAGCTTCAGCGGGTCAACGCGGTCAAGGTCGTTCTCGCCGGCCTGGTCAATCTGATCGCCGGGATCGTGTTCATCTTCGCGGCGCACGTCGCGTGGCTGGCCGCCCTCTTGATCGCGGTCGGGTCGACCATCGGCGGCGTGCTCGGGGCGCGCTACGGCCGGCGGCTGCCACCGGCGGGGCTGCGCGCGGTGATCGTCGTGGTCGGGATCGTCGCGATCGTTCGGCTGGTGTAGGTCTAGGCTGGCGCTCCGGACCCGGGGCGCTTGAACTTCTTGCGGGCGCGCTCCACTTCGGAGTGCACGGCGCACCCATCCAGGTGGTCGTTGACCAGGCCCATCGCCTGCATGAACGCGTACACGGTCGTCGGGCCGACGAATCGCCATCCGCGGCGCTTGAGCTCACGGGCCAGCGCACGTGACTCCTCGGTGTGCGCCTCGATCGCGTGGCGACCCTCAAGCGTCCGCGGGGTCGGCTCGAACCGCCACACGAATGCGGCCAGCGAGCCCTCCGCGTCGACGAGCTCGACCGCCCGCCCGGCATTGTTGATCACCGCCTCGATCTTGCCGCGGTGGCGGACGATCGACGCGTCGGCGAGCAGCCTCGCCACGTCCGCCTCGCCAAATCGTGCGACGACGGTGAAGTCGAAGCCGGCAAAGGCACGCCGGAACGCCTCGCGCTTGCGCAGGATCGTGAGCCACGACAGGCCCGCCTGGAAGCCCTCGAGGCTCAGCTTCTCGAACAGACGGACGTCGTCGGCGACCGGAAAGCCCCACTCGCGGTCGTGGTAGGAGCGGTATTCCGGCGTCGAGTCGCCCCACCAGCAGCGACAGACGCCATCCTCGCCTACCACTACGCCGTCGCTCACGTAGCCCTCGCCAGGCACAACCGCGTGACGTAGCTCAGGTCGACCGTACCGGCGTGAGCGTCGATCACGCCGGCGACGTCGGCCAGCAGCCGCCGGCGCCGGGGCTCATCGAGGATCACGATCGGGGAGTGGGTACCGAGCAGGTCGAGGTACTCGGCGGTGGTGTAGCTCACCTTCCACCGGTAGTTGCGCACCTGCGGCCCGCCGAAGCCCTCCGTAGCGGCAATCTCCTGCGGCCAGTCCTCGTCGCCCAGCGGAGCGCACGGATTCATCGGGTCGTCGGTGACGTCCGCCCGGCCATTACGCCGGTAGACGTGCGCCAGCTCATCGCGGAGCTCGGTGCAAGCCCAGTCGGGAGCGTTCCAGAACAGCGCCAGCGCGCCACCTGGCTCGAGCACCGCGCGGGCCGCGTGATACCGGACATCCGGCGCGATCCAATGCCACGCCTGGGCGGAAAACAGGAGCCGAAACGGATGGCCATCTGGCCGCCACCGTTCGAACTCGGCTCGCACGATCGTCACGTTCTCGTACGCCGCGCAGTTGCGCCGCGCCACCGCGGCCATCTCCGCGCTCGGCTCGAGCCCGACCACGCTGAGGCCCCGCTGCGCGAACAGCACGGTCGCCTTGCCCGTCCCGGCCCCGACCTCCAGGACGCGATCGCCCGAGGCGGCCCGGGCGAACTCGACGACGTCGTCGACGAGTGGCGCCGGGTAGGAGGGCCGGCTGCGGTCATACAGCTCGGCCACTCCGCCGAAGCTCAGGCGGCGCTTCTCGTCCATGCCTGGGAGTCAACCAGGCGTGCCGGGTTGTTACACATACGAGACCGATTAGTCGCTAGCCTCGGAGCACCGGTGCTGCCCCCGTCCAAGAGATTGGCAACGCTCGTCGTGGCGTGCGCCTGCGCGTGCGTGCTTGTCGTCGTCTCCTCGGCTCCGGCGGCCGCCCCCAGGGCCGGCGGTCGCGTCCGCATTGGTACCGCCCCCAGCCTCCCGCCCGGCTCGCGGATCGTGGCCTCCGTGGCCTCGGCGACGCCCATGCACGTCACGGTGACGCTCCGGCCTCGGGATCCCGCCGGCCTTCAGGCGCTGGCCAACGCCGTTTCGACCCCGGGCTCCCCGCTGTACCGCGACTACATCACTCCGGCACAGTTCGCCCAGCGGTTCGCCCCCACAGCCGCGCAGGTGAAGGCCGTCGAGGCGTCGCTGCGCGCCCACGGCCTCAGGACGGGCACCGCCAGCTCGAACCACCTGG
Source organism: Solirubrobacteraceae bacterium (assembly GCA_035502815.1). Classification (GTDB taxonomy): domain Bacteria; phylum Actinomycetota; class Thermoleophilia; order Solirubrobacterales; family Solirubrobacteraceae; genus Palsa-465. The sequence continues at coordinate 2,131 of DATJUA010000157.1, forward strand.
CGATCCCCGTGACCACGACCGCGGGCGCCGCCGCTCGGGCCTTCTCGGTCTCGTTCGCGCACGTGATTCTCAAGAATGGCGCCACGGGTGTCATCAACCAGCAGGCTCCCGCGGTCGATGCCGCGGTCGCGCCCGAGGTGCAGTCAGTCCTGGGACTCGAGACGGTGAACAAGGCGGTGCCGCTCCTGGTGCGCGCCCACACCGCGACCCGGCCGTCGGCGACTGCTCGTCCGCACGTGGCCACCGGCGGACCGCAGCCCGTATGTGCGGGGGCACTCGGCCAACAGAGTCAGGGCGGCTTCACCGATGACCAGATCTCCTCGGCTTACGGGCTGTCCGGCCTGTACACGTCGGGGGGCCCAGGAGGATCGGCTGATCTGGGCGCGGGCCAGACCGTCGCGATCCTCGAGCTCGAGCCATACACCCTGAGCGACATCCAGACCTACGCGCAGTGCTACAGCGTCGATGGGCAGGCGATCAACCCCCAGATCGCGAATGTGCCGGTCGACGGCGGAGCCTCGGGCACCCAGTCCGGCGAGGCGGCACTCGACATCGAGAACGTGATCGGCCTCGCGCCCAAGGCGAACGTCCTCGTGTACGAGGGTCCGAACTCGGGTTCGGGGCCGTACGACACCTTCAACGCGATCATCAGCGAGCACGCCGCGCGAGTGGTGACGGCATCGTGG
>DATJUA010000158.1:0-4101 GCA_035502815.1 Solirubrobacteraceae bacterium
CCTCGGCGATGGCCCCTACCGCACGGCAGAGGCAGCCAGAGCTGCTGGCTACCCGGGCCAGGGCGGAGCGTCCTTCGTCCGTGACGGGCTGATTGAGAAGGAGCTTCTGTGGAGTCCGCGCCGCGGCTACATCGACTTCACGGTTCCACGCTTCGCGGCCTACCTGCGTGCCACCCACACGCTCGAAGACGAGTCTTTATCGGGGATTATTGACGAACGCCAATAGTCCTCGAGCGAAGTTCTGGGGCCGTTGCGCCGCGGACGAGCGTCAGACGTGCCCGCATACAGTCACGAAACCTGGATCGTGCCCACGGTCCGGCTGAAGTTTCCGGCCAGGTCGGTCGCGGACAGGTGGATCGTGTAGGTGCCCTTGTGCTTGAGCGGCGGGATCGCGAACGAGCGGGTCCCGTAGGCGAAGGTCGCGCTGGTGGAGAACACGGTGTTGCCGCCGGGCCCGATCACGACGATCCCGACGTGGGAGATCTTCGACAGCCGGAACGAGATCGACGAGGGCTTGCCCTTGGCCACGCGCTGGGTCAGGAGCGTCAACGCCGGCGGGGTGGTCAGGTAGGACGTGAAGTGCTGGGCGGTGGTGCAGTAGACGGGCGCCTGGGTGCGCTGGCACAGCTGTTGCAAGAAGCCGGTGACGAGCTCGTGGTAGCTCAGCGTGTCCTCGACGCCCGGCTGGTAGAGCGACCAGGCGCCGGTGTCGAAGTGCGGCACCTCAGCCTCCGCCTCCGCGTTACCGGCGTTGAACAGCTGCTGAGCCAGTGGGTCGTGGCTGACCTGGGCATAGTCGTAGAGCCCGATCAGCGCCTGGAGGAACGCGTTGAGGATCAACGTGCCCGGGGTGAAGGAGTACTGCGCGTACCAGGCGCCGAGGGCCGTCGGGACCCGAACCCCGACCGGCGGTGGCGCGGTGAACAGCGCCAGCGCCTGGTGGGCGAGCTGGAGATAGGAGTCGTTGTGCGACGCCTCGTAGGCGCGGGTAAGCGCCTCGATCCCGGTCCCCTGCGACATCGCGCTCGTCCACGGCGGGTTCCCGCCGTCGAAGTGGAAGTAGTACTCCCAGGTGGGGCCACCGCCCCGGTTGACCGCGAGCGGGATCATCTGCGCGAGCACCTGCTCCATCTGCGCGTAGTCCGACCGCCCGGCCGTGTACAGCCCGTCGGCTTTCCCGAACGTGGCCAGCACCTGGAGCTCGATGCCCTGCCCCGGGTAGTACTCCCACACCAGCTGCGAGCCCGCGAACTCGACGTACTGTTCCCCGTTCAGAAGCGGGCCGGTCGTCCACCACTGCCGGTTGTTGTCGAGGATCTGGAACAGCACGGGCAGACGGCCCGGGGTGAGCTTTCCCGCCACCGCGATGTCGTGGAGATTGTCGATCACCGCTTCGAGCTCGGCGGCGCGGGTGCCGCGTAGCCGGCGCTCGCTGGCCAGGGCGGCATTCCAGCTCGAGCTGTAGGTCGCGTAGGCGCCCGGCGTGATCGCGCCCGTATTGCGGAGCTTCAGCAACTGGCTGGCGAACGTCACCTGGGGCGCCTTGCGCTTCTTGGGTGGCCTGGCCGAGGCCGCGGTGGCCCGGACGGCGCTCGGCGCCGGGGCGGGCGTCGGCGCGGCGGCCGGCACGAACGGGTCCTGGCGGGTGGTGACGTGGCCGCCGGGACCCATGAACAGCACCGGCGCCGCTCGGGCGACCCCTGGAAGCGCGAGTGCGAGCGCGGCGAACAGCGGCGCGGCCGCAGCGCGCGCCGTGCGACGGCGGACGAACGTCACGCGTCTTTAACCAGCGTGGCGGCCCGATGTTTCGGCCGCGGAATCTGACAGGAGCCGGTCTCGCCGACCGCCTCGGTGTACACCTGCCAGGTTGCCTGCGCCGCGTCCTCCCACGTCCAGGCGGGCGGCGGGGGCGCCGGGCGCTGCGCCGACTCGGCCGCGGCGATGAGCCCGTGGAGGTCGTCGACGGCGCCGAGCGTGGCCCGACCCTGGAGCACCTCGCGCAGCGCGGGCACGTCGGAGGCGACCACGGGCGTCCCGCACGCGAGCGCCTCGACCGGGGGTAGGCCGAAGCCCTCGTCGTCGCTCGGGAACACCAGCGCGTGGGCGCCGGTGTAGATCGCGGCCAGATCGTCGTCCGAGACCGCGCCGGTCAGCGTGACGTTGTGAAGCTGACGCGCCCACGGCGCGGTGGGGCCGACGAGCACGAGCGGCATCGAGCGCTCCGTCCGCGCGAGCGCCGCCACTCGCTTACGAGGCTCGGGAGTCTGCATTGCGCCGACCCAGACCAGGTAGCGCTCGGGAAGCGAGAATCGGTCGCGGACCTCGCGGACCTGGTGGTCCGGACGGGCATACAGCGTCGTGGCCGGCGCCTCGGGAATCACCGCGATCCGCTCGCGCGGGACGTCGAGCACCGTCTCGACCTCCTCGGCAACGGCGAAGGTCGGGACGATCACGCGGGCCGCGCGCTGGACCGCCAGATAGCGGAGCTTGAAGCGGAGCATCGCGCGCAGGTACTGACCCCGATGCTTGAGCTGGGCGAGGTCGTGCAGCGTGACGACCATCGGGACCGGGCAGCGCAGCATCGCCCCGTCGAGCCACGGCGAGTGGAACACATCGCAGCGGCGGGGCTCGTGTGTCTCGACGATCGTGCACGACCCATGGTCTTGCAGCGCCTCGAGCAGGCACCGCGCGTAGCGCCCGACACCGTGGGTGCACTTCGCGGGGCGGCTGTCGAAAGCGACTTTCACGGGGCGTCCGGATTACGCACGAGAGTCCGGTGCGCGGACTCTAACCAAAATGTCCCTCGCCAGGCGGACGGATTCTTGCCGCGGTACGGTCGCGGCATCAGGGACTATTACGAGGATTTGTGGGAGGGTCTCCCGACCGAGCTCGAGCCGCCATTGCTCGGACCCCGGTTGGCCTTTCTGCGCAGCGAGGTGCGTCCCGGGGACCGCGCGCTCGACGTCGGCTGCGGCACGGGCGAGTTCACGGCGGCGCTGGCCCAGGCTGGGGCGCACGCGATCGGGGTCGACGTGGCGGAGGCCGCGCTCGAGCGGGCGCGCGCTCGTCACGCCGAGCTCGACTTCCGGCTCGTACCGATCGACGGTCCGCTGCCGTTCGAGGACGGCGCGTTCGAGCTGGCCTGGGCGAGCGAGGTGATCGAGCACGTGGCCGACACTGCCCGCTGGCTGTCGGAGGTCCGGCGCGTGCTCGCGCCTCGGGGTCGGTTGCTTCTCACCACGCCGTCGCATGGGCGACTGCTCCTGGCTCTGGGCGGCATCGAACGGTTCTCGCAACCGCTCGGTGATCACCTGCATCTGTATACGAAGCGCTCGCTGCGATCCCTGCTCGACGAGTTCGACTTGCGCGAGATCCGAGTGTGGACGGTGGACGGACCGCCTCTGCTCAGGCGGAGCCTGTTCGCCCGGGCTGCCCGGACCTAAGTGCGCGAGCTTGACGCGACGGGCGTGTTACATGTAACGTTGAGGCATGCCGTCGACTCCCGATCGCGTACGTAAGCATCGCGAGCGTCTGCGCCGTCAGGGACTGCGCCCGGTGCAAATCTGGGTGCCGGACGTCCGAGCGCCGGAGTTCGTTGCCGAGGCACATCGTCAGACACTCGCCATCGCGAACAGCGAAGGCGAGGCGGACGACCAGGCCTTCGTGGACGCGATCTCTTCGGGGCTGGAGGCCGACGACGAAGAATCGCCTGCGTGACCCGCGGCGAGATTTACACCGCTGCCGTGCGAGGGGCGTACCGCGGTAAGCCGCGGCCGGTGGTCATCGTCCAAGATGATCGCTTCGACGCAACCTCGTCGGTTTCGGTGTGTCCGTTCACGACGAATCCCGTCGATGCTCCCCTGGTCAGGATTCCGATTGAGCCATCGGATGACAACGGGCTGGATCGACCCAGCCGCCTGATGGTCGACAAGGTCACGACAGTGCCGAGGTCGAGCTTGGGCGAGCGACTCGGGCGGCTCAGCGATGCCGAGCTTGTAGCGCTCAATCGATCACTCATCGTGTTCCTTGGACTGGCTTCGGGGCCGAGTCGTGAGAGGCGTGGCTAGAGCGAGCTGCGCCTGGCCGAGCTGCTGGCTGATC
>DATJUA010000159.1:0-2458 GCA_035502815.1 Solirubrobacteraceae bacterium
CGGGGGGCGCGGCCGAGGACGGACCGGTGGTCGTGCATCTGCACGGCGGGTGCTATGCGATGGGCTCGGCGGAGGGCGCGATCGATCTGGCCTCGCGCCTGGCGGAGGCCATCGGCGGCTGGGCGCTGGTCCCCGACTACCGGCTGGCGCCCGAGCACGCGTACCCCGCCGCCATGGACGACGTCGTGGCCGTCTACGACTGGCTGGCCCGCGAGCACGAGGCGAAGCACGTCGTCGTGAGCGGCGAGTGCGCGGGCGGCGGGCTGGCGGTCGCCCTGGCGCTCCGCCTGCGCGACGCCGATGCGGCGCTTCCGGCCGCGCTCCACGCGGTCTCGCCGTTTTGCGATCTCACCTTGACCAGCCCGACTGCGAATGAGATGCCGAATCGGGATCCGTGGCTGAGCCGCGACCGACTCCGCGTGTACGTCGCGTCGTACATTCACGCGGCCGACCCGGCCACGCCGCTCATCTCCCCGGTCAACGCGGACCTGCGCGGCCTGCCCCCGCTGCTCATCCAGGCGGCCGAGGGCGAGGCGCTGCGCGACGACGCCGAGCGACTCGCGGAGGCCGCAGTGGCGGCCGGGGTGGCGGTCACCGTCGAGCTCATCCCGGACACCGTGCACTCGTTCGTGCTGTTCGACTTTCTGCCCGAGGCTCGCTCCGCGCTCGAGCGGTTCGGCGAGCACGCGGCGCGGGCCTGGACGGAGACGTCGCAACCGGTGTGACCCCGTGAGCGCCGCGGGCAGGGAACGGGAACCAGCGGTAAGCGAGTGCGATGTCCTGGTCGCGGGTTCCGGGCCGGCCGGGCTGACCGCCGGTCTGTTCGCCGCCCGCCACGGACGCTCGACGATCGTGCTCGGAACCCAGCCCGGCGGATCGCTCCTCACGATCGCCCAGATCGACGACTTTCCCGGCGCGCCGGAGGGCGTGGCCGGGTACGACCTCGGCCCGGCGCTCCAGGAGCAGGCGCTGGCGGCCGGGACGCAGATCGAGATGGCCGAGCTCGAACGGCTCGAGGCATCGGACACCGGATGGGTCGCGACGAGCTCCGCCGGCCGTGTCGTGGCCGCCGCGACGGTGATCGTCGCCACCGGGACGCGGCCGCGGCGGCTGGGCGTGCCAGGCGAGGACCGGCTCGCCGGGCGAGGGATCTCACACTGCGCGAGCTGTGACGGCCCGCTGCACCGCGGCCGCACGGTGGTCGTGGTCGGCGGCGGTGATTCGGCGCTGCTCGAGGCGCTCGAGCTGACCGAGTTCGCCCAGCGGGTCGTGGTGGTGCACCGCGGCGGCTCGCTCCGGGCTCAGGCCGTGTACCGGGAGCGGGTCGAGCAGCACCCAAAGATCCAGGTCGAACTCGACACGGTCGTCGAGGAGGTCCTCGGCCAGGACCGTCTGGCCGCGCTCCGACTGCGGGAGTTGGGTACCGGCGCCGAGTCGACGTTCGAGGCCAGCGGCCTGTTCGTGTTCGTCGGCGGAGTCGCGCAGCCCGAGTTCCTGGACGGACTGCCGGTGACCGACGACTACGGACACGTCGTCACAGATGCCGCGATGGGCACGGCGCTCCCGGGCCTGTTCGCCGCCGGATCGGTGCGCAGCAAGTTCACCGGCCAGGCCGTGACGGCGGCCGGCGACGGCGCCACCGCGGCGGTGGCGGCACACCGGCACCTAGAGCGCGGCGCCCCCGCGTTCGCGCGCCTGCCATCGACCTAATCAACCGAGGACAACCGGAGACTCTCCCCATGATCAACCACATCCTCGTCCACGATCCCCGCGGCTTCCCGCCCCAAGTCGTCGCCAAGCCGCTCGCATCCCGGCTGGAGGGCCTCGACGGGCGTCGCATCTACCTCGTGGACTGTCTGTTCGACAACTCGGAGCAGTTCATCGAACAGCTCCGCGACTGGTTCCAGACCCATCTGCCCGGAGTGGACACGCCGGTGATCCAGCCGCGCGAGAGCTGGGCCGACGATCCGGACATGCGCGCCGCCATCGCGGCCGACGGCGACGGGGCGATCCTCGGCGTCGGTCTCTGAAGCACCTGTAGCCCGACGGTCGTCGGGCTGGCGATGGCGCTCGAGCAGCAAGGGGTACCGACCGTCGCGGTTCACACCGACCGCTTCGAGCGCCTAGTCCGCACGTGCGCCCGGGCGGGTGGGATGCCGACCGCCCGGCAGGCGTTCGTGCCCCAGCCGGTGGTGGATCGAACGACGGCCGAGCTGCGCGCATATATCGAGGGGGAGGACCCGATCACCCGCCGGCCGTTCGTTCACGAGCTGATCGAGGGGCTGACCCGGCCGCTCGACGCGACCGACGCCGGACTCACATTCGATCGCTCGATCGGGCGGCTGCTCGAGCCGGGCAGCGACGAGGAGCTGCGGGCGCGGTTCGGCCAGAACCGCTGGACCGACTTCCTGCCGATCGTGCTTCCGACCGAGGAGCGGGTCGAGCGGATGCTGACGGG
>DATJUA010000160.1:0-8673 GCA_035502815.1 Solirubrobacteraceae bacterium
CAGCCACGAATCGATCAGCGACCGCCACTCACCCAGCCTCGGCGCCGACCGCCCCTCAGGCCGCTTGCGCGCCGGCGGCACCGCCGACTCCAACGCCTGACGCACCGTCCGTCGATGCACCCCGTACTTGCGCGCCCAACGCGTGCGTCGACAGCCCCTCGAACTCCCTGTCCCTGCGGATCTGCTCGAACAGCTCCACTCTCGATCGCATCCCTTCCGCGAACTCCCTTCGACGCTCGATAGAGCACCGAAGGTCGAGTCCGCATCGGACGGAAGTGGGGCCAAATCAAGCGTGGCGGATTCCAGCTGACGTTGCAACACCAACGCGTCTTTGGAGGTTGCAATGCGGGATCGGAGGCGGACGCCGGCGGGCGGGGTGCAGGCCGAGAAGCAGCAGCGGTATGCACAGCTGATCGCGCAGGGCGTGAACAACAGCGACGCGTGTCGGCTGGTCGGGGTCGACCGAAAGACGGGGAACCGGTGGCGGTATGGGCGGCGGGTCAGGAATTCCGCCGGGGCGCTTGTCATTTATCCGCCGGTGAAAATCAAGGAAGCGAGGCCGCGGAGTCCACGGTTTCTCTCAGAGCAGGAACGGATCCGGATCGCCGATCTGCTGGCCGCGAAGATGACGGTGCGCGGCATCGCGGAGCAGTTGGGGCGTTCGCCGTCGACGATTAGTCGGGAGATCCGTCGCAACTGCGGTCCGGACGGCCGCTACCGGCCTCATCATGCGGAGCGCGCTGCCAGGCTCCGGGCTGCGAGGCCGCGCAAGCGGAGGATCGCTGTCGACAGTGAGTTGGCCGAGGCGGTTCAGCGGCTGCTGGCGAAACGGTGGAGCCCGGAGCAGGTCGCGCACGAGCTGCGGGCGCTGTTCGCCGGTCAGCCGTCGCGGTGGCTGTGCAAGGAGACGATCTACCAGGCGATCTACGACACGGCCGTGAGCTTGACGCGGCCGGCCCGCCGGCGGCGACGCCTTCGACGGCTGCGCGGTGTACAGCGCCGGGGGCGGTTGACCGCGATGCGCATGATCGACGAGCGCCCTGCCGAGGTTGACGATCGCGTTCAGCCCGGTCACTGGGAGGGCGATCTGATCATGGGTGCCGGGAACCGGTCGGCGATCGGCACGCTCGTGGAGCGCACGACCCGGTACTTGGTCCTGCTGCCGTTCCCCGACGGCATCGCGACCACCGACGTGGTCCGCGACGCGATCACGGGCGCGCTTCAGAGCGTTCCCGCGGGGCTGAGGCGGACGTTGACCTGGGATCAAGGCAAGGAGCTCGCCCACCACCAGCAGATCACTGTCGCGACCGGCACGAGCGTGTTCTTCTGCGACGCGCACTCGCCGTGGCAGCGCGCCAGCAACGAGAACATGAATGGGCTGCTACGCGACTACTTCCCGAAAGGCACTGACCTCAGCGCGCACACCTTCGAGGACGTCGTGAGGATCGCTGCAGAGGTCAACGACCGGCCGCGAAGGACGCTCGAATGGCAACGCCCAGCGGAGCTCTTCGCGGCCGCGAGCGCGGCCGCCTGACAGGGCCCATTAGAGCCGCGCACGCACGCGGGGATCGACTCCGGCTCGGCCCTCGGGCCTCACCTCCGTCGAACCCCGCGCGCGTCAGCTCTCCGCCGGCGCCCGGAGTGTCGTGAGCAAACCCCTGCGGAGAAACCGCGATCGGGTGCCTTCGCCTGCTCGCGATGCAGTCGGTCACGCCCTCCATGCCGACACCGGCTGGGACTACGATGACCGAATCACCTGTTGCGACGTTGGCTGGCTTTCCCACGTCCGCGGTGGGGCCACTGCAAACGGCCGCGGCGACGCTCCGCCTCGCCCTACGGGCTCGGCTCCGCGAGAAGCCGCCACAACCCCAGGTGGGCCACTTTCCGACCGGCGCACCGCCCTCAAGGGGGTGCATTTTCGACCGGCGCAAAGGGGTGCGTTTTCGGACGGCCTTGACACCCCGGCTCGCGGCTCGCGGAACGCCATGCCTCGCTCGTCACCGGGCGGCCGGCGTTCATTTCCTTCGAGACGGTTGCTGAGCTCCGGTATGGCGCAATACGCCGCGGCTGGGGCCAACCGCGCATGCTCAGGATGGCGGCCAAGATCGAGCGGGTCGAGGTTGTTCACAGCGGCCCCGAGCTCGTCGCCGTCTACCCACAGCTTCGCGCCGACTGCGAGACGCCCGGCCATGCGCTCGCCCAGAAGGCGCACACGGCCGACCGCTGGATTGTCGGCACTGCGACCCGACTGGGACTTCCGCTCGTGGCGAATGACCGGATCTTCCCGGGCGCACCCGGCCTTCAGCTCGAAACGCTCCTATGAACCGAATCCCGGATTCCGCAAGCACCCGTTGGTACCCGAGCGCCTGTTGCCGGGCTGACGGCGCGCCCGCGGCCAAACAAAAAGGTCCCGCTTCGCAGGACCTTTAGGACATGGAGCTAGCCGGACTCGAACCGGCGACCTCCTGGGTGCGATGCATCGCCGGGGCGAAAACGTGGGCCATGCGGGCCGCGAAACGCCTGTGTTTACAGGCGATTTGCATTGCGCGCTCGCCGGCGGTGGCGCTCTCACGCGGGTACATATGAACCCGTTTGGTACCCGCGCCGCGCGCCCGCATGCCGCTGGGGCCCCGCCGGCGCACCGCCCGTTGATGTCAGCGTCGCGAAGCGTCGTCAAACGAAGGCGCCCGTCTTGACCGTCGTACCGGCGCGGCGTTAGGGTCGTGCTTGGGGTGAGACCGGATTTGAGCTGCGCGTTGCACAACGGCCACCGCGCGTCGAACGGGGCTCAGCGCGCGTCGCGATGAGCGAGGCGACCGGATGCCCGTGGTGGTTCAGCTCCGGTGGCAGCGACGCTGACTCGCGCCGGGGGAATGGCGCGGGCGCCCCGGCCTCGGCCGGGGAAGCAGCCCACGACTCAGCTGACGCGAAGCCCGACCCCGGGTCGAACGCGCAGTCTCTTCCCACGATCTCGCTCCCGAAGGGTGGGGGAGCAATCCGCGGGATCGATGAGAAGCTGACCATCGGCCAGGCCACCGGCACGGCCTCGATGACGGTCGGCGTGTTCACCTCGCCCGCCCGTCAGGGGTCGGGGCCGAAGCTGGCGCTCCACTACGAATCGGGCGCGGGCAACGGCCCGTTTGGCCTCGGATGGAGCCTCGGCACGGACGCGATCACGCGCAAAACATCCAACCGACTGCCGCGCTATGCCGATGCCAACGACAGCGATGTGTTCATCCTTTCCGGAGTCGAGGACCTCGTGCCGGCGCTCTCACCGGCGGCCGGCGGCAGCGAGCAGACCGAGGGTGGCAGGTCATACGCCGTGCGGGCATATCGGCCGCGTGTCGAGGCCGGCTTCGCTCGCATCGAGCGCTGGCAGGACACGACCTCGGGGGAGGTCCACTGGCGCACCATCTCGAAGGACAACGTCACGAGCCTCTACGGGCAGAGCGCCTCGAGCCGGATCGCGGACCCGAAGGATCCGAGACGGGTGTTCAGCTGGCTGCTCGATCTGAGCTATGACGACCGCGGCAACGCGGTCAGCTACGTGTACAAGCAGGAGGACGGAACCGGCGCACCGCCGTGGGTCAGCGAGCGCAACCGCGTCGTCACGGCCAACCAGTACCTCAAGGAGGTGCGCTACGGCAACGACCGACCATACCTCCCGGGGGTCGACGGCTTTGCCGGACTCCCCGCCGATCCCGGGGACTGGCTGTTCCGCTTGGTGCTGGATTACGGCGAGCACGATGCGCAGACGCCCGCGCCGGATCCCGCCGTGGGCGCGCAGTGGGCCTGCCGCGTAGATCCGTTCTCGAGCTACCGCGCCGGGTTCGAGATCAGGACGTACCGCACCTGCCGGCGACTGCTGATGTTCCATCAGTTTCCCGAGTTGCGCGGTGGCTCCCCGATCCTGGTCCGTTCCACGGACCTGACGTACACGACGAGCGACGCTCCCGGCGATCCCGCTGTCCCGTCGCTGACGCAGCTCGCATCGGTGATCCAGTCGGGATACGTTCCGGCGCAAGCGGGCGGATACGAGAAGCAGTCGCTGCCGCCGCTCGAGTTTCGCTATCAGCCGCTGACGCTGGGCGAAGAGGTTCGCGTCGCCGATCCTGACAGCGTCGATAACGTGACCGGTTCGGTCGATCAGGCGCGAGAGCGATGGATCGATCTCGAGGGCGAGGGACTCCAGGGGATCCTCACCGAGGACGATGGCGCGTGGTACTACAAGCACAACGTCAGCGCCTGGGACCCCGGCGGCGGTCCGGCGAGCGCTCGCTTCGCGCCGCTGAGCACCGTGTGCGACAAGCCCGTCGCGCCGTCGGCGAGCCAGCTGACTCTGACCGACCTCAACGGCGATGGAAACCTATGCGCGGTCAGCTTCGCGCCGCCGACCCCGGGCTGGTTCGAGTACGACGCCGAACGTGGCTGGGGACCCTTCCGGTCGTTCGCGCAAACGGCCAACCTCGACTTCGCCAGCCCGGACCTGCGGTTCGTGGACCTCAATGGAGATGGTCTCGCCGATGTCCTGATCACCGAGGACGAGGCGCTGAGTTGGTATGAGTGGCAGGTCCTCGAAGGCTTCGCGCCGTCTGACCGGGTCGCCAAGCCATTCGACGAGGAGCAGGGTCCGGCCGTCGTGTTCGCCGACCAGACGAGCTCGATCGTTCTGGCCGACATGACCGGCGACGGACTGACCGATCTCGTGCGCATCTGGAACGGCGAGGTGTGCTACTGGCCGAACCTGGGCTACTGCCAATTCGGAGCCATGGTGACGATGAACGACGCGCCGGTGTTCGACGTCAGTGACCAGTTCGACGCCCGCCACATCCGCCTGGCCGACATCGATGGATCGGGGACGGCGGACCTCGTCTACCTCGGCTCCGCGGCGACCGTCTGGTTCAACCTGTCCGGCAACGGCTGGAGCACGGGTTCGCCTCTTAATCAGTTCCCGCCGGTGACCCCGAACGTGGAGGCAAGCGTGTTCGATTTGCTCGGGACGGGCACGGCGTGCCTAGCGTGGACCTCCGCGCTTCCCGGCGACGCGCGTGCGCCACTGCGGTACATCGATCTCACCGCGGGCGTCAAGCCCCACCTGCTCACGCAGACGGTCAACAACCTGGGCGCGACGACGACGCTCACCTACGCGCCGTCGACCAAGTTCTATCTGCAAGACCGCGCGCAGGAGACTCCCTGGGCGACCCGGCTGCCCTTCCCTGTCCACGTCGTCGAGCGTGTGCAGGTCGACGAGACGGTCAGCGGCACAAGCTACGTCTCCACCTACAGCTATCACCACGGCTACTACGACGGCGTCGAGCGGGAGTTCCGCGGCTTCGCCCGGGTTGACGCGACGGATACCGATACCTTGCCGGCGCAGAGCGGCAGCGGGACGTTCACTTCGCTTCCGCCTCAGGAAGGGGACGAGTTCGACCTGCCGCCGGTGCTGACCAAGACCTGGTACCACACCGGCGCGTACTTCGGGGCCGACGACATCGCCGCCCGGCTCGCCCAGGAGTACTGGGCGCTCGACCTGGCCGCGCAGCAGCTCGCGCCGACGGCGTTCTTCGCCGAGCTGCCCTCGACCCCATCGTCGACGGGGTTGACCGCGGAGCAACTCCGCGAGGCCTGTCGCGCACTGCGCGGACATGTCCTGCGCCAGGAGATCTACGCCCTCGACGGGAGCGCCGCTCAGGGTAACCCGTACATGACGAGCGAGCACCGCTATGAGGTCGACATGGTCCAGCCGCCTGCCGCTGGCTCCTACGGCGTCTTCTACGCCTGGGAGCGCGAGGCGGTCAGCTATCACTATGAGCGTAACCCGGCCGACCCGCGTGTCTCACACGAGCTGACACTGACGATCGACGGTTACGGCAACGTGCTGCGACACGCCTCGGTCGGCTATCCACGCCGTGCGCAAGCAAGCGGAGCCGGCTGGCCCGCCGTCCAGTCGACCGCGCTCATCAGCTACGGCGAGAGCGATTACGTCAATGCCGACGGGAACGCGGCTTGGTACAGGCTGGGCCTGGTGACGGAGTCGCGAGCGTACGAGCTAACGGGAATCGCGCTGTCCGCGTCGGCGCTGCTCGATCCCGATCGACTTCTGTCCGAGCTCGCCGGAGCGCACGATATCGACTACGCGGCCACGCCGGACGGCACGACCGTGCAGCGACGTCTGGTCGGCCGCCACCGGACAATCTACATGAGCGACGGGCTGACCGAGCTGCCCTATCGCCCGGCGAATGCGGACGACGCCGTCGACTCGCTCGGCCTGGTCTATCGCAAGTACACGCTGCGCCTCACCCAGCCGCTCCTCGGCGCCGTGCTAGGTCCAAAGCTTGGCACGGCGGGGATGTCCGCCGCGGTCGCTTCGCTAGTGAGCGATGGCGCATTCGTCGATCTCGACGGGGACGGAAGCCTGTGGGCACCGTCGTCGCGGCTGCTTTATTCCGCGGGGCCCGCCCCACCCGACGCATCCGCCGCGCGGGCGAGCTTCTACCTCCCGCACGGCTCCGTCGACCCCTGGGGAAACATCGCCACCGTCACCTACGACAGCGCACACCAGATGTTCGTGACGGGCACGCGCGACGCGGTCGGCAACACGACCCAGGCGCAGATCAACTTCCGGATGTGCGCCCCGTGGCTGATGACAGATCCTAATGGCAACCGCACCGGTGTTCGCTGCGATGCGCTTGAACGCGTCGTGGCCACGGCGGTGATGGGCAAGCTCCTTGCGGGGGCCGATCAAGGCGATCACCTCGACACGACGAGCCCGGAGGCTGCGCCGGGCGATGACCCGACGACGACGCTGGCCTACAACCTCGCGTCGGTGCCGGCGTCGGTCACCACCCGATCGCGCGTGCGCCACCGTGATCCGAACACGCCCTGGCTCGAGAGCAGTGCCTACACGGACGGGCTCGGGCGCGTCGCGATGACGAAGGTCGAGGCCGAGCCGGCGCCGGGCGATCCTGCCTACGTGCCGGGCGGTCCGGTCACGCGCTGGGTCGGAACCGGCAAGGTCGTCTACGACAACAAGGGCCATCCGGTCAAGGCCTACGAGCCGTTCTTCGATACGAGCTCCGCCTATACCGATGAGGCCGCGCTCGTGACCCAGGGCGTGACGGCGATCACTCGCTATGACCCGCTCGGGAGGGCGTATCGGGTGGACAACCCGAACGGGACGGTCCGGAAGATCACGGTCACACCTTGGCAGACGATCACCGCCGACGAGAACGACACCGTCAGGGAGAGCGCGTGGTACACGGAGCGCTCGACCGGTTCGCTCAGCGCCATCGCCGCCGAGGCATCGGCCGCGGTCAAGGCGCTGGCCCACGCTGACACACCGGGACTGAGCGACTTCGACGTGCTCGGACGGGCGTTCCGCACAACGGCCGACAACGGCGGCGGCGTGAGCTTCGTCACGACCCTGACGCTTGACATCCAGGGCCACGTCCGCGTCACCAACGATCCGCGCGGTCGCGACGTCCTCCGGCAGGACTACGACCTCGCGGGCGGCGAGCTCCACCGCTGGAGCGCGGACGCCGGCGAACGCTGGCTGCTCACGAATGCGTCGGGGGCGTTGCTGCAGGCGTGGGACAGCCGCGGGTTCACGGTCACCACGACCTACGATCCGTTGCGCCGGCCGCTCGTGCTCCAGGCCCTTGACGGCGCCGGCGTCTCGCAGCTGCCTGAGGTGACCCTCTACGGCGAGGGCGTCCCGAACGCGCAGCAGCTCAACCTGTGCGGCGTGGTGTATCAGCACGACGACGGCGGGGGGCGGTCGACGACCCTCGCTCGCGATTTCGCCGGCAACATCGTCTCGGCCTCGCGTGAGCTACTCGATTTCGGCAGTCCACCAAAGCTCACCGGCGAGATCTTCACGATGACGACCACCTACGACGCCCTGGGTCGGGTGGTTACGTCGAGTGCGCCCGATGCGAGCGTGACGACGCCGACGTTCAACGAGCGCGGCCTGCTGGCGGCGGTCAGCGTCAACCGCCAGGGCTCGGGTGCCGCCACGCCGTTTGTCACGAACGTCTCGTACGACGCGAAGGGGCAGCGTCAGCGCATTGCGTACGGCAACGGTGCGATCACCAGTTATTCATACGACCCAGAGACGTTCCGCTTGACAGAGCTGAAGACGACGAGGTCGTCCGATTCAGCCGTTCTTCAGGATCTCGCGTACACCTACGATCCCGTCGGCAATATCACCCACATCGCCGACGCAGCCCAGCAGACGATCTTCTACAACAACGCGCAGGTCGTCCCCGACGGTGATTTCACTTACGACCCGACCTACCGGCTGACCGTTGCGACCGGCCGCGAGCTCATCGCGAACGCCACGGTCGTCCCGCCGAGCTGGAACGACGCGGCGACGGCCAACCTCCCGAACCCCAATGACCTCCAGGCGCTCACGGGATACACCGAGCGCTACGTCTATGACCCGGTCGGCAACATCGAGCAGGTCGCGCACACGACCCAGACGAGCGGCAACTGGACTCGGACCTACGAGTACGCCGACCCGTCGAGTAACCGCCTGACCTCGACGTCCGTGAGCGGAACCACCTCGCCGTACAGCTATGACGCGCACGGGAACATCACCCAGATGCCTCACCTGCCGGTGATGCAGTGGGACTGGAAGGATCAGCTCGCGGCGACCGCCAGCCAGGTCGTGGC
>DATJUA010000161.1:0-3549 GCA_035502815.1 Solirubrobacteraceae bacterium
GCTGACCGCGGCACAGGCCAAGCTCAAGAGCGGGCGCCTCGCGGTCAAGGCCGCCGACGAGGCGGTCCAGATCCACGGCGGCTACGGCTACATCGAGGAGTACCCGGTGTGCCGCTTCTACCGCGACGCGAAGATCCTGACCATCGGCGAGGGAACCGACGAGGTGCAGGAAATGGTGATCGCGCGCGCCCTCGGCGCCTGACCCCCAGCGCCCGACCGCCCCTCGCGCCCCCTCTTCGATTATGCACCTCTTTTCGGTGCCGGACAACAGCACACTCGCCACCCCGCCATCGGGTGAATGCCGATCCACCCGGCTCTACCACGGATAACGGCACACTCGCGCGGCGACGAGCGGCGAGTGTCCAGTTAGCCGGGTTGTCGAACCCGCGCCCCAACCCTCAGCGCGCCAGCTCCTCGGCCCTGCGCTCGAGCACACTCGCCGCCGCGCTGGCCGGATCGATCTCGCGCGCCACCACGCGGTCGAGCAACTCCTGAACCTCCGGGTCCTCGCGCACCGAGGCCTCGAGCTCGCGCCGCATGCGGTAAGCCGCGATCCCGATCACCTCGTTCATCAGGTTGCGACGCCGGCGCTCGGACAGCGTTCCCTCGGCTCGGATGTAAGCCTGGTGCTCGTCCAGCGTTTGCGAGAGCTTCTCGACCCCCTCGCCCCGCACCGCCTCCGTCTTCAAAATAGGCACCTTCCACCCCTTTTGGGGACCGAGCGCAAGCACGTTCTTGATCTCGCGCACCATCGTGTCCGTCAGCGGATGGTCGGCCTTGTTGACCACGATCACGTCGGGGATCTCCATCACGCCCGCCTTCAACGCCTGAATCGAGTCACCCGAGCCGGGCATCAGCACGAGCACGACCGTATCGGCGTGGTCGATGATGTCGACCTCGGCCTGGCCCACGCCCACGGTCTCGAGCAGGATCACGTCCCGCCCAGCCGCGTCCATCAGCAGCGCTGCCTGCAAAGCAGCCTCGCTCAGCCCCCCCAGCGCCCCCCGGCTGGCCATCGAACGGATGTAGACGCCGCGGTCGAGGAAGTGGTCGGCCAGGCGGATGCGGTCGCCGAGCAGGGCGCCCTGCGTGAACGGCGACGTGGGGTCGATCGAGAGCACTCCCACCGTCCGCTCGCGAGCCCGTTCGAACTTCGTCAAAGCAGCCAGCAGGGTCGACTTCCCCGCCCCGGGCGGCCCGGTAAAGCCGAGCACCGCGGCGCGGCCGGTCCGGGGGAAGACCTCGCGTACGAGCGCCCAACCCTCGGGATCGTCGTTCTCGACCAGTGAGATCCCGCGGGCCAGCGCGCGACGGTCGCCGGCCAGGAGCCGTTGTGCAAGCGGTTCATCCGCGGCGGGCATGGCTGGTCATCATGCCAGCCGGCAACTTCGTAGGATCCGGCCGTGCAGTCAGTCAGCATCGAGCAGCTTGAGCGCACCGCTCCGATCGCCACTCCCGCGATCGTGCGCACCGGCCCGCCCCCGCTGCGCGGCGGCCCGCTCACCTTCCTGCGCTTCGCCCGCGCCCACCACATGCTCCGGCCCGGCTACGCGGTGCTGATCGCACGCTGGGCGTGGCTCAAGCTCCGCTGGCGGGGACGGCTTCAGACCGATGGGCTGTGCTTCGTGTGTCCTGGGGTGAAATTTGAGATCGGGCGCAACGCACAAGTCAGGCTCGGCCGCTGGTCGTGGATCGGCCACAAATGCAAGATCCGCGTCCACGAAGGGGAATTCGAGCTCGGCGCCAAGTCCGTGATGGGCCAGGAGTGCACGATCTCCGCCTACCAGCACGTGTCGATCGGCCGCGAATGCATCATCGCCGACCGCGTGATGATGATCGACTTCGACCACGGGATGGTCGAGGTCGAGCGCCCGATCCGGGAGCAGGGGATCTACAAGCGCGACGTCAACATCGGACACAACGTGTGGATCGGCTACGGGGCGTGCCTGCTGCGCGGAGTCCAAGTCGGCAACAACTCGGTGATCGGCACGAGCTCGGTCGTCACCGCCGACGTACCGGCAAATGCGGTTGTGGCGGGCATCCCGGCCCGCCTGCTCCGCATGCGCAGAGCGCCCAAAACGTTCCGCTGGGCCTGAACCACCTCAAACGTCAATGAACCGGGGCGGTGCGACCGTCCAAATACCCCATCAGGGGAGCGAGCACCGGCGTGCCCCAGCCCGACACGTAATCCCACCCGGGCAGCGCCTGGTAGAAGCCGTTGCTCCCCGCCTCGTAGTCGTTGAAGGCCTGGGCGTAATCCCCAGCGTTCTCGGCCACGCGATAGATGTCGGGATCGGCGAACCCCGTCCCGCGCCGGGACGCGGCCTGGATCCGAGTCCACATGCCGACCATCAGCGGCGATGACAGGCTCGTGCCGCCCTCGCTCGAGGCGCCACCAAGCTCGTCGCTATAGATGTCGTACGAGCTGGTCGCGATGTCGCCCGACTCGTCGGCCACGTCCGGAATCCCGCGACAGATGACACCGGACGTGTTCGGGTTGCCGTTCACGTCCGAAAGGCACGGCCGGTCCACGGCGGAGTCGCCCGTCTGGAACGACGGCTCGGGGATGAAGAAGCTCTGCCCGCCCCCGCTGTAGGGCCACGGATATTCGAGCGCGCGCTGGGGCGGATTGCTCGAGTCGGGATACAGGACGGTGCCCCCGACCGCGACCACGTACGGGCTGGCCGCCGGGTAGTTGATGATCGGAATGCCCTGGTTGAGCACCCCGTTACCGGCCCCGAGGTCCGGGCCCAGCACCAGGACCGGACACGAGGAGCCGGTATCTCCGGTGGCGGCAAACAGGGTGCGGCCCTCGAGCACCCCCTGCTCGAGCGTCTGCTCGGCGACGGGCTCCAGGTCGTTGGGCGCGCCGGTCCCGTAGTCGGCGTTCCAGTCCTCGTTGTTGTTGAACTGCGTCGGGATCGTTGACTCGAGGGTGGCATTGGCCGGCGTCGTCTCGCACTCACCCCACGACGCGTTGGCCTGCTTGGGTCCGCTCGGGTCATCGATCCACTTGACGATGTCGGCCTCGGCGTCGGGGTCGATAAGGTGCTCGGAGAAGTACAGGTGCACCTGCTTCACGTCGGGCGCCACGCCGGTCGACCCCTGCGTGTCGAGCTCCCACTCGACGTTCCCCGACGTGTCGGAGAAGTCGCCGTCGGCCGGTATGTCGGTGACCTTCACCGGGACCTTGGGCAGACCGTGCTCGGACTCGAAGATGGCCAGGTCCTTGACCGTCGTGCTCGAATCACCTGAGCCCATGATCGCGATCGACTGCCCCTGTCCCATGTTGTTCGACGGCATGTCGTAGATCGACCACATGTCCTGGGGCGAGAGCTCGGCCGGGATCGTCGGCACCGACGCCGCCGGGACGCTCAGCCGCTTGTTCAGCGACGGGAGTCCGGGCGCGGTCGGCACCCCGGGGAGCACGCCGAACACGTTCTGGATCGTCCCCGTGAGCGTGCCCTCACCCGGGATCGACGGCAGGGAAGCCGGCGCGGTCGGGAGGCCGAGCACCGAAGAACCCGGCGCCGGCTTGCCCCGGTGCGC
>DATJUA010000162.1:0-74751 GCA_035502815.1 Solirubrobacteraceae bacterium
GCGACCTTCGGGTTATGAGCCCGACGAGCTACCAGACTGCTCCACCCCGCGGCGGACTCAGGATGATAGCAATCAGGCCAAGCGCCGCGGAAGAATCGGAGCTCGGACGCGGACGACTCGACCGAGCACATCGAGGGTATCCGCCGGCGGCCAAACCGAGCAAACAGGAGGTGTGGCTTGAAGGCTGTCCGTTTCGTCGACCCGAACGGCGCCACCCGGGTCGGGAGACTTTCCGATGGCACGATCACGGATGCGGGCGAGGCCGATCCGCGCGGATTTCTGCCTACGCTGGCGGGCTGGGCGGCGATCGAGGCCGCCGACGGCCCGACCTACGAGGCTGCCAAGGTCAAGGTGCTGCACCCCGTCCAACCGGGCAAGATCCTGGGGATCGGGATCAACTACCGAAGCCACGCCGAGGAGACGGGCATACGGATCCCAAGCGTTCCGGTCGTGTTCGGGATCTGGCCCTCGTCGCTGATCGGGCATCGCGCACCCATCGTCATTCCGCGGGAGGAGACGCGCCCTGACTTCGAGGGCGAGCTCGCGATCGTCATCGGCCGCCCGACCTACCGCGCCGACCAAACCGAGGCACGGGAAGCGGTCGGCGGGATCTCGGCCTTCAACGACGTGTCGGGCCGGCGCGCGCAGCTCGAAACGCCGCTCAAGCAGTACACGCTTGGCAAGAGCTTCGACACGTTCTCGCCGATGGGACCGTGCATCGCGTCCGCGCAGGGCCTCGACCTGAAAGACATCGACGTGCGTACCACGCTTTCCGG
The DNA here is from genome assembly GCA_035502815.1 of Solirubrobacteraceae bacterium. Taxonomy (GTDB): domain Bacteria; phylum Actinomycetota; class Thermoleophilia; order Solirubrobacterales; family Solirubrobacteraceae; genus Palsa-465. The sequence continues at coordinate 777 of DATJUA010000162.1, forward strand.
CGAGCAGATGCAGGACGCCAACACGAGCGACCTGATCTTCTCGGTCGAGGAGGTGATCATGTACATCTCGAACGGCGTGACGCTCGAGCCGGGCGACGTGATCGCCACGGGCACGCCCGGCGGCACCGGCGACTCGCGCGAGCCCCAGCGCTACCTAAAACAAGGCGACAGTGTCGAGGTGTACATCGAACACGTCGGGACCCTCACGAACCCCGTCCGTGAGGAGCTGTAGTCAGGCGGCGAGCTCGTCCAGCACCGCCGCGGTGGCGGCGACCAGCTCGTCGACCTCCTCGTCGGAGATGATCAGCGGCGGCGAGAAGGCCACGCTGTTGGCGTAGGCCAGCCCCCGCCCGACAACTCCGCGCGCCAACAAAGCCTCGGTGAACGCGCCCTGATTCAGCGGTGGCGCTAGGCCGATCGCCTGCATCAACCCTTCGCCGCGCACCTCCAGGACGCCCGGGTGCCCCGCCAGTCCGTCCAAACCCGCACGTAAGCGCGCGCCCGCCGCAGCCGCCCGCGCGGGCAGCTCCTCGGCTCGCATCAACTCGAGGTTCGCCACGCCGGCGGCGCAACAGGTGGGATGCCCCCCGTATGTGTTGCCGTGCGCCAGCAGATACGAGGGATCGGCCTCGAGCCAGCCGCGCAGCCGCGGCCCGACGATCACGCCACCCAAAGGCAGGTAACCGCTGGTCACCGCCTTGGCAAACGTCATCACGTCCGGGTTCACGCCGTAGTGCAAGGAGGCGAACCACGACCCCAGCCGTCCGAAGCCGGTGATGACCTCGTCGAACACCAGCAGCGCACCGGACTCGTCGCATAGCGAGCGCAACCCGGCCAAGTAGCCGTCAGGGGGCGGAAACACGCCGCCCGCCCCGATCACCGGCTCGGCGATGATCCCGGCGATCCGCTCCGGACCGTAGTACGCGACCGCCTCACGCATCGAGGCCAGATCGTCGCGGCCGACCTGGAAGAAGTCGGGCAGCAGTGTGCCGAACGGGTCCCGGTTGGCCGGCAGGCCGCCCGCCGAGGTCCCGCCGAGCATCACACCGTGGTACGCGTAGTGCCGACTCAGGAATACCGAGCGGCCGGCATCACCCGCGGCTTTGAACCCGGCGCGCACGAGCTTGATCGCGGAGTCGATCGCCTCCGACCCGCCGCAGGTGAAGAGCACGCGAGCATCCGGAATCGGCTCCAGCTCATCCAGCAGGACCGAGGCGAGCTGATCTTCGGGCCGGTTGGTGAACCGGGCGAACGTGTGGTAGGCCTCGAGCTGGCCCAGCTGCTCGGCGATGGCGTCGATGATCTGCTGGCGCCCGTGGCCCGCGGCGCAGTACCAAAGCGATGCTGTGCCGTCCAGGTAACTGCGCCCATCCGCGTCGAAAACCCGGCATCCCTCCCCGCGCACGATCTCGAGGTAGTCCTGAGCTTCGCGCGCGGGGACGGCAAACGGGTGCAGAACACGGGGGTAGGCCATCGACGGCCGATACGTTAGGCGAGGGACGCCCGTAAAGACATCGCCACCGGGTCCATCATTCGGTGGCGATGGCCGCCAGAACGTCCAGGTTGGCCGCCCGCCGCGCCGGCCACGTGGCTGCGGCCAGCCCGAGCAGGGCGGACAGGATCAGGAAGCCGATCAGGTCGGCCACCGGGATCGAGACCGTCGTCACGCCGTTGTTGCGCAGCGCATAGGCCAGGGCGGCGCCCACGACCCCTCCGCGCACGATCCCGAGTACCCCGCCGAGCAGCCCGACGATGACCGACTCCGAGCGGATCATCGACCGGACCTGGCGGCGCTTCATACCGACCGCCCGGAGCAGGCCGATCTCGTGCGTGCGCTCGAACACCGACAGCATCAGCGTGTTGACGATGCCGATCAGCGCGATCAGGATCGCGAGCGCGAGCAGCACGTAGATCAGCCCGAGCAGCTGGTTGACGGTCGCCACCTGGTTGGCCTCGAACTGGGCGCGCGTCTTGGCGCTCACGTTCGCGTACGGGCCGAGCGCATCATTCAGCGCGGCAAGCACACCGTGCGCGCCGGGAGCCGCACTCAGCAAGACGGCGTTCGGGAGCGGGTTGTCGAAGTGCGCCAGGAAGTACTGATCTCCCGTGACGTAGTCGCCCAGCAGCGGGTTTGACTTGTAGATGCCGCCGACAGTCATCGTCGTCGAGCCCGTCTGAGCGAACTTGACCGGCACGACCGAGCCGACGTGGATGTGGTCGGTCGAGGCGGTGTGCGAGTCGACCAGCAGCTCACCCGCCGCCATCGCCGCCGCGCCGCTGCCCGCGGTCAGGTGCAGGCTGACGGTCTGAGACAAATCGGCCGGCGTCGCCGCCACGAGCGTGGACAACGAGCTCCCCACTTCGAACTGGCCCTGGTAGACGACCGTAGTCGTCTTCACGCCGGGCACCCGCGAGACCGCGGGAACGACGGACTTGCTGAAGCCGCCCTTGCCGGTGACGATGTAGTCCGCGGTGACGGCGCTGTCCACCTCGCTCTTGGCCGAGGCGCTGAGCGACGAGCCGAGCACCGCGATCGTCGAGACGAGTGACAGGCCGACCATCAGCGCGGCGGCGGTCTGAGCGGTCCGGCGCGGGTTGCGCATCGAGTTCTCTCGGCCGAGCCGGCCCGGGACGCCGAGCGCTCCGACGAGCGGACGCCCGAGCGCGCGCGCCAGCGGCCCGGCCAGGACCGGCGAGAACAGCGTGGTGGACACGAGGATGCCCAGCCCGCCGAACGCGACCAGCCCGAGCGACGCCTTGCTGACCCCGGCGATGAGAAGGACGACGCCCACGAGGCCCGTGACGACGCCGCGGATCAGCGTCAGCCGGCGAACCCCCACCGTCTGCTCTTCGTTCTGCTCGGACAGCGCGGCCACCGGCGCGATCCGCACGGCGCGACGGGCCGGGATGATCGCCGACAGCAGCGTCACGCCCACGCCGACGACCAGCGCAGCCACCGCGGTGCGCGCCTCGAACACCAACGGCGCCGACGGAAGCACGATGCCGAAGGCTTTCAAAAGCGCCTTCAGCCCGAGCGCCGCGACCACGCCCAGCCCGAGCCCGATCAGCGACGCGACGAGCCCGGTCAGCGCGGCCTCGGCGAGCACGGAGCGGAACAGCTGCCGCCGGCTGGCCCCGACGACACGCAGCAGCGCGAGCTCACGCGTGCGCTGCCCGACCGTGATCGAGAACGTGTTGTAGATCGTGAACGCGCCGACCAGCAGCGCGATGAACGCGAAGATCAGCAGCGCGGTCGAGATGAACCCGAGCTCGTTGTTGATCGCGCTCGAGAGCTCACTCGCCACCGTCTGACCGCTGACCACCTCGACGCCGGCGGGCAGGACGGCGGCGATCGCGCGCTGGAGCTTGACCGTGTCGGCCCCCGGCGCGGCGAGCACGCTGATCGTCTCGTAGTGGCCCTGCGAGTTGAACAGTGACTGTGCCGTCGCCGGGTCAAAGCCGGCCAGTGTCACCCCGGCCAGGTTGTTGTCAGACCCAAACGTGACCAGACCGGTGATCGTGAATGTCTGGACATGGTTGGGGAGATTCACCGAGACGCGGTCACCCAAGGCGAAGCCATATTTCGTCGCTGTCGCCTTGTCCATCACGACGTCATCGGGCGTCGTCGGCGCGTGGCCCGCGACCAGCCGGTAGGGCGACAGCTGTGAGTTGGGGTCGAACGCGAAGCCGAGGGTGGAGCCCCCGCCGCCACCGATCGCGTTGCCGTCGCGCGTCATGAATTGCGCGTAGCCGCCGACCGATCCGAACGCGAACGACACGCCGGGCACGCGACGAACCGAAGCCAGCACGGATGCGGGGACCGGCTTTCGGTCAGCGGTGCTGTTGACCGTCGCGGCAGCGGAGTTGTCGTTGCTGAACGCCGCCTTGCCACGGACCTGGAAGCTGACGTGCTGATACGCGGTGCCGACAAGGTTGTCGAAGGTGCGGTTCAGCGTGTCGCCGAGCACGAGCGTGCCGGTGATGAACGTCACCCCGAGCACGATCGCCAACGCGGTCAGCGCGAGGCGGAGCTTGCGAGCCATCAGGCCCCGGAGCGTGATCCGTCGCATGTCAGTCTCCCAACCGCTTCATCTGCTCAAGCACGGCATCCGACGTGGGCGAGCGCAACTCGGCCACGAGCTTTCCGTCGGCCAGGAACACGACCCGGTCGGCGTACGCCGCCGCGCGCGGATCGTGGGTCACCATCACGATCGACTGCCCGTGCTGGCTGACCGCGTGGCGCAGGAACTCGAGCACCTCGGCCGAGGCATTCGAGTCGAGGTTGCCGGTCGGCTCATCGGCGAAGATCAGCTCGGGGCGGCCGATCAGCGCTCGCGCGCACGCCACGCGCTGCTGCTGCCCGCCGGACAGCTCGCCGGGACGGTGCGAGAGCCGGTCAGCCAGCCGCAGCTGATGAACCAGGGCATCGAACCAATCCCGGTCCACCGTCTCGCCGCCGAGGTCGGCGGCGATCGTGATGTTCTCCGCCGCGGTGAGCGTCGGAACCAGGTTGAAGGACTGGAACACGAACCCGATCCGGTCGCGGCGCAGCTGGGTGAGCGCGGCGTCGTCGAGCAGACCGACCTCATCCTCGCCCACGAATGCGCGCCCCGAGCTCGGGACATCCAGACCGGCCATGCAGTGCATCAGCGTCGATTTGCCGGACCCCGATGGGCCCATCACGGCCGTGAACTCGCCGCGTTTGAATTCCACATTGACGCCGTCCAGCGCGCGCACGGCGACCTCGCCGGTCCCGTACGTCTTGACCAGGTCGATGGCACGAGCCGCCGGCGTGTCCAGCCGTTTTGAAGTGAGGGTCATTGCCGCCTCTAGTGAATTTGTGAGCATGGGCGGCAAGCTACGTGCGCGGCGGCACGCTGTCATCGGCGCGCGGGACGAACTGACGCGTCCACCCACGGGTGGAGTCCCGCGAGCGCCCGTCCAACCGCCGGCCGATGACACACACGCGCGCGAGGCCTATCGTTTGCCGTGCCGATGATCGACGCATTCGTCAACTGGTTTCGCCGCAGCTGGTTTGCCTACGGCTACGAGGGCGCGGGCACGGCGCCGCTCGAGGCGATCGCGTGGCGGCTGTTCGGCGTCGTGGTGCTGGGCGCGTTCATCGCGATCACCTTCGCCACCCATCCCTACCCGGGGTTCCAGGGCCGGGACATAGCCGTCCTGGCTTCGTTCATCGCGTTCGTCGGGTTTGCGATTGCGGCCCACCCGGAGCGCAGGGAGCTGCCGCCCCGCCAGCGGATCCTGGCCCTGCTCGGCGTGCTGGTCGCGTCCGGGACGCTCGGTGCGTTTCAACCGCACGGCGTCTGGGTCCTCGGCCCGTACTACGTCGCGATCGTCGGCGCGCTCAACCTGGATCGCCGGCCCGCCTGGCTGCTGTTCCTCGCCACGATCGCACCGTTCCTGGCCGGCTACATCGTCAAGGGGCAGATCGCCAACGGGGGGACGTTCCTGTCCGGGATTCTGCCCTGGTTCTTCGCCATGCGCCTGCTGCATTACGTCGCGGAGCAGCGCGACGAGCTCAAGGCCTCCAAGGCATCGGAGGCCCAGGCCGCCGCGGCGGCCGAGCGCGGCCGGCTCGCCCGGGAAATGCACGATGTGCTCGCCCACTCGCTCTCGGCGCTCGCGCTGCAGCTCGAGACCGCGCGGCTGCTCGCGCGCGACCGCGGCGTAGACAGCGACGTCACCCAGGCGATCGACCGGGCGCACCACCTCGCCGCGAGCGGACTCGACGAGGCGCGCCGCGCGATCGCCGCCGAACGCGGGGAGCAGCTACCCGGGCCGGAGCGGATCGGCGCGCTGGCCGACGCGTTCAAGGAGCAGAGCGGGCTGCCGGTGGCGCTCGAGGTCCACGGCGAGCCGCGCGAGCTTCCGCCCGAGGCGCGCCTGGCCATGTACCGGACCGCGCAGGAGGCGCTGACCAATGTCCGCCGCCATGCGACCGCCGAGCGGGTCGACGTGAGGCTCGACTACGGGCCGAACCGCACCGTGCTGGTCGTCGAGGACCACGCCGTGCCGGGATCTCCGCCGCCCGCTGGGATCGGCCTGTCCGGCGGCTACGGGCTGACCGGGATGCGCGAGCGAGCCGAACTCCTTGGGGGGGAGCTGCTGGCGCTGCCCACGCCAACCGGCTTTCGCGTCGAGCTGAGTCTGCCCACGGACGCATGAGCGACGCGGCAGAGCAGCCCGAACCGGTCCGCGTCCTCCTGGCCGACGACCAGCGACTCGTGCGCGAGAGCCTCGGGACGCTGCTCGGGCTGCTGCCCGGGATCGACCTGGTCGCGTCGGCCTCCGACGGCGAGGAGGCGCTCGCGCTGGCCGACGAGCATGGGCCCGACGTCGTGCTGATGGACCTGCGCATGCCCCGACTGGGCGGGATCGAAGCGACCCGGCGCCTGCGCGAAAGTCGCCCCGACGTGCGCGTGATCGCATTGACTACATTCGCCGACGACGAGAGCGTGCTCGGGGCACTGCGCGCGGGCGCGCGCGGCTACCTGACCAAGGACGCGAGCAGCGAGGACATCCGCAACGCGATCCTCACCGTAGCCAAGGGCGAGGCCGCCCTGGATCCCTGCGTGCAGCATCACGTGGTCGCGGCGTTGGCCGAAGATGACTCACGGCCGGTCAACGACAACGGCGCAGTCGAGGAGTCGAAGCTGCCCGACGACCTGACGCCGCGCGAGGCCGAGGTGCTCGGCCTGATCGCCGAGGGGCTGACCAACGCCGAAATCGCCGAGCGGCTGTTCGTCAGCCCGACGACGGTCAAGTCGCACATCAACCACCTGTTCACGAAGGCCGGCCTGCGCGACCGCGCCCAGGCGGTCAACTACGCCTACCGCACCGGGATCGCGCTTCCGCCGCGCAACTGAGCCTGGACTTCTTCGGCCTCGCGCAGCTTGTAGCGCTGAACCTTGCCGGTGGGCGTCCGCGGCAGGTCCTCGACGAACTCGACGATGTGCGGATACTCATAGCGACGCAGGTGCTGCTTGCACCACTCGCGCAGCTCGTCGGCGAGCGCATCGGCGTCCGGACCCGACGGCACTCCTCCGCTCCCACGGATCACGAACGCCTTGATCCGACTCAGGTCGTCACGCGAGACACCGATCACGGCCGCCTCCGATACCGCCGGATGCTGCACGAGGCAGCCCTCGACGTCCGCCGGTGAGACCCACAGGCCCCCGACCTTGATCATGTCGTCGGAGCGTCCCTGGTAAACGTAGTGTCCGTCGGCGTCGAGCGCGTAGCGGTCGCCGGTGTGAAACCACTCGCCGCGCATCGAGAAGCGGGTCTTGGCGCGCTGATGCCAGTAGTAGGCGGCGCAGCTCTCGCCGCGGACCATCAAGTCGCCGGGCTGACCCGCGGCGACATCCAGTCCGTGCTCGTCGACCAACCGCAGCGAGTAGCCCGGGACCGGACGGCCCGAGGTACCCGGGGCGAGATCGTCAAGCGTGTTCGAGCAGTAGATGTGAAGCATCTCGGTCGAGCCGATGCCGTCCAGGATTGGCACACCGGTTACAGACTGCCAGCGTGCCAACACGGCCGCGGGCAACGCCTCAGCGGCCGACACGCACGCGCGCACAGACGAAAAATCGACATCGCCGACCAAAGGCGAGCGAACCATTGCGGCGTACAGCGCCGGCACCGAGAACAACAGCGTCGGGCGGTAGCGACCGACCGCCTCGAAGATCTGGTCCGGGACCGACCGGCCCTTGACGAGTCCCGCGCACGCGCCGACCGACAGCGGGAACGTCAGGCCGTTGCCGAGGCCGTAGGCGTGGAACAGCTTGGTCGTCGAGTAGCACACGTCGTCGGCCGAAACTCCGAGAACCGCGCGGGCGTATTGCGAGACGGTCACCGAGATATCGCCATGTGAGTGCACGACGCCCTTGGGGCGTCCGGTCGACCCCGAGCTGTAGAGCCAGAACGCCATGTCTTCCCGGTGCGTGTCCAGCGGCGGCGGCAGCTCGACGGTGTGGGCGGCGTCGAACGAGTCAAAGCTTGCGTACGGGCCGGCGTCACCGTCGACGGCCACCACGTGAAGGTTGGGGCGCGCCCTCAGGACCGGGGCAAGCGCTGCCAGCAGCGATGCCTCGACGACGAGCACCTTGGCGTAGCTGTCGTCGAGGTAGTAGGCGTAGTTGTCGACGCGGTCCATCGGGTTCACCGGAACCGGCACCGCCCCGGTCCGCATCGCCCCCAGGAACACCGCCGGGAACGCGGGCGAGTCGTCGAGGATCATCAGGATCCGCTGCTCGCGCTCGATCCCGAGCATCGTCAGGTACGAGGCGACCGCGCCGGTCAGCCCGGCGAGCTCGCGGTAACTGACGGCGCCGTCGATGGTCAGAAGCGCCGGCGCATCCGCGCGGCCCGCCTCCAGCTGCGCGTCGAGCAACGTGCTCGCGTTCAGTCTCTCCACGGCGCTCGGGAGTCTAAAGCCGGGCTATCGACGTTTCCTCGCGCGCGTGTCGTGCTCCTTGTCCCAGGCGAGCACCCGCTTGATCCAGTCGACGGCCTGCGACGGCGTGCGCATTATGTGGAAGCCGCCCGGATAGCGCACGAGCTCGACCTTCTTGCCCAGCACCCGCAGCCCCGTGTACAGCTCCTCCCCCTGGCCGATCGGCACGCGCAGGTCTCCCTCCCAATGGACGACCATCACCGGCGTTTTCACCGCCGGCAGGTAGGAGAGCGGCGAGCGCAGCTCGTACTCGGCACGCCGGTCCCAGATCGTGCCCCCCATCGAGAAGATCGCGAAATCGGGAATCTCGGTCGTTCCGGCGAGACTCGTGACGTCGACGACGGCCGCGACGGCGGTGGCGGCGCGGAACTGATCGGTGTGCCCAACGATCCAACTCGTCATGAACCCGCCGTAGGAGCCGCCGCTCACGAACATCCGCCCGCCGTCGGCGATGCCCCGCTCGATCACGTCATCGCAGCAGCCGAGGATGTCGTGGTAGTCGCCTCCTCCCCAGTCGCCGACGCAGCCACTCGTGAAGGCCTGGCCGTAGCTCGTGCTGCCGCGTGGGTTGGGCAGGAGCACCGCGTAGCCGGCTCCCGCGAGCGACTGGTGCATCGAGAGATAGCGGGCGGCTGGCCACGCGGAGTGAGGACCGCCGTGGATGTCGAGGTGCAGCGGCCGCGGCCGCGCCGCGCGATCGGCGGCCGCGATCGTGAAGTACTCGACCTCGGTGCCGTCGGGCCGGGCGATCGTCGACCGGCGCACGGGCGCGAGTTCGACCTCGGCCAGGAAGTCCGTGTTCAGAGCGGTCAACTGCACCGGTTCGACACCGGCGAGCGTGGTCGCCCTCAGCTCGCTCGGCCGGTCGGGCCAGGCGGACGTGAACGCGATCGCGCGCCGGCCGGGCCGCGTCGCGAACCCGTCGACCTGGATGTCCCCGCCGATCACCTCCCGGCTGCGGCGCTCGCCGACGCGCGCCCGGTGCACGACGGCCGAACCGTGGTCGGCAACCAGCATCAGCAACTCGCGGTTCGCTACCCAGGAGATCGGCGAGGAGAAGGCGAGGAAGACCATGACCGGGCGGTCGAGGTCTGGCGCCAAGGCCTCCGGCGGGCCGCTGCCGTCCGCGGGGACGACGTACACATGCGGGTCCTCGTCGAATCGCTCGGTGAGCGCTCCCGCGAACGCGACGAGCTTGCCGTCCGGCGAAAAGATCGGGAATGCCGCGCGGCCCTTCCCGTTCGTCAGCCGGCGCGGCCGCCCACCCTCGACGGGCATCACCCAGGCATCGCCCCGGAACTGGCGGTCGTCGCGACGCGGGCTGCGGTCGGAGGAGAATGCGACGGAGGCGCCGTCGGGTGAGAACACCGGGTCGTCGTGGTCGTACTCCCCCCGGGTGAGCTGCCTGGCCGATCCGCTTTCGACATCGACGACGAACAGATGGCGCCGGCCCTCCTGCCACCCGACGCCATCGAGACGGGCGGCGAGGCCGCGCTGGACGCGGGGCGCGTTCTTCTCCTGGGCGCTCGCGTTCTCGGTATCCGGTACCCCGACGCGACAGACGACGATGATGCGACTGGAGTCCGGCGCCCAGGCCAGCTGCCCGACCGGCCCCGGGAGCTCGCCGAGTTGCGCCGGTGCGCCCCCGTCTAGCGGAGCCAGGCGCACATGCGCGTGCTCGGGTTTGTCGTCGGTGACCGAGATGTACGCGAGCCACTTGCCGTCCGGCGAGAAGCTCGGGCTCCGGTCCGCGGGCCCCTCGGTGAACCGGCGGGCCGGCGCGGAGCCGTCGGCCGGCACCACCCAGATCGAGGAACTTAGCCGATCCTTTTCCGCGTCGGTGTCGCTAACCACAAACGCCACCCGGCGTCCGTCAGGCGACAGTGCCGGTGAGCTCGCCGTCCTCAGGCGGAAAGCATCATCCGGGCGAAAGCCACGCTTGGCCATGTTCACTCCCCTTCCAGCCCCATGATTTGTACGGATGAGCGACCGGAGCCCAACCGACCCGCGTCAAATCTACACATTTGCCGTGGGCGGCTATGAAAGCGCGGCCAACGGGCTCGCGCGCCTGCGGATGAGGGCCGGGGACTGGGCAGCCCATTGCGGCTTTGCCAGCAGCAGCTGCACGTCGAGGATCCGCCGCTCGGCGAATCCGGCCTCGCAGTAGGCGAGGTAGAGCGTCCACAGCCGGCGGAAGTGCTCATCGAACCCGAGCTCGGTCAGCTCGCCGGCATGTGCGGTGAAGCTCCGCCGCCAGCGCCTGAGCGTCTCGACGTAGTGCGCGGTGAGGTCCTCGAGATGCGTCATCTGCATGTCGGTGTGGCGGGCGACGCCGCGCGCGATCACCTCGAGCGACGGGAGACAGCCTCCCGGAAAGATGTGCGTGTTGATGAACGAACGGGACGCCTTCTCGACCTCGTATGCCCGATCGTCGATCGCGATCGCCTGGAGCAGCATCGCTCCATCCGGGACGAGGAGCTCCGAGCACTTGGCGAAAAACGCGTCCGTGCCGCGCCAGCCCACGGCTTCGATCATCTCGATCGAAACGAGCTTGTCGTAGCGTCCGGTGAGCGCCCGGTAGTCATCGAGCAGGACCGTGACCCGATCCTGGACGCCGGCGCGCTTGACCGCGGACAGCGCGTACTCGCGCTGTTCGCGCGAGATCGTCGTCGTGGTGACGCGGCAGCCGCGCGTGCGCGCGGCGTGGACGGCGAGCGCGCCCCATCCGGTGCCGATCTCGAGCAGGTGGTCGTCCGGGGCGAGCGCGAGCTTCTCGCAGATCAGTTCGAGCTTGGCCACCTGCGCCTGCTCGAGGCTCAATCCCGCCTCGGCGAACACCGCGCAGGAGTAGCTCATGGACGGGTCCAGCATGCGGGAGAACAGCTCGTTGCCGAGATCGTAGTGGGCGGCGATGTCGCGCCGGCGCCGGCGGGGCGTGCTTGGCTGAAGTCGCGCGCGGACGCGTTGCACCGGAACCCGCACCGGGCGCAGGCGCGCCCTGAGCCGGTCGAGCCCGGACGCATTGCGGGCCGCCAGCCGGACCAGCGCGACAAGGTCGGGCGAGTCCCAGTGGCCGTCGGCGTAGGCGTCGGCCAGACCACGGCTGCCCATCAGCCCCATCCGCCACGTCCGAGACGACCGGACGATCATCGTGGCGGCGGGCAGCGCCGAACCGTACACGCGCGGCTCGCCGTCCTCGATCACGGTCAGGCTCCCGCGGGCGATGCGGCGCAGGAATCGCGACAGGAGCCACCGGCAGATCCGGTCGATCACGACGGGGACTCCCGCGGATGTCGGTAGAACGGCGCTCCCGCCAGCCTCAGCCCGAGCGCATGCAGGTAAATCAGCACCAGCACGCGCACGCTGGCGAGCGGATAGCGCGCGGTCAGGCGAGCTACCGAGCGGCGGGTCAGCTCACGACGGCGGAGTGACAGCGCCGCGTCGAAGGCATCCTCTCCATCCCGCCGCCGGCTCTCGACCTGGATGGCCAGGCGATCGCCGGGCCGGCCGGCATGCGCGGTATACCTCTGCCGCATCCCCATGAACGGGGAGACGTGCAGCACCTTGTCGAAGTCGACGTCCTGTCCCGCGCCGCCCAGTACGTAGGCGTGCCGCTCGCCCCAGGGCGTGTTTGTCACCTCGGCGAGCACCGCCTGCACTCGCCCGGCGCCGTCGAAGCAGTAATAGAAGCTCACGGGGTTGAAGCAGTGCCCGAACGAGCGCACCTGGGTGAGCACGCGGATCGGACCGTCCGGCCGCACGCCTGTCCGCGTCTCGACGACGTCGCGCACCGCCCGATCGAGGGGGACCGCGCGATCGCCGAGGTAGTCGCGCCGGCGAAAGCGGAGCGTTCCGGGGCGACGCGCGAGAAGCCGGCCGCCGAGCAGCCGCGGCAGCTCGTCGAGGTCGAGATAGAACAGCGCGAGGCGATGTTCAAACGAGCGGGGCGGCTCACGCCGGCGGTGGCTGATCGTGCCCTCGTAGATGCACGACGCCGTCCTCACAGCCGGGCCCCTCCGAAATGCTCGGCGACCCGCATCGCGCTGCGCACGCCGTCCTCGTGAAATCCCCAACCCCAGTAGGCCCCGCAGAAGTGCGTCCGCGTCCCGCGGTGGCCGCTGAGCCGCTCGACGCGCCGCTGCGCCTCGACGCCGGCCGCCGTGAAGACCGGGTGGGCATAGGTGATCCTGCGGATCACGCGGCCGGGATCGATCGCCTCGGTGCGGTTGAGCGTCACGCAGAAATCGCGCTCAGCCCGCAGCGACTGCAAGCGGTTCATGTGGTAGGTGACCGTCGCCCGGGGACCCGGCTCGGGCTGCCAGTGATAGTTCCAGCTCGCCCAGGCCCGCCGCCGGCGGGGCAGCAACCGCGAGTCGGTGTGGAGCACGGCCTCGTTGACCTGATACGGGATCGCCGCGAGGACCTCACGCTCGAGTCGGCTGGCATCTGACAGCAGCGCGAGCGCCTGGTCGGAGTGGGTGGCTAGCACGACCTGGTCGAAACGCTCGGCGTCAGCACCTCCCGCCCACACGAGCACGCCGTCGTCGCACCGGGAGACCGCGCGCACCTGTGTCCGCAGTCGGATCCGATGCGCGAACGGCGCGGTCAATGCCTCGACGTAGCGGGCCGAGCCGCCCTGGATGACCCGCCACCTTGGCCGACCCACGAGACCCAGCATCCCGTGGTGGTCGAAGAACTCGGCCAGGAAGCGGGCCGGGAAGCTCCACATCTGGCGGGGATCGGCCGACCACACGGCCGAGGCCTGGGGGACGATCAGGCGATCGATGAACGGCCTCGAGAAGCGCTGGCGCTCGAGCCACTCACCGAGGGACGGGCCGAGGGCAGCGTCGGCCGATCGAGCGGCCAGCAGCGCCCGGGCGGCTCGATTGAACCGCGCGAGGTCGGACACCATTCGGTGGAACCAGGGCGTGATCAGGTGCCGGCGTTTGGCGAACAAACCGTTCGGCGAGGCACCCGAGTACTCGAAGTCGCCGATCCCGTCACTGACGCTGAAGCTCATCGTCGAGGGCTGCCAGGGGACGCGGAGCCGGGCCAGCAGCCGCTCGAACGCTGGGTAGTTGCGGTCGTTGAACACGATGAAGCCCGTGTCGACGTGATGGGTCTCGTTGGGGGTGTCGACGCGAATCGTGTTGGTGTGGCCGCCGGCGTAGTCCGCCGCCTCGAACACGGTGATCTCGTGACGGCCGTGCAGCAGATAGGCAACGGTCAGGCCGGAGATGCCGGCGCCGACCACCGCGATCTTCATCGGCTCCCGCGCGTGTCCACGCCATTTGATTCGCATCCGGAGCGCGAACGGATCACTTTTCGACGATATCACAGCTTGTCTGAATAAAACTCTACGCCTTGTTCGCGACTGCCTCCTGCGCTACGGTGCCGGGCCGTGGCGGTCGCACAACCGGAGCCCGGTATGTCGATGCGGGAGATGTCCGAACGCAGCGGAGTGAGCGAGGCCACGTTGCGGATGTGGGAGCTGCGACACGGGTTTCCCGAGCCGCGTCGCCGCTCGAGCGGGCACCGCCGTTATTCCGAGCTCGACCTCGCCCGCGTGCGCGCGGTGGTCCGTGCGCGCGAGAGCGGGCTCTCGCTCCCGGCCGCGATCGAGCTCGCCTCCGGGCATACCGATGAGCAGCCGCCGTCGGTGTACGCGACGCTGCGTGACCGCATTCCCGGGCTCGACCCCCAGCTCGTGCCCAAGCGAGGCCTCCTGGCCATGTCGCGCGCGATCGAGTACGAGTCGATGGCGCGGGCCGAGCGCCCGCTCCTGTTCGCGTGCTTTCAGCGGGAGCGCTTCTACCGTCAATCCGAAGAGCGCTGGCGCGAGCTCGCGCGGACCGCCGAGCGGGCGGTCGTGCTGGCCGACTTCCGGCGCGTGCGCCGGCCCCGGCAGGCGCCGCTCGAGGTGCCGATCCGCGAGTCCGAGCCGATCGCGCGCGAGTGGGTGATCGTGTGCGAGTCGGCAGGATTCGCCGCCTGCCTGGCCGGCTGGGAACGGCCGCACGAGGCGCCCGGGCAGCGCGCGTTCGAGGCGGTCTGGACGGTCGAGGCCCCGGCGGTGCGGCTCGCCGCCCAGGTGTGCTGGCGGCTTGCCTCGCGGGCGGCGCCCGGCCTGCTCGGGGACCTTCGCGAGCGGCTCTACGACGCCCCGGTGGCGCGCGAGCACGAGCTTCGCTCAGCGCTGCAGCTGAGCACGCGGATGGTCAGGTACGCGTCCGGCGGATCAGGGTCATAGTCCAGGGATGCCGGCCTCGGCCAGCGCCTGCTCGCAGTAGCGCCAGAGGGCCTCGCGGTCCGCTCTTGTATCGGGCGCGGCACCCAGGCGGTAGTGAGTTGGACGGGGACGGCGGTCGTGCCAGAACAGACCGCCCTGCCCGAGCGGCTCGGGCGCCGCACCGAGCCACACGATCGTGTCGGCCCCCTGCTCGGGGGTGCGGATGATCGGGCGGGTGAGCGCGTGGAACGTCGGCATCCAGCGCCGGACTCCCTCGGTGTCCGACCACCCGGGATGCATGGCGTGGACGGTCACGCCGCGCCGGCACAGCCGCTCGGCGACCAGACCGGTGAGCTCGACCTCCTCGCGCTTGGTGCGGGCGTAGAGCTTCTTTGGCGAGTACCCGGTCCGCTCGGACTCCCAATCGCGGGTCGGCAGGGCCTCGGCGTACATCCCGCCTGAGCTCACGTTGATCACCCGTGACGGCGCGGCCCGCGTCAGCGGCCCCACGAGCAGGCTGGTGAGCGCCACCGGCGCCAGCACGTGGGTGGCGAACATCAGCTCGTGGCCGTCCACGGACGTGGTGCGCTCGTCGGGCATGACCCCGGCGTTGTTGACGAGCACGTCGAGACGCGATTCACCGGCGATGAACTGCTCGGCGAACGTTCGGATCGCCCCCAGGCTGCTGACGTCGCAGCTCGCGGCGCGGACGTCGCCCCCAGGCGCCGCCGCCAGGATGCGCGCCACCGCCTGGGCCGCGCGCCGCTCGTCGCGGGCCAGCGCGTACACGGTGGCTCCGAGCCTGGCGAATCCAGTCGCGGAGGCGAGGCCGAGGCCGGATGCCGCACCGGTCACCACCACCACCGCGCCGTCGATCCGAGGCGGGTCCGCCGGCCAGCCCGGCAGCCGCCGACGTGCGGCAAGCCCGACGTTCCCGTAGCCGAGGACGATGGTGCGGTCGAGTAGCCCATCCACGACGCTGTCTATCGTCATGTAGAGAGATTAGTCGACATCATGTTCGCCACGTGACCACGCTTCTCTGGCTCCGGCGCGATTTGCGCCTGCACGACCACCCGGCGCTCGAGGCCGCCCGCCACGGCGCCGACCACCTCGTGCCGGTGTTCTGCTTCGACGATCGGCTGTTGCACGGACGCCACGCGTCAGGTCCGCGCACCCAATTTCTGCTCGAGTGCCTGGCCGACCTCGACCAATCGCTGCGCGAGCGAGGGAGCGCACTGGTCCTGAGACGCGGACGACCCGAAATCGAGATCGCCAAGCTCGCGTCGGAGATCGACGCCGAGGCCGTCCACTTCAGCGGCGATGTCAGTGCTTTTGCCCGTCGACGGGACGAGCGAGTGAAGGGTGTGGAGACCTGCGAGCACCCAGGACTGTTCGCCGTCGACGATCTCGCCGCGATTCGCACGCAGGGCGGCGACCCGTACACCGTTTTCACCCCGTTTCACCGTAACTGGCTACGAGCAGCGCGGCGCGGGACGACCGGCGCGCCCCGCCGGCTACCGCCCCTGCCCGGTGGACTCGAGCCCGGCACGCTGCCGACGCTGACCGACCTCGGCCTGCACCAGGAGATCGACGAGCCGATGCCCGGCGGCGAGTCCCAAGCGCGCAAACGCGTATCGGAATTCGCGGCGGGCGACTACGAGCAGAAACGGGACCTGCTTGCGCAGGATGGCGCCTCGCGTTTGTCGCCCTACCTGCACTTCGGGTGCCTGTCGCCCCGGGAGCTCGAGGAGCGCATCCCAAGCGAAGCGTTTCGCCGGCAACTCTGCTGGCGCGACTTCTTCGCCCACGTGCTCCTGCACTTCCCAGACAACGCGCAGTCCGAGCATCAAGAACGCTACCGCCGCAAGCTCCGGTGGACCCACTCAAAGAAGCGTTTCGAGGCCTGGTGTGAGGGCCGCACCGGGTACCCGCTGGTCGACGCTGGGATGCGCCAGCTGAGGCGCGAGGGGTGGATGCACAACCGCGCGCGGATGGTCGCCGGTTCGTTCCTCACCAAGGACCTCGGGATCGACTGGCGGTGGGGCGAGCGCTGGTTCATGCGACTGCTGCTCGACGGGGACCAGGCGAGCAACAACGGCAACTGGCAGTGGATCGCGTCGGTCGGAGTGGACCCCCAGCCGGCCTCCAGGCGGATCTTCAACCCGGCGCGCCAGCAGGCCCGCTTCGACCCGGACGACATCTACGTCAAGCGCTACGTGCCCGAGCTACGCGACCAAGACGGCCGCGACTACCCACACCCGATCGTGGACCACGCGCAGGCGCGCCGGGAAGCGCTCGAGCGCTACCGGTAGCCGCGGGCCGGGAGACAAGGCAACGGTTCGTCTCCCGGCCCAGCAGCACCTCCAGGCCCTGCGACTGGGCCTATCCCACGAGTTCGGAAAGCGCTCCCGACTGGATCAGCGCGACTGTCGTCGCGATGTCCGCGTCGAGGTAGCGGTCCCGGTCAACGAACGGCACGTGCTCGCGCACGATGCGGAATGCCTCCTGGCTGCGGGGGCTGGCCTTCTCGACGCCGCGCAGCTCGAGCGCCTGGCAGCAAGCCATCAGGTGGATGGCGGCGATGTTCTGGGCCAGCTCGACGATCGAGCGCGCGTCGCGCGCGGCGATCGTCCCCATCGAGACCTTGTCCTGGTTGTGCGCCTCGGTCGAGCGCGAGTGGATCGTCGTCGGCGCGCACAGGTGCATCGCCTCGGCGGTCATCGCCGACGCGCACAGCTGGAGGCCCTTGAAGCCGTGGTGCAGCCCGGCTTCGGGATCCGTCGGGTCAAACCGCGGGATCAGGTTGGCGGTCAGACCGCGGTTGAACTTCTCGTCGACGACGAGCTCGAGCTGGCGGTCGATCACGTCGCACAGGTTGGCCAACGCGACCTTCAGCGAGTCCATCGCCTGGCCGATGTGGCCGCCGTAGAAGTTGCCGCCGCTCTCCACGCGTCCGCCGGCGACGTTGAACAGAGGGTTGTCGTCGGAGGAGTTGATCTCGGTCGTGACCCACTGCGAAACCCAGTCGAGCAGGTCGCGCAGCGGGCCGATCACGTGCGGCGCGCAGCGGATCGAGTACTTGTCCTGGACGTGGCGGTCGAGCTCGCGGAACCCGGCGCCGTCCAGCCCGCCCGGGAACAGCTCGTCCGAGTCGGCCACGAGCGAGGAGTCGGCGAGCGTCTCGCGGATGTGCCGGGCGCTCGTGATCATGCCCGGATGCGGCTTGGCCTGATCGAACAGGAACGCGTTGAAGTGGCCGCGATTGCCGAGTAGCGCCTCGGAGGCCATCGCGGTCATCAGGTCGGCCAGGTCGGCGAGCTCGCGCGCGGCGCCGACGGCCAGGCAGGCAAACGCGCTCATGAACGAGGTGCCGTTGGTCAGGGCGAGCCCTTCCTTGGCCTCGAGCAGGAACGGCTCGAGCCCGAGCTCGGCCAGGACATCGCTCGCGGCGCGCGGCACGTCGCCGTAGAGGACCTGGCCGTCGCCGGCGAGCGCGCGCCCGACGTAGGAGAGCGGGGCGAGGTCGCCGCTCGCGCCGCACGACCCACGTTCGGGTATGAACGGCGTGACGTCGTGGTTGAGGAGGTCGAGCACGCGCTCGATCAGCTCGGTGCGCACGCCCGAGTTGCCCTTGGACAGGGTGTTGGAGCGCAGCAGCATGGTCACGCGCGCGACCTCGGGGGGCGCGATCGGCCCCGTCCCGACGCCCATGAAGCGCAGGATGTTCTGCTGGAGCTGCGCGGTCTTGGCGGGCGAGATCTGGCGGTGGGCGCTGTCGCCGAAACCGGTGGTCACCCCGTAGATCGGGATCTCCTGGGCGATCAGCTCGTGCTTCAGCGCGCGGCTGGCCTTGACGGCCTCCGCGGCGCGCTCGGACAGCGTCACGTTGCGCGCGTTGCGGGCGACGTCGAGCGCGTCGCCGATGGTGAGCGAGGCGCCGTCGAGCTCGAGCAGCGTCCGGCCCGTCAGTTCAGGTGGAAGGGCGGTGGCGGTCATGTGGCGAATGTTGCCCGGTGATAGGCTCGGCGCAACCAAGACGCACTCGATCGGTATCAACATGCAGCTCAGTCGCCCTCTAGACACCATTGACCGCAAAATTGTTGCGTTATTGCAGGAGAGCGCCAAACGCACGTTCGCGGACATCGGGACCGACGTCGGGCTGTCGGCGACCGCCGTGAAGCGGCGCGTCGACCGGCTCGAGTCAGACGGCGTGATCACCGGCTACGGCGCCCGAGTCAACTGGCGGGCGCTCGGCGAGGGGATCGAGTCGCTGATCGAGATCTACTGCGCCGACCGCACCTCGCCGGCCGACGTCGGCCGCTCGCTGGCCCGGGTGGACGAGATCATCTCCGCGTTCACGGTCTCGGGCGAGGCCGACGCCGTGATCCGCGTCCGCGTCGACAGCATCGACCATCTCGAGCGGCTGGTCGAGCGGTTGCGCCGCGATCCGAACATCGTGCGCACGCGCACGTTGATCGTGCTGTCCACCCTGCTCGACCGGCCATGAGGACATTCGCCACCCCGGCCACCGAGGTCGAGCGTCGCGACGACGGCTCGATCGTCCTTCGATCCGGCCTGCCCCTCCCCGAGCCCGAGCCGTCGATCTCGGCTGTCCTGCGCAAGCGCGCCGCCAAGCATCCGGACCGTCTGCTGGCGGCCCATCGGGGCACGACGCTCTCCTACGGCGAGGCAAAGCAGCGATCGGACGCTCTCGCCCGGGCCTTTCGAACCGTCGGGCTCGGCCCGAAACGGCCGGTGATGATCCTGTCGGCCAATTCGCTCGAGCACCTGGTGGTCAGCCTCGCCGCCTACGCCGTGGGCGCGCCGGCGATGCCGATCAGCGTGGCCTACTCGCTCCAGAGCGCCGACCACGCCCGGATCAGGGAGATCGCCGAGCTGACCGAGCCGGGGCTCGTGTTCGCCGACGACGCCGGGCCGTTCGCCAAGGCACTCGACGCGCTCGCCCACATCCCGCAAACCCTCCTCGCCCGCGGCGAGCGCGAGGAGGCGCTGCGCCTCGACGACCTGGTGTCCAGCTTTGCCGACGACACCAGCCCGCTCGATGGGGATCCCGGCGGGGAGGCGGTCGCCAAACTCCTATTCACATCAGGATCGACCGGCGTCCCCAAGGGGGTCATCAACACCCACCGGATGCTGTGCTCGAACCAGGCCATGCTCCAGGCAATCTGGCCCTTCCTGTCCGACGAGCCGCCTGTGCTGGTCGATTGGCTGCCCTGGAGTCACACGTTCGGCGCCAACCACAACCTCAACCTCGCGCTGTTCAACGGCGGGTCGATTCACATCGACGACGGCCGGCCCGCGCCGGCGCTGTTTGCGCACACCCTGGCCGCCCTCAGGGAGGTCCCCCCCACGCTCTACTTCAACGTACCGGCTGGGTATGCGCTGCTGGCCCCGGCTCTCGAGGCCGACGCCGACTTGGCCGCGCGCTTCTTCAGCCGCCTGCGTTTCATGTTCTACGCGGCGGCGGCGCTGCCCGACGCGCTCGCCGAGCGTCTACGCAAGCTCGCCTCCAAGCATGCCGACCACGAGGTGCCGCTCACGTCGAGCTGGGGCACAACCGAGACCTCGCCCGCGGCAACCAGCATGCACTATCTCGGCGCCCCGACCGGCTGCATCGGCGTTCCCATCCCGGGCTGCACGATCAAGCTTGCCCCGGTGGGCGACAAGCTCGAGATACGTGCCAAGGGCCCGAACGTCACCCCCGGTTACTTCCGCCGGCCCGACCTCACCGAGGAGCTATTCGACGATGAGGGCTTCTATCGCTCGGGCGATGCCGCCAGGCTTACTGACCAGGGGTTGATGTTCGACGGCCGGATCGCCGAGAACTTCAAGCTGCTGACCGGCACCTGGGTCGCGGTGGGCGCACTCCGCATGCGCCTGCTGAGCGCGGCCGGCGGTCTGCTGAGTGACGCGGTGATCGCCGGTCAGGACTCCGAGTACGTCGGGGCCCTGGCGTGGGTCAACCGGGCCGAGGCGCCAAGCGACGAAGCGAGCCTGCGCCAACACCTGGCGCAAGCGCTGAGGAGCCTGAACGCGGACGCGGGCTCGGCGGCGCGGGTCGAACGGCTGCTCGTGCTCGAGACACCGCCGAGCCTCGACGCCGGCGAGATCACCGACAAGGGCTATCTGAACCAGCGCCGGTGCCTTGAGTCCCGCGCGGCCGAGGTGGCCCGCCTTTACGCGGCCGAACCGGGACCCGAGGTGATCAGGCCGGCTTAGGGCTCCGGGGCCGGCTCATGGCTCGGGGCCGGCTCGGGGCTCGCCCGGTGCACGATCAGCACCGATCGGGGTGAGTGCGCCGCAACCGCCTCGGCCACGCTCCCGAGCAGGACGCTGGCCAGGCCGGTGCGTCCGTGGGACCCGATCACGATCAGGCTGCAGTCGTGGTCCTCGCCGATCTTGACGATCGCCTTCCAGGCCGGCGCCGCCTCGATCGCGGCACTGCTCGCGGTGAACCCGGCCTGCTCCGCCAGCGCGGCGCCATCGGCCGCGGTCAGCTCGGCCGCCTGCTTGACCTCGGTCGTCTGCTGCGCGTCGAGGCTCACCCCTTGGCTCGGCACGAAGCCGACCTCGAACGGCTGCCACACCGTGATCACGAGCGCGTCGCGACCGGTGCCCAGCTGGCGAGCGGCCTCGTCGATCGCGAGCTTGGCCAGCTCGGAGCCGTCGTAGGCGAAGATGACGGGCCCGACCGACGCGTTCGCGGTCACGAGCCGGCCGGGTCCTCGGCCAGCCTTCGACCCGTGACGCGCTCGCGGAGACCCGCGAGCAGGGGCGGCGAGTACCAGGCGGCGCCTTCGCCGTCGATGAAGCGATCGAGATTTGGCGTCTGTGGCCGCGCCCGGCCGAGCGCGTAGAGCAGGACCGCGATCAGCCCTCCGGCGACGGCGAACCCGAACCCGATCCACAGCGCGATGCCGGTCCCCTCCACCCCGCCGCCCGCGACGGTGGCGGCAAAGTGGGCGAACAGGGGCGCGATCATGAACGCCGCGACCGCGCGCATCAGCTCGACGATTGCAAACACGCGCTGCAGGTTGTTCGACGGCAGCGAGAAGCCGGCCACGAACAATGCGGGTGCGACGCTCGCGCCCAGCCCGACGCCGGTCAGCCCGGCGCCGATCAGCGTGAGCGCCTGACTGGGTGGCAGCTCGATCCGGAACACGCCGATGCCCGCGGCCAGGAAGCCCATCCCGACCAGCGGCAAGTAGTGCATTCCCTTGGACTTCATCACGGCGCCGAGCGCGAATGCCGTGAGTACCGCCCCTCCCAGCTCGGGCAGGAACAGCAGCCCCAGATGCAGCGGGCTGTAGCGATCGGCCAGGACGGACGCGGTCAGATCGGTCGCCGAAACCGATGCGGCAGCGGCGAACAGGGCAAGGGTGATGGCGGCAACTGGGATCGTGCTCGAGAGCATCGTGCGGATCGTCAGCAGCGGGCGCTTGGCGCGGTACTGGTTGACGATCAGGACGACGATCAGCGACAGCCCGCCGGCCAGCGGCGCAAGCGTGATGACGTCGGTGAAGCTATGCGTGAGCAGCTGCGAGGCGCCGAAGAACGCGGCGACGCAGCCCGTGGCGGCCAGGGCGATGACCCCGGGAGACCACGGAGCGCTCGGATCCATCGGAGGCGCGTCTTCGAAGGTCAGAATCGAGAGAACGAACGCGCTCAGCGAGATGGCTGCGACGACCCAGAACAGTGGCCGCCAGGCGTCGGCGCTCGCCTGAATGCCACCGATCGTGGGCCCGAGCGCCACGGCTCCAAAGATGCACAAGCTCATGATCACCGCTGTCTCACGGAGCCGCTCAACGCCGAACCCGAGCGCCAGCGGCGGCACGGCCGCGATCAGTAGCAGGCTCGTGCACACGCCCTGCAGCACTCGACCTGCGATGAACATCCCGGGGCTCGACGCCGACGCGGTCAAGATCGAGCCGATCACGAGCACCGTCGCGTACAGGACCATCATCCGCCGCTGCGGCAGGTGCATGGCGAACTGGACGGCCAGCACCGTCCCGACCGCGTACCCCGCGTTGGCCAGGCCCGCCCCGAGGCTCATCGTCTGGAGGCTCGTGTGCAGCTGACGGGCGATGATCGGCGTCAGCGGCTGTAGCGCGGCCGACAGCGCAAGGTAGGGCACGAGCGCGAACACGACCATCGCGGCCGTCGCCGGATAGCGACCGGCCAGCCGCCCCTGGCGCATCAGCTCGACCGCCCGGCGGTGGGCTGTGGACTCCCGTTACGCATTCATTTGATGGATAGCAGGGCCGCCGAACAGGCCCCGTAACCGACTTGTAATTGACCGCTTCGGTGGCGGATCCGGCGCGAAGTCATGCGGGTCGCTCGTCAACCGCAGCCAGCGCGAGACATCTTGGGAGTCCAGCACAAATCCGCCGTGCGGGAGCTCGGCCAGGACGGCGAGCGCGAACCGGGCAGCGAGCTGGCGCGAAGGCCGCCGGCCGGTGACGCGGCTGATCAGGAGGTGGCTGAACTCGATTTGGGCGCCGGAGCCGCCGTGCCAGTCGAGACCCGCTCCGGGATCCGGACGCTGAGACCGGAGCCGCTCGACGCCGGTGGCGCCCACCGCGTAGAGCTCCGGTGCGCCGGACGGGCGCCGGCCCACGAAGTAGACATGGGGCCCGGCGTGGCGCGTGAGAGCCTGGCGGTGACGCTGCTCAAGAGACATGCGCCACCTCCTTCCCCGCGGCCAGGCGCTCGAGATACCGCAGGGCTCTGCGTTTGGCGCCCAGCCCGGTGAAGCGGATGAGTTCACGGCCGTCAGAGAGCGTCACCGCCCAGCCGAGGTTGATCGGTTTGAGCATGAGTCCAAGCGCCTTCACCGTCGACCTCCTTCCCGGGAGGGGTTTCAGGGTCGTATTTCTTACGCAAGTTATAGGTCAACCGGAGATAATTGTCCAGTTGCCGCCCTTTGCAGGGGATCTGGGAACCCGATATCGGCCTTGCGGACATCATGAACCGTTACTACACTCGCGCGCCATGACCGAGACCAAGCAGCCACAGCGCAAAGATGCCCAGCGCAACCGCGAGGCGATCCTGGCCGCCGCTCAGGAGCTGTTCGCCGAGAGCGCCGACGTCGCCATGTATGAGGTGGCGCGGCGGGCGGGGGTCGGTCAAGCCACCCTGTACCGGAACTTCCCGGACCGCCGGAATCTCGCGGCGGCCCTGCTGGCCGAGCAGATGGAGCGCAGCGAGCGCCTCGCGGCCGAGCACTCCGGCGACCCGGATGCGTTCTTCGTGCTGCTGCGTGATGTCGTCGACGGCATGGCCCGTTCCCACGCCTTGGGCCAGCTCGCACGCGAGGACGCGTGCATCGGATCAGAGCTCGATCGGCGTCGCCGGCGACTGGCCGAGCTGATCAAGGGCCCGCTGCGCGACGCCAAGGCCGCGGGCACCGTACGTTGCGACCTGACGGTCGCTGACGTGTTCCTCGTCGTCTCGATGGTCAAGGGTGCCGTCGAGCAGGCCGAGGGGCCCACCGGCCGTGCCACTGCCGCGAGCCGGGCGCTCGCGCTCGTGATCGACGGCATCACGCCGGCGCGCGCCGGCTCCTGAACAGCGACTGGCGGGGCGGGTAGGAGCGACCTGCGGGCGGGGCAGGAGGCGATCTGCCCAAACGGATAGGTGGACAACAATGTCCGGAAGCGTATAATCGGACACACCTATCCGGTAACCACTGTTTTTTCGGAGGTAACCATGACGCACACGCGTTACTGGGCGATGAGCCTTTCGGTCGCGATCAGCGGCTCGCTCATTGCCATCGACCGGTTTGCTTTCACTCCTAACGACGCGATCTGGATCGCCTTCGGCCTGGCGATCGCCGCTGCCGTCTTCTCCACCACCGCGACCGCCGTGGCGCTCCGGCGCGAGAACCACGCGTTTTCGGGCCTGAGCGCGCTGAGCGTGCTCGTCGCGGTCTGGACAATCCTCGCCAACCGCGTGTTCGCGACCCCGACCGCGCTGTGGATCGGGCTCGCCGGCGGCGTCGCGCTGCTGCTGGTCTCGCTCCGCGCGCTCGCGCTGCACGAGACGACAGTCGAGCGCGTCGTCCACGCGCTCGAACTAGACGGCGCGGGTGAGCCGCTCGCGATCCGGCCGCGTTCGACCGGTTCGACGACCGTCTCGCCCTGGACCGACCAGCTACGCGACAGCTTTGAGATCAGCCGGGCGATGCGGTCCTGGATGTACTGGCTGACCCACACCGGCATCGCGCTCGCGGGCGCGTTCGTCGTGCTCGCGACGTTCGCCTGGCCTGTCGCGACGCAGACCGTGGACCCTCGCTGGATCGCATTCGGCGTCGGCGTCGCCGTCGCCTCGGTCGCCTTGATCTCGCTGTTTGAACGGTCGCTGACCGCGCGCAGCGACGGCCAGACTCCGGCCAGGCTCGCGGCGATTCTCCTCACCGGAGCAAGCGTCGTCGTGGCGGCCGGGCTGATCGTGCTGATGCTCGAGCTCACCGGCTCCGACGCACGCTGGTGGGCCTTCGCCCTGGGCGATGGGCTCGTCGGCATTTCGCTGCTGGCCTCGACCATCCACGAGCTGAGCAGCGAGCGAGTTCGGCACGAACTCGAGGTGGCCCACGCGACCGCCCCGACCGCCGAACCGGCAACCGCGCGGACTAACTAGTCACTCGCTGACGCAGATCCCTCCGGAGGGGCGCCTCCACGAGGCGCCCCTCCGTATGTGGGGCGCGGTGCACGTGACGCGCGTCGACAATCGGGGCATGCGCGAGGATCACTTCGGGCCGGAGGTCGCTCGGTCCTACGACGAAACTGAGGCAGAGATGTTCGACCCGGTCGCCGTCGAGCCGGCGGTCGCGGTGCTTGCCGAGCTGGCCGGTGACGGCCGCGCGCTCGAGTTCGCGATCGGCACCGGCCGGATCGCGCTACCGCTCGCCGCGCGCGGGGTTGACGTGTGCGGAATCGACTTTTCCGATGCGATGGTGGAGCAGCTGCGTGACAAACCCGGCGGGCCCGAACTGCACGTGGCGATCGGCGACATGGCGAGCACGCGAGTCGAGGGAAAGTTCCGGCTCGTCTATCTGGTCTTCAACACGATCGGCAATCTCACGACCCAGGAGGACCAGGTCGCGTGCTTCTCCAACGCGGCCACCCACCTCGAGCCAGGCGGTCGCTTCGTGGTCGAGGTCGGCGTCCCGGAGCTCCGGCGCCTACCGCCGGGGGAGCGCCACATTGTCTTTCACGCCGACGGAGAAAACTGGGGCATCGACGAGTTCGACACCGCTTCCCAGCACCTGGTCTCTCACCACTTCCGTCGGGAAGGCGGCGACCTGCGCCATCGCGCGATCCCCTTCCGCTACGTGTGGCCCGGAGAGCTCGATCTCATGGCGCAACTGGCAGGGATGACACTCGAGTCACGATGGGCCAACTGGCGGCGTGAGCCGTTCGACCACGAGAGCAAGTCGCACGTGTCGGTCTGGCGAAAGACATAAGCCCCTCCGCCTGCTGGTGATCTCACCTCGCCGGCCGGACCGCGATCGTCACCTCGACGAGCGCGCACAGCCTCCCCGCGTCGTCGCGGAACTCGTTTCCCCACGTCCATTCGCGGTCGTCGTGGCCGCGTAGCCTCGCAATCACGTCGAGCGTTCCCTCTGTAACCGGACGTAAGAAGCTCGCATAGTTACTAAGGCCCGATCCGACGTAACCGTCCTCCCATACCCGGCTGACCGTCGCGACCGACGCGACGGTCTCGGCCACGGCCGAGTAGATGCCTCCGTGCAGCAGCCCCAACGGCTGCTTGAGGTTCTCGCGGACAGTGAACCGCACGTGAGCGGACTCCGGACCGAGGTCGACCCACTCCAGACCGAGCCAACCTTCGAAGCTGTTCTCGAACGGGATCACCGGGGATGGGAGCGATGCCCGGTCCCACAAGTCGAGCGGCTCGCTCACGACGCCCCGAGCACGACCGACTTCGTCTCGGTGTAGAAGTCGAACGCCTCCTCCCCGTGCTCCTTGCCGTAGCCGCTCGACTTCCAGCCACCGAACGGCAGCTCGTCGTAGACCTTGGTGCGCGAGTTGATCCAGGTGTATCCCGCTTCGATCCGGGCGGCAGCTGAACGGGCACGTCCCAGGTCGCGCGTCCACACCGAGGAGCCAAGGCCGAACTGCGACGCGTTGGCGCGCTCGATCGCCTCGTCGAGATCCGCGACCCGCCAGATCGGGAGGGCCGGACCGAACACCTCCTCGACCGCCATGGCCGAGTCATGCGGAGGATCGACCACCACCGTGGGCGTGTAGAAGAACCCGTCGGCGAGGTCGGCATCGTCGGGAGGACCGCCGCCGGCGACCAGCTCGCCCCCGGCGTCAACGCTCCCCGCAACCTGCGAGGCGACCTCGGCCCGCTGCTCGTCGGTGTGCATCGGCCCCATCTGCGTCCCGTCCGCGTCGCCCCGGCCCACCTTCAAGCGCCGCGCCTTCACGACCACAGACTCGATCACCTCGTCGGCCACCGATTCGAACACGTACACCCGCTTGATGGCCAGGCACGCCTGCCCGCAGTTGTAGAACCGGCCCATCGACGCCGCGCTGGCCGCGGCGGCCAGGTCGGCGTCGTCGCAGATGATCATCGGGTCAGAGCCGCCCAGCTCCAAGGTCACCCGCTTCATCCCGTGAGCGCACTGGGCCATGATCCGCTCGCCGACCGGCGTCGAGCCCGTGAACGCGATCTTCCGCACCGCCGGATGCGTGACCAGCGCCTCACCCGCCACCGAGCCGTGACCGCTGACCACGTTGAAGACGCCCTCGGGCAGGCCGCCCTCCGCGAGCAGCTCGGCAAACCGCAACGTGGTCAACGGCGTCGTCGCCGCCGGCTTGGCGACGACAGTGTTGCCGGCGACCAACGCGGGCGCGAGCTTGTTACACAGCAGCGTGGTCGGGAAGTTCCACGGCACGATCGCGCCGACGACGCCCAGAGGACGCCGAAGCACATATCCCTCGACCCCCGGGTCCAACCCCGGCGTGTGCGCCCCGCGCAGGGACTTCGACAGGCCGGCGTAGTGCATGAGCGTGTCGATCGCCTTGGTGATCTCGATCCGCGAGTCGCGCAGCGTCTTCCCCTGCTCCCGCGTCAGCAGCGGCACCAACTCGGACACGTGCTCCTCGACGTGGTGGGCGGCGCGCCCCAGGATCTCGCCGCGCTTGGACACGGCGAGCTCGGCCCATGCGCGCTGCGCGCCGGCGGCCGCCTGGACCGCCGCGTCGACGTCGGCCGCCGAAGCCGCCGCGACGCTCGCGAAGACGCGACCGTCGGCCGGGTTGACCACGTCGAGCGAGTCGTCGGCGTTCAGGTGCGGGGCGCCGGCGATGAACGACCCGGGGTGCGTTGTCTCGACGGTGGTCATGCCCCGACGAACTCCGGCTTACGTTTCTCGGCGAATGCGGTGAGACCCTCGTTGGCGTCCTTGGTCCGGAATAGCGCCTCCATCAGCTCGGCCTCGAGGGCTAGCCCGTCATCGAGCGGCATCTGGCCACCCTCGTAAACGCAGCGCTTGATCGCGGCCTGCGCCACGACCGCACCCGCGGCCAACCGCTCCGCGTACTCGCGGACCTTCTTGCCCGCCTCCTCCGGGTCGTAGACCTCGGCCACGAGCCCGATCTGATGCGCCTCCTTGACGCCGTACGTGCGCCCGGTGAGCATCAGCTCGAGCGAGCGGGACGGCCCGATCAGCCGGGTTAGGCGCTGGGTGCCGCCGTTACCAGGCAGGATCCCGAGCGTAACCTCGGGCAGACCCAGCTTGTATGGCCCCTCAGCGGCCAGGCGGACGTCGCACGCGAGCGCGATCTCGAGCCCGCCGCCGAGGGCGTGGCCGGCGATGTAGGCGATCGAAACCTGGGGCGCGGCGGCCATCTTGCGGAACGTCGCCTGGCTGACCCGGATCATCTCCATATTGGCGTCGAGGTCGCCCTCGAGAAAGCGCTTGATGTCGGCGCCGGCGGAGAAGAACTTCGAACTGCCGCTCTGGACGACGACGACGCGAGTCGAGCCCGACAGCGCCTCGTCGACCGCTCCGGCGAACTCGGTCATGAACGCCAGGTCGTATGAGTTGGCCGGCGGATGGTCAAGTGTGACGTAACCGACCGGCCCGTCGCTGGTGAACGTGACAGCCATTTACCCAAGACCTCCCACGACGACCGACTTGATTTCCACGTATGAATCGAGCGCCTCGATCCCGTGCTCCTTGCCGTACCCGGAGGCCTTGACGCCGCCGAACGGCAGCTCGTCGTAGCCGTAGTGGATCTGGTTGACCCATGTCATGCCGGATTCGATCTCCTGCGCGGCGCGATGAATCAGCCGCGAGTCGTGCGTCCAGAGCGACGAGCCGAGTCCGTATGGCGTGTCGTTCGCGCGCGTGATCGCGTCGTCGAAATCGGTGAAGCGGAAGATCGGGAGCACCGGTCCGAACACCTCCTCGCGCGTGAGCTTCGAGTCGTTCGACGGCTCGGCGATGACGGCGGGCTCGAGGAACCAGCCCTTGTCGCTCGCGCCGATGCCGCCTCCGATCAGGAGCTCGCCGCCCTTGGCGATGCCGTCCTCGATCTGCGCGAGCAGCTCGTCGCGGCCGGCTTCCGTGTGGATCGGCCCCATGCGCAGCTTCGGCTTCTCGGCCTTGACGGTGCCGTCGCCCGGCTCGTAACGGCTCACGCGCTCGACCAGCTGCGCGACGAAGTCGTCGTACACCGAGTCGTGCACGAACACGCGCTTGCAGCCCAGGCATGCCTGGCCGGCGTTCCAGTAGCGGCCGATGATCACCGCCTTGACCGCGGCATCGACGTCAGCGTCGGCGCAGATGATCACGGGATCGCTCCCGCCGAGCTCGAGAGTCAGGCGCTTCAGGTCGGGCGCGGCGATCTTCGCGACATGGCGCCCGACCGCGGTCGAACCGGTGAACGCGACGCGCCGGACGTCCGGGTGGGTGACGAGCGCATCGCCGATTTCGCGGCCTCGGCCGGTGACGACGTTGAGCACGCCGTCCGGGAGCCCGGCCTCGGTGAACATCTGGGCTACCTGGAGGGTCGCCAGCGGCGTCGTCGAGGCGGGCTTGGCCACCACGGTGTTGCCGGACGCGATGGCCGGCGCGACCTTCGTCCCGAGCAGCGTGAGCGGAAAGTTGTAGGGCGTGATCGCCGCGCACACGCCCATCGGCCGGCGAATCACCATCCCGTAGGCGGAGCCCAGCGTGCTCGGAAGCTCCTGATAGGCCCCCCGAACCTTGGTCGCCGCCTCGGCGTAGAAGTGAAGGCCGTGGGCCAGATGGCTGACCTCGCCCATCGCCTCGGCGATCGGCTTGCCCTGCTCGGCGGTGAGCGTCGCCGCGAGCTCCTTGGCGTGCTCCTGTACGAGATCCGCTGCCTTGGCCAGCAACGTCGCGCGCTTCTCGACATCGGTCTTTGACCACTCGGCGAACGCTCGCTGGGCGGTCGCCACCGCCAGCTCGACGTCCTCGGGCGAGCCGGCCGGCACGCTGTCGACGATTTCCTCGGTGGCCGGGTTGACGACCTCAAGCCGCTCCTCGTGAGCGGCCGCCTCGCGCCACTCACCTCCGATCAGCATCTCGGGCACGCTGTGTCTCCTCTCGTAGTCTCAGGGAAGTCAGATATCGCTCGCGGAGCTCCTGGTAGTGGGCAGCGGCTCGACCCGTCCAGGCAAGCGCCGAACCCGAAAGCTCCTTCTTTACGCGCGCGGGAACTCCGGCGGCGAGCACGCCGGCCGGGATCTCGGTGCGCTCGGACACGACCGCGCCGGCCGCGACCATGGCGCCGGCGCCGACGCGCGCGTGCTGGAGCACGATCGCGCCCATCCCGATCAGGGCGTGCTCCTCGATCGTGCAGCCCTCGAGCATCGCCCCGTGACCGACGACGACGTCAACCCCGATCACGGTCGGCAGGTCGGTGGCGCAGTGGATCACCGCAGTGTCCTGGATCGAGCTGCCGGCGCCGATCTCGATATGTGAGACGTCGCCCCGGAGCACGGTCCCGAACCAGATGTTCGCGCGATCGCCGACCCTTACGTCGCCAACCAGGACGGCGGTCGGGGCGAGGAAGACATCTTCGCCGATGGTCGGCGACACGCCGTCGAGCTCAACGATCGTGGCCACTTGACCTCACGAACAGGAGACTATACGATGTCGGGCGTTAGTCAAGTGTCACACATGGCTCCCAACGAACTCGCACCCTGGACCGAGCAGCAGGTCCAAGAGCACCTCGCCGCGGGCAAGCTGGTCGAGGGGCTTCAGCACATGTCGCCGAAGTACCTCGAGGGTATGCGGCGAATCCTCACCGTGTCGGCCGACACCGAGTTCGTAAGCGCCCCTGCCTACTTGCGCGCGGCCCAGCACGCGCCCGCTTTGAACAACTTCGGGTCGGCGATGTCGATCATCCAGGACGAGCTCGCGCACGCCCACATCGGCTACCGGTTGCTGGGCGACCTGGGAGTCGACATGGATGAGTTGATCTACGAACGGCCCGCGGGCTCGTTCAAGTACCCGTACGCGTTTGACGTCCCGCTGAACTCCTGGGTCGAGCTCGTGTGCGCCAACGCGCTGTATGACCAGGCCGGATTCGTGCTGCTCTCCGACGTGTACCAGTCGAGCACGTTCGGGCCGTGGAAGCGCGCGCTGGCCAAGGTCGACAAGGAGGAGACGTTCCACCTGCGCCACGGGCGGACGTGGCTGCGCAAGCTTTGCAAGGACCCGGAGGGGAAGGCCGAGGTCCAGGCGGCGATCGACTGGATGTTCATCCTGACGCTCGAGTGGTTCGGGCTGCCCGATTCGCTCAAGCAGCATTCCGAGCAGCTGGACTACGGGTTCAAGGGCAAGTCGAACGATCAACTCCGGCAGTGGTGGATGGGCGAAGTTGTTCCTTTTATGGATGAAATTGGGGTTCGGGTGCCCGCGCGCCGCGCCATCGAGCGAGATGGGTACGTGATCGACTGTCCGTTCCCGGCGGCGTTCGACGAGGAGAAGCGGGAATGGCTGCTCGACGACGGCGCGATCTCGTGGGATCAGGTGTTGGCGCGGTGGCGTGCCCGCGGGCCAATGAACAACGACTACGTGCGCACGTTGCAGCGGGGTTACCAGACGACGTCTTTACGGAAGGCGGCATGACGGGTTCGGTCGAAGCGCGTTTGTGGGAGGCGCTGCGGGGAGTCGAGGATCCCGAGATCCCGGTGTCGGTCGTCGGGATGGGGCTGATCGTGTCGGTGGCGTACCTGGAGTTGGAGCGGCGGGCGAATCTTCAGATCACTTACACCTCGATGGGCTGCCCCGCGATGGAGTTCATCGAGGAGGACATCCGTTCCGCGCTGCTGGCCGACCCGGAGGTGGACTTCGTCGACATCGAGGTCGTGTGGGACCCTGTCTGGACCAAGGCCCGGCTGCGCGACGACGCGCGCTCGAAGATGCGCGAGCTGGGAATCGCGGTATGAGCCGCGCGGGCGAGACCGTATGGGAGGTGTTTGCCCGCAAGGAGTACGCGGAGCCGCTTCACCACGTCGGCACCGTCACCGAGGGGGACGAGGAGCTCGCGGTCGTGTCGGCACGCGCGATCTACGACGAGCAGCCGTGGATCGAGATGATCATCGTGCCCCGGGGCGCGATCCGGGAGGCGATCCGGGCGTGAGCACCGTGCACGTCGATCCGGCGACGGCCACGATGATCTCGCTGATCGGGTCGTTGGCCGACAACAAGAGCGCGCTCGGCCGACGCTACGGCGAGTGGGCGGTCAGCGCGCCGACGATCGAGTCCGCGGTGGCCGCGGCCGCGATGGCGCAGGACGAGCTCGGGCACGCGCGCTCGACCTATCCCGTGTTGGCCAAACTGGGCCTGGATCGGGACGACTCGGGTCTCGACGCGGGCAACCCCCTGCCCATGCTGGCATCCGAGCTTCCGGACTGGGCGTCGTTCATCGCGGCCAACTTGGTGGTGGACGGGGTGTTGACCACGTTCGTGGCCGGCGCACGCGACAGCTCGATCGAGCCGCTGGCCCAGCGGGCGCGCAAGATCCTCCAGGAGGAGGGCGCGCACAAGGTGCACGCGGAGGCGTGGGCGCGGCGGATGGTCGCCGTGGGCGGCCCCGATCTGGAACTGCTGGTGCGCCGGATCGACGAGATGTGGGCGTCGGCGGCGCGGTGGCCGGGGCCGGACTCGGATGCCGGTTATCACGCGGCGATGGATGCCGGGATGGTCCTGTTCAGCCCGCTCTCGATCCGCGACCGGGTGCGCGACTGGCTCACGCCGCTGGTCGCGGGCGTGTCACTCGACGAACCGGAGGACTGGTCGGGTTGGGACGAGCAGACGCGCCGATGACCTGCCCGTTCTGCTCATCTCCTGATGTCGAGATGGTGTCGCCGTGGGGTGGCCAGATGATCACCTCTCAGATGCGCTGCCACGCGTGCAACACGTATTTCGAGGCGATCCGGGACGACTTCGAGGCCGCCGAGCCGTGGACGACCAGCTCCGCCGACGATCGGTAGGCGCGCCGGCGGCGCGCTCGCTGCTGCTCACGATCCTCGGCGAGTTCGTCCTGCCCGGAGGCCAAGCGGTGTGGCAGGAGACGCTCGTCGACGCGCTCGTCTCGGTCGGGTACTCCGAGCAGGCGGCACGGCAGGCACTCGCGCGCAGCGTACGCGGCGGCTGGCTCGCGACCGAGCGGCTTGGACGGCGCGCTCGGGTGTCTTTAAGTGATCGTGCCGCGGACTTCCTGGCCACGGGAGCTTCCCGGATCTATTCGTTCGGGCAAGCGTGGGAGTGGGACGGGCGCTGGCTCGTGCTGATCCTCCGGGTGCCCGAAGCGCGGCGCGAGGTGCGCCATCAGCTCCGTACCAGTCTGGCCTGGGCGGGTCTCGGCTCGATGGGCGGCGGCGTGTGGCTGACGCCCCACGTCGATCGTGAGGCCGAGCTCGCGGCGGTGATTGCCGAGGAGCCGGCCGCAGAAGCAACCTCGTTCGTCGCGTCACTCGGGATGTTGGGACGGGCGGTCGACGTGGTGGCAGCCGCCTGGGACCTTGACGCCGTCCGCGAGCACTATGACGCCTTCATCGAGGACTTCGCCGCGATCAGGCCCTCGTCACCCGAGGCGTCGTTCCGGATGCAGACGCTGCTCGTGCACGCCTGGCGCAAGTTCCCGTTTCTGGATCCGGATCTGCCGGCGGAGCTCCTGCCGGCGGGCTGGCCCCGCCGGCGCGCCCACGAGCTGTTCGCGACTCGTCACGCGCGCTGGAACCAGCCCGCCCAGGATTACTTCGCGCAGCTGGAGTCGGCCCGCCCGCCACGCGCTGCCGCGGCCTAGCTCGTCGGGCCGGGCACTCAGCCGCTAGTTCTGGTTCAGTTCGACGAGCTGTCCGTCGTCGCCGACTGTGACAACCATGACCGGGACGCTGACCGTCGCGGCCCGAGCCGCGAGCCTCGACTCCCAGGCCTCGTCCGTTACGAACCCGGCGGAGCTGACCGTCACCGGCGATGGGTGCCCTTCACTTCGACGGGCTGTCACCTCGAGTGACCTGCGCCGCCCGGATCGGACCGTCCACCGCCGCCCCAGCCCGGTCAGGACCGCGCCGCCGCCGACCAGCGGCAGGAGGGCAAGCCACCCGAGCGAGCCCAGGATGCCCGCGGCGTCGAGCACGAGTACGGGGACGCAAACGAACAGGAGCAGCGCCGCGGTGGCGAACGCGTGCTGGCAGCTCCGGCTCGAGTAGCAACGGCTCTGGTCGGCCCTGCCGGCCGTGACCACGCATCCCAACGCCACCACGAGCGTCCCGACCGTCGCTCCCAACCGCATCCACTCGGTCATGGCCGGATTATCGGCATCGGTTCAAATGGCTATAAGTTGTGGGCGGGCCCATTCGGCCCGAGCTTAGACGTGCGAAGGTCCGCGCCACCAGCGTGGCGCGGACCTTGCACAGCCCCCTCTGCTTTAGGCGGTCAGAACCGGAGCGTCACCTGCTTGCTCATGACCGTCGGCGAGGGGCCGCCGGTCAGTGTTACGTTGATCCAGACCTTCATCGTCTTGTGCTTGGAGGCGAGCGTGCGCCCGGTGCTCGACAGCTTTGCCTTGACCGCTTGCTGCTTGCCGGCCGTGAGCGAGAAGTTGCCCGTGGCGTAGGTGAGGACCTTGGACTTGCCCTTCGCCTTGGCGGCCCGAGCTATCTGGGCGCCGGCGCCCTGCGCCTTGGCGCTCTGGATGCTGACCTTGCCGTCGCAGGACGCGCCACCCGCGTCGCAGCCCAGGTTCACGAGCGCGTTGTTGCCCGACACCCGAGCCGGGGTCTTGCCGGCCGGGAAGTCAAACAGCGGCGTCGCGGTCGGCATGGTCAGTTGCACGGGGGCGGACGGCGAGGTCGAGCCCGATGACTGCGGGACCCAGACGGAGTCCATCGCGACGAGATAGCCGATGCCGTCGTCCGCCAGCTGGGGCTGGCCGGTGTCCTCCATGGCCGGCTCCTCGACGTCGAGGGTGGGCTGATCGTTCTCGGGTGAGAGGTCGGTCTCGTCGGCGGCCGGGACGGGCACGCCGTCCTCGAGCACGGACAGTCCCACCAGGTCGGCCTCATACTGGCCCGGGGCGCCGGTGGAGTTTCCGACCTGCACGGGCAGATTGACCGGCTCGGTGCTGATCGCGTTCGCGGCCGGCGTGAACACGGACGATTGGCCCACGTCGGTGCAGCAGCTGACGTTGTAGTGGACGTACGGCGTGTCGACCTCCTGGAACTCGGCCCGCATGATCACCACCTGCATCGGGCCGGTGACCGCGCCAACCTTGATCATCACCTGGCTGATCGTCCCGTCGCCCGAGGGCGGGAACTGGCCGCCCAGATCGTTGGTCGGGTCACTCGAGGTCCAGGTGCACGAGGGTGCGCCGGTGTAGTCGTTCCCCGGCCACAGGATCAGCGGGTCGACCGTGCAGTCGTTCGTGTTGTCGACGTTGAGGGTCGCCAGGTCGGGGCCGAACGTCGTCGGGCCGCTCGCGGCCCGCGCCACCGTGGCTCCGAACGCCCCGAACGCTCCGAACGCTCCGAACGCTCCGAACGCCAGGACCATGGCCACGACGCACGGAAACGCGAGCCTTATCGAAAGAGGCAATCTCATCTCTACTCCTTCTCGAACACGACTTGTCGGTGTTCGATGGTCCCCGAGGCGCGTCACGCCAACGTCACACTCGGCGCCGGCGAGCCGTTTGGGAGATAACTGGCGCTATACGGGAGTTATCTCCCAAGCGGTTGTGAACATCTGAAAATGCGTTTGACGAAGTCGTCTTCGGGAATCCGCGCGCGGGACCCGAAAGAGGTGCCCGTCCGCAACAAACACCGAAAGAGGTGCCCGTCCACAACCAGCACCGACCGCGCGAGTTCCGCAGCACGCTCTGACGCGAACGGGGACCCGGCAGCGGCGGCCGCCAATTAGACCGGCGCTAACCTGGCGCCGGCCACGACCACTCCGGCGACACCCACCTTCCTGAACCTCAAGGGCGGCGCACTCGAGCTGCTCGACATCGCCGGCGACCCTCACCAGGCCGCGCTCGTCCTCCTGCACGAAGGCCTGGGGTCGGTCGGGCTGTGGCGGGGATTCCCGGAGGCGCTCGCGCAGGCAACCGGACGGCGGACGGTGGCCTTCTCGCGCCACGGTCACGGGCAATCCGACCCGCCGGCCACGCCCCGCACTCCGGCGTTCATGCACGAGGAGGCGCTCGGGCTCCTGCCGGCACTGCTCGCGGCCCTCGGCATCGACAGGCCGGTGCTGATCGGACACAGCGACGGCGCGTCGATCGCACTGATCCACGCCGCCCACCATCCCGTCGCCGCCGTCGTCGCTGTCGCCCCTCACGCGTTCGTCGAGGACATGTGCATCGCGGAGATCCGCAAGGCCCGCGAGGCCTATGCCGAAGGCGACCTGCGCGAGCGCCTGGCCCGCCACCATCGCGACCCGGACGCCGCCTTCTTCGGCTGGAACGACGTGTGGCTCGATCCCGCCTTTCCCGAGTGGGACATCACCGGAGAGCTCGACCGGGTCGGCTGCCCGCTGCTGCTGATCCAGGGCGAGCGTGACCAGTACGGGACGCTGGCCCAGCTCGACGCGATCGAGCACCGGGCGCCCGGTCCGGTCAGGCGGGTACATCTGGACTGCCAGCACTCGCCGCCCACGGAGCTCCCGGAGGAGACGATCGAGGCGATCGTCCGGTTCCTGGCCGACCTCGGCCAGCCCGTCAAGGTCGTCGAGGAGTCGTTCGAGACGCCGGCGTCGACCGCGCTGGTCGCCGACTATGTCGCCGAGATCAAGGCGATGTACCCGGAGTGGACTCCCGACGTCCCGCCGCGGATGACCGCGAAAGATGTCGAACCGCCGGCCGGTCGCTGGCTCGTCGCCTACAGAGGCGGGCACGCCGTCGGGTGCGCGGGACTGAAGCGGATCGGGGCCGGGATCGGGGAGATCAAGCGCATATATGTCGCGCCCGAGGCTCGTGGCGCCGCAGTTGCCCGCGCGCTCCTTGGCCGCTTAGAGACCGCGGCCCGCGACGCCGGCTACGACCTGATCCGCCTCGACACGGGTGCAAGGCAACCCGCGTCGGTGGCGCTGTTCACTTCGAGCGGCTATCGGGCGATTCCGGACTACAACGGCAACCCGGTGGCGTCGTACTGGTTCGAGAAGCGACTGGCCTGACCCGCACCACGGGAATATCTAGCTTTGCCCGACGAATAACGGCGGGGGCCCTGGCAATCAGGCGACCGGGTTGAACTTGTAGGCGACGTCCTTCCCCGAGTTGGGCATGAACACGTCGACCATCTGACTCCCGGAACGCTCGAGGCAGTCGACGCCGGGCGGGGCGCATCCGGGATTAGTTCCCGCGATCCGGTAGTAGTGGTGGAAGCCGTCGGAAATGTTCTTCAAGCGCAGCGTCCCGGCGCACCGCGGACCGATCTGCCAGGTGCCCGCCTTTTCGCTTCGATCGACAACAACCACGAACCGCTGGCTCGACCCGCTGGCGCCTGACGATGACACGAGGCCGCTCCACCTACCGACGAGCGATGTTGGGGGTCTCGTAAGGAGATAGACGGCCACGGCGATCCCAACCGCGGCGACGAGCGCCGCTGTCACCACCGATGCGCGAAGGCGAAAATGAGTCACCCGGCGACATCTTAACCGCCCCCCGGGACCTCGATTCAAGAATATGGCTTGCAGACCCCGAAGGTAGAGTCAGACAATGAGCGACGCCCTGATGCCCACGAGGGCGGAGGTCGACATCAGGCCCGTCGACCCGGCAGGAGCCGACGCGCAAAGGTGCATTGCGGCCTACGTCGCCGAGCTCAACCGCCGGTCGGCCCGCGGATATGACCCGGCCAAGGGCGTCTCGGCCGAGCCTCACGAGATGACGCCGCCCGCCGGCCTGTTCCTCATCGCCTACCGGCACGACGAGGCGATTGGCTGCGGCGGCGTCAAGCACCACCCGGGAGCCCCATCGGAGATCAAGCGCATGTGGGTGGCGGATAGCGCGCGCGGCCTCGGCATCGCAAGGACAATGCTCGTGGAGCTGGAAAACGAGGCGGTCCGAAGCGGCGCCACGGTGGCGAGAATCGAGACGAGCGGGCTCCTGTTCGAGGCGATCAGCTTGTACCGCTCGACCGGCTACGTCGAGGTGGCGCCGTTCAACGACGAGCCGTTCGCCGATCACTGGTTCGAGAAGGCGCTTTGACCGCGCGCGTGACGTTCGTCGGGTCCGGTGATGCGTTCGGCGGCGGCGGCCGCTTCCAGGCCTGCCTGCATCTGGACGGTGGCGAGGAGCCGCTGCTGCTCGACTGCGGCGCGACCTCGCTGGTCGCGCTCAAGCGCCTGGGCATCGACCCGCACGCGTTGGGCTGGATCGCCCTCAGCCACCTGCACGGCGATCACTTCGCCGGCGTGCCGTGGCTGACGCTCGCGGGACAGTTCGCCAGGCGAACGAAACCGCTCACCGTCCTTGGCCCGAACGGTGCAGAACGACGCATCCGCGGCACGTTCGAGCTTCTCTATCCGGGCGCGCCCGACGCCGAGCGTCCGTTCGCGACGCGCTTCCTCGAATTCGAGCCGCACGTGCCGCAGGAGTTCGGGCCGGCACGGATCACGGCCTTCCCTGTCGCCCACCCGAGCGCCACCGAGCCCCACGGCCTTCGGGTGCAGTACGCGGGAAAGGTCATCGCCTACTCGGGCGACACCGAGTGGACCGAGACTCTCCCCGCGCTCGCGAGAGGCGCCGACCTGTTCGTATGCGAGTGCAACTTCTTCGACAAGCGGGCGCCCGGCCACCTCGACTACCGGACACTCAGCGAGCACCGCTCCGAGCTCGAGTGCGAGCGCATCGTCCTCACCCATATGAGTGAGGACATGCTGAATCACCTGCCGGAGGTCGAGTTCGAGACCGCTTCCGACGGTGGGGTGATCGACGTTTAGGCGTCTGCGGAAGCGCCCAGCACGTCACGCAGGACGTCGAGCGCGCGTCCCCGGTGGGCGTCGAGCTCGGCCACGAGGCGATCGGGATCGCGCGCGGCGACCGCGGCGAGGATGCGCTCGTGGGCCTTTCCGGCACGGCGGCGCTCCTCCGGCGAGTTGTAGTAGATCGCGCGGTAGGCCTCGGTCGAATCCCACAGCAGCCGGATCATTCGCATCGTATGGGGCCGGTCGGGTCGCTCGAGCAGCGCGAAGTGAAACCGGCGGTTGGCGGCGAGCTCGCGCGCGACGTCACCGGACTCCCCGGCGACCTCGCACTCGTCGGCCGCGGCCCGAACCCGCGTCAGCGCCTCGTCGTCGAGCTCGGGCAACGCGCGCCGCGCCGCCCGCTCCTCGAGCACGCGGCGCAGCTCGTAGATCTCCTCCAGGTCCTCGATCCGCAGCTCGGTCACGAAGTAGCCCCGGCGGGGTCGGTACACGAGCTGGCCCTCCTGCTCGAGCACGCGCAGTGCCTCCCGGACCGGCGCCACGCTGACCCCCAGGCGAAGGGCGACGTCGTCCTGGGTGACGCGCTGGCCCGGACGGAGCGCGCCGGACACGAGCGCGAGGCGGAGGCTCTCGAGCACCTGCTGCGAGGTGGTGGCCGGGCTCGACGATCCCCACGCCCCCGCGGCCGCCGCGCTCATCGGAACGCCTGGATCCCCGTCAGCGCGCCGCCGATCACCAGCGCGTGGACGTCCGCCGTCCCCTCGTAGGTGACGACCGACTCGAGGTTGTTCATGTGACGGATCACCGGATATTCCAGCGTGACGCCGTTCGCGCCGAGCACCTGGCGCGCCGTCCGCGCGACCTCGAGCGCCGCGTTCACGTTCCCGAGCTTGCCCATGCTCACGTGCTCGGTGAGGAGCCGGCCGTCGTCCTTCATCCGGCCGAGATGCAGGGCGAGCAGCGCCGCGCGGTTGACCTCGAGCGCCATGAACGCGAGCTTCTGCTGCTGGATCTGGAACGACGCGATCGGCCGGTCGAACTGCCGGCGCTCGAGGCTGTAGTCGAGCGCGGCCTCGAAGCACGCTCGGGCGGCGCCGGCTGCCCCCCAGACGATCCCATAGCGCGCCTCGTTCAGGCACGACAGCGGCCCGCGCAGGGACTTGGCCTCGGGCAGCATCGCGTCGGCCGGGAGGCGAACCTCGTCGAGCAGCAGCTCGGAGGTCACCGACGCACGCAGCGAGAGCTTGCGGTGGATGTCCTGCGTGGTGAAGCCCTTGGTCCCCTTGGGGACGAGGAACCCGCGGAGGCCTTCGTCGGTGCGCGCCCAGACGACGGCCACGTCGGCCGCGGAGCCGTTGGTGATCCACATCTTCTGTCCGTGCACCACCCAGTCGCTGCCGTCGCGGCGCGCGCGCGTGCGCATCGACCCCGGGTCCGAGCCGGCGTCGGGCTCGGTCAGCCCGAAACACCCGATCGCCTCGCCGGCGGCCATCCGCGGCAGCCACTCCTGCTTCTGCTCCTCCGAGCCCCAGCGGTGGATGGCGTACATGGCGAGCGAACCCTGCACCGAGACGAGACTCCGCACGCCACTGTCGCCCGCCTCGAGCTCCATGCACGCGAGCCCGTACGCCGTGGCGCTCGCGCCGGCGCAGCCGTAGCCCTCGAGATGCATGCCGAGCACGCCGATCTTCCCGAGCTCGGACGCGAGCTCGAGCGGGATGCGCGCCTCCTCGAACCACTCGCCCACGTACGGCAGCACGCGGTCGGCCACGAACGCGCGGACGGTGTCGCGGATGTCGCGCTCCTCGTCGCTGAGCAGCTGATCGAAGCCGAGAAAGTCCTTGGGACGGATCTTCGGCGCAGGTACGGTCGCGGTCATCGACGCGGCTCCTTCTCTTGACCTTCGATTTTCGAGGATCTAAGGTTACCGGGGTCGTCAATGGCTCGTGCAGCGACAACCTCAGCCCCGGGCGCACTGGACGGACTGACGATCCTCGACTTCTCGCGCGTGCTCGCCGGGCCGTTCGCGACGATGATGCTCGGCGACCTGGGGGCCGAGGTGATCAAGGTCGAGCGCCCCGACGGGGGCGACGAGACGCGCGCGTGGGGGCCACCCTTCGACGAGCGCGGCCAGGCGACCTACTTCCTGTCGGTCAACCGCAACAAGCGCTCGCTCGTCCTCGACCTCGGGGACGACAAAGACCTTGATCAAGCGCGCGAACTCGCCCGCAGCGCCGATGTGCTCGTCGAGAACTTCCGCCCCGGGCTGATGGCTGCCAAAAGCCTTGCCTACGAGGACCTCCAGCCGGGCAACCCCGGGCTGGTCTATTGCTCGATCACCGGCTTTGGCCTCGGCCAGGGCGCGCGGCTGCCCGGTTATGACCTGCTCGTCCAGGCCCTCGGCGGGCTGATGAGCATCACGGGCGAGCCCGACCGGGATCCGCAGAAGGTCGGCGTGGCGCTGGTCGACATTCTGACCGGGCTGTTCGCCACGACCGGGATCCTCGCCGCGCTACGCCACCGCGAGCGCTCCGGGAAGGGCCAGAAGGTCGAGGTCAGCCTGCTCGCATCGCTGCTCGCCGCGCTCGTCAATCAGGGTTCGGCCTACACCGTGGCCGGTGTCGTCCCGCACCGGATGGGAAACGCCCATCCGAGCATCGCGCCCTACGAGTTGTTTGAGGCCGGCGACGGACAGCTGGTGATCGCGGTCGGCAACGACCGCCAGTTCCGCGCCCTGTGCGCGGCGATCGACCGACCGGAGCTCGCCGACGACGCCCGCTTCGCCACCAACTCGGAGCGGGTGGCCAATCGCGTGCAGCTGCGCGGGGAGCTCGAGACCGCTTTGCGCGCTCACACGGCGGATCACTGGAGCGAGAAGCTGACCGCGGCGCGGGTGCCCGCCGGCCCGGTCAACGACGTGGGCGCTGCCTTCCGCCTGGCCCAGGAGCTCGGGCTCGATCCGGTGGTCGACGTCGGCGACGGCGAGGGCGACGGGCCGTCGACGCCGCTCACCCGCAACCCGATCACGCTCTCGCGCACCCCGGCGAGCTATCGCGCGGCGCCGCCCGCGCTGGGGTCGTCGGAGGCCTAGACTCCCGTACGTGGCAGAGCGGTCGTTCGCTACCGAGGTTGAGCAGCTGCGACGCGGGGCTGGGAGCACGCTCCGCGTCGAGGGGATTCTGGCCGTGACCAAGGCGCTGCTCCAGTCCGGCGTCGCCTACGTCGGCGGCTACCAGGGGGCACCGATCTCGCATCTGATGGACGTCCTGGGCGACGCCCGCCCGATCCTGGACGAGCTCGGGGTGTATTTCGAGAACAGTGCATCTGAGGCGACCGCCGCGGCGATGCTCGCGGCGTCCGTGCACTACCCGCTGCGGGGTGCCGTCACGTTCAAGTCGACCGTGGGGCTCAACGTCGCCTCGGATGCGCTGGCCAATCTGTCAAGCGGCGGCGTGACGGGCGGAGCGCTGATCATCCTCGGCGAGGACTACGGCGAGGGGTCGAGCATCATGCAGGAGCGCGCCCACGCGTTCGCGATGAAGTCGCAGATGTGGCTGCTCGATCCGCGGCCGAACGTGACCGCCATCGTCGACGCGGTCCAGGACGGCTTCGAGCTGTCGGAGGTCAGTCACACGCCCGTGATGCTCGACCTGCGGCTGCGCTCGTGCCACCTGCACGGCGCGTTCGAGGCGAAGGACAATCGCCGGCCGGCGATGACGGTGCAGGAGGCGATCAAGAGCCCCAAGCGCGACGTGGGCCGGATCGTGCTCCCGCCGGCGAGCTTCGTCCACGAGCAGGAGAAGATCGGTCAGCGGTGGCCCGCGGCGGTTCGCTTCATCAAGGAGCGCGGCCTCAACGAGGTGATCAACAACGACGCCGCCGACGTCGGAATCATCACCCAGGGAGGCCTCTACAACACGGTCAACCGCTCGCTTGAGCTGCTCGGCTGCTCGGATGCCTTCGGCAACACGACGGTGCCGATGTACGTCATGAACGTCACCTACCCGGTGGTCGATGACGAGATCCTCGACTTCTGCGCCGGCAAGCGCGCGGTGCTCCTGGTCGAGGAGGGCCAGCCCGACTACATCGAGCAGAACCTCAACGCGATCCTCCGCCGGAATCACGTCGACACGGAGCTGCACGGCAAGGACATGCTCCCGGTCGCCGGCGAGTACACGTCGGCCGCCGTGACCCGCGGCGTCGGCGAGTTCCTGCGCCGTCTGCTGCCCGATGCGATCCAGCACGAGCCCTCGCTCTTGCGCGACCG
Organism: Solirubrobacteraceae bacterium; assembly: GCA_035502815.1. Taxonomy (GTDB): domain Bacteria; phylum Actinomycetota; class Thermoleophilia; order Solirubrobacterales; family Solirubrobacteraceae; genus Palsa-465. The sequence continues at coordinate 44,197 of DATJUA010000162.1, forward strand.
GGACGACCCGGCGAGCCCGTTCGCCACCCGCGTCGCGGCGCAGGTCGTGCAGCCCCGGCCGCCCGGGCTGTGCACCGGATGCCCGGAGCGCCCGATCTTCAGCGGCATGAAGCTGGCCGAGCGAGAGACCGGCGAGCACCACGTCAGCGCCGACATCGGCTGTCATCTGTTCGCGATCAACGCGCCGTTCGAGCTGGGCGCGACGACGATGGGCTATGGCCTGGGGTCCGCGGGAGCGGCCGCGCTCAGCGCGCCGGGCGCCGACAACCGGACCGTGGCCTTCATGGGCGACGGTGGGTTCTGGCACAACGGCCTGACCAGCGGCGTCGGGAACGCCGTGTTCAACAAGTCAGACCAGGTGCTCGTGGTCGTCGACAACGCGTACGCCGCCGCCACCGGCGGTCAGGATCTCCTGTCCTCCAAGGCCGACAGTCCGACGCGGTCGACCCAGCACCCGATCGAGCGGGCGGCCCGCGGCGTCGGGGTCGAGTGGGCCAAGACGATCGACAACACGTTCGACGTGGCAAACGTCCGCGACACGTTCATCGAGGCGCTCACCACGGAGGAGCCGGGTCCGAAGCTCCTGGTCATGCAGAGCGAGTGCCAGCTCAACCGTCAGCGCCGGGTGAGGCCCGAGATGCGCCAGGCGCTCAGGGAGGGCAAGCGGGTGACGCGCGAGCGCTTCGGTGTGGACCCGGACACGTGCACCGGGGACCACGCCTGCATCCGCCTCTCGGGATGTCCCTCGCTCACGATCACCGACAATCCGGACCCGATGCGGACCGACCCGATCGCGACCGTGCTCGACAGCTGCGTCGGGTGCGGCGTGTGCGGCACCAACGCGCACGCCGCGGTCCTCTGCCCGTCGTTCTACCGCTCCGACGTGATCCACAATCCGACGCTGAAGGACAAGCTGACGGCGAAGGTCCGCGCCTGGTGGATGAACAAGGCCTCAGCCGACCTCGAGGAGCACGCAGCGCAGTTCGAGGCCGCCTGATGTCGAGCTGGTCAGAGGGCCGCCGACCAATCACTCTCGCGATCCTCGCCCTCGGCGGCGAGGGCGGCGGCGTCCTGGCCGACTGGATCGTGGCCGCCGCCGAGCGGGCCGGCTACTACGCCCAGAACACCTCGGTCGCCGGCGTGGCCCAGCGCACGGGCGCCACCGTCTACTACGTCGAGCTGTTCCCGCCGAGCTCGAGCGAGAACGGCGGCGCCAACGGCCGCGTCCGCCGCGAGCCGATCATGAGCATCTTCCCCACTCCCGGCGAGGTCGACATCGTCATCACCTCCGAGTTGATGGAGTGCGGACGCGCGATCCAGCGCGGTTTCGCGACGCCCGATCGCACCACGCTGATCACGTCCACCAACCGGGTCTATTCGATCGACGAGAAGATGTCACCGGGCGACGGGCGGGTCGACGACCGCGAGCTGCTGTCGGCGGCCCGGCGATCCTCCCAGCGTCTGATCGCCGCGGACTTCGCCGCCATCGCGCAGCAGGCCGACTCGGTGATCAGCGCCTCGCTGTTCGGAGCATTGGCCGGATCGGGAGCGATCCCACTATCCCGCGAGCAGTTCGAGGCGCCCATCCGGGAGTTCGGCAAGGCGGCCGATCAATCGCTGGCGGCGTTCTCGGCGGGCTTCGACGCGGCCCGCGCACCCGCGCCCGCCTCGACACCGACCAACGGTGACGGTGGACTGGCCGTGAGCACGTGGGCGGGAACGCCCTCGGGGCAGGAAGACGAAAAGGCGGCCGAGGAAACCCGCCGCAACGAACTCGCCGCGTCGGATCCGACCGCGCTGGTCGGGCCCGCGCTGAAGCCCCTGGCCGAGCGCGTTCGCGACATGCCGCCGGCCGCGCGGTCGATGATCCTCCACGGCCTCGTGCGCACCGGCGTCTATCAGGATCTGGGTTACGCGGAGCTCTACTTCGCGCGGGTCGCCCGGTTCGCCGCGGTCGACGCCGATCGCGACGGGGAGGCCCGGCTGACGCGTGAGGCCGCCCGTCACATCGCCCTGTGGATGTGTTACCAGGACACCATTCACGTCGCCCTGCAGAAGACTCGCCGGGCCCGGATGGAGCGTGTCCGCGACGAGGCCAAGGCCAAGCCGGGTCAGTTGCTCGAGGTGCGGGAGTTCCTGCACCCGAGGATCGATGAGGTCACCGACACTCTCCCCACCTGGCTGGGCCGACCGTTGCGTCACTCGAAGACGTTCGCGTCGCTGGTGGGCAGGGTGACCGACAAGGGAATGATCCTCAACACCACCTCGATCAAGGGCTACACGCTGCTGAGCACGATGGCCCGCGTGCGCGCGCTGCGCCCGCGCTCGCTGCGATTCGGACGCGAGCAGAAGGCCATCGACAAATGGATCGATCAGGCGCTCGCGGCCGCGGATGACGGCGACCTCGCGCGTGAGATCGTCGAGTGCCAGCGCGTGCTCAAGGGCTACGGCGCAACCTACGCCCACGGCAGCGAGAGCTTCGAGAAGCTGATGGCGGCAGCGCGCCGGCTGGCCGGAGCGGGCGACGCGGCCGAGCGGCTCGCCGACCTGCGCGCAGCCGCGCTGGCCGACGAGCACGGCCAGGCGCTCGACGCCAAGCTCGCCGAGCACGCCCCCGCCTGAACGCCGCGAACGCGACTCAGCGCGGGACGAACGCGAGCACCCGCGACGGGCTTCCCGTGCCGCCCACGAGCTTCAGCGGCGCGACCACCACCAGCGCCCCGGTCACGGGCAGAGACTCCAGGTTGGCCAGCTGGGTCAGGCCGTAGCGGCCGGCGCCGAGGAGGAAGTTGTGCACGGGAAACGCGGGATCCATGCCACCGGCGGCGCCGGCGTCGATGCCGACCGTCTCGACGCCGAACCCGACAACTGCGGCGTGCTCGGCCAGCCACCTGGCGGCGTCGACGTCGGGGCCGGGCGTGATCGGGCCCTGATCGCCGGCGTTGAGAAAGGCGACCTCGTCCTGAGCGCGCGCGCCCCAGCCGGTGCGGAAGAACAGCCACGATCCTTCAGCGATCGGACCGTGCGCCGCCTCGTGCGCGTCGAGGTCGGTAGCCGTGAGCAGGTAGCCGGGGTCGTCGGCCACCTCCGCGGTCCTGTCGACCACGGTCACCGGTCCGACGAGTCGTGCCGGCGAGACCGATGCCACGTCCTCACCTTCTCTGCCCGTTATCCAGTGAATCGGTGCGTCGAAGTGAGTACCCGTGTGCTCACCGAGCTCGAGTACGTCCCACGCCCACGCGGGACCCTTGTCGTCGAAGTGGCTCAGCGGCCGTCGCGACAGGTGCGGCGTGTTCGCGAAGGGCTCCGGGAGCACCAGCACCGGGGTCGTCTCCGACAGCGGCTGGGTGAGGTCCACGATCTCGACCGTCCCGTCGGCGAGCGCAGTCATGACATCGGAGACGCTGGAGCTGGTCATTCGGGAGTCCTCCTTGGATTGGGGCGGCGCAATCCTACGTGAGCACTGTCTTGTTCGGTCGCCAGCGCTGGGGTGACTCGGGTACGAGGTCGAACGATCTCGGGGGAGCCTTCGACACGTCGGTCCTCCCGTCGTTGGGGCGTCTGGCTCCCGACTGGTAGCTGAGGATCCATGGCGCGTCGTGGGCCTGCTCGGCCGCGGCGTGCAGCGTCCAGTACGGGTCATACAGGTGGGGGCGGCCCAGCGCGCACAAGTCGGCGCGCCCCGACAGGATGATCGTGTTGACGTCCTCGTGGCTCGAGATGGCTCCGACGGCCATGGTTGGGATTCCCACCTCGCGCCGGATCCGGTCCGCGAACGGCGTCTGGTAGCTGCGCCCGTAGGCTGGCGCCTGGTCGGGCCACACCTGGCCGGTGGAGACGTCCAGCAGGTCGCATCCATGCGCTATCAGCAGCCGCGCGAGCGCCACCGCGTCGTCGCCGGTGAAGCCGCCCTCAAACCAGTCGGTGGCCGAGATGCGGACGGACATCGGCTTGTCCGCCGGCCACACCGCGCGACACGCGTCGAACACCTCGAGCGGGAACCGCGCCCGTCCCGCGAGGTCCCCGCCGTACTCGTCGCTGCGCAGGTTGGTCAGTGGTGAGAGGAACGAAGACAGCAGGTAGCCGTGGGCCATGTGAACCTCGAGCAGGTCGAATCCGGCCTGATCGGCTCGGCGGGCGGCGGCGACGAACTCGTCGCGGACCGTGTCCATGTCGGCGCGGTCCATCTCCCGCGGAACCGGGCTGTGCTCGAAGTAGGGCAGCGACGAGGGGGCGATCAGCTCCCACGGATGCTCCAGCGGGACGTGGTCACCCTCCCACAGCACCTTGGTTGCGCCCTTGCGGCCGCTGTGCCCGATCTGGCACCCGATTCGCGCGTTTCCATAGCCGTGAACGAAGTCGGCGATCCGCCGCCAGCCCGCGATCTGATCGTCGCGGTAGAGCCCGCCGCAGCCTGGGGTGATCCGCCCCTGCGCCGAGGTACAGATCATCTCGGTCATCACGAGCCCGGCGCCGCCGATCCCGCGGCTGCCGAGATGCACGAGATGGAAGTCGCCGACGCACCCGTCCTGCGCGACATACATGTCCATGGAAGAGACGACAACTCGATTCTTCAGAGTCAGCCCACGCAGCCGGAACGAGGTGAACATCGGCGGCGGTGGAGGTCCATCCCCGTTGAAGCCCTGGCCCAGCGCGAATGCTACGTCGACGGCCGATACGAATTCGCTGTCGCGCATGCGCAGGTTCTCGTAGGTGATTCGCCGGCTGCGCGTGAGCAGGTTGAACGCGAACTCGTCGACGTCCTGGCCGACGTATCGGGAGATTCCCTCAAACCACTCGAGACTCGCCTGCGCCGCCCGTTGCGTGCTGGCCACGATCGGACGGCGCTCGTCCTCGTAGGCCTGGAGGACCTCGGCGACGGGAGCCCCCGGCCGCGCGTACCGGAATGCCCAGGCCAGGGCGATGGCGTCTTCCATGGCCAGCTTCGTCCCCGAGCCGATCGAGAAGTGCGCGGTGTGCGCGGCGTCGCCGAGTAGGACGGCGTTGCCGTCGTGCCAGTGCTCGTTGCGCACCGTGTTGAAGTTCAGCCACTTGGAGTTGTTGGCCACGAGCTCGTGGCCGTCGAGGACGTCGGCGAACAACCCGCGGCAGAACTCGATGCTGCGCTCGTCACTCTCCCCGGGCATGAGAGTCAGTGCTTCGCTGGCATCGAGGCCCGCACGCCTCCACGTCGCCTCGTCGGTCTCGACGATGAACGTGCTCATCGTCGCGTCGAACGGATAGCAGTGCAACTGGAAGACGCCCCACTCGGTCTCGATGATGTGGAAGGTGAACGCCTCGAACACGAGGTCGGTGCCCAGCCACATGAACTTCGAGTGCCGGCGGTCGATGTGGGGACCGAACGCGCCGGCGCGCGCCTGGCGGGATGCGCTGTTGACCCCGTCGGCGCAGATCACGAGGTCATGGGCGCCGGTCAGTTCGTCCAGGGGCGGGGACTCGGTCAGGAACTCCAGCTCGGCGCCGAGATCGGCCGCGCGGGTTTGCAGGATGCCCAGCAGGTGCTTGCGGCTGAGCGCCGAGAATCCGTGCCCTCCGGAGGTGCGCAGCTCTCCGCGGTAGAAGATGTCGATCTCGCCCCACCGGGCGAAGCTCCGGGTGATCTCGTCATAGGTGATTGGATCGGCGGCCTCGAACGCGACGAGCGTCTCGTCGGAGAACACGACCCCGAACCCAAACGTGTCGTCGGCCGCGTTGCGCTCCCACACCTTCACCTCGTGCCCGAGCCGGCTGAACAGGATGGCCGCGTACAGACCACCGGGCCCGCCTCCCCTGATCGCGATGTTCATGCCTCCTCCTTCTCCCGCGCGGCAAACAGCCCGCGGGCGATGATCTCGCGCTGGATCTCGGACGCACCCTCGTAGATGCGTGGTGCGCGCACCTCGCGGTAGAGCCGCTCGAGCAGGTGTCCCTTTTCGAGCGCGCGCGCCCCGTGAAACTGAACGGCGGCATCGACGGCCTCCTGCGCCACCTCGGTCGCCATCAACTTCGCCATCGCGGCGGCCTGCGTGGTCGGCCGCACGCCGGCGTCGTACGCGGACGCGGCGGCGTGAACGAGCAAGCGCGCCGCCTGCACCCGCGTCGCGACATCGGCCAGGCGATGGGCGATCGCCTGGTTGGCGCGGAGCGGCTTACCGAACGCTTGGCGCTCGCTTACGTAGGCCACGGTCGCGTCGATCGCCGCCTGCGCCATCCCCACCGCGAACGCACCGACGCTGGGGCGGAACATGTCGAGGGTTCGCATGGCCACGGCAAACCCCCGGTCCACTTCGCCGAGCACGTACTCATCCGGGACGTGCACGTCGTCGAACCGCAACCGCCCGATCGGATGCGGGGAGACGAGCTCGATCCGCTCGCCGGTCAGCCCCGGAGCGTCGCCCGGCACGAGGAACGCCGTCAGCCCCCGCGCCCCCGCTCCCTCCGTCGATCGCGCGAACACCGAGTAGACGTCGGCGTCGGGCGCATTCGAGATCCAGGTTTTCACGCCGTTCAGGCGCCAGCCGCCGCCGTTGCGCTCGGCGCGCAGCGCGAGGCCGGCGACGTCGCTGCCCGCCTGCGGCTCCGACAGCGCGAAGCCGGCGGCCGCCTCGCCCCGCGCCACCCGGGGGATCCACTCCTCGATCGCCTCACGCGTGCCGGTCTGCAACACGGGAAAGCTGCCGAGTCCCTGCATGGCGAACGCCGTCTCAGCCTCGGTGCAACCGTGCGCCAGCGACTCCCGGATCAGACACAGCTCGAGCGCGGAGACGTCCGGCCTCCAGCCGTCGCCGTCGTTGGTGAACAGACGTGCCAGCAGGCCCTGATCGCCCAGCGCGACCAGGAGCTCTCGATCCACCATGCCCGTCGGCCCGCGGTCGGCGAGCGGCGCAAACACCTCATGGGCCGCCCGGCGAGTGCTCCTGGCAAGCTGCCGCTGCTCGTCGCTCAGATGCGCGTCGAGAGCGCTCGCGCTCGTCATCCCCGCCCCTCGGGCACAACGGCGACCGCCATCAGCTCGACGAGTGCCTCCTCGTCGAACAGGCGCGTCACGCCGAACAGTCCGCTCGCCGGGTAGTGCCGCCCGAAATGCTTCTGCCAGATCTTGCCCAGCTCGGGCAGCCGGCGCTTGTAGTCCGCGGGGTCCGTCGCGAAGATCTGCATCGACACGATGTCCTCGGGCTCTCCGCCCGCCGTCCGTAGCGCAGCGACCACGTTGCCGGCGGCCACGTCGAACTGCTCGACCAGCGTCGTCCCGGCGATCGTGCCGTCCGGGCGCAGCGCGGTCTGGCCCCCGAGGAACACCAGCCGGCCACCGGGCGCCGCCGCGACGGCGTGGGCGTATCCAACCGGCGTCCCGAGCTCGGGCGTATTGATGATCTCGTTGCCCATGATCAGCGGCCCGTCCACACCGGCGGACGGTTCTCCGTCCAGGCCGCGTAGAACTCGCGGTGATCCTCGGCGCTGAGCAGGAGTGCTTGGTTCGCCGCCTCGAGCTCGATCGCGCTCGACATATCCATGTCCAGCTCGCGCGCGAGCAGCGTTTTGGTCGTGGCGTAGGCCAGCGCCGGCCCGTCCGCCAGGCGCCGGGCGAGCGCCAACGCCCGGTCCATCAACTCGTCGGCGGGCACGACCTCGCTGGCCAGGCCGATCTCAACCGCGCGCTGAGCGGTGATCTTGTCGCCGAGCATGAGCAGCTCGGTGGCCCGGCCAAGACCGACGATGCGAGGCAGCAGATAGCCGGCGCCCATGTCGGCTCCGGACAGGCCGACGCGCGTGAACAGAAAGGCGAACGATGCACTCTCGGACAGAAGGCGAAAGTCGCTGGCCAGAGCGACGACCGTCCCGGCTCCTGCCGCGACGCCGTTGACCGCGGCCACGACCGGGAGGGGGCACTCGCGGATCGCCTTGATGGCCAGGCCGGTCATCCGCGTGAACTCGAGCAGCTCCGCGGGTTTCATCTTCTGGAGCTCTCCGATGATCTCCTCGACGTCCCCGCCCGAGCTGAATCCCTCCCCCTGCCCGGTGATGATCGCCGCGCGAACGTCCCCGCGCAACGGGAGCTCACCGAATAGGTCACGGAGATCCGCGTAGGACTCGAACGTCAGCGGATTGAGCTTCTCGGGCCGGTTGAGGGTGATCCGCGCCACGCCATCCGAGACATCGAAATCGAAGTGACGCCACTCCTGGGTCAGCGATCGCGACGCGCGAAACGGTGTCATACCTGTATTCCTCCTCCGTCGAGGACGATGGTCTGTCCATTGATGGCCTCGGCGCCGGGCGACGCGAGCCAAACCACGGCCTCAGCGACCTCGTCGGGGTCGATCAGGCGTCCCAGCGGCGACAGCCGTGCGAGCGCGTCCAGGCTCTCGGGCAGCGTCCGACCGGTGCGCTCGGCGATCCGGGCCGCGGAGGTCTGGGTCATCTCTGAATCCACGAACGCGGGACAGACCGCGTTCACGGTCACGTGCGTCCCGGCCAGCTCGGCGGCGGCCGATCGGGTCAGTCCGATCGCCGCGTGCTTGGAGGCCGAGTAGGCGCTCGCGTACGGCACGCCAACCCGGCCGCCGGTTGAAGCGACCGTGACGATCCGGCCCGTATCTCGCTCGCGCATTCCGTCGATCACCTCGCGAATGCACAGGAAGGCCGCGGTCGCGTTTACTGCCATCTGTGCGTTCCACGACTCGAGCGTGGTGCGGTGAAGCGGAGCGCTGTCTGACACGCCGGCGCTGTTGACGAGCACGTCCACCGGAGCCAGGTCGCGCATGAGCTCGACAACGGCCGGTTCATCGGTCAGATCGCAGGCGACGCCGCGGACTGCGTCGTGGTGCTCGGCGGCGAGAGCGGCCAGTGCGTCCGGATCCCGGGCCACCGCCACGACATCGTCCCCCAGTGCAGCGAACCGGCTGACGATCGCTCGTCCGATCCCGCCGCTGCCCCCCGTCACGACGACGCACCGCCTCATCTGGTCACCAGCAACATTCTACAGTCCAGCGCGCTTAGGTGTCAACGTTCACCGGGCTGGACCGTGTGCCAGAAGTAGCTAGAGGCGGGAGCCTCGAGCACACCGTAGACCTCGTCGAAACAGGCCACGACCTCGTTGCGAAGCTCGCGCACGTCGTCGACGGCACGGGGCAGCTCGGGGTCGATGAATGGGAAGCCGCGGAACCGATGGAGCATCAACGTCCGGCCCCGGAACGCTTCCTCCGGGGAGAGCCGCGCGCGGACACCCTCCCGCCTGAGGTCAGCGAACTCCCCCAGGAACGCCTGGTAGCGCTCGCGCGTGTCGCCCAGGCGCCACGCCTGCGCGACCAGGGCCACCGGCGGGAGCTCGGGCGACATGCTGCCAACCAGCACCGATGCGTAAGCCTCGATATCGAGCTGGCGCAGGACCTCGCGCACGTCCTGCTCGCGGTCGCGAGCCGCCACCCAGGTCGCGTCCTGCACCGAGCCGAAGCCGAGAAACCTCAGGCGCGAGGCAAACCGCGCCCGCTCGACGCGTTGAGGCTCGGGAATTGCGTGCCAGAGCACGGTCCAGGCCTCGACCGCGGGCTCGGTGCGACCGAACGTGAAAATCCGCCGGTCCCCTTCCCTCAGGAGCGCCTCCGCGCGCTGCGTGGCCGAGTAGAAGGCCCGGCGGCCGACCCGCGTGCGCGCCAGCAGGTCTCGGTTGACCAGGCGGGCCAGGGCCGCCCGCGCGGAGCCGGTACTGAAGTCGAAGCCCTCGAGAATCTCGACCATGCCGCCCGACCACACGCTCTCGCTGGGGCGGCGGACGTGGGCGCCGAAGATCGTGAGGACGAGATCTTGCGGTTGGAGGCCCTCGGTGCCAACCGCGGCCGTCATCGAGGCCCCGGGAACGTCGTTTGCACGCGCCCGTCCGTCAGTCTCCGGGCGCGTTCGAGCCCGTGCTGGTCAGGAGATCGGGGACGGGCGCGAGCGTCTCCAACGCGGCGTCGACGTCCGCATCGACCTGCTCGCGCTGCCTGACCGGGAGGTTCTGAATCGAGACCCAGGCGCCGTTCACCCGGGTCGCATCGATCACGCTCATCAGCTGATCGAGCTCGGCGTTCGCGTTGGCGACCAGGTGCGGCGCGAACAGATCGAGGCCTGGCCCCAGCTCGCCGAGCATCTGCCTTACGGCAACGACATCCGCGGTGATCGACGCCAGGTCGGTGCCGCTGCCGTAGTCGTCGTTGGCCGTGAGCGAGTCGCGAAGCGCGTCCTCGAGCACCTCGTGCGGGCGCAGGAGCCAGTTGCCGATGCTGGTTTTGGTCGCCGGCAGGTAGCTCGACAGCGGCGTCTTGGTCAGCTGCGCGAGCAGCTTCGTCAGCGTCGCGGTGTCGCTCGCCGCGGCGCCCAGGTCGTGGCGTGTCCACAGATCGAACTCGATCCGGTGAAAGCCGGTGAAGCCGGGATCGGCGGTTCCGAGCGGATGGCCGGCGGCCAGGCCGTCGATCTGACCGCCGAGCGCGCCGAACGCGCCGTACGCGCCGTCGTCCTGTCCGATCTCGAGCCACGTCAGGTGCGCGGTCAGCCAGGCCGATTGCGCGGCGGCCAGGTTGCCCGAGCCGATCGCCGCGGACAGGGCGCTGACCTGGGATTTGAGCGTGGATAGCTTGCCCGCGACGTAGGTCCGGTACTCGGAGAGTTCGTGGATCTGGGGCGACAGGTACGAGCAGCCCGTGACCACCCTCTGCACGTTTCCCGTGGGGTCGAGCCACTGCAAGCCGCACGCGGGCGCCGACTCCGACGGCGCGACGACCACGAACACATTGCGGTGGACGGTGAGGGTCGTCGGGATGTTGGTCGGGTAGGTCACCGTCACCGCGCTGACCCCGTCCGGCACGAGCCCGAACGCCGGCGTGCCGGTGACCGACGTGAGGGCAAACGGCGCGCCGGTCGCCGGCGCGCACTCCTGCGTGCGCCCGTTGGCGTAGAGCACGTCGATGCACAGCGCGGTCTGGCGATACTGGCTGTGCAGGAAGGGAAGTGACTCCTGCTCGATCACGCGCTGGACCGACGACAGGCATCGGGCCGGCGCCAGCGGAATCGAGAGCAGGTGCTCGGCGGGCACAAGGTAGATCCGACCGCCGAAGGCAGCGTCGCCGAGAAAGCGCGTGCCCGACATGATTAGCCCGGACGCCTTCAGGCCGGAGACCTGCCCTTTCGTGAGCCGGTCGACGGGTCGCTGCGGATCGCGCAGCAGCGAGTAGCTCGCGGCAACGCTCGCCGGCACCTTGGTCGAGCTGGGAGCCAGCGCGCCTGGGGTTGGGTACGACGAGCACGAGTCGCCCGACGCCGAGGACCCGAGCGGGCCGAGCAGCACGAGCAGAAGTACCGCCACGCCGACGCCGAGGACGCCGGCGATTACCGCGATCGAGGTTGGGCGCCTGGATGCCGGCACTGGGATCAGTCTGCCACCCACACGGGAAAGTCGAGCTAGCCTGATGGGCTGTGCTCGATCGCCGTCAGTTCATCAGGCGCTCCGGCGTGGCCGCGGTCGCGGCTGCCGGACTGGGCGAAGCTCATCTCTCCGATGTCGAAGCCGCCGAGCGTGCGAAGCAGGGGTCGGCGGACCCGATGCAGGCCGACGGTCCGCTCCAGTATGCGGTCACATCGGACCCAGCCGGACATTTGCCGGCCGTGCCGTTCCACGGGCCGTGGCAGGCAGGGATCGTCAATCCGCCCCCGCCGGCCGCCTGCTTCGTCTCGTTAAACGTCACCGCCACCAGCCGCACCGAGCTGATCGACCTGCTCCAGACGCTGACCGCGCGAGCCCGCTTCCTGACCCAGGGCGGCCTGCCGGCCAACCCCGGGCCGGTCCAGCCGCCGTCCGACAGCGGGACGCTCGGCCCAGACATCCCGGCCGACGGGCTGACGGTAACCGTCGGGTTCGGTTCGACCCTGTTCGACGAGCGCTTCGGGATCGCCAACCAGAAGCCGAAGCATCTGGTCGAGATGACGTCATTTCCCAACGACGCCCTCAACCCCAATCTGTGCGGCGGCGACATGATGCTCCAGATTTGTGCGGGCAGCGCCGACACGGCGATCCACGCGCTGCGCGACATCGCCAAGAACACGCGGGGCGGGATGCAGATCCTGTGGCGCATGGACGGCTTCGTCTCCCCTCCGCGGCCGTCCGGAGTCCCCCGCAACCACTTCGGCTTCATGGACGGGATCGCTAACCCCGACATGACCGACCCGGCGGTCGCCAACCGGTTGATGTGGATCGGCTCGGGGATGGGGGAGCCGGACTGGGCGCTCGGCGGCACCTATCACGCTTGCCGGATCATCCGCATGCTGATCGAGTTCTGGGACCGCGTGTCACTGAACGAGCAGCAGACGATGATTGGGCGCTACCGCGCCAGCGGGACCGTGCTCGGCACGCACAGGCTGACCGAGCTGCCCGACTTCGCCGCCGACCCGCACGGCACCACGATCCCGCTCAACGCGCACATCCGGCTGGCCAACCCGCGCACCAAGGCGTCCGAGGACAGTCGCATCTTCCGCCGCGGCTACAACTACGACAACGGCATCGACCTGGCCGGCAACCTCGACGTGGGCTTGGTCTTCAATGCCTTCCAGCAGAACCTCGCGCGCCAGTTCATCGCCACCCAGAACAGGCTCGTGGGCGAGCCGATGGTCGACTACATCTCACCCATCGGTGGCGGTTACTTCTTCGTCCTGCCGGGTGTGACCAACAGCAGCGACTGGTACGCGCGCACGCTGTTCGAGTAACCGCCCGGGGGCGTGTAATTTCCGCCATTAAGACCGGCCCGGGCCGGTTAGGGACGGATTTCCCCCTCGACAGAGGCAGTATCCGTCAGCCGGCGGACGGGACGGCGGTAATGGCGGAAATTGCCCGCCCGCCGGCCCGCGCGCGCGCCCACCCGCGCGCCCCCGCCCGCCCGCCCGCGCCCGCCCGCGCGTCCGCCCGCGCCCACGGCCGCCCGCGCGCCCCCGCCGGCCCGCCCCCGCCGCGGTGGTGGGCGGGGTGGCGCGGACCGGAGACGGTCAGAACCCTCCACCGAGCGCCGTCGTGTAGTGCCACACCCTGCCGCCGTCGGTTGACACGTACGGCCAGGTCACGGCATTCGTCCCGTTGGCGCCGAACGAGTCTTGCGTAAACCACAGCAGCCGCCGGCCGATTCCCGGCACGACCGCCACCGACAGCTCCTGGCTGAATGCCTGCCACCACTGCTTACCGCCGTCGCTCGTCACATCGACGACCTGGCCCGAGCCGTAGAAATAGACGGTGCGGGCGTTCGCGACGCCGATCTCCGTTACGGCCAGGGGCGCCTGCGCGGCGTTCTCGTGCAGGGCCGGACCGAACGTCTTCCACACGGCGCCGCCGTCGGTCGTCTTCGCCGGATACTGAGCCTGGCCGACCGCGCCGAGCGCGAACCCGACCCGTTGGTTGATGAACACGCGCTGTCCGAGTCCCGACGCGGGAACCACCGTGCCCACCTTCGCCGTCAGCGGCCGGTGCTTGAGCAGCCGCGCGGTGATCGTCGCCGGCGGCGTCGGTGCAGCGCCCTGCGCGAGTGGCGTCGCGACCGCTGCGAAGACTCCCAGCAACGCGATCGGGAAAAGCTTGAAAAAGCGACGCATGACTACCTCCCCCATGAGTTACCTACCTAGTACCGCTCAGCATCGCCGCTCGCGCGGTTCGCCGTCAAGCCTCACCGCGGCTGATACCAGTCGATCTCGTACGGCCAGTCGAAGTGGTCGTAGTAGCTGATGTCGTCGCTGGTGAACGAGATGATCGGCACGGCCGAGCCGCGACCGCTCGTGCGCACGAGCTCGATCGTGTCGCGTGAGCTGCCCGGGAACCCGTTCAGAAGAAGATGGCTGCGCACGAACATGACCCACCCACCGCGGGGCGAGAAGCGAGGCGCTTCATCGGTGAGGTCGCTGGCCGGGGGCAGCGACAGCTGCCGGATCCTCGCGCCGCTGCTCGCGCTCAGCAGCCAGATCGAGCGATGCTCGATTCCGAACTCCGCTTTGCTCGTGTTTGCTCCGGCGGCGGCAACCAACCAGCGCGCGCTCGGTGCGCACATGGGCGACACCCAGCTGAGCGCCCGAGCCGGCTGGATCGTGTGCCGGCGCCATCCGGTGGCGGTGGGCGCCACCGACACGAGCTCGCTGTCCATGTTGGTCTGGCGATCCGGTCCGGCGGCGGCGATCAGATCGCTCTCGCACCAGCTCAGGAAGTCGTCGTAGAGCAGCATGTGCGGCACGATCTGAACCGGCGCCCCGCCCGCCGCCGGCACGGCCTCGAGCGGCCAGCCGTCGGCCGCAAGCGAGGCCGAGCACTGATTGGCGGCCCAGAAAAGGAGCCAGCGTCCGTTGGGCGACCAGCCGGCGAAGGTGAAGAACACCCCGCTGCGGCGCACCGCCACCGTGACCGCGCCGGTCCGCACGTTGACCGTGTCGAGCTCGCCGACCGTCCCGGGCTGGCACGCAGAGCGATCTACGGCGACCTGCCGACCGTCTGGCGAGAGCTCGACCGGCTCGCCGTAGTAGTCGTCTGAGATCGGCACCAGGTCCGCCGCGATCACCCGGCGCGGGCCGCCCGGGGTGGCCGAGATCAGCGACCCGTCGCTGTCGATCCCGTAAAGGACGGCTCCCGACCGCCCCCACGCCCACCCGAGCACGCCACGGCCGAGCGGCGTGCGCGCGGCGCCACCGCCGAGCGGCGTGCGCGCGGCGCCACCGCGTACCGGGACGACGACCGGACCGGACGGGGTCCCGCTCGGGGTGCCACCGTAGGCCAGCCATCGACCGTCCGGGCTGAAGCGCACCTCGGTGGCGCCGGGAGCGCTCCGGACGGACGCCCGACATCGCCCAAGGTCGACCAGGTCGAGCCGGCCGCGCGCCACGAAGGCGATCAGGCCGAGTCGCCGGACGGCGCGGGGGCACGAAGACAGCGCCGACCATCCCGGTTTCGCCGCCGCCACGCGCGCCGGCGTCGCGTCCGCGGCCGTCAACCACCATGCCACGCCGACGACGCCACCCACGAGCACCGCCACCGCCGGCCATCGCCGCGCTCTCGTCCTGAACAAACGCATCTTCCTGAACAAACGCACCGCCATCCAATTGTCCGGTGGCGACCGTTTGTGACGAGATAGCAGCCGTCCTCGCGTTGTGACAGCGTGTCTTCGATGCACTGGCTTTCCCGCCGGAGCTCGTCAGTCCTGGCGGTCTTGATTCTCCTCGTCGTGTTCGTCGTCGCGGGCCTGATCGCCGCATGCGGCACGAGCGCACACGAACGCAGCGACAGTGCTGCCGACGCTGCTGCGCCGACCGCGGCAAAAGGCGCGCTCTCGCTGACCGTGGGCAGTCGCACGACCGGCCATCCGATCGCCGCCGGCTTCCTTGGGCTGTCGCTCGAGTACTCGGCCGTCGAGGCGTACGCCGGGCAAGACCCGAACGCGGTCGACCCAGTATTCGCCCAGCTGATCCGCAATCTCTCGCCCGGTCAATCCCCCAGCCTGCGGATCGGCGGCGACACGACCGACTGGACATGGTGGCCGGTGCCCGGAGTGGCCAAACCGGGCGGCATCAAGTACAGCCTGAACGCGAACTTCGCGCACGTGACCGGTGCGCTCGCGCGCGACGTCAACGCCAAGCTGATCATGGGCATCAACCTCGAAGCCGACAGCGCCAAGATCGCCGCCACCGAGGCGCGCGAACTCGAGTCGCAGGTCGGGCCCAGCTCGATCCAGGCGCTCGAGCTCGGCAACGAGCCCGAGCTTTACGGAAGCTTCACGTGGTATACGACCAAGACCGGCCTGCACGTCAAGGGGCGCCCGGCGGGTTATGACTTCGCCGACTACCAGGGCGACTTCTCGAGGATCAGCGCGGCGCTCCCGAAGGTTCCGCTCGCCGGCCCCGCCACGGGTGCACCCAAGTGGATCCCGGAGCTCGGCGCCTTCCTCCCCAAGCATCCGCAGGTCAAGGTGGCCACGCTGCACCGCTATCCCCTCCAGCAGTGCTACATGCCGGCCGCCTCGTCGAAGTACCCGTCGATCGCCCACCTGCTCGCCCCGTCCGCGTCGCAGGGACTCGCCGACAGCGTCGCGCCGTACGTGGGTGTCGCGCACGCGCGACACGTGTCGCTGCGGATCGACGAGATGAACACGGTGTCGTGTGGCGGCGCCCCCGGCGTCAGCAACGCGTTCGTATCCGCGCTGTGGGCGCTCGATGCGACCTTCCAGATGGCCAGGGTGGGCGTCGACGGCGTCAACTTCCACACCTATCCGGGCGCTCCCTACGAGCTGTTCAACTTCAAGCGCCAGAACGGACGCTGGCAGGGGTTCGTCGCGCCCGAGTACTACGGCCTGATGATGTTCGCCCAGGCGGCGCCGGCCGGGTCGAGCCTGCTGCGCCTGTCCGGGTCGCTTGGCAGCGTCCGGGCATGGGCCACCCGGGCCCCCGACGGCACGATCCACATCGTGCTGATCAACGATTACGCCGGGCAGTCGCGGACGGTGGCGGTGCGGATCGCCGGCGCCGGCCAGCCGGCGGTGCTCGAGCGCCTGCAGGCCAAGAGCCTGTCCGCCACCACCGGCGTAACGCTCGGCGGACAGACCTTCGGCAGCGCGACCAAGACCGGCATGCTGGCCGGACGCTCGACGCTCACCAACGTCAGCCAGACGGGCGGCGCCTATGTGGTACGCGTGCCGCAGGGGAGCGCGGCGATGCTCACGCTGACGCCTCCGCCGGCCGGCTGACGCGCGCCGCCGCCCGCGTGTGGGCGAAGTCCCGGGAGCGGATCAGCGCGAGCGAGGCGATCCCGCCGACCAGGGCGACCGCGCCGGTGACGAGCAGCAGCTCGTTCAGCCCGGACGCGAACGCGGAATGTGCCGCGGCCTCGAGCCTTGCCCGCTGAGCCGGGGGAGCGGTGGCGAGCACCGCGCTGAAGTTCCCCTGCTGCACCTGCGCCGCGATCGCGGACGCATGCCCGGCGAGCGCCGGCACGCCAGCCAGCCCGTGCTCGAGGCTGCGGCGCAACGCCGAGGTGAAGAGCGTCCCGAGCGCCGCCGTGGCGACGGCTATCCCAACCTGGCGGAAGGTCGAGTTGACCCCCGAGGCCATGCCGGCCTGCTCCGGCTCGACGACGCCGATCGCGGTCGAGGCCAACGGCGGGTTGACCATGCCGGCGCCGATCCCCGCCACCAGGAAGCCCGGGATCAGATGGGTCCACGCGCTCGTGCCCTTCAGTCCCGCCATCAACGCGAGCCCGATGCCGACGAGCACGAGTCCGGGACCGATCAGCCACCGCACCGGTACGTGCGAGCTCAGGCGTCCCGACGCCGTCGCCGCGACGAACATGCCCGCGGTGATCAGGAGCAGCCGCACGCCCGTCGCGGACGCGGAGAAGCCGAGACCGTCCTGGAGGTACAGCACCAGGTAGAGCAGCATCGCGAACAGGGACCCGTTCATCGTGAAGGCGGCGATCGAGCCGCCCACGAAGGTCGGGGTGCGCAGCAGCCCGAGATCGAACATCGGATGCTTGGACCGCGCCTCAGCGAGCACGAACGCCACCAGCAGCACGCATCCGCCGGCCAGGCAGGCCAGCACGCCGGTGTCGCCCCACCCATGGCTGGATACGCGGATGAACCCGTAGACCAGGCTGACCAGCCCGGCGGTGAGCAGCACGAACCCGGACCAGTCGGGAGGCGTCGCGACCGACGCACGCGACTCATCCACGCGCGTACGCGTAGCGATCGTGGCCACGATCCCGATCGGGACGTTGACCAGGAAGATCCCGCGCCAGCTGATGCCGCTCGTGATCACACCACCCAAGATCGGGCCGAGCGCGACGGCGACGCCGGTGGTCGCGCCCCATACCCCGAACGCCACGCCGCGTTCGCGGCCGTGAAAGCTGCCGGCCAGCAACGCGAGCGAGGTCGAGAAGATGGTCGCGCCGCCCACGCCCTGGGCGGCCCGGGAGATGACGAGCATCGTCGGCGACTGAGCGAGTCCGCAGGCCAGTGACCCGGCGGTGAAGATGACGAGGCCGGCGCTGAACAGCAGCCGGCGTCCGTAGCGGTCGGCGAGCGCGCCGGTCGTGAGCAGGAGCGAGGCGAGCGTCAGCGCGTAGGCCGAGACCGTCCACTGAAGGTCGCTGAAGCCGGCGTGGAACTCGCGCTGGATGTCGGGCAGCGCGACGACGACGATCGTCAGGTCGAGCAGCAGCATGAACGTGCCGGCGCAGACCACGAGCAGGGTCCACCATTTCCTATCCATCGGAGTCCTCCTTTCGGCAAATCAAGGTTGCATCACCAGAATCGTCCGGCGATCCGATAATGTCCAGTGAAACGGCCATAGGTGCCGAATCTCGACATGAAAGATCCACTCCTCGACGATATCGACCGCAAACTGATCCACGCGTTGTCGGTCGACGCGCGCGCTCCCTTCCGCACCCTGGGCGAGGTGTGCGGCTGCTCGGACCAGACCGCCGCCCGGCGCTACCGCCGCTTGCAGGAGGTGGCCGCCCTCCGCGTGGTGGGCGACGTCGAGGCCTTCCGGGTGGGGTGGGACGACTGGCTCCTGCGACTTCAGTGCACGCCGGCGGGGACGACCCCCGTGGCCGAGGCGCTCAGCCGCCGCCCTGACACGCGCTGGGTCCAGCTCGCCTCGGGCGGCACCGAGATCGTGTGTGTGCTTCAGGCCCGGACGCCCGAGCAGCGCGACGCGCTCCTGCTCAAGGGGCTCCCGGGGAGCCGGCACGTCGTCCAGGTCGCCGCGCACCTGATGCTCGAGGCCTACAGCCCCGAGACCTGGGGCGGAATCACCTCGACCCTGACCCCGGCCGAACTGGCCAGGCTCTGCCCGCCAAGAGTCGACTCGGACGGCGCGCCGGTCGCGCTCGACGAACTCGACCACGAGCTGCTGACCCACCTGGGCGAGGATGGCCGCGCCTCCCACAGCCAGATCGCGGCGGCCATCCATACGCATGAATCCACGGTGCGCCGGCGGATCGACGAGCTCCGCCGCGCCGGCGCACTCGTTTTCGAGATCGATATCGACACTCGGGCCCTGGGGATGAACACCCACGCCTACCTGTGGCTGTCGGTGGCGCCGAGCGAGCTCGAGTCCGTGGGCACGGCGCTGGCCACGCATCCCGAGGTCGCCTACGCCGGGGCCACGACGGGGCGCACGAACCTGTTCGCCAGCGTGGTCTTCACCGACTCACGCCACATGTACGAGTACCTGAACCGGCGTCTGGCCACCCTGCCCGGGATCCACTCGGTCGAGGCCGCGCCGTCGATCCGCACGCTCAAACGAACCGGCGCAGCGCCTCCACTCCGTCCCACACGTCCACGAACCGGGTCGTGAGCGGGGAGAGCCCGAATCGGATCACGTCGGGTCTCCGGAAGTCGGGGATCACGCCGTCCGCGACCAACCGCGCGCACAGCTCTCGCGCGTTCGGATGCGCGAGCGCCACGTGTGCCCCGCGCCGCGCCGCCTCTCTCGGCGAGGCCACCGACACCCCCCGTGGCGCCAGAACCGCGTCCGCCAGCGCGACGGCGAATTCCGTCAATTCCACGCCCTTGGCCCGGATCTCCTCGATCCCGGCCTCGGCTACCAGTCGCACGCCTTCATCGACGGCGACAAGCGAAAGAATAGGCGGCGTGCCGGACAGAAAGCCCTGCATTCCGCGCACAACCTCGTACCCCGGCGCCATCTCGAACGGGTCGCGCCGGCCCAGCCAGCCCCAGATCGGCTGGCGCAGCTCCGACTGTAGATCGCGGCGCACATACATGTACGCGGGCGCTCCCGGACCGGCATTCAGATATTTATAGGTGCACCCGACCGCCAGGCCGGCGTGGTCTCCATCGAGCGAGAGCTTCACGGAGCCGGCGCTGTGACTGAGGTCCCACAGCATCAGCGCGCCGGCGTCCTCGACGATCCGGCTGATCGCGGCCATGTCGGCAACATGCGCCGAGCGGTAGGAGACGTGCGAGAAGGTGACGAGCGCGGTCTGCGGCCCTACCAGCGACGCGACGCTGGCAGGGTCGGGACCGCCGGCGCGATCGCCCTCGAGCCACACCAGCTCGAGGCCCCGCGCGGCGGCCAGCCCCTCGAGCACATAGCGGTCGGTCGGAAAGTTGTCGACGTCGGTGAGGATTTGGCCCCGGCCGGGGCGAGCGTCCAGCGCGGCGCTCGCCAGCTTGTAGAAGCACACCGTGGTCGAGTCGCCGATCACGGTCTGGCCGGGCGCGGCTCCCAACACCGCGGATCCGAGGCGGTCGCCGATCTCGAGCGGCAACTCGAGCCATCCCTCATCCCAGCCGCGGATACCCCGCGCTCCCCACTGCGCGACGATGTTCTCGAGGCGGGGCACCGTCGCCCGCGGCAGGCAGCCGAGCGAGTTGCCGTCCAGGTACACGACCTCGGGGTCGATCACGAACCGCTCGCGGAACCCGCGCAGGGGATCGCGCGCGTCGAGCTCGGCCGCGGCCTCGCGGCTCAGCGCCTGGGTGTGATCGTTCGCGATCGGGTCAGGCCTTCCGACGCTGGCGGCTCGCCCGTCCACGGTTGCGGTGGGGCCCCGGGGCGGGCGGCTCGGGCACGTCGGCGGGCGACTGGAAGAGCATCAGGACGACGGTGGCCTCCTGCTCGTCGGCGTGGTCGGCGCGGGCGAGCCGCTGTTTGCTCGCCGCCTCGATCTTGGCGATGCGACCGAGCAGGGCGTCGAGCTCACGCGCCAGCGCCTGCCAGCCCTTGCTATCGACGGTGACCGGGCTGCGCGTGATGTGTGCCTCGGCGGCGTTGAATCCGCCCTCGGAGGCGCTGGCCGTGACATACGCGCCGACCTGGTCAACCGCGGCCTTGATCGAGGCGTCCTTGACGATCTTGGGGAGCTTGCCCCAGGCGGCGTTGGTGATACGGGGCCGCCCCGTCGAGACGTAGTAATGCTCGACCGCGCCCCGCCGGGGCTCGCGCTTGACGAGTTTGAGAAGTCCGAGCGCCTCGAGGCGCCGGACGTGATAGCTGACGACGCCGAGCGAGGCGTCGAGCTCGCCGGCCAGCTCGCTGGGGCTCGCGGTGCGACCCTCGAGCGCGGCCAGGATGCGCGTGCGCAGAGGATGCGCCAGCGCCTTCGCCAGGTCGGGATCGGTGATGTCATGCCATGGCTTCACGGCGGCGTCTGACCTCGCATGGCGACGCTAGCGTCCCAGGTACGCGCGCTTGAGCTCGTCGTGATGGAGCAGCTCGGACGCCGAGCCGTCGAGCACGATGTGCCCGGTCGCGAGCACGTACCCGCGATCGGCGATCGACAGCGCCATGGTCGCGTTCTGCTCGACCATCAGGATCGCCACACCGGAGTCGTGAACCTCCTTGATGATCCGGAAGTTCTGCTGCACGAGCGCCGGCGAGAGGCCCATCGACGGCTCGTCCATCAGCAACAGCCGCGGCCTTGACATCAACGCGCGACCCATTGCCACCATCTGCTGCTCGCCCCCGGACAGCGTTCCGGCCAGCTGGTTCTTGCGCTCTTCCAGCCGCGGGAACAGCGTATGGACGCGCTCGAGGTCGGCATCGAACGTGCTGCCGTCCTGGAGCACGGCACCAAGCTCGAGGTTCTCTCGCACGGTCATCTGCCCGAACAGCCGGCGGTTCTCCGGGACGATGGCCAGCCCACCGGCGATTCGCTGGGCGACCGGCCAGCGGCTGACATCCCGGCCCTGGAGCAGCACGCGCCCGGCGCGCGGGCGGACGATCCCGAGGATCGTCTTCAGCGTGGTCGACTTTCCCGATGCGTTGCCTCCCAGCAGGCACACGAGCTCGCCGGCGTCGACCGACAGCGCGACCCCCTGGAGGATCCGCATCTGGCCGTAGTACGTCGTGACGTTTTCGAGCTCGAGCAACAAAGGACTACAGATGGTCGGCGGTGCCTGAGGGCGGCGCATTGGCTTCAGCCAGCGCCTCCGGGTCGCGACCGAGGTACGCCTCGACCACGGCCGGGTGGGTCGCCACCGCGTCGAACGATCCCTCCGTGATCTTGACGCCGTGGTCGAGCGCCACGACACGGTCGGAGATCCCCTCGACGACGTGCATGTCGTGCTCGATCACCAGGATGGCCAGACCGAGCTCGTCGCGCAGCCGGCCGATCACCTCGGTTACCTCGAGCGTCTCGTTCGGGTTCATGCCGGCGGCCGGCTCGTCGAGCAGCAGCAGCCGGGGGCGCGTGGCCAGCGCGCGGGCGATCTCGAGCCGCCGGCGGTTCGCGTAGGAGAGCACGTAGGCCGGCTGGTTCCAGCGGTAGCCCTTGAGTCGTTCGCCGAAGAACGACAGCACCTCCTCGGCGAGCTCGTCGACCTCGCGCTCCTCGCGACGCGCGCGCGGCAGGCGGAGGATCGACTCCGGAGGCGAGGCCTTGGTGTGACCGTAGGTGGCAGCTTTGACGTTCTCCTTGACCGTCATGTTCTGAAACAGGCGCAGACTCTGGAAGGTCCGGGCGATCCCGAGACGGGTGATCCGGAATTGGCGCTTTCCGGAGATGCTCTGCCCGGCGAACCGCACGTCACCCGAGGTCGGCTTGTAGACGCCGGTGATCACGTTGAACACCGACGTCTTGCCGGCGCCGTTGGGCCCGATCACGCTGACGATCTCGCGCTCGGCGACCTGGAGGTCGAGCTCGGTCAGGGCCTTGAGCCCTCCGAACGACAGCGAGAGCTTGTCGAGCTCGAGCAAGGGCGGCCTCGCTGCGGCACCGTCGGTCATGGGCTCACACCATCTCGATGCGTCGAGCTCCGAGCAGCCCGTTGGGCCGTGCCGCCATCGTCACGATCAGGATCACGCCGAGCATTATCTGCGTCGTGATCGCCGGGTTGACGATCAGCCGCGACTCCCAGCAGCACGCCGCCAGGTACACCGTCGGCACGACGAGCGCGAGGCGCACGACTCCCTGCACGCGAACGAGCACGAGGACGAGGCAGATGACCAGGATGAACAGGATGTTCCCGTAGCCGGTGGCATCGGCAGGGACGATCACCCAGTGCTTGACCGCCGATCCGATCCAGCCGCTGCTGCCCGGATGGCCGGCCGTGGCCGAGCTCGAGATCGCCCCCACGATCGCGTGTGCGGCGAAACCGAGCACGACGATGCCGGCGAGCACGGCCCCGAGCTTCCACCACGGCCTGATCTTCCAGAACAGCGTGAGCAGGATCAGGCCGTAGAACAGGTAGCCGGCGTCGGTCGGGCTTCCCAGCATCTGCTCGAGCGCCCACACGATGATCCCGCCGGCGATCGCCCCCGCGATGCTGCCGGCGCCGCCCAACACGAGGCAGGCGAAGATCAGGATGAGGATGTTCTCGGTGAAGTTGGTCGGGAATACACTCGATGTCTGGGCAGCGAACAGCGTGCCTCCGAGGGCGCCGATCGCGGCGCTGAAGCTGAACGCCATCACCTTGAGCTTGTTGACCGGGATCGTCATCGCCGACGCGGCCAGCGGATCGTCACGCAGCGCGCGCCAGGCGCGTCCGGTTCGCGAGGTGTCGAGCAGGTGCAGGAGCGCGGCCAGCCCGGCCACGACGATCAGCGCGACGATGTAGTAGCCGCGCGGGCTGGAGACGTTGCCGCTGAGGCCGTGCAGCGGGTCGATCGAGTAGATGCCGTTGACGCCTCCCAGCGTCCCCGGGTCGACGTTGTTGACCACTTCGAAGAACGCCTGGCCGACGAACAGCGTCACGATCGCGAGGTAATCGCCTTCGAGTCGCAGCGCAATCAGGCCGATGACCACGCCGACCAGGCCGCCGGCGATGACCACGATCGGGATCGACTCGAACGCCGCCAGGTGGGCGCCGCCCATGCCGCCCGTGCCGAGCGCCGAGGAGGAGAAGATCGCGTACCCGTACGCGCCAAAGCCGACGAACGCGATGTAGCCGAGGTCGAGCAGTCCCGACCAGCCTGCGGCGATGTTCAGCCCGAGCGAGAGGATCGCGTAGAGCAGGCACGTGAAGCCGATCGTGAGCAGGTTGACGTTGCCGGTCGAGAGACCGAAAGCGAGGCCCAACAGCGCCGCGAGCGCCAGCCGGGGCCACCAGCCGACGCGCGCGTCGAGCTCGGAG
This sequence comes from Solirubrobacteraceae bacterium, assembly GCA_035502815.1. Classification (GTDB taxonomy): domain Bacteria; phylum Actinomycetota; class Thermoleophilia; order Solirubrobacterales; family Solirubrobacteraceae; genus Palsa-465. Next base: position 68,280 of record DATJUA010000162.1, read on the forward strand.
AGGACGCGCCGCGCGCCCGTGCCTTGGTCGCGGCGTTCGCCGGACTGGGCGACCCACTCGTCGACGCCGATCTGGGGCATCAGACCTTCTGGAGCGCGCGACGACCGAAGATCCCGGTCGGGCGCACGAGCATCGTCACGATCAGGATCCCGAACACGATCAGGTCCGAGTACTTCTCAGAGATATAGCTCAGACTGAACGCCTCGCACAGGCCGATGAAGAGGCCGCCGACCATCGCACCCGTGATGCTGCCGATGCCGCCCACCACCGCGGCCGTGAACGCCTTGAGCCCGGCCAGGAAGCCGATCGTGTTCGAGATCGATTGGAACTCGAGACCGGACATCACGCCCGCGACGCCCGCGATTACCGAGCCGATGAAGAAGGTCAGCGCGATCGTCCGGTCGACGTTGATCCCGAGCATTTCGGCCGCCTCCCGATCGGACGCCACCGCGCGCATCGACTTGCCCAGCGTGGTGCGATTGACGATCTGAAGGAGCGCAAAGCAGATCAGCCCGGTGAGAACGAAGATCGTGATCTCGACGCTGTCGATGTGTGCGCCGGCGATGTGGATCCCGTTCGTGTCCGAGATGAAGTCCGTCGTGTTGTAGCTGCGCACGAAGCCGCCGAACAGCAACAGGACGGTGTTCTCGAGTACGAACGACACGCCGAGCGCGGTGATCAATGGGGCTATTCGGGGCGCGTCGCGGAGCGGGCGGTAGGCGAACCGCTCGATTGCGACTCCGAGCAAGCCCGTCCCGAGCCCAGCGATCACGAGCATCAGGACGATCAGCAACGGCACCGGGATCGATAGGTGGTTCGGTCCGCCGAACCACTGGATCACGAAGTAGCCGACGTAGGCCCCGACCATGTAGACGTCGCCGTGCGCGAAGTTGAGCAGCTTGAGGACGCCGTAGACCATCGTGTAGCCGAGCGCGATCAGCGCGTAGAGGCTGCCCGTTACGAGCCCGTTGACGAGTGTTTGGATGAAGACCTGCACGCTGGAGTGCCCCTTGTTCGTCCTAGACAGCTGACGGCGCCACCCGCGGAGTATCGCGGGCGGCGCCGCCGAGGACTACTAAGGCGCCGCCGTCAGGCGCCGCCGACGAATCCTGAGGCGCCGCCGTCAGGCGCCGCCGACCAATCTGATCTTCTCTCTGTCACTTCGGGGGGATCTCTACGTACTTGCCTGCGCTGTTGATGTGGAACAGGTAGCCGTAGTTGCCCGCCAGGTCGCCGTTGGAGGCAAACGCGACGGGAATCCCGAGCGGGTTCGCGTTGGCCGCGATGTTCGTCGTCTTGATCGCCGCCAGCACGTTCGAGCGGCTCGGCGTCTGACCCGCCTTGCAGACCGACGCGATCGCCTTCATGGCCACGTCGGCGGCCTCGTAGGTGGGCAGGCCGAATGCCCCGTACGGACCGTACTTGGCCACGCCGGTGACGATCGACTTGTCGAGCGGGCTCGGGTTGCCCGAGATGTCGGGGCCGAACGCCGACACGTAGCTGCCCGGGATGTTGAACTGCGACGGCGAGTTGTCGCCGTCGGTCCCGAACAGAATCGTCGACTTGCCCGCCGCCTTGGCGTCGAGCCCGAACTGCTGCGCCTGCGTCGCCGTCTGCCAGGGCACGACGGCCACGCCGTCGGCGGAGGTCAGGTGCGAGGTGACCAGCGACTTGAGCGCCGCGGCCAGCGTTGCGCCGGTGTCGGTGCCGTTGAGGGTCTGGTGGTCGGTCGGGATCCCGGCCTTCTTGAAGATCGGGAGCATCACGTTGACCAAACCCTGGGAGTAGGCCTCGTCATCATCGATGATGAGGATGGCCTTCGGGTGTAGATGGTTGACGATGTAGTTGGCGTCCTGCGGGCCCTGCACGTCGTCGTCGGGAACCACCCGGAAGAACGTCGGGTTCTTGCCGTCCGTGGCCAGCGCCGGCAGCGTCGCCGACCCGGAGATGAATGCGATGCCCGCCTTGCCAAAGATCGGGCCCACGGCCTCGACCTCCTGGCTGCCCGCGGGTCCCACGACCGCGACGGCATTCGAGGCGACGATCGACTGTGTCTTTGACACCGCGATCGACGGGGTGAGCTGCGTGTCGTCCTGAGCCAGCGTCACATTGGTGTGGTTCGCCGCATTGTCGTTCGCCACGGCGAGCTGGGCGAAGTGCAGCTGCTCGAGGCCGACCTGCGCCACCGGGCCGGTGAACGGACCTTCGATCGCGATCGATGCCGTGCACGACTTCGAGCTGCTGCTCGCGGCGGCGGTCGTCGCTGAGCTGCTGCTCTTGCTACTGCTGTTGCTGCTACTGCTCCCGCATCCGCCCGCGATCAATGCGGACAGCGCCAAGGCAGCGAAGCCGATACGTACCTTCACTTGCTTACTTCCTCCTCCTGGGGGCCAAGGCGCCGCCGTCAGGCGCCGCCGACCATCCGATTTGCTGTTGGTCGGTCATGACCGGCACAAGGCGCCGCCGTCAGGCGCCGCCGACTCCTTCCAATGGCGGCGTCCCGGGGTAGGCCGGTTCGCCGTTGGGGTAATACGCGTAGGCCGGCGAGCCGGCCGGTCGGAACACCGCGACCAGGCGCATCATGCCCTGGCCCGTGTTCTCGAGGCAATGCACCGTGCGCTGCGGCAGCTCGATCTGCGAGCCGGGGCCGATCGGTCGGACCTCGTCGCCGACGGTGAACGTGCCCGTCCCATCGAGCACGTAGATGACCTCGTCGTAAGTGTGAAAGTGGTCGGCCGCCCGCACCGCGGGGACGTAGCCGACGAAATGGGTGGCCGAGTGCAGTCCCGTGCTCGGATCGGCCACGATCCGAAACATGCGCTCGGTGGTCGCCGAATGGTCCTCCTGGTCGGCCAGCCGCCGGACCACGACCTTGGCCGGCTCGCCCGCATCGGGCCTCCCATCCGCCGGCGCCCCGTCACCGCCGCTCACGGGCGGTGGTGAGACGGCACCCCCATCGCCACCGCTCACGGGCGGTGGTGACGCGGCACCCCCATCAGCACCGCTCACGGGCGGTGCTGACGCGGCACCCCCGTCGCCACCGCTCACGGGGGCGGGATCACGTATCCGCACGGATACCATACGCAGCGGCGCGGACCCCTCGTTCTCGAGTGCGTATTCGGAGCCGGGGGGCAGATAGACCCCCGTCTCGGGCTCGAGCGCATGCCTCTCGCTCCCCGCGCGCAACGCGCCCGAGCCCGCTATCACGAACAGCACCTCTTCAGCTTCACCGTTGGCGCGATTGGCCGAGCCTTGCGGCTCGCATTCGATCACCGCCTGCTCGAGCGCCACCGATCTCTCCCTGTTACGCCCCACGCCGGCAGATTCGCCTTGCCAGGCGTGGAACCTGCTTCGGCGTTGGACGAATCGGTACATACTGCCCGCACCATCATGGCGGGCGGAGCCTAAGCCAACTAGTCTTGGTTTTGCGTTATGACGCAGATTGTGGACGAATTGGACGTTGCCGCTGTCCGGAAGCGCTTCTCGGCGCTGCAGACAGGGTTCACCTTCTTCGACGCCCCCGGGGGCTCGCAGGTCCCCGACGAGGTGGGCGAGGCGGTGGCGCGCACCCTGCGCGAGGCCAGCGCGAACCTCGGCGCCGGGTATGAGACCAGCCGGCGGGTGGGGCAGATCCTCGAGCGCGCCGAAACGACCGCGGCCCGCTTCATGGGCTGCCAGCCGCACGAGGTGATCTTCGGCCCGAACATGACCTCACTCGACTTCACGCTCTCGCGCACCGCCGGCCGGACATTTGCGCCCGGCGATGAGATCCTCGTTTCGGCGTTGGACCACGACGGGGGCGTCTCTCCCTGGCTCGAGCTCGCGCACGACCGCGACCTCATCGTGCGTTCGGTGGAGCTCAATCCCGACACAACGCTGGATTACGCTGATCTCGAATCCAAGCTGTCCGACCGCACGCGGGTGGTGGCGTTCGCCTGGGCCTCCAACGCGATCGGGACGGTGGTCGATGCGGCGCGGGTCTGCCGGCTGGCCCACGACGCCGGCGCGCTGGCCTGGATCGACGCCGTCCACTACGCCGCCCACGAGCCGATCGACGTGCGTGCGATCGACGCCGACGTCCTGATCTGCTCGCCCTACAAGTTCTGCGGACCACACCTGGGTATGGCCTACGGCCGCGCCGAAGTGATCGAGCAGTGGCGCCCGTACAAGGCCCGGCCAGCGCCGACCACCCCGCTCGGGCGGCGGTTCGAGACCGGCACGCAGCCCTACGAGCTGCTGGCCGGCTTCACCGCCGCGGTCGACTACCTCGACTCGATCGGCGGCTTCGCCGCAATCACGCCCTACGAGCGCGGGCTCGGCGAACGGTTCCTGGACGGACTGTCCGACGCGGTGACCGTATACGGGCTGCCCAGCATGGAGGGTCGGGTGCCCACCTTCCTGGTCAACGTCGCCGGCGTGCCCGCGGACGATGTCGCGGCCCGGCTGGCCACGGACGGCATGGGCGTCTGGGCCCACGACTCCTGGTATTCGCTGGGCCTTTACCGCCAGCTCGGCTATGACCACCAGGCGGTCCGGATCGGCTTCATCCACTACAACAGCGTGGACGAGGTTGACCGCCTTGCGGCAGCGCTGAACGGGATGTCCTAGAGCGCCGCCGGCCCCCGGTCTCGACCGCTTGCCCGCGGTCCCAAGTTTCGTCGCACTCGCCCCCACCGCTCCCGGGTTTCGGCACACTCACCCCGCCCCCTGCGGTGAACGCCGATTCACCCGGCTCCTGCACGGGTTTCGGCACGTTCGCGCTCCGGGCGGCGCCGAGTGTGCCGAAACCCGGAACTCCGTGCGTCCCCGGCAACTCGCGTCCCCGGTAACTCGCATCCGCGGCAACCCTGCTCGGCGCGGTGTTCTAGCGCCGGCTCGATCTAGTTATGGTGCAAACGCGCCGAGCGCCGCCGTGAGCCGGGCCACCGCCGCGGTGAACGCGTGCTCGGGCGGCTTGGCGTAGCCGACGACGAGCGCCTGACGGCTGCGCGCAGAACCGTGGTCGAAGGTCGCCAAGCCGGTCAGAGCCAGGCCACGTTCGCGCGCGCCGGCGATGACCGCGCGCTCGGTAACACCAGCCGGGAGGTCGATCAACGCGTGCAGTCCCGCGGCGATGCCCGATACCCGCGCTTCCGGCGCGTGCCGGCGCAATTCGGCCACCAGCCGGTCCCGGCGCCGACGGTAGGCCAGACGCGAGCCGCGGACGTGGCGGTCATACGCGCCCGAGCGGATCAGCTCGGCGAGCGTCAGCTGTCGGTCACGCTACTCGCCCGCGACCACGTGCCGACCGACGACTACGACGCGGTCGAGAAGCACTTCAGCCCCGACGAGGTCGCGGCCCTCGTCAGCCTGATCGTCGCGATCAACGCGTGGAACGCGATCGCGGTATTCACCCGCGCGTGGGTCCCGGGGTCCTACGAGTCGTAGCGAGGCCTACCCCAGCGACATCCTCTCCTCGCCCAGGTAGACCCGCGCGGCCCACGACTCCGGATCCGCCGCGAAGTACCGCTGTAGCGCGTCGTGGTTGAGCGCGTCGTCGATCCCGGCCATGATCATCGACTGGTCGAGCACGAGCCGGCGGTGCCCGACCTCCCCGGTGACCGGGTTGACCGCGTCGTAGAACCCGCCGTCGCCCGTGTAGATCCCCGGGTACAGCTTCCGCAGCTTCACGAGATTCGCAAACGCCTGCTGGGGCAGCACCGGGAGCGCGATCGCCGAGGCGTGCGGGGTGACCGTGTTCTCGGTGGCGCACGTCGTGCACCAGGCGAGCGGGTTGCCGGTCCCGAACGCCTGGCCCTCGACCCCGAAGCCGCCGTACTCGCCGGTGTCGTCCGCCGTCGAAGACGGTGACATCCCCCACACCGGGTAGCCGAGCTCGTCTGTCGCGTACCGAACCTGCACCTCCGCCCAGCGCTCGTCGTTCAGGCCGAAGCTGTGCGGCCCCCACTCGGTCTCGGGCACGACGAGGTTGGCCATCAGTCCTTCGAACATCCCGCCGGCGAACGTGGGCACGAACGTGAGATTGGTGCCCGGGTAGGTGTAGTGACCCTCCCACACCTGGAACCGCTTGCCGGACTGCGGGTCGGTGTAGGTCGCCCAGTAGCCGGTGCCCGGATCCGACGACGGCGTTGGATCGGTGGCGCACAACGGCGGCGGATCGGTCCGCCACGAGCGCCACCACACGTCGCCGGGCATCTGGTGGCGACCCATCCCGATGTACATCGCGATCCGGGGATCGCTGTACAGCGCGCTGTTGTGGTAGCCAGCCGGGCCCTGGTCGACGTAGTAGCCGCCGTACATCTGGCCCGTCGGCGGATCGCCCGGCAACGAGGAGTTGACGTCGCAGCCGGTCTGGGCCCGGTTGTCGTAGAAGATCGAGAAGTTCATCGGCGCGAGCAGGGACTCGGCCAGTCCCCGCTCGGCTGGAAGGGCCTGCTTGACCTCGATCAGTCCCGACGCGTACCACCCGTTG